>DYEC01000002.1 GCA_020725865.1 Anaerolinea sp. | reverse complement strand
TTGCCATTCGTGGGTTCGAATCCCATCACCCGCTCTTTTTTAATTTCGATTACTTAGTCGCCAAGAAATATAAAGAACGTGCTTTCTAATTATTGTCCCCCAAAACAGTGTCAATCATATAGCCTGCCCCTCTGGTTGTCTTGATCCACTCTTCTCCACCAGGAATAATTGATAATTTATTCCGTAAACGTGATAAAACCGGCCGCAGGATTCGCGCAGCCTCTTCAGCTTCAAGTTGATAACCCTGGATTCGATATATCAATTCAGAATGCGAAACGACCCGACCAGGCGTTTCGCAAAGCACCTCAAATAATCTCAACTCAGTTGGAGTTAACAGAATAGTTTGGTTTTTCCATACAATTACCCGCCGATTCCAATTTAGCTCAGCTCCGCCCGGCAACTCCATAGCAATCGGCCGAGTATGGACGGAGGTCGCTGCAGAGCTTGCTTTATCAGTTTGCCACAAACGCGCTGGTTCACTTAACACCCGGTTCACAGTGTCAAGAATTTGCTGAGGTGAGGCAGGCTTTAATAGGTAATCATAAGCATGACTCCGCAATGCCTCGATAGCCGTGTCCATAGAACCATAAGCAGTCAATATGATAAACCTTACCCCTGGAAACTCACGAACCGTGTTTCTCAAAACATCCAAACCGCTGATTCCCGGCATCTGAAGATCCACAATGACCAAGTCAAAAGACTCCTGTCTTAAGGCTTCTAAAGCCATTTCCCCGCTTTCGACAGAATGAACAGTATACCCTTCAAGCCTCAGAATTTGAGTAAGGGTAACACGGGCAATTTTCTCATCATCAACTACAAGAATCTTTTCTTTCATGCGGTTTTCTCTCACTCTATAGGTAGCGCAACCTCAAAACAGGCGCCATTGGCGTGTTTAGGCGGAATAACACGCAGCATTCCCCCATGAGCTTCAATGATACCATAACTGACGGACAGTCCCAATCCTGTTCCTTCGGGTTTCGTACTGACAAAGGGTTCAAAAATTTGTTGTTGCAGTTCTTCGTCAATACCAACGCCCGCATCTTCAACAGTTACTCTGAGATATCCACCTTCGGGAAAGGCTTCGACCCATATTTTCTTTTCTCCCTGCACCTCATTCATAGCATCCAGGGCATTTAAGAATAGATTAAAAAATACTTGTTGTATCTGATCTCTTGCAACCATCACCACAGGAAGAGGTTGTTTGAATTCTTTGAGTACTACTACCTCGCGTTGTTTGAGCTGCGCCCTAAGAAGCTCCAGCAACCGGTCAATAATATCTTCAATATTTACCTTCTCCTTCTCAATTCGCCCCGGACGATAAAACTCCAGCATACGCTGAACTGTATTGGATAACCGATCGAGTTCCTTGGTAGCCATGTCCAAATAGGAAGATGATTGTTCTGCCCCCACTCCTCGATGATGCACTAAATGCAGGCAATTTCTCACTGACTGCAAGGGATTATTCACTTCGTGGGCAACAGAAGCCATCAGACGCCCCACCGCCGCCATTTTTTCAGCCTGAACCAGTGCTTTCTGAGATTCCTCCAAACGACGAATATACTTCCTTAAGTCCTCATACAACTCTGCATTCTCAATTGCCACAGCGGACTGACGGGATAAAATAACAAACATCTCAAGATCAGAGTGAGTAAACGCAACACCTTCATCTCCTCTCGCCGCAAAGAACACAAAACGTTTATTGCCACGATTGACAATCACAACCATTGCGGCGCGCAAATCAGCCTTCATAAGCAAAGCTCGATTTTCCTCATCACCGGGACCATCGCAATTTACAAGAAGTGGATTGCCTTTCTGCAACAGTAACCACACCAGACCATTGACTGCAATACTCTTGTGCCAATCTAATGGTGCTTCAGAGCATGATACTAGCTCATATTCACTATCTCCCGTTAACTGTCGATAGATTGCCACATAAGGTGCCTGAAGCAAACTACCTGCTGACTCGAGAATCAATTTCTGTAATGGTTGTAAATTCGTCTCAGAAATTAGGGTTTCGCTAATATCAAATAAAGGACGTAAAGCTTGTAACCTTCCAGCATCACGCTTTCGCTGACTTTCAACAAGCGCAGCGCGAGCAGCATCTAACAGCTGATCACCACCCTCAAACGGTTTGAGAATCAAACCATCCACGCCTTGGCGTAGCGCCTTGATAGCCATTTCAATTGTACCGTAACCGGTCATAACTAAAACCGCCATATCAGCCTGATACTGGCGTCCCTGCATGATAAGCTCAAAGCCATCCATCTCTGGCATGTAAATATCCACTAGTAACAGATCAACGGGTTGCTTTTTTAATATCTCAAGGGCAGTAAATGGATCATTTGCAGTGACCACCTGAAACGATGCGCGTGTTAACATTCGCTCACATAATCTTAAAACAAGCGCATCATCATCTACAATTAACACCCGGGTTTCAAACATAATTATTCCGCCTGAGGATTTTTTACAATTATACAACAAGCAACCCAACTAATGATACTCATGAACAGATAAATAAATTTCAGAAAAAGCCTATTAGAGGGTGTTGAAAAATAAAGTCACGCCAAAGAGGTATGAGCTACCCCCGCCAACGACACCTCATCCTAGGATCAGGTTGCTACGGGCGTTTTGAAACCCAACACCGGTGAGGAACTTGACAATCCGTTCCAGATTGAGCACCATTGCCGTCAAAAAACTTGCACGCAAAGCCGACGAGACCCAAGTGCGGAAAATATTTGTCAATGCTTTGGCTGCTTTCGCCACTATCATTCAGCCCCCTGTCCCATTTGCTCGCATTATAAGTAAAACTTTCCTATGACCATCCCCGGAACACACCATTCGAAAAAACTTCCAGTGTCAATAAAGTTAATGCCCATAATGCTATTCCACCCCATAAACGCTGCTGGCGGCTCTCGCTGAATGTTAATATCCATCCCATTGTTACAATAACACCTAAAATTGCCAGATAACCAATAATTGTCCACACTACTTTAATCGGCATAGAATAACTCACCTCTAACTGTTGCTTGACCAGTAATAAAAGAGCGTTGCCCCAGCTCAATAAAAATGTCAAAGCATAAAACTTACCCCCTAAAGGCAGCAGACGACGCCACAAAACTGATACAGTTAATGATATAACAATCAATTCCAGGACAAAGGATAAACTAAACCTCACCCCTTCCTCTAAAGAGCCATTCAGCTCTACAAGCATCCAGGCTAACATTCCCCCCATCATTCCAAACCGGGCGCGAACTGTGTCCGGAAAACGAGATACCAGGCTACGATCCAGACACAAAACCATAACCGCAAGAACCCCAAACATCAGGGAAAGCACTCCCGGTTTGCCAAGTATTGCTTCAGAAAACGACATCAGCAATCGCAATATTGCCGTAAGTAAAATTAAGGCCAAACCAGTAATTAAACCATCCAATAATTTACTTTGCAGGTCGCGCTGTATCACAATACCTCCACCTGAATTTCAGGTTCTCTGATTGCAATAAAAGCTAGAATCCCACCCAGAACTACAATCAAGCCACACAGAACATACACAGTGCGATGTCCAATCGCCTCTGCAAAAGCTGCTGCCAGAGCCATTGAGATCAACCCGGAGGCACTACGCAAAGCCAGATTGGCACTACTTACTCGTCCAAGTTTTTGGTTCGGGACGGCTAACTGAATTAAGGTCATTATCGCAGATTGAGCCGGCACAAAGCCAAAACCCACCAGAAAGGAAAAGACAATAACGTAGAGAAACCCCGGAGCAAGACCAATTGCAGCAAAAAAGATGCCGATAACTACAGCACCCCCACCCGCCAGCGTTGTTTTCACCAAACGCTTACTAAGAAAACCAAGAGCGATACCTCCAAATATCATGCCCAGCCCCTGTGCCGCATCTACAATTCCCAACCCCTTTGGACCAATTCCAAATGTACGTTGCAAATATGGAACCCAAACCACATTAATTGCCCCAAAACCTAGCTGGGTTACCAGTAACACAACCAGAACGCCAAACATGGTCCGATTGGAAAAGAGATAGCCAATACCCTCCCAAAGCTCATTCAGCACCGAACTTATATCATGTGTTGCAGGATTTTGGGTTAACTCTTTTCGCTTCGGTACATGGACAAACATATTCATTGCAGCAGCTATCATTAAACAAACCGATTCAACCCAGTAAGCCGCAGAAGCTCCCCATGAATCAATAATGAAACCAGCCAACGCTGGCCCAGCCAGAAGCCCCACTGTCATTACAAGCTGCATTAATCCGTTTGCATTCAAAAGATCATCTGGATCTTCAACAATTAAGGGTAAAAGAGCATTCATTGCTGGCGAGAAAAAACGACTGACCGTGGACATCAAGAAACCAACCAGATAGAAAACCCACACCTGATCTGCACGCTGGACAACCAACAGGATCAAAACCAGCATCGCCCTGACAACACAGGACATGATCATAATTCGCTTTCGGTTCCAACGATCAATGAACACTCCGGCGACTGGTCCCAACATGAGCATTGGAATCGCCTCCGAGATGACAGAGAGACCCACCATTAATGTTGATCCTGTCAGCTTTTCAACAACAATTGGCACAGCCAGTAATATAAAGTAATCACCAATATAAGCAATTAAATGCCCCAACCAGAGCAATAAAAAGTTTGTATTCGAAAACAGTCGTTTGTATGGCCATATTGCTGCGGATTCGGCCTGCATAAGTTCCTCAAACTCCCTCGTGCTTTTTGTCTATGATAAGCCCACGATGGATCACAGATTTCCCATACCGCTCACGCAACTTATCAATTGCCCCAAGTAGCTGGTGTTCCCGAAAACTCTCGGTTTGCCACAAGTTAAGCTGATAAACGGGCAAGGACAGAGAACTCACACCAACCCCCAGCAATCGAATAGCACTGCCCGGTTGCCATAACTGGCTGAACAACTCCTCTGCAATCTGAAAAATAATTGATTCCTCATCTGTGGGATTAGGAAGAGTTCGCTGATGTAAATGAGTGGTGAAATCAGGCCAGCGCAATTTGATGCGAATTGTCCTGCAACACAACTTTTCCTGACGCAGACGATAAGCTACTTTTTCCACTAATTCACGCAATGTGCGCCGAAGGTATGTTTCGTCCCGAATATCTTCTTCGAAAGTAACCTCCTGACTAATAGACTTGACGAGACGTTCCTGGACAACCGGACGTTCATCTATTCCTAGGGCGTGACGGGCTAAATCATACCCCATTTTACCAAAAAGCTTTACCAGTTCGCATTGCGGACAATTCGCCAGCTCCCCAATTGTATGAATGCCATGTCGTTTAAGTACTGCAGCGGTTTTTGGCCCAACGCCCCAAAGCATCCTCACAGGAAGATCCGCCAGAAAAGCCGCTTCTTGTCCCGGTGGAATAACTGTAATTGCCCTTGGATAGTTACTCCCTTTGCTGGCAGCTTTGCCAACATCGGTCGCAATCTTTGCAACCAGCTTGTTTGTCGCCACACCAATCGAACACGGTAATTTTGTTTCCAGCCAGATGCGCTCCTGAATCTGCCTTGCCAGTGCAAATTCATCTTCGGGTAAATCACTCAAATCGAGAAACGCCTCATCTATAGAGATTTGCTCGATGAGCGGCGTAAAATCCGCCAGGACTGAAAATACTTTTTGAGAAGCCCTCTGGTAAACACGAGGTTCAGGTTTAACCACAATAAGTTGAGGACAAATCTTTAATGCCCGCTTCATTGGCATTGCAGAATGTACTCCAAATGATCGCGCCGCATAAGAGCAGGAATTGACAACTCCACGCCCTTTTGGCGGTCCCCCAACAGCAAACGGTTTGCTTTTGAGATAAGGACGGCGCAACTCCTCCACTGCACAAAAAAACGCATCCAAATCAATATGCAAGATTTTCCTTGAAGTCATATAGACAAGTTTACTTTTGCTCCTCAATTTAATCAATAACAATAAAAAGAAGCTTCTCACGACAGGCAAAACGAACCGGGCTTCACCGAGAGACAACTTTGTCCCAATTTGCACATACAAAATAAATCTAATTCAACCAAGCTACGCTCAAGACATCTTGCACACGATATGCCGCAGGCACGTTTGTTGGCAAATCAATATCATGTACCTCCACTGGAACACCTTGAAGGGCAAACCTCGCATTGCCAGTGATTGTCCAGCAAATATCGGTGTTACTCAAACGAGCACAAAAAACCCGCAGAGCCTTGATGTGGTGTTGCGATAATATATCTACCGACTCCTTACCGGAATCATACCAGAGACCAATGACAAGCTAATGCTCTACTCAAAATCGGCTTTACTCGTAATTCATCATCTGCTAATATAAAAACAATTGTTTCATAAGGAGTCCAAAGTGAAAGTGCGTTGCGTTAAAAACGAAAGTGACCTGAGAGTTTTTATCAACTTTCCCTACCATCATTACAAGCATGATCCATTTTGGGTGCCTCCATTGCGCAGCGAACAATATAGCCAGTTCAACCCCAAACACAATCCATTCCTAGAACATTGCAATTATGCACTGTTCCTTCTTGAGAAAGACGGAGAGGTCATTGGGCGCATCGCCGCCTTTATTGACAATCTGGCAGTAGAATTCTGGAACGAACCTGTCGGTCTATTTGGATACTATGAATGCACTCAAGACTACTCCGCAGCGCAACTTCTGCTGGAAACTGCTCGTGAATGGTTACAAATCAACAAGATGAACGTCATGCGAGGTCCCTGGAGTTTTGTATCGCAGGAATGGGGATTGGTTCTGGAGGGATTTGAACCTTCCCCTGTCATCATGGCTCCATATAATCCGCCATACTATAACGATCAAATGACAACCTTCGGTCTACAAAAAGTCAAAGACTTGCTCTGTTACTACATCTCTGGATCAGAAGGCTATCAAATTCCAGATCGTGTTTTGGCTCTTACAGATATAGTCGCTCGTCACAATCAAATTAAAACCCGACAAATTAACATGAAACGCTTTGATGAAGAGGTACGAACCCTCATAGATTTGTCAAACCGCAGTATTATCAACAATTGGGGCTATTCACCGGTAACGGAAGCAGAAGTACAGGCAATGGCACGAGACCTGAAACCGGTGATTCAACCAAAAGGTGTCATCTTAGCGGAGGACGCTAAAGGCAATCCAATAGGATTTGCAATTGCTATACCCGACATTAATACATTACTGAAAGGACTTAACGGTCACCTTTTCCCTTATGGCTGGTTAAGATTGCTGATCGGACTCCCGCGCCTTCGCCGCTATCGTATGTTTGCACTTGGCGTCGTACCCGAATATCACGGTCAGGCAGTGGATAGTTTACTCTATCGCGCTCTGTATGAGTCGTTATACACACCTGATATCTGGATGGAAATCAACTATGTACTGGAAGACAATCACCCCATGAACAATGCAATTATCAAACTCAATGCCAAACCATTACGCCGTTATCGCATCTATCAGATGAATATTTAACAAAATTTTATAGCGCCAGAGTAGTAACTCGCATTGTCAAGAATAATCAATCAGCCGCAACCTCGTTACCGGTGGCGGCTGATATAACGAGCGGAGAGGGTGGGATTCGAACCCACGAACCCTTGCGGGTTACACGCTCTCCAGGCGTGCGCGTTAGGCCAGACTACGCAACCTCTCCGAATTGCTATTCACTTGTAGACTTGAGCGGTGAGATTATACCACAAGAACTCTCAAGGAAAACATGTATAATAAACAAAACATTGGTTAATTTTTGATGGGAGGTCCAAATGAAACGGCGCCATATATATTTTTTTCTTGCCAGCCTGTTGTTGATATCACTGGCATGTTCCTTTTTAACCGGGAAAAAAGAACCAACCCCCATCCCTTCTACCTCCACTCCCCCGCCTCCAACTATAGATACATCTGCGACACAGGCAGTCTTAGAAAAGACCCAGCTGGCACAGGAGTCCAGCGCCGCAACACAAACCTCCGAGGCACGCATTGCACAAGCCCAAGAAGCCACCCGGCAGGCTGAAGAAGCGATCATCAGTGAAGCCACAGAAATGGCTCAACCAATGGCGAAAATCATTTCAAATTTATTCCAAAGTGGACTCATATCAACGACTGAAGGAACATTTTTTCCGCTTGATGATTTCGATCAAAGCTGGGCACAGCTAAACTGGTACCAATGGTGGTACACAGGCTATCAGCCCGAAAATTTCGTCATCCATTCGGATGTGGAATATTGGTCTGCCAGTAATACAGCAAACTGGTTTGCTTCTGGTTGTGGATATGTTTTTCGCGAAACAGATGCGGACAATCATTACAATACTTTCCTGGCTTTGGATGGTAATGTATATCTTTCTGGATACCGGCAGGGTAAATATCTCTCGTTGGGCAAGTCTTATTATGGAAAACCAACATTGCCGAATGGTAAATACACTATGACCCTTGTGGCAGAGGGCAAAAACATCGCGGTCTTAATTAATGAACGTCCAGTGCTTAAGAAACAATACGATTATTTCATGAGCGGAAATCTGGCATTTACATTGAATTCTGGTACAAATAAAGATTATGGCACTCGTTGCCTTATGACCAATAACTGGCTCTGGATTTTACCTTAAAAATACCAAGAGGTTATTTGTCCAATATGCAAAGACATCGTCCGCTTCATTACTACGTAATATTCATGTTTACACTGCTGATTGCAGGGTGCGTTAATGGCTCAAGCACACCCACCTCGACGCCCAAACCCCCTACCCGAACCTCTCTGCCCACGTTCACCCGCGCGCCCACAATCACACCATTGCCAACCCAGACTAGCTTTCCCACTCTAGCCCCCTCTGCAACCAGCACCCCTTACCCAACACCTGCAGTGGATTTTAGCAAAGCGACTTTTTATACTGGTGGATTTTTACCTGGCTGGCGTTTCTTCATTGCCGTACAGGCTGAAGAAGAAGTAAAAGGAAACTACAATGCTGTCCTTCAGGATGAAAAAGGAAAGTCCATTAAGCAATATACTTGTACGGTAATCCCCAAGTACCCTAAACGACTTTATTGTTCCGGCGATTTGCCGGGCATGGAAAAATGGTTTACTTACACCATTTTTGATCAGACCTCCGGGCAACCAGTCTATTCTGGGAGAATATACATCCCGTTGTTCCAGCGGTATAGTAGTGCACCCTAACATGATGTCAAGTGAGAAAAACGGTTCTTTGGTTGAACTGCATACGCTGGTTTATGGCGGTGATGCCATTGGAAAGTTAGAAGATGGGCGTGCCTGTTTTGTGCCCTTCGGTTTACCCGGAGAGCTTGTAGAAGTGAAGATTACTGAAGAGCACAAAAACCACGTACGCGGCGAGATCCTCAAGATTTTAAAACCGGCAGCCGGGCGAATTGAGCCGCGCTGCCGGCATTTTGGTATATGTGGCGGCTGCCATTATCAGCATATGAAGTATGAGGAACAACTTGAAACAAAACAACACATTCTTATTGAACAGCTATCGCGTATCGCTGGCGTTATCGCTCCTCCTGTGCAGCCAATCATTCCATCACCATCTATCTGGAATTACCGCAATACTATTCAATTTCACCTTTCTGGTAACGGAAAGCTGGGCTTTCAACAACTTCATGCCCGGGAGACTATTGAGATCCAAGAGTGCCACCTGCCGGAAGAAACCATCAATAAAGTTTGGCAATGTATTCAAATTGAGCCATCATCAGGGATAAAAAAAGTAACTTTACGAACCGGAAGCAATCAGGACATTTTGCTAGTGCTGGAAAGCGACATCTCTACACCTCCAGAATTTTCTGTAGATTTCCCAATATCTGCTGTATTTTTAACGGCAGATGGAGCAACTGTACTTTCTGGTGATGATCATATTGTGATGAGCGTTTGCGGGAAACTATTCCGTGTCTCTGTCGGTTCTTTTTTTCAGGTAAACACAGCACAGGCAGAGAAACTGATACAGTTACTGTTGCAAATGATCTCTCTAAAGAATCATCCTGTTGTATTGGAATTGTATAGCGGCGTGGGTTTGTTTACTGCTTTTCTGGCCGAGCAAGCATCTAAGTGTATAGCTATTGAAGTTTCACCCTCAGCCTGCAACGATTTTGTTTGGAACCTGGATCAATTTGATAACGTATTGCTATACATGGGTTCTGTAGATCAAGTATTGGCAGGCCTGGATATTGAGTGTGCGGATGTTATCGTTGTTGATCCTCCACGCGCAGGTTTAAGTAATTTAGCACTAAACCATATCGAAAAATTACGCCCCAACGAGATAGCGTACATATCATGTGATCCAGCAACACTGGCGCGAGATATTCGCCACCTGATATCGGCGGGTTACCGGCTGGAACAAATTACCCCTGTTGATCTTTTCCCCCAAACCTACCACATTGAGAGCATCAGTCTGCTCAGAAAAATATCAGCATAAAAACGCTCTTTTTTAGAAATTTAGAAATTCAAGGAAATAAACGGCGGGCTTTAACCTCAGCTACCGCGTCCGGGCGATAACGAAAAAGACGGGCAGGTCGCCCTTCGCCGCAACGTTGATGAGGTGTCGGCTCAATTACATCCGCCTTTAAGATTCGGCGGCGAAAATTGCGCTTATCAAGTTTTTCTCCCAGAACAATCTCGTAAGTACTTTGTAACTCACTTAATGTAAAGTGGTCGGGCAGCAATTCAAAGCCAACTGCTGTATATTCCAGCTTGTACCGCAATCGTCTAAGGGCATATTGTAAAATCTCGGCGTGATTGCTGATTAAAACTGGGGGTGTATCAACTGGAAACCATTGAGACGGAGTATGTTTTTTATTCGGGTAAATGTCCCCTGGAATCAAAGCATAATAAACCACCGATACAAGTTGCTCTCCCGCGTAACCATAGGTGTACAGCTGTTCAAGGTAAGCCTCACGACAGCCGATGTACTCTACTAAGCACATACTGGCAGTTTCTTCCAGAGAACAAAACCGATCTACCAGATTTCCTGGCAATTGCCAAAGATCCATAGCCTGGTTTTCTCCAGCTGGTGCAAGAAGCACCTGCAACTGGCGATCACGGAGGCTGAAAAGAATAACTCGTACTTCCAGTTTAATATCGCAAGCCACAAGCTTCACAATTTGGTTCCCCGGTAACAAATCGCTCAACCCAACTCCATTATATTCATTTTCAAATAAAAATCAAACGCACTATACTATAATAAAGAGTGAGTAGCAGACAGGAGACCGGCTATGAAACAATTCTCTCTAATGGCTGTTGGCATTATTTTGATGCTCGTCGCTTTAGCGTGCAATTTTCCAGCGCTAATACCCACCACTCCAAATCAACCAACGCCCGACCTGACAATGACCGCGTTATTCAGTTCAGGTATTCTGGGTTCACTCACCGCGCCGCCAACATTCCCGCCCACGCTGACAAGCTTACCCCCCACTGTCACCTTCACAATTGAAGAGCCAACCCATACATTAACGCCAGCTACTCCAACACTCACCTACACCATCTCGCCTCCGCCAACCGTCGAAATCACCCCTTTAAATCCTGGTTCCAGACCGGCAGTGGTAGCGAATTATTTATGGGACTCACCACCCACCCTGGATGGAGACTGGGGCGAATGGACAGCGACAGAATACGGTGCAAATTCGGTGGTCTTCGGCGCCTCACGCTGGTCGGGGCCGGCTGATCTTTCAAGTTCTTTCAAAATTGGATGGGACGCAAAAAATTTGTACATTGCAGCAAAAATCAAAGATGATGTGTATGTGCAGACTTCCACCGGACAAAGCTTGTATAAAGGCGATGAGATCGAACTACAAATTGACACAAATGTAGATGGCGATTTTTACCTAAGTCAGTTAAATTCCGATGATTATCAGCTCGGCATTTCTGCCGGTAGGCCAGATGTAAACGGATTCAAAGAGGCTGTTCTCTACTTCCCCAAAAATCTGGCGCGGACCCTCCATGAAGTACAAATTGGCTCAAAAGCTGAACCAGGAATTTACCGCATAGAATTTGCCGTTCCTTGGACAGTATTGAATATTACCCCGGTAGATGGTATGCGGCTGGGCTTTGTATTCTGTGTTTCAGACAACGATCTTCTTAGCCAAAATGTCCAGCAAAGTATGGTTTGCAATGTGCCTGGGCGCAAGTTAACCAATCCTAGAACATGGGGAGATTTGATATTACACTGGTAAAAAAACGATTATGGAGCAATTTTGGAGAGAATCGAGGTTTCCCCTTGACAGTTCCTTGAAAAGCCGTTATGATGAACTCAGAGTTATGGCTAAAAGCACTTGCAAATGTTCAAGGATGCCGGTCGGGCAAGCCTCGGTCGCCCACCGGTAGTTTGCTTTAACATCAAAGCATAACGCGTGTCTGGCATATTCAGGTGCCCACTAGCCAGGAAAAGAAACATTTTTTGTAATTTGTTAAGGAGTTTAAAATGAGCGAACGCGTCACCGGTGTGGTTAAATGGTTCAATACCAGCAAAGGCTATGGTTTTATTTCTCGTGAGGGAGGAGCCGACGTCTTTGTCCACTATTCTGCTATTGAGAGTGAAGGCTTTAAGAACCTGGAAGAAGGCCAGAAAGTCGAATTCACCATTGAGAAAAGTTCCAAGGGCTTACAAGCTGCACACGTAAAACTTGTATAATCCCTATATTCATTAGAAAAACAAGGCGTGGATCGAGGCTACCACGCCTTTTTTATTTTTTGCTTTCAACTGGTGTAGCCAAACTTAACCAGTATCCTAATGCCATGACCAGAAGACTGCCAATCGTCGCCATTCCAAGCCGCAAGGTGCCAATACTTAAAAAAATCCATCCGGCTTCTTCTCCAACCCAATGCCCCAACCAAAACCCAATCCAGCTCAAAAAGATGTACAAAAAAAGTCGCAGCAAACTTCCCCCAAGTACCAGATGAAATAACGCACCGTACAATGTAGAAAACACTATGCCCAATACTACACCTGGTAGACTCATATATAGGCCTCCCTCGAAGTCTCAATGATTCCGCTCCCAATCACCATATCCTCATTATAAATAACCGCAACCTGTCCAGGAGTTATATCCCTGAGAGCGACATCAAACTTGATGCGCGTCTTTTGATGATCAATTAAAAAAATCGTGGCATTTACGCTTCTGGCTTTATAACGAATCTTAACCTGCCCGCGAAACACCTTCCCCGGCGCCATTCCACTTATCCAGTTCATTTGGCCAGCAATTAATTCCTTACGGCCCAGCTCCTCCCCTCCCCCGACAATCAACGCATTACGTGAAACATCCTTTTCTAAAACAAACAAAGGCTTACCACTGCTGATTCCCAACCCTCGCCGTTGACCAATCGTGAAAAAAGCAAGTCCTTCATGGGTTCCTAGCCGCTCGCCTTGACTACTTAAAATTGGACCCGGTTGCAACAAATCCGGGGCGTGCCGCTTTAGAAAATCACGATAATTCGCCCCACCAAGAAAGCAAAGGTCCTGGCTGTCTTTGCGCTCTGCAACGGGCAATCTAATGTTACTCGCATAAGCGCGTACCTGTTTCTTTTCCAGGTTACCAAGAGGTAAAAACGTTTGAGAAAGCTGTTCCTGATTAAGTCGGCTAAGAACGTAAGACTGATCTTTCTCTAAATCAATACCGCGCAATAACTCAATTTTCCCATCAGATGTTTTTTGTAGCCTCGCATAGTGTCCTGTGGCCAGATAACTTGCACCCATTGCTTTCGCATACTCTAGGAGAAACCCCCAGCGGATGAATTGATTACACGCCAAACACGGATTAGGAGTAATACCTACCCGATGTCCCTCAAGAAACATTCCTACAATGCGGGAATAAAACACATCACGGCTGTCAATAACATAAAACGGAATACCCAATATGGCTGCAACCTGACGTGCCTGCGCCACCGCATCGGGAGTGCAACACCGGTTATTATCCTCACATCCCGGCTCGCTCCAGAGGCGTAGCATTAACCCAACCAAGGGATATCCCTGCTCTAATAACAGTGCCGCCGCAACAGAACTATCTACCCCACCACTCATCGCAACAGCAACTAATGGCAAGGAATTCATAAACCTCCTAGCACAGACTCCTGCACTTCTCAACCAGCGATGGTAAAACGCCCAAGAAGGATTGAATGTCTTCTTCGCTCGTATCAACCCCCAAAGTTACCCGAAGCGACCCCAAAGCTAATCCGGGGGAGAGTCCAATCGCCAACAAAACTTCTGATGGTTTAGGAGTACCCGATTTACATGCAGACCCAGAAGAACATGCGAATCCAGCCACATCCAACATCATTAGTAATGTATTCCCATCCACACCCTCAAAAACGAAACTGGCATGGTTGGGCAATCTTTCACTAGGATGTCCCGTCAGGTGCGCGCCTGAAACTTTCTCCAGGACCCCTTTGATCAACATATCACGAATTAGAGTCATACAAGCGCTTCGCTGTGCAAGCTCGGTTTGAGTGAGTCGGAACGCCTCAGCCAGCCCAACGATATAAGGTGTATTATGAGTTCCAGCGCGCAAATTGTTTTCATGTGCACCGCCGGTAATCATAGGAAGAATGTGTATCCCTTTTCGTACATACAAGACGCCAACACCTTTCGGGCCGTAAAACTTATGTGAACCAATAGACAGAAGATCTATACTCTCGCGCACGACATCTATCGGCAAATGTGCTGCTGCCTGTACTGCGTCGGTATGAAAGGGAATCCCCTTCGCCCGGCACAAATTCCCGATGCTGGCAATATCATTGATCGTACCAATCTCATTATTACCATAAATTACAGACACCAACGCCGTATCTGGTCGCAATCGAACTGCCACCTCCGATGGATCCACTCTGCCGAATGAATCCACGGGTAGATACTCAATCTCAAAACCAAACACCTCAGACAACTGACGCGCAGATTGTAATACAGCAGGATGCTCAACGGGACTAATCAGCAAATGATTACAGCCCTTGTCCCTTCTGCGTGCAAAAGCAACACCCTTTATCGCCAGATTATCGCTTTCGGTGCCACCACTGGTAAAAATGATCTCCTCGGGATCAGCGTTTATCAATCCGGCAATGGTTTTACGAGCTTGCTCAATCGCAGCCTCTGCTGCTTGACCCCCAAAATGCACCGAAGAGGAATTACCGAAAATCTGCGCAAAGTAAGGCAACATTATCTGGATAACACGTTCATCCATAGGCGTTGAGGCAGCATAATCAAGATAAATACGTTTTTTCTGTTCCATCATCTCAAACTTTACCCTAAAGCAACATTATACTGCGTCTTTGTTCACGCTTTAAGGAAAAAGATAATGGTGAAAATATGTACAATAACTTTCCACTGTCTTCATCCGCTGATATAATACAGAAAACTTCGAATAGGTGAGACTATGTCACACAACATTCATTTTGGCACAGATGGCTGGCGAGGAATTATTGCCGAAGATTACACTTTTGATAATGTGCGGCTATGCGCACAGGGATTCGCAAATTATCTCTTGAAACATGGGAAGCAAGGGCAATGGATTGTTGTCGGGCACGATAAACGCTTCCTGTCCGAAAATTTCGCTTTAGCAGTTGCAGAAGTCTTAGCAGCAAACAATCTAAACGTTTATCTAACCGATGGTCCAACCCCCACTCCCGTGATTGCGTTCGCAGTGGTCAACAAAAAAGCTGCCGGTGCGGTAAATATCACTGCTTCCCATAACCCGCCCACAGATAACGGCTTCAAAGTTCGCGACGAACATGGCGGAGCAATCGCTCCCAGCGGACTCCAAGAAATTGAAACTTTAATTCCTGAATCGACCAGCCATATTAAGCGCTTATCAGCCCAGGAAGCGGAGGCATCAGGAAGGCTGGTGCGTTTTGACCCTGCTCCAGAATATATTGCGCATATCAAAACCCTGGTTGACATAAGCCCCATCCGGGAAGCAGGGCTCAAGATTGTCGTTGATACGATGTGGGGAAACGGTGCTGGCTGGTTTACTAAGTTATTGGGAGGTCACAAAACACAGGTTATTGAGATACACAATGGGCGAAATCCAATATTCCCGGATATGAAACGTCCCGAACCCATCCCGCCGAATATTGATGTGGGACTTCAGCGGACGGTGCAGGAAAACGCAGATGTTTTATTAATAACGGATGGCGATGCGGATCGTGTGGGCATCGGGGACGAAAAAGGCAATTTTATTAATCAACTTCAGGTGTATGCTTTGCTGGCATACTATCTCCTTGAAGTACGTGGAGAGCGTGGTCCCATCGTCAAAACGCTGTCAACAACCAGCATGCTCGAAAAACTTGGGAAAATGTACGGTGTCCCCGTATACGAAACTGGTGTTGGTTTCAAGTATGTCGCTCCCAAAATGCTGGAAACAAATGCGATGATTGGCGGTGAAGAATCTGGGGGATATGCCTTCCGCGGCAACGTACCTGAACGCGATGGTATTCTTGCGGGACTGTATTTCCTGGATATGATGGTAAAGCTTCAACGCAAGCCATCAGAATTGCTTGAGCTTCTGTTTAGTAAGGTTGGTCCTCATTATTACGATCGCGTTGACCGGTCGTTCAAAGGAGATCGTTCTCAACGAGAACAACGCATCCTGGCAGCCAAACCTGATAGCATCGGAGGATTAAAAGTTGTTGGGCTGAACACGACGGATGGATACAAATTTTTACTGGACGATGGAGGCTGGTTACTGATTCGCTTCTCCGGAACAGAACCGATTATGCGAGTGTATTGTGAGACAACTCACAAAGACCGCGTCCAGGCCATTCTCCAAGATGGTCTAAAAATCGCAGGACTAGAATAAGCTTTGGACGGATTAATTGACACACACTGCCATCTGAACTTTTACACGCTACTGGAAGACCTATCGGAGGTTTTAAAAAGAGCTCAGAAAGCAGGGGTATTCCGGATTCTGATACCCGGTACCGACTTAGAGACCAGCCAACAAGCGGTAAAACTAAGTCAGTCTCACCCATTTCTCTTTGCCGCAGTAGGAATACATCCCAACGATGCAACCAAATGGAATGGGGACTCCCTTCATGTGCTGCGGACCTTGGCAAAGCACCCAAAAGTGGTCGCCATTGGCGAAATTGGTCTGGATTATTACCGCCGAAAAGCGCCACAGCACCTTCAAAAAGAGGTATTTCAAAGCCAGCTAAAACTGGCAGCAGAGCTGGAACTTCCGGTCATTGTTCACAACCGCCAGGCTACTGAAGACATATTAAAAATGCTTATCATGTGGCAAGAAGAGCTAACTGACAAAAAATCCCCTATTGCTCTTCGTCCGGGTGTCTGGCACTCGTTTAGCGGTAATTTTCAAGCCGCCATGCCTGCTATTCAGAGAGGCTTTTATCTTGGCATCAGTGGCCCAATCACCTACCACAACGCTTTAGAACACCAGAATGTTATTGCCCGGCTACCGCTTGAGAGTTTGTTGCTGGAAACAGATGCACCTTTCCTGTCTCCACATCCCTTTCGGGGAAAACGCAACGAACCTGCTTATTTAGCAATAATTGCAGAAAAGTTGGCAACCCTGCATCATACAACACCGTCTGAAATCGCAAAAGCCACCACTCGAAATGCAGAACAACTTTTTGCATGGAGAACATCAAATTGACCATAACCAGTATCTCATTTTTAGCGCCCGTTCAACACGACCTTCAAGTTGTTGACTCGATTATTCGCGCTCAGGCGGAAGGACATTATCCGGGTCTCAGCCTGGCACTCGACCTGATCCTGAAATCAGGTGGGAAACGGATTCGGCCATCCGTTACACTACTTGTTGGTTACATGCTCGGGGCACCCCGAGAAAAACTATTGACATTGGCTGCGGCAATTGAACTGTTGCACACTGCCACCCTTATCCATGATGATTTAATTGACAACTCATTACTGCGCCGTGGAATGCCAACGATAAATTCTCAATGGTCACCTGGCGCCACGGTTCTCACAGGTGACTTTTTCTTTGCTAGGGCAGCAAAATTGGCTGCTGATACTGACTCCATTCCGGTAATGAAAATTTTTTCCCAGACCCTTTCAACCATCGTGAATGGTGAAATTACACAGCTCTTTGCATTGAAATGCCATGTGGACCGCGAGGATTACTTTAGCAGAATATACGCGAAAACCGCTTCTCTATTTGAAACCGCTGCGATGACCGCAGCCCTTATCAGCCCTGCAAATGAAACTACAATTGAGGACATGAGGCAATACGGCTATAATATTGGTGTAGCTTTTCAGATTGTAGATGATATTCTTGACTTCACCGGTGAACAGCAAACTTTAGGAAAACCGGTCGGAAATGATTTGCAGCAAGGTCTGGTAACATTACCAGCTATATGTTACGCGGAAGCCAATCCGGATGATGAGGATATCATTCCCTTGCTACAGGGAAGATGTCCCAATCCCAATCAAATGCAAAGATTGATTGATGCCATCCGGAAAAGTAGCGCTCCTGAATGTGCGTTAAAGGAAGCCGAACAATTTATTGAAAAAGGGATTTCTAAACTGGCGAATCAACCAGCTGGGCTGGAGCGCAATTGCCTTGAGGACTTGGCAAGATTTATTGTCCACCGCTTTAAATAAAAAGTCGCCTTGGGCGACTTGTGTTGTGTGCGCTGGGTGGGAGTTGAACCCACACGCCTTTCGGCACATGGCCCTCAACCATGCCTGTCTGCCAATTCCAGCACCAGCGCA
>DYEC01000001.1 GCA_020725865.1 Anaerolinea sp. | reverse complement strand
TCTACCCCTTCCGGCAGCTTGATCGTCCCCGTTACATCCATCGTCCGAATGTAAAACTGCGGCCGATACCCAGGAAAGAACGGCTTGTGCCGCCCGCCTTCTTCCTTCTTCAGCACGTACACCTGCGCCGAGAACCGCGTGTGCGGCTTGATGCTCCCAGGCTTCGCTATCACCATCCCGCGCTCTACATCCGTCCGCTCTATCCCGCGCAGCAACAAACCCAGATTGTCCCCTGCCAACCCTTCATCCAGCGTCTTGTGGAACATCTCTACCCCCGTCACCACAGACGTCATGCTCTTCTCTCGTAACCCTACTATCTCCACCGCATCCCCTACCTTGATCCGCCCTCGCTCTACTCGCCCGGTCACTACCGTCCCTCGCCCTTTGATCGAGAATACATCCTCTACAGGCATCATGAACGGCTTGTCTACCTCACGCGGCGGCTCCGGTATGTAGTTGTCTATCACATCCAGCAGCTCCCGTATGCATGCGTACTCCGGCGCATTCGGGTCCGTCGACGTGCTCTCCAACGCCTTCAGCGCACTCCCGCGCACAATCGGCGTCGTCTCCCCAGGAAACCCATACCCCGTCAGCATCTCCCGCAGCTCTAGCTCCACCAGCTCCAGCAGCTCCGGATCATCCATCTGGTCTACTTTGTTCAAAAACACTACGATGCTCGGCACCTCTACCTGCCGCGCCAGCAGTACGTGCTCTTTCGTCTGCGGCATCGGACCGTCCGGCGCCGCTACCACCAGGATCGCCCCATCTACCTGCGCCGCCCCAGTGATCATGTTCTTGATATAGTCACGATGCCCAGGCATGTCCACATGCGCATAGTGCCGCTTCTCCGTCTCGTATTCTACGTGCGCTATGTTGATCGTGATCCCACGCGCTTTCTCTTCCGGCGCATTGTCGATACTGTCATACGGCCGATACTCCGCCTTCCCCAAAAACTGACAGTACTTCGTGATCGCCGCCGTCAGCGTCGTCTTCCCATGATCTATGTGCCCCATCGTCCCTACATTCAGATGCGGCTTCGTCCGTTCATACTTCTGCTTCGCCATGTGATAAATCTCCTCATAATCTCAAAGTAAATATTATTATGAATACAAAATCTTTTGCGCCACGGCTTCACTAACCGGCGCATAATGGTCAAACTCCATTGAAAAGACACCCCGACCCTGCGTCATCGAGCGTAATTCAGTAGCATACCCAAACATTTCTGCCAGTGGAACCACCGCAATGATCATCTGGGAATTTCCGTGACGAGCCTCAGTTCCTTGGATTTCGGCGCGGCGGGCGCTTAATTGTCCCAACACATCACCCAGATACTCGGTTGGCAGGATCACCTCAACTTTCATGATCGGCTCAAGTAAAACTGGGGCTCCCTTCTCAACACCCTCCTTAAACCCCAAGATTGCAGCCATCTTAAATGCCATATCACTTGAATCGACTTCGTGATAAGAACCATCAACCAATGTAACTTTTATGTCAGTCATTGGATAACCAGCTAATACGCCGCTTTCCGCAGCTTCTAAAATGCCCTTTTCGATAGCAGGGATGTATTCTTTTGGAATAACGCCGCCTGTGGTTTTGTCTTCAAAAAACACACCCTGTCCACGTTCTGCTGGCTCAAAGTTGAATACAACGTGACCATATTGACCGTGTCCGCCAGTTTGTCGAACATAACGGTACGAATGTCCAAGCACAGGGCGCGTAATCGTCTCTCGGTAAGCCACTCGCGGGCGTCCCACATTTGCCTGAACGCGAAACTCCCGCAACATCCGATCAACCAACACTTCCAAATGCAACTCACCCATGCCAGAAATTATTGTTTGACCAGTATTTTCATCCGTTCGAACGCGGAAGGTTGGATCTTCCTCAGACAGCTTGCGCAACGCGTCAGCCATCTTGTCCTGATCCGCTGTGGTTTTGGGTTCAATTGCCACCGATATCACCGGCTCTGGGAAGGTTATACTCTCCAAAACGATTGGCTGATGTTGATCGCAAAGTGTATCACCAGTAAAAGTTTCCTTGAAGCCTAAGGAAGCTGCGATATCACCAGCATATACTTCGGTTATATCTTCTCGGCGGTCAGCATACATGCGCAACAACCGCCCAACACGCTCTTTCCGCTGTTTGGTGGGGTTATAAACCATTACCCCTTGCTTCAACACACCCGAATAAACCCGGAAGTAAGCCAGACGACCAACATAGGGATCTGTCACAATCTTAAACACCAATGCTGAAAGAGGTGCATCATCCTGAGCAGGTCGTATTTGTTCCTTCCCATTGTCCGGATTCTTTCCTCGAACAGGTGGAATATCAAGCGGTGAAGGCAGATAATCAACAATTGCATCCAGTAAGGGCTGAACACCCTTGTTGCGTAAAGCAGAACCGCATAAAACAGGGGTAGCCAGGTTCTTAATCGTTGCTCGCCGTAAACCCGCTTTCAACATCTCGACCGTGATCTCTTCCTCTTCGAGGAATTTGCTCATCAGGTCATCATCCAATTCAACAATTCTTTCCACCAGTTGAGCACGCTGAGCTTTAGCTTCAGCAATATATTCTGCAGGGATTTCAGCCCGGCGCATTGCTTTGCCTAAATCATCCTCCCAGAACAAAGCCTGTTGAGTGAGCAAATCAATGACGCCACAAAAATTCGATTCGCTTCCAATAGGAATTTGAAGCGGTATCGGATTAGCGCCCAATCGCCTTCGGATAGAGTGTATGGACTCTTCAAACGAAGCACCAATCCGATCCATCTTGTTAATGAAACAAATTCGAGGAACGCCGTAACGATCCGCTTGCCTCCAGACAGTCTCGCTCTGGGGTTCAACCCCCTGGGTGGCATCAAAAACCACCACCCCACCATCCAAAACTCGCAGGGAGCGCTGTACTTCGGCCGTGAAATCGATGTGTCCTGGCGTATCAATGATATTGATCTGATGCCCCTGCCATTCCGCAGTTACCGCTGCCGACACAATGGTAATCCCGCGCTCGCGTTCCTGTTCCATCCAGTCCGTTACCGTTGTACCATCATCTACCGAGCCAAGCCGATAGGTTTTTCCGGTATAGAACAGAATGCGCTCGGTTGTTGTTGTTTTACCGGCGTCAATATGGGCGATAATCCCAATATTTCGAAAACGTTCTATCGGAACCTGGCGCGACATCTTTCACTACCTGACTTGAGCCAATCCAATCTCAGTCATGAACCTCTGACTACACACGATAATGCGAGAAAGCGCGGTTGGCTTCAGCCATCTTATGGGTTTCTTCTCGCTTGCGAACCGCTGCACCTTGATTATTTGCAGCATCCAGCAATTCTGCCGACAATTTCTCGGCAAACGATTTGCCTGAGCGCGACCGGGCGGCGGAAATAATCCAGCGCATCGCCAATGTCATTCGCCGATTTGCAGGCACTTCCATTGGAACCTGATACGTTGCACCACCTACGCGTCGCGGACGAACCTCCATGAGAGGTCCCACATTCTTAAGAGCTTGTTCCAGGATTTCAACTGGATCCCGACCAGTCTGCTTTTGAACAATGTCAAACGCATCATAAACCATTCTGACAGCCGCGCTGCGCTTGCCACACTTCATAATGCGGTTGACCAGATTGCTCACGGTAACGTTGTTATAACGCACATCTGGCGGGATGACCCTGGGTTCAGGTTTTGTCCTTCGCATGTACTCTCTCCATCCAACTAGGCAAAATGATTAGCTTTTCGGTTGCTTTGCGCCGTATTTGGAACGACCCTGCGCGCGTTTGGCGACACCAGTGGTGTCAAGTGTGCCACGGACTATATGGTAACGAACACCCGGTAAGTCCTTCACACGACCGCCACGCACCAAAACGACCGAGTGCTCCTGCAACGAATGCCCCTCACCCGGAATATAGGCGGTAACTTCAATGCCATTGGTCAGACGCACACGAGCAATTTTGCGCAATGCCGAATTGGGCTTTTTGGGTGTCATCGTGCGAACACTGGTACAAACACCCCGCTTTTGAGGTGCGCCCTCATCCTGTCGAATACGACGCTGCTTGAGCGAGTTCAATGTAAACAACAGTGCAGGAGATTTACTTTTGCTCTTTTTACTGTGTCGTCCTTTTCGTATTAACTGATTAATGGTTGGCACTTCTTGCCTCCAAAAAAAATTTCTTATGGCGAAATTCGCCGGCTTAAAAACCTTATCCCAACAAGGGAGGCCATCCCTTGAGTAACGATGGCCTCGCCTTTATTCAACTTTGCGGAGATAACCCATCCGCCCGAAAAAGCGCAACGAGGGGCGATTATACCATAAAGGGAGCTTATCGTCAAAACTTGCAGCATCTAAATTGTGCCTCCCAACAAATCTTCTCCCAAGCCCAAAAGCCCAGTATCCAGCCGCGGTGGACGCACTCGCTCCTCGTCCTTGCCAAACTTAACCACATCCCCAGAGTCCATCACAGCTTCTACAGCCAGTCCCAGACTCTGCAGTTCCTTGACCAATACCCGGAAAGATGCCGGCAACCCAGGTTCTTCAATTTGCTCGCCTTTGACAATTGCCTCATACGTATTCACACGGCCTTGTACATCGTCCGATTTAACTGTCAGCATTTCCTGCAGCGTGTACGCAGCGCCATACGCTTCCAGCGCCCAAACCTCCATTTCACCAAAACGTTGACCGCCAAATTGTGCTTTACCACCCAGCGGTTGTTGGGTAACCAGGCTGTAAGGACCCGTGGAACGCGCGTGCACTTTATCCTCAACAAGGTGATGAAGCTTCAACATTGTCATGACACCAACCGTTACAGGTTGATCATACGGTAGGCCGGTTTTACCATCACGCAGGATTTGCTTGCCTAGAATTGGCATAGGGGTACCACTGCGCATCATGAAATCCTCAGCGTGTTTACGAACATCCTCCAAAGAAACTCCGCTGGTATCCACATCATTTCGTTCTAGCCAGAGTTTTAAGCAGACATTGATTGCCTTATGATCACTCTTACGCGCCTCCAGACCGACAACATCCTCATTCTCGGAAAGTAATTCCTCCGCATTATATCCCTGGTCTTTCAACCACTCCTTCATGGTGGCTTTACGCGCGTAATAAGTATCGGAAGTCAATCGAGCAACATCATATCCCCTCTCGCCAAGCCATTGCTCCAGATACAAGAGACGAACCTCATCATCATCCCGAATAGTTTCCGGCGAGTATTCCTGTTCTCTCAACCATGACCAAGCTGCCTCAGCAGTTTCCTTCCATGCCTGGTCAATCAACCAGGCGCGCGCTAACTCGGCTTCGATTTCGAATTCTGTTGCGCCATCAAAGACCGGCGTAACAACACGGAAACCACCACGGTGAGCCGCCCATCCCAGATGAGTTTCCAGAACCTGGCCAATATTCATACGCCCTGGAACACCCAGCGGATTAAGAATGATATCTACCGGCGTACCATCTTCCAGGAAAGGCATATCTTCCACCGGAACAACACGTGAGACAACGCCTTTATTTCCATGCCGCCCAGCCATCTTATCACCGGCTGTAATCTTGCGCCGTTGGGCTACTGAAACACGCACCATTTTCTCAACCCCGGCCGAAAGGTCGCTGTTTTCCTCACGCGTGAAAACCTTGACATCTACTACCTTACCGCGTTCGCCATGCGGCATTCGCAAAGATGTGTCTTTCACGTCACGTGATTTCTCACCAAAGATGGCACGCAATAGACGCTCTTCTGGGGTCAATTCTTTTTCACCTTTTGGAGTGATCTTCCCCACCAGAATATCATTCGGCCCAACCTCGGCGCCAATCCGGATAATACCATCTTCATCTAGGTCTTTGATTGCGTCATCACCTACATTGGGAATGTCACGCGTGATCTCTTCCTCTCCCAGTTTGGTATCGCGCGCTTCCACTTCGTACTTTTCAATATGGACTGAAGTAAAGCGATCTTCCTGAACCAGCTTTTCAGATATCAAAATAGCATCTTCAAAATTTCCACCTTCCCAGGAAAGGAAAGCCACTACAACATTCTGCCCCAATGCCAGGTTCCCATTCACCGTTGATGAGGAATCAGCCAGCACGTCTCCTTTACGAACTCGTTGCCCTTTTACAACCGCCGGACGCTGATCAATGCACGTACTCTGATTTGAGCGCTGATATTTTCTCAACAGGTAACGGTGCATATTGCCAGAAGCAGTACGTATCACAATCTCACGCCCAGTGACTGAAATCACCTCACCGTCTTCTTCAGCAATCAACACCTGACCAGAATCAAGCGCAGCATACTTTTCCATCCCAGTTGATACAAGCGGGATATCTGGCGAGATCAGCGGAACAGCCTGCGCCTGCATGTTCGAACCCATCAAAGCTCGGTTCGCATCATCATGTTCCAAAAATGGGATTAAGGCCGCACTGACACCAACCACCTGATGTGGCGCGACATCCATGTAATTAACATTATCTGGCATAGCAACAATAAAATCAGAGTGGTACCGGCATGAAATGCGCTGTTGCAAAAACTCGTTGTTCTCATCCAGCGGGGTATTTGCTTGGGCAATCACAAATTTATCTTCTGCATCCGCAGAAAGATACTCCACCTCGTCTGAAACAAACGGAGCAACAAAGATACTGGTCTTTTTCAGCTTTCGAATGAGCGGAAGAACATCCGCCGTTATGCGTTCACCTTCTTTTATGATCACTTCACCGCTATCCGGGTCCACCAGTGTTTCACGGATCAGACGCCCTTCCAGACGCGGGTCATCACTGGATAGCATTTTCAACACCCTGCGATAAGGTGTTTCAATGAAACCATATTCGTTAACTCGAGCAAAATTTGCCAGACGCCCGATCAGTCCAATATTTGGACCTTCAGGGGTTTCAATTGGGCAAATGCGGCCATAGTGCGAATGATGCACATCGCGCACATCAAACCCAGCGCGCTCGCGTCTTAACCCTCCCGGACCCAACGCAGATAGCGTGCGTTTATGACGAAGTTCAGCCAGCGGGTTAGTCTGATCCATAAATTGCGACAATTGACTTGAGCCGAAGAACTCTCGCAACGCAGCTACCACCGGACGAATGTTTACCAAGCTGACGGGGGAAAGCTGATCCTGATCACGGATGGACATGCGCTCCTTTATCACTCGCTCCATCCGCCGCAAGCCAATACGCAGCTTGTTTTGGATCAATTCGCCAACAGTTTTGACACGCCGGTTGCCTAAGTGATCAATGTCGTCTTTGTCTTCCATGTAATTATTGATCATGATCATCCGGCGAACCAGGAATACGATATCCCATTTCGTAATAGTGCGGTGTGAGATTGGAATGCGGTCTGCGAGATCCAGTTTTTGATTGAGCTTATAACGTCCGACTCGCTCTAAATCATAGTGGCGCTGGTCAAATAACTGTTCCTCAAGAAACTGCCGAGCGTTTTCCAGTGTAGCTGGGTCACCGGGACGCATGCGCTTAAAAAATTCCAACAAAGATGCCTCAGCAATGGTCAATCCGCCGGTTAAATCCCAGGGTGGCTCTTGCCGAATAGTCGAAGGAATAAACAACCTTTCCGGGACATTATCCACATCCTGGAACAGAGCAATTAACTCCTCATCGGAACCTGTTTTGATTGGCGAATCAGGCAACCCATCATCCACTGCCGCTAGCGCCCGCAGAAAGATTGTGATCGGTACAGTACGCTTACGATTAAACTTGAGGATGAGATAGTCATTTTTGCGGGTCTCAAATTCCATCCACGCGCCGCGATCGGGAATCAATTTCGCCATTGCCAGACGATGACCGGTGGTTCGGTCAACCGGCGCCTCAAAGTACACACCGGGAGAGCGGATCAATTGCGACACTACCACCCGTTCGGTACCATTTATGATGAATGTACCTTTCTCGGTCATCTCCGGGAAATCGCCCAGAAAAATATCTTGCTTAATAGGTTCAGATACTTCAGGCCCAGCCAGCAAGACAGACACGTACAACGGGGAAGCATAGGTTAAATCACGCTCCACACACTCATCAATACTATGTTTCGGCTCACCAAACCAATACTTCAATCCCCACTGTTGTGCCTCTGGGGTGCGGCTGGGGAAATACAGCTTCATTCCTTTGTTGTAAGATTCAATAGGCGTAATTTCGTTAAAAAGATCAACCAGCCCCTCGGCTTTCAAACGCTTAAAGGACTCTAATTGAACCTCAATCAGATTGGGAAGATCAAAAATAACGGGAATTCGCGCATATGACTTAACATGGAGATCAGATGGCATGGAATTCTCCTAATCTCTTGATAAACGGATCAAAAACATTACTTTCATCACATTACTTATAGGAACATTAACGCAAAACATCATTATAACAAGTATTACGATAAAGTCAAGAAAATTTTAAGATTCTGGGATTAACTTTTCTTAATCTCCAAACGTCCCCCGCCCCCATGATCCCCCATATTATAAATCCAGAATTTCTGCTTGCACACTTCCATCACCATACACGCGCAATATCCCAAAGCTATAGAATGCCCCCCCAGGCCTGCAGGAGCACGCGCCAGGATTTAAATACAACTTCCCTTGCCAGTGTTGTAACTCTGCGATATGGGTGTGTCCAAAGACAATGACGTCTGCCTGTGGAAAGACGGCCTTTAACACATTCGCATACCGCTCAAATTGATAACCATCGCGAAAATGGTGTAACTTATCCAGCATATAATGCCAGAAACTTATATATCCATGAGCCAAGCCAATTTTAACCTGTCCTATCTGTATTTGCCGCTTTAGGGGAAGTTTTCCAAACAATTGAAAATCACGATTACCGAGCACTGCACAAACGGGAGCAATTTTCTGCAGGTTCTCTAAAACTTCCAATGTACAAATATCACCAGCATGAAGAATAAGCCCAACTCTAGCATCCTGAAAAACGGATAGAAGCTGTGAGGGTAATCTGCCCGCTTGATCGCGAATATGAGTATCCGAAACGATCCCTATGGTCTTAATCAGCTCAGAGGATATCATCCCCATTACGTGCTCCTATTCTTCCAGCAATTGCCGCAACTCTGTAATAACCTGCTCGCTACTGGATGCGCGAATAGCGTGTAATCCTGCTTTCACGGCGCCAGCTACATTTTTATCAACATCATCAAGAAAAACCGCTTCTGATGGCTGAACACCCAATCGTTCAACAGCCAGTCGGTAAATACGAACATCCGGTTTCGCCATGCCAATTTGCGCCGAGAAAATGACATCATCAAACCAATTTAACAGTCCAGGCAAACGCGCATGGATTTCGCCTTCGGAATCCGACCAGGCATTGCTTAACACGCCAAGGCGATAACGCGGCTTCAATGACTTAAGATATGCCAAAAGATTCTCATCCGGTACTTCACTGCTCCAAAACTCCCAACGGAAAGCGGGCAATTCTTCCGCCTTCAGGTTCAAGCGCTCGGCTATTGTCAGCCAGTGCTGTTCTTCAGGAATAATGCCAAGAGTTGCTAACTCGGCGGTGGGGCTATGGAAAACGATTTCCAATAGTTCGGAGCAGGTTAATCCAAGTTGTTTTGCCAGGCGTTCCCGAGCGTCATCCTCGCGGGTGCGTACCAGTACACCGCCCAGATCAGTGATTACTGCCTTAATCTTGTTTCGATTTTGCATCCGACCGCAAAGTATAACATATCCGATTTATCCCTATTACCTCACCTGTCAGTGAATTCCTTATGTGGAGTAAAATTATGATCACCCAAGAGGAATTATGAAACAAACATCGGTCTTAATTATAGTGACTTTGATTGCCGCCCTTTATTTCGCCAGCTTTATCTTTCCTAACGCAACCGGCGCCGCCGATTCACACATGCTTTCTCTGACCTCCCAGGATGAGAGTTTTCAATATCCTTTCCTGATGCGCATGTTGACGCCCGGCAAGACTTTGAGTGAAACCCTGACCCATATCATCTCTTATCATCACTATATCTACGGCTACCCTTTCTATATTGTTTCCGGGCTGGTATCTTTGCCACTTCGGATTATCTACGGAGATCAGTTGAGCACTCATGTTCAACTTCATCTCACCATACTACGCCAGATGGTCAGCGTCTTGCCAATGATCCTCGCCATTCTGGTTCTAGTTTACCTGCAAACTCGCTTTCAATCGCTCTGGCGCGCCGTACTGCTCTTTTTGTTGCTGGCAACTCTGCCGGGTATCGTCCGCCAGAACATTTCCTGGTGGCATCCAGACGCTTTAGCCATTCTGGCAGCCATGCTGGTCCTTTTCTTTCTTGATCATGACCAATTGAGGTTCGGGCGCAACTTTTATTTTGCTGCCATTGCGTGTGGTATATCCGCCGGAACCAAACTGATTGGATTTTTATTCTTTCTAACCATTGCTTGCTACTTAACCGCTGGATTGATTCAAAAGCAGCTTTCTCTTAAGAAAGCTTTTTTATCCGCCGTTTTATTCATTGTCGTTCTGATCATAACAGTCGTTGTGCTTAACCCGCTGTTGCTAGTGCCGGACAAACGCGCTGAAATTATTCAGACACACCTATCCCATAATGAATCATTTCGCGGCGGATGGGAGAATAGTGACCAATACACCAGAAATCCATTGACCTGGCTACCTGTTCTGAATCGCTGGTATGGCGGAATTGTATTTCTATCATTCGCTCTAATTTCGCTGATCGCCGGCGCTCTAGGCGGATCACGACGTCTGCTAAACCTGCTTATCCTCGCCTGGATCGCTCCTTATGCAATCTATCTCTTAACGACCATTGCAGTCCGTCCAGATCATTACTGGATGCCTGTGATTTTACCAATGGTATCCGCTTCTCTTACATTTGCGAGAATCCCATTCAATCCTCCAGACAGTACAAATAAGCGAGCGTTTGTTGAGGTTACATTATCGAGAGCGCTCTTTGTTCTGGCTATTTTGGTCATTGCAAGTCAGATCGTGTTAAATCTCAAACAAGACATTCCACTTTATATTGACGCGCTCAATCAGGAAAAAGTGCTGACGGCATGTGATAGTGAATCCGTTAACCAGCCTGATGGCAAAGCCATCTCTTTAGGTAATGAAACCTGGTATCTGGTGATGGAATATGATACCCTGCAAAAACCGCCAGTTCGGAAATTTTTTGTCAGACAGGGCAAGGATTTGGAAAGCGTAAAAGCCGGGCCCCAGCAAGGCAAGCTGGTTTGGGCATGTCGCAGTAAAGCTCTAGCTGAGTTGCGCGCCGACAAAGATGCCCGAGACTATCAATTATCCCATCCGACTACATTGGTTCTTGGTCCAAATGAAGTTCCCTGACCGTGAAATATTATTCTCCGCTTAAGTAGCGGAACAATGTTGAACCGGCAACTATTTCTATCGGTTTGAGCCGCCCTTTGAAGACATCAACGTATGGCTCACTATTGCGGATAACGTATTCACCCCCATAAACATAATCTAGACCGATTGAATCAAAGTACTTTGCACCCTGGCCGGTTTTGAGCATTTGGAAATACTGGTAGCTGCTGATCAGACCATCCATGTTCACAATCGTTCGCTCGCGCGTAAAATACGCTAGCGATCCACCACCCGTTGAGCCGATGAGAGCTTCCCGCTCAGTGTATTGTTCCAAACCGAGCGCTCCAGCCAGATAAGCCTCACGGTTTTCTGGAGCGACCCTCCAAGGTGTCAGTGCATTAAGATAAGCCCCGAACTGTACCAAAATCAACGCTATGGACAAAACAACCACACCACGCAACATCAACAATGGCAACTGCAAACGCCGCATCAGAATAAGCGCATTTTCAATGACAATGGCAAGCAGCATGACCATGCCAAACATCTCTGCAATCCAGTACCAGGTATGCAGAGATACATAGCCGCTCATTTTATAATGGGCGACCTGAAGAAAACAACCCACGAGTAGCGGTGGGAGGTTGAAAGTGATCAGCGTCCGCGCAGACATACTTCGGTTGATCAGTAAAAATCTGATCAGAAGAATGACCAACACCAGCCCCAAAACCGCCACACCCACATCGTAAGTTTTACCACTCCACTTGAAAGCGTCTCCCAAACGATATGGAATTTCCGTCAATAAAGACCATGGGGAAAGGTCGGGATCTTGTGTAATCCCAAGTACATCCGAAAAACTCTTTGCCGGTTTGCCATAAACCGTATAAAGTGTACCCCACCAGCGCTTTATCTGGCCGCTCACTGGTGAAGCAGTACCGAAATACCATTGACTCCAACCCATATAAATTAACAGCGCCGCCATCCAGGGCATAAAATAAGCAAAAGCGCCCAGCAGCCAGTGCTTCCACACGGCAATTGAAAACGGAGATTGCAGGGGAGAACTTACCATGTCATCCGATTTCTGTGCAACAAACCGGCTCCCAATCCAACGCCAGCCTGTTACTAACAACAAAGTAATCAGCCAATCGAACAGCAATGGTAAACGCGTCATGCGTGGAAAAGCCCCTACCCGCGCTCCTATAATCATCACTACGCTGAGCAAAACCCCAGCAACCGTAACCGCCATCGCAATGCGGCTTAGTTGTTTCCAACCCAATCTCAACACATCGCCACGATACAAACCAAAAGCCGTATACATCAATAGCTTGATCACCAGCGCCGCAAACATCATAAATACAGCCGAGTCAGAATAGAAATAATACAAATCAATTCCCAAGCGCGTCACATACGCCAGAAATGCAGACACCACAATCAAAACCACATCTCCCAGCACTAGAAAACGCTCGCGCTGATCTTCGAATAACAGCCATAACCCTAAAATAATCAAAAGAAAAATATTGTCCAGGCGGCTGAACAATACCAGTACCGCCAGCATCCCCAACAGAAGCAAAGCTTTCAGCTTCCGCTTAGATGATTTGTGCCGCTCCTCGTATTGCGCCGCTTTATAAAACAACAGTATTGTCAGGAAAGCATTGACCCCTGACTCCATTCCCAGCGTTGTCGTCACCCCATGAATACGCGGGGAAAATGCCCAGAAGACCGCCGTAAGCACCGCTGTCCAACTGGATAAGCGAATTTTTAACAAACGATAAAGTAAAACAGCCGAACCAGCATTTAGCAATGCCAGTACCAGCACAACCAACCGTAACGGCAGAATCAGATCGAAACGCGCCAATGCAAAGATTGGAATGCAAATCAGCATCCACAACGGATGAAAACCATTGGTACGTCCGATACGATCAAAGGTAACACCATATCCTTCTGAGATATTTTGCGCCACTTTGAAGTAATAATAAGCATCATCGGTTGTGTACCAATTGATCAAACTGTTTGCAGGCGAGAACACCGCATAAGCATGCGAGATGACAACCAGAAGAATAAGGATAAGCTCGAATGATGGGCGCAATCGCTTGATCATGAGGTTAGCTCCAACAAAATTTTTCCAACCATCCCCTCACAGGATTTTTATTTTACCAGAATTCACTTACGGTATAATTTGACCAATGGAAAAATTGCAACAAGACGTGCATCAACTCCTGGGGATAAAACTCACCCCCCGCCAACTATCTGCTTTGGAATGCTACGAAAAAGAGCTGCTAGAGTGGAACAAACGTTTCAATCTTACTGCCATCCGACAAATTGACAACATTCGTACAAAGCACTTTCTGGATTCGCTATCCTGCCTGTTGGTGATGAGAGAAAAAATGCCCACTTCACTGGTCGACATTGGTACTGGCGCAGGCTTCCCCGGAATCCCTATTAAGATCATCAGCCCAAACATCCGTCTGGTTCTGGTTGAGTCGGTCGGAAAGAAAGCCGAATTTTGTCGTCACGTTGTCAACCTGCTTGGGCTAGAGCAGGTTGAAGTCATTCAGGCGCGCGCAGAAGAGATCGGGCAATCCCCAAAATATCGCGAGCAATTCGATTGGGCAGTGGCGCGCGCAGTTGCCAAATTACCCACCCTCGTAGAATACCTGCTTCCCCTCGTGCGGATCGGCGGATCGGTTCTGGCTCAAAAAGGGGAAAGCGGTCCTGCCGAAGCACACTCAGCCGAAAACGCCACTCGAATCTTGGGTGGGCAATTGCGCACCGTGCGGCAGGTAGATTTACCGGGGCTGGCTGAGGATCGGTATCTTGTGGTGATTGACAAAGTGGCTGCTACGCCGCCACGTTATCCGCGGCGCGTAGGCGTTCCTTCAAAAAATCCCTTACGATAATACTAAACTTTTGTAGCAGTAACCTGCCCAGCGCTGATTTGCCAGATTGTGCTGGTTTTCAAGAAATCTTCACGGAACAGGTGTAGGTCAGTGGTAGTTAATATCGCCTGCTCATAACCCTGTAAATAAGCCAGTAGATCCGCCCGCCGTTGAGGATCAAGTTCAGCCATCATTTCATCCAGCAAAAGAACAGGCCAGTCGCCGGTTTTTTCTTTAAGCCAGGCAACCTCCGCAAGTTTTAACGAGAGCATCGTGGTACGAATTTGCCCACGCGAACCATAATCCCCCAAATCAATACCATTTCCCAGAAAACGCAGTTCATCACGATGAGGTCCTATTGTCGTTGCGCCGCGTGCAATTTCCTCCCTGCGCAAAGCCTTTAGCTGTTTGAGAAAACCAGTATGAACATCTTCCATTGAGAGACCGGTGAGATTAACCGGGGTTTGCAGACGAAACGCAAACTGTCCTTCAGGTTGTGAGAGAGGATTGTACGCCGGTTGGTAGTTCAACCGGAGAATTTCAGCACCTCTGGTTAACTGTGCATGAACGCGAGCTGCCAGCAATTCAATTTCTGCAATGGCATTCACCCGCGATTGAATAAGGAAAGCCCCACGGCTGGCGATCAGCTCATCCCAAAAAGTAAGCTGCTCTGCATCCCCGCCTCTCTCATTCAATTGCTTAAGCAAAGCATTTCGCTGAGCCAGCGCCCGGGCGTATTCTGTCAGAGCTTCTGGATAGCCGGGAATAGCCTGAGCAAGTGCCAGATTCAGGTAACGGCGCCGTTCCTCTGGTGCTCCTTCAATAATACGTGTCATCTGTGGTAAAAAGATAACGGCGGTAAAATGACCCAGCACTGCCTGCGGCGTTTGTTTAACGCCATCGAGTAAAATTTCTTTCCGCAGGCGTGTGCTGCCATTGCCACCATTTTCCTTGATCAGACGAACCTCCAAACGATGGGGATGCCCACCGCGTTCGTATTGACCAACCAGGCGCGTTACTACCAGATTGCTATCAGCCGCCACAAAATTGACCAGTTGACGGTCATGCTGCGCATGAAAAGAAGTAAAAGTAGCCAGATAATAAATTGCTTCCAGCAAGCTGGTTTTCCCCTGGGCATTATCCCCCACCAGCAAAAGAATCCGCCGGGGCACATCCATGTCCAGGCGGGTAAAAACTCGGTAATCAGTCAGCGACAGATGAAGCAAATGCATAACGGTTAATCTGCCAGCGCCAGTTCCTCATCCTCTTTAGGTTGCCAGATACGGGTTGCCCGATCCGTGTAAAGAATCCCATCCAGATGATCTATTTCGTGCTGAAAAATGCGCGCCAGCCAGCCTTCGGCTTTCACCTTGATCGGTTTACCCTGACGATTCAGTCCCTTGACCATAATATAGTTATGACGCTCCACCTCGCCAACCAAGCCAGGAACCGATAAGCAGGCTTCGATTCCTTTGACCTTGTCCTCAGAAGCCAGTGCAATTTCAGGGTTGGCAACAATATACAACTTTTTCGGCACCTCTTCATCTTCCTCATCGCCAAATTCAACCACAATTAAGCGTAAGGAAACGCCCACCTGCGGCGCTGCAAGTCCAACACCAGGCGCAGCGCGCATGGTTTCCACCATGTCATCCACTAAAATCTGAAACTCTTTATCAAATGCGGTGACCTTACGCGCCTTACGTCTCAGAACCGCATCCGGTATCGTTACAATTTCCAATACTGCCATACTCACCTCATAATTTACCTGTATTGGCCAAATTTTACCCTGATTGCATTCATTCATCCAGAAGAAAGAGTAGATTCCTCACTCCCACGTGTCATCTTGTGATAGACCTCGATCCAATCAGCAAGACGCTGCTTCTCGTCTGCAATAGCAGCCTGTTTCTCGCGATACTCGCGTTCCGCCATACGCTTGAAGAGTTCGCTTTGCACTTCGGAAGGATTAAACACGTCATCAAATGTTAGGGAAGTCTCACCAACACGAATATAAACTGTGCCAAAATTAAAGAGCTGCCCGATAAACCCTTTTCGTTGAAAGTCAATTTTTTGAATATTTTTCAATGGCGCGACCTGTCGGCTTTCCTTCCCTAACGGTTTTTTATACACGTCCAATACTTGATCAGGAGAAATCTCGTAATAATCATTTCGCCAATCGTAATATTGATATAACAAAAAGCCAAAAGCCACAAGCAAGCCAAGCACAATTAGGCTGCTAAACGCTTGAACGGAGAATAATGTGATTACATTGCCAAGCCGTAAGAAAAGTAAAACGACCAATACCAAAAATGCCAACAGGGGGGGAAAGACATTAATTACAAGAAATAACCAGTGTTTTCGGTAAACGGTGATATCACCATAGGTGAATCGCATTCGGAAAAGGTTGGAGAAATAGCGCCGAACCAATCTTTGCAGAACCCCCGGCTCCACATGTGCCGGTACTGCAGTAGTTGTCGGAAGCTCCTTAAGCGGCTCTATCCGCGCCCGAATAAGCTTCTCAATCTCCCGTTTTTCCAATTCTCTAACTCTTATTCCAGAGCGCTGAATTGCCGCTTGCAACAGGAACTTTACTTGGTCATAATCCTTCAGGGCTTGCAACCGTATCTGACCGGCATACGTGTAAACAATCACATCCCCAAAGCCGAACAGCCGCCCGATCTGCGAAGAAAACGTGCTAACAGAAAGCACCGCCGTCATTGGCTCTTCCTGGCGGCTCTCATACAACAAAACGACCCGCTCCTGAAACAGAACTCGCCTACTGGTAATAATTGAGTAATCATTCGTCCAATCCAGATATTCCCAGCCAGCCCACAACAGTGCGCCACCCAGCACCACAATCGGCGCAATGATCAACATAATACCTGCAAGCGCTCCAATCCAGGAAAGGATGGCAATTAATGGCACAAAGAATCCAACCGCCAGCAATGGAGCAAGAAGGCGCATGAAGAGAAAGGCTGTATGACGTCGTCCAATAAAATAAATAACTTCATCCGGCGTAACCCAATCTAATCGAACGCGTTGCGCCAGCCGGTAACTATCGTACATCAACCTTAACCCAAGGTTGAATTCCCGTATTTGGCTCGCCAGTCTAATCAGTGCCTCACGATACAAAACCAAGACCACTGCAGAAGTAGCAGCAACTGCTTTAGCGCGATACTGTCCATACTCTAACACTTCAAAGCCAAAGAAATCACCACTGCCCAAACGAACAATCACTTCTTCGCCTTCTGAGGCGTTTCTCAAAAGATGAATTTCACCTGAAAAGACAATGTACAACGATTTAGCCTGCTGAGCAGGCCCGTAGATAACTTCACCTTCTCTATATTCAGAGATCTCCAGATTATCATAAACCAGATTCAGCATCGAATAATCCATTCCGGCTTTGCGGTGAAATGGATAAATTGCCCCCAGTAATTCCACAACCTCTGCTCTGGTAGGTGACATATTTTAAGTATATCGCATTGTGTTAAAAAAACCCGCCAGGTTGAAAGCATCTGGCGGGTGAGCATTATTCAGCCAGCTTTTTCAGGGATTACCTCACCCTTGTGAAAATAAAGCTTATTATCTGCGTCCACATCCACAACAACCGTATCACCCCCGGCGAACTCTCCAGAAAGCATCTTAATTGAAAGTGGGCTTTCAACATACTTTTGGAGCGCGCGCCTCAACGGCCGCGCGCCAAAAGCCGGGTCATAACCTTCTTTTGCCAGCCAGGAACGCGCCTCTTCGCTTAGCTGAACATGAATGCCATGCTCCCCAAGCCTCTCACTTACCTCCTTCATCTCCAGATCAACGATCTGTAACATCAGCTCCTCAGAAAGTGGCGAAAACATAATAATTTCGTCAATACGGTTCAAAAATTCCGGCCGGAAGGTGCTTTTCAGTGCTTTCTCAATCTTATCGTGCTCTTCCTTTTGTTCTGATGATCCATCGCTCTTAAGAAAGCCTAATGTCCCCCCCCGGCGGACAAACTCAGTACCGAGATTGCTGGTCATGATCAACACTGTGTTGCGAAAATCCACCACTCTTCCCTGACCATCCGTCAGTCGCCCATCATCCAAAATCTGTAATAAGGCATTCCATACTTCAGGATGTGCCTTCTCAATTTCATCAAATAAGATCACCTGATACGGTCGCCGGCGCACTGCCTCAGTAAGCTGACCACCCTCTTCATAGCCGACATAACCCGGTGGTGCACCAAACAGACGTGAAACGGTATGCTGCTCGCGATACTCGCTCATATCCAGACGTACCAGCGCATCTTCATCATCAAACAAGAACCCTGCTAGGGCTTTTGCTAACAGAGTCTTGCCCACGCCGGAAGGACCGATAAAGATAAAAGACCCAATCGGCCGGCGCGGGTCTTTCAAGCCAGAACGCGCCCGACGGATGGCATCTGCCACTGCATGGATCGCTTCTTCTTGTCCAACCACACGCTCACGTAGACGTTCCTCCATATGTAAGAGACGCTCTGCCTCCGTTTCCATCATTTGGCTGACCGGGATGCCCGTCCATTGCGCAATCACCTGAGCAATATCATCCACATCTACTACTTCATCCAGCTTATGCTCAACTTCCCATTTGTCCCGCTCAGCGTTAAAAATTTCCTCCTTCCGTAAACGTTCAGCTTTCATGCGTGCGGCGCGTTCATAATCCCGTTCCACGCCTGCCTGCTCTTCTTCTGCTTTCAGACGCTCAATTTCATCTTTCATTTTCTTTAATTCGGGCGGCAACGAATACAAAGCTACACGCAGTTTTGCCGCCGCCTCATCCACCAAATCAATGGCTTTATCCGGTAACCGTCGGTCGGTTACATAACGGGCAGAAAGCCGAGCCGCAGCCACCAGTGCCTCATCGGAAAATCTCACCTTGTGGTGCGCTTCGTAGCGATCACGCAAACCAAAGAGCATTTTAATCGTGTCATCTACACTGGGTTCGTCCACATAAACAGGCGCAAAACGGCGCTCCAAAGCAGCATCCTTCTCAATATATTTGTGGTATTCATCCAAAGTTGTTGCTCCCACACACTGCAGCTCACCCCGCGCCAGTGCAGGCTTTAACATATTGGAAGCATCCATCGCACCCTGTGCCGCCCCAGCACCCACCACTGTGTGCAACTCATCAATGAAGAGGATAACTTCACCTTCGGCGCGCTGTACCTCTTCAATCGCTGCTTTCAAACGCTCTTCAAACTCACCGCGGAAACGTGAACCAGCGATCATGGCGCTCAAATCCAGTGCCACCACCCGTTTGCCCATCAAAATTTCCGGTACATCATTGGCGGCAATTTTCTGTGCAAGCCCTTCGACAATTGCCGTTTTACCAACACCTGCTTCCCCAATCAGCACCGGGTTGTTTTTGGTGCGACGCGAAAGTATCTGCATTACGCGCAGAATCTCGTTATCGCGTCCAATAACCGGATCCAGCTTGCCTTCACGTGCTTGCTGAGTGAGATCGCGCGAGTATTTTTCCAGTGTCCGGTAGCGTGTCTCCGCCTGCGGGTCGGTCACGCGTTGCCCGCCGCGCAGTTGAAGGATGGCATCATACACCCGTTCGCGCGTCAAACCAGCGCCTTCCAAAAGACGGGCGGCCGGAGTATTACGTTCGCTCAAGATTGCCAGAAAGATATGCTCGGTAGAAATATACTCATCTTTCAACCGGCTGGCTTCTTCATTCGCTTGATCAATAATTCGCTTAACGCGCGGGGTGATAAAAATTTGTCCTGCCCCGCCGCCAAAAATGCTTGCCTTGGGTGTGGTTCGTAAAATGTAATCCAGCCGCTCCGAAATTGTATTCGGATCCACTTTCAACAATTCAAGAATTTGGGGAATCACACCCTGCGGTTGTTCAATTAGAGCCAGCAGGATATGCTCAGTATCAATCTGGTTGTGTCCATAGCGCTGGATAATCTCAGCCGCACGTTGAGCAGCTTCCTGCGCTCGCTCTGTAAATCGGTCAAATCGCATCATAATTTTTCATCCTCTGATTAACAGCGAGAAATAAAATCTCATCTAGGTAAAAGTATAGTCTCACTCTATTAAAAACCTGTAAGAAAACGTCCACATCATCTTCTTTAGATTCTATGACCCTATCACTACCCTGTCAACGCATGTTACAACCCAAGTATGTGCATTTCTCAAAGGCTTGTGTAAAATTGTTTCTGTGAGGGTTGACTCTATAATCAAAAAATCTGGATTGCGCCCGGTCAATATCCATACGGACTTGGACGCTATCGCCAATCTGATCGAAATCTGCTTCGGTAACAATCTTGATCCGGACGGACGCGAATATGTACGACAGATTCGCCGCGCTGCCCGCAATCCCTCTTATATCAACTGGATTGCAGGTTCTGGCGAACGCGTTTCTTATCCCCTGTTTGGCTACGTGTGGGTAGAAGAGGAAAAAGTTGTTGGGAATCTTACCCTAATCCCGTTTCGTGTCCAGCGCGAATGGTATTACCTGATCGCCAATGTTGCCACTCATCCCGACTATCGGCGTCGGGGAATCGCCCGCAAATTGACCGAGCGTGCTTTGCAACACGCGCAGGACCATGACGCTTCGGCTGCCTGGTTACAGGTGCGCGACGACAATGAAGCTGCCTATCAGCTCTACCAATCACTGAATATGAGGGAGCGTGCTCGTCGTAGCTCATGGCAAAGCAAAGCTAATCAACTGGTGTTTCCTGAACCTTTACCAGAAGGTTTAACAATCGGAAAACGCCGCGCCCGTGATTGGCAGATTCAACAGGAATGGTTTAAAGCCACTTATCCGCCAGAGGTCGCCTGGAATCTTAACTTCCACTTGGAATACTTTGGCCCCAACCTATGGCATTCATTTATCCGTTTTTTGCATGACAGGCAATATCACTTGTGGGCTATCTATGCGCAAAGCCAACCGATTGGACTAGCCGCACTTGAGCCTACCCACCACTATGCAGATACTCTCTGGGTAGCGTGTGATCCAGATTGGGAAAATCTTGTTATTCAGACTTTGTTGTATCGGATACGTTATGATACTCAGGATAGGCGTCCTCTGTTGGTTAACTACCCGGCTTATCGAGCAACACGGGCGTTTCAGGAATCTGGCTGTGAGTTACAAAACACATTAATCTGGATGGAAAAACGCTTTAAGACATAATACAAATCATTAAAAGCTTCTAATCTGGTCATCAACTGCAACTTTCTTAGAGCCGTCACGTATATGGTACTGGATACAAGAAAGGAACCGCCATGAAAAAATTTTTATTACGACTCTTAATCAACGCCATTGCCCTGTATGCTGCGATTGCTTTGCTCAATGGACGCGGCATCACACCACAAAGCGAGAACTGGATTTCCCTTCTCTGGCTGGCACTAATCTTTGGCATCGTTAATGCCATCCTGCGCCCTATTCTGGTTGTGGTTGGATGTCCGATCATTATTCTGACGCTTGGTTTAGGCAGTCTGCTGATTAATACTCTCTTATTCTATCTCGCCGGAGTGATTGGCAGTAACTTCGGGGTGGGATTTACAGTCTCAGGTTTCTGGCCGGCATTCTTTGGTGCCTTGATCGTGAGTGTTGTTAGTTTCATCCTGAGCATGTTGCTGAAGGATGAGCTCCGCAGATAAAAAAAGACCCAGTCTTGCCACCAATAAACAAGGCTGGGTCTTTGATTTCACTTGATGCTATGGCAAGGTAAAACGTATCAAGAAGTGATTTCCTGCATCGCTGATCCACAAGTTCCCCTGCGGGTCAAACGCAATTCCTACTGGTAAACTCGAGGCATCCAGTTGACCCGCCCAGTTGGTAAAGCCGCGTACAAAGTTCCCCTGCGCGTCAAATTGGATAACACGATACCCTTCTGGATCGGTAATGTAAGAATTATCAGCTGAATCCACCGCAATAAAAGGTTTGTTTTCAAGCGATTGACCAAACCAGCCATACACATCCCAGTTCGCCACAGGTGTGAAAATCATCCCTTGCTCATCAGGTTGAAATACCTGTACCCGCTGATTCCAGGTATCGGCAACATACACTTTATCATCCATTCCAATCGCAATGCCCACCGGTTCATCAAACTGACCAACTTCAAAACCGGATGTGCCAAATTGCGTGACAAAGTTTCCATTCGAATCGAAAACTACCACGCGCTTATTTCCTGTATCCGTTACATAAATTCGATTGCGGCTATCCACTGCCAGCCCGCGTGGACCCCAAAAAGCTTCTGGTGCTTCACCCTGTCCAAAATAACCCCACATTTTAACAAATTGACCATCCGCTGTGAATTTCTGTACGCGGTGATTCCAGGTATCCGCCACGTATACCGAGCCATCGCGCCCAACTGCTACCCCCCAGGGTTCATTGAATGTGCCACCCGGTGCTATGCCCCCGCCAACATCTGCAAAAGAACCCCAAATATGCAACACATTGCCTTCGGTATCCAGATGCTGGATACGGTGGTTACGTGAATCAGCAACATAGATCGTGCCATCGGAGGCAAAAGCAATCCCACGCGGTGAATCCAGAAGACCCGGCATATTCCCCTTTCCGCCAATCATCCGATCTGGAGAAAGGGACAACAACGCGTTTACATAGGGGTCTTCCTGACTGGGTGCGGTTGCTACAGTTGGTGCGGCGCCATAGTTCCAGATCTGAGCCACAATATCTTTGCGAATGTAAAAGCGCATACGGCTGCTTGGCTGCCAGGTTTCCAGCTTCAGATTCGGATTATTGGTAATCTCAGCATAAAGCGTGTAATCACGATACATCCAGATGTCATAAAGCGCTCTGCGCATTCGTGCGTCTGTGATGGCATTCCAAATGCGCTCCCAAGTCAGATTGAAGTAGTCCTGCATCGGCCACCAAAGCCGGATGTAGTTATAAGCAATAAAATTGTCTTTTACGATGGGTTCCATTTTCGCCATGCTGGCTTCGCCGGCAATAATCAATGGAAAATCGCGCAGATCGCGTGTCGGCTTATCCGTGTACCAGCGATGGTTGGGATAATCCCGCAGGTACCACCAGTATGGATAAAGCGCGTCATTATCATATGCCACCTGTATATCTTTGCCACCTGTAATTCGGCGAGAAATCTCTTCCACCTGTGCCAGAACCTGTTTTGGACCGGGTGCAGCATGGGCATATACCAGAAACTCAGTCGCATAATCATAGTTGACGAACGAAGCCATATAAGCCGTTCGTGCCGTCAGCAGACCAAGGAATCCAAAAAAGTAAATTGTTACCAAGCGCGATAACTGGATGAACGACCAGTCTTTGAGCAGGTATAAAATCAAACCACCGCTCAACATCGTCATCACCGCTGCCAGCAAAAAGCGGCTGGTAACCTGCAACTGGGACAACTCCGTTCCCTGAAATGGCGGCTTATCGCTCAATAACACCCCCATCACCGTTGCCAGACTGGTCAGGAATACCGGCATCAGTAGCATAGAAACCACACCATTCCGATTCATCACTTTATGCCAGGGAGTTTTGTCTGCCAAGAACCCCAATCCCCAGCCGGCGGTCAGCAACAGCGGCAGTGCAATATGTACTGTTAACCAGGGCATCTTCTCGCCCGCTATGCTATACGCAATTATGGAGGTTAGAGAGAAAAACAACAAAAGCGCCAGGGTTGGCACTTGGTGGGAATGTTCCATATCCAGACTGTTATGCTCATCAGAAGCTGGTGTTTGTTCTACAGCAGGTGGTATGGCGGGCAGGGTGCTAAAACGGTTATGCCGCACACCAAAATAGAAAGCCAGAACAGAACCAAGCACTGCCAGATATTCATAAACAGGGAGCTGAACCAGAACAAAGTAATACCACGGCTGACTGCCACGTTGTACCCCTTGCTGACTTAGCCAATACCCCAACGACCCCACAAGACCAGTGAAGAAACCCTGACCATTGGTGAAAAAGGTCGTATAAAGAACGGTAAAGATCGTGTAAAACACAATTGCATTAGCAACCCACAGGCGGGAGTTCCACCATAAACCAATAGCAATTGCAATAGCAAATAGTAACCCTACAAAAGCTCCGGTTCGCAATAAGCCAACTGGGCTGTAGTTTAATGGATCCCAACCCACCAGCTTAACCGGGAAAGCACTGAGTTGTGGCAATACCAGTGTTCCAACCAGAATCAGTAAATCAAAAGAACGCGGTGAGCGAATCGCCGCCCAACCCAAACCCCCTACCAGTAAAACAAGTGCGCCCACCCCAGCCGCTATCGCCAATACTAGTGAAATGGCTTCTGCGTACTGCAAAGGCGATTGCGTGGCAGATAGTGGCATTCCCTCAACCGGGGGCTGTGCACCTGCAGGTGTCGCCGTTCCAGTGGCATGTGCATTCCACGCCGCCAGTCCAATCGCCAGGAGCAAGAAAAGCAGGGCGAGAAATATCAGCACAAGAAACCAGGAGCGCCTTTCTGCAACCTTCCAACGTAGGCGCAATACATCAGTAACATACAAGATCCCCAAAAACAATAAAAGTTGAGCCGTATAAATAAATGCTGTTTCTTTAGCAGTAAAATGCAACGCAGTAGCAACAGTTAACAAGAAAAGCGAGAAAGTATCCCCTCGATCGAGATAGCGCAGCGTGGCATATAACATTAACACGCCAAGCAACTCAATAAAACCCTCGTTACGGGTATAACGTCCGTAAAACAGCATAAATGGCGAAATCAGAAACAGAACACCGGCAATCAAAGCACCAGAACGCCCTAAATAGCGACGGAAGGCAAAAAGCACAACTGCAACCGCCGCAACGCTGAAAAGCGCCGCCGGCACGCGAGCTGAGAAATCATTATCCCCTAATAGAAAGAAAGACAAAGCCAGAAGATGAAATTGCAGCGGACCATGCGTTACCGGATCATGCCGGTAACCGCGTCCCTGATACAGCTCCCAGGAAGGCACAACATGATTAACCTCATCGTGGCTCATCACGCGCAGGTCCAAATTATAAAAGCGACTGAATACTGCTAAGGCGAGAATGATCACCACAAGCAGAGTCTCAACCGACAATTTTGGCAGATATTGCGACAAAGGACGTGTCAGCCAGGAAGTAGAGGGATGTTCTTCAAGTTCCATAACGATGATGCTTTCTTCCAAAGAAGGATATATAAACCCTGTGAATTTAGCAAAGTTCTCTCAAAGTATAAAGCGCAATCAGCCAAGTTTGACCCATACAATCAGGGCGATATTTTGAAAGCAAAATAAACTTCAGTCAAGTAAGCCCCCGCCGGGTTCACCAGCTTCCAGCGGGTGATATAACTCCCTGCTTCCGAGGGCAATTTTGCCCAGACGTTATATTCCGCTTTCTGACCCGGTGGTGTGCTGGCTGGTCCGGCAACTGAGGAAACATTTGTAATGACCGTTCCCCCGAAAAAGACCAACCGATAATCTGGGTTCCAGGTTGTCGTACCATCGTTCAGGAATCCCCAGGAAAGCAAAAATTCTGTCCCGGGCGCAAAGGTTTGCCCATCTGCAGGCACCTGATATTGAAACGTTGCATGGTCACCGCTATAACTCTTCTTTGGCGTAGCCGTTGGCTGTGGTAACGTCGGCTGAATGGTTGGTAAAGCGGAAGGCAACAGAATGCCAGTAGTTGGCGTTGCGCCAGTACCCGGTGGTTGAAGAGATGTTGGCTGCAGTGTAGCATCTAATACAGGTAAAGTTCCCAAAGGCGGCAAAGTGGGCAGCCCAACCTTAACAGGGGTAGTTGTCGGTGCAATCGTTGGAAGTTGGGTTTGGATCGGGGTGGGGGTGGCGGTGTCCGCTGGTTTGGCAAGTGCCGTACCGGTCAATTGTGCCTCAACCGTCTGCGCCGCCTGGGTATAGATTAGAACCGGGTCCTGTGTCGGCTCTGCTGAACAAGCACACAAACCAAAAACCAGACTTATGATCAATCCGGTGAATATTGGTCTTTCAAACATAATTTTTCTCCAAAGGCAGTTACCTGCCAGGCTGATTATACCAAAATTGTCATCTTCCTTTCTTGGCCTAAGAGAGAAGAGCGCACCGGGCGGGTCAATTGACCCGCCCGATCTATTCACCCACCCGCTCCGGGGCGAAAAAAACGAACTTCATCACCATCCTGGAGAACTTTGTACAAAGAGCGTTCAATTTGCCCATTGATTGCACAAACCACGTGCTCTGGCAATTCCAGCCTTCGAATCACCTCCAGTACTGTACAACCCTCTGGCAAGTCCAGATCAACCCTGCCGTTGGTCTCTGATGGCAGTTTTTCTCGCAACACCGAATGCAAGACTATACGAATTTTCATGTCGAAGGTTATCGTCTTATCCAATCCAGTCCCAACGCTGCCAGCTTTTGAGGGGTGGGGTTACCGCTCTGAATATCCCAGCCTGCCAGGGCGTAATACACGTCTTTAAAATGCTCCAAATCCTTCTCGTCCCAAAAGGCACCTGCGCTGGGACCACTTCCTTGCAAAGGCAGAGAGAATTTTCGGGGCAACTTATCATCCTTCCGATCAAATCCCTCACGCGCATTGAAAGCACGCATCATGTTCAGCCGTCGTTCGCCAACTCTCATAATTTCTTCCACGGTTATTTCCCAACCCGTTGCTGCCCGTAACATTTCTGCCATTTCATCCGGACCATATAGTGTCCAAGCAGGTCCCCAGACAAACTGACACAGGTTATAGGAATCCAGCGCATGGTAGAACAACTCGGTCAAATAACAAAAACGGACCTTCTCCTCATTCATACTATAAGACGGCTGGACTTTATCCAATCCAAGACGCTCCAACCGGTTGTAATACAAATCTGAACCACCTTCCTCGTACATTGGGTCATGCTCTGCAGACTGATGATCCGCTCCAAACGGATTGACAGCATAATGCAATCCAAGTGATTTTTTCGCCTGCGGCATATGCGCCGGCGACTCGCAATTTTTGACTGTAATCAGAAAATCGCTAGCGCGTCCGCCGATTTTTTTCGCCGCGGCTGCCGAACCATCCGCCAGCACATCGCCAAACCCTTCGCGCCTAGCAATCTTTTCGACAATTTCCAGCATCGCCTGAACATTGCCGAACCGGAGCTCTATTCCGCCCGTATCCTCCGTTGTGATAACTCCATTTTCAAAGCACTCCATTGCAAAGGCAATGGTCGCGCCGGTGCCGATTGTGTCCAGCCCGTACATGTTGCAAATCTGATTTGCCAGTGCAATCGCGGGTAGTTCGGCAATACCGCAATAGCTACCGAATGTAGCAATTGTTTCATATTCGGGTCCTCCATAAGTGGGTAAAACTTTTCGGCCCTGATACTCGGTCTCTACCACACGCTTACACCGCACCACACAGGCATAACAGGTATCACGTTCTTTCAGGATAGTACTGGTCATAGTTTCGCCGCTGATCTGTTCCCACGGCTCAAAAGTTCCCTCGTTATAGTTATACGCTGGCAATGTTCCCAAAGCATTCTGAAAAGGAATGACGTCTGCAGTGCCGTTTTTGCTCAATCCATAGACGTCAGTAATGTCCGGCAAACTGCGGCTACCTTCACGATTTAACCGCGCCAGTGCTTTGGGGTCTGCAGCTCCAATTGTGCCCTTCCCCTGCACAACAATCGCTTTTAGAAGTTTTGATCCCATGACCGCCCCCATGCCGGTACGCCCGTTGGCACGGGTGTGCATATTCAAAACTGCTGCCAAGCGCGCCAGCTTCTCACCAGCAGGACCAACTTGTAAGACTTCAACTTTTTCATCCCCAATTTCTTTTTTGAGGATTTCATCCACCTCAGCTGTAAATTTGCCCCATAAATGATCCGCCGGCCGCAACTCCGCTTTTCCTTCATGGAGATAAAGATACACAGGATGAGAAGATTTGCCGCGCACCACAACACCGTCAAAGCCTGACCACTTGAGTGCTGCCGGGAAGAAACCGCCGCTCTGACTATCACCAATTGCACCGCTAATGGGAGATTTTGCATTAATCGTCAGACGCGACTGACCAGAGATAGGTAAACCCGTTGGCAGACCAGTAAAAAAGGTGAGAATATTCTCTGCTCCCAAGGGGTCACATCCCACCGGTATATCTCGCAAAATGTAATACACCCCCATTCCACCACCGCCGCCATAAAAACGATAAAACTCCTCGGGGGGGTGTTCTATGCTTAATTCACCGCTTGTCAGGTTGACATGCAAAATTGTTCCATTAAAGCAACGCGCCATGGCAATCCTCCTCAAAAGAAACTAATTCATCTGAAAAGCCAAAACATCCGAATAAAAATATTATAGCAAGAAAATTTCGCCCTAATGCAAATGATTAATCTGGGGAATAACTGCTGCCCATTTCCACAGTCAGCCGGTTTACGTGCCCGGCAAATTGAAGTAATTATAGATCGCGCGCGAAATATTTGCCATCATTTGATTGACAGGATCAAAAATAACCTGTACCGGATGGTAAAGATAAACCGCGACGATATAATTTCCTCCGGGGCTATATACAATACCGACATCGCTCATGGTATGGATGACACCATCGTTTTCCAAAATCCATCCGTGTTTATGAGCAAAGCGCGTGCCTTCTGGCAGGCCAGCCTGCAACAACACACCAATACGGTTGCGTGCCAGATAGGTTATCATCTTCTGACATTCTGCTTGTGAGATTTCCCCCGGAAAAACAGCCGCAAATGTCCCCCCGCCGGTTTCAGCGCACATATTGATGTCGTCTAACAACATCCCGATATCAGCCGGAGTAGTCTGATTATAAGGATCAGGATCGGTAGTAACATCTGGTCTCAAGTTAGCGGGTGTCTCGAACCGCAAGAGAAGGGGAGCGCCGGGATAAAAATACCCGGCGAGAAAAGTATTCTTCAATCCTAGTGCTTTTATGTCCTCACTCACCTGCAGAGGACCCAGATTTCTATCCATCACCTGTTCCATCATCCGGTCTGCCGGATCATTTTCAGAACGCTCGATCATCAGCTCCAACATGGCAGCGATATTTTCCGGCGTCGGATCCGGCACGCGTTTGAAGACGGATACCATGATAGGAATTTTCATCGTGCTGGCCGCTGTAAAGGCAATATCTGGGGGCAAGTTTTTCCCGTTTTGGTAAGCAAAACTCAACTCCTGTCGTGTTTGCAGATCCAACAGATATACTTCCATCAACCCATCAAAACCCGCCAGGTCAACCGTCTGTTGCAACAGGATTTGAAGATTCTGAAGCGATGGACGTGTCGGATTCACTCGATTGAAAGTCAGATTAACGATTCGGTTTCTGGGTGAACGCAACGCATCTTCGACCAATGTTACAGCGCGGTCAATATCCAACACTATCCCCTGCTCGCCAGGCTGGAAATTCACGCTACCCGGTACCGGCATTGCCGCAGAGGGTGGGCGATCATAGCGCGCTGCAATTTCTTCGCGCAGATAAGTTCGCAATTGTTCTTCAGAAAGACTGGCTCTTAGTGGAACTTCGGATGGTGTGGGCAGGCGATTCCACAGATAATCCCAAAAAGCACTCCAGAAAGGCTGAGTGATGCGTTGCAAATCTGCTGCTGCCAGCATCCCTTCCAGGTCCAATTCAAAACCAACAACCGAAGGTTTGACCTGAATAATTGCATCGCCATAACGCAATTCAATCGGAATACCATACGCCTGAATCAGACGCTCTGCCGCTTGCTGTTGATTCAAACCGCCCACCGGCACTCCAGCGATCACCATGCCCGGCGGGAAAGTTGTACGCAGGCGGCTATACCGTACCAATTCAAAGACGGTCAGCAAAACCGCTGAAAAAATTAAGACAACGGAAATCCAACGCAAAACAGATAATGAGCTTCTTCTGCGCCTCAAAAGAGTGCTCCTAATAGTAATGAAGAACGCCTAACGATTTTACCAGATTTCAGATTTCAAAATCACCCTGATAAACTGTATCAGGCATGTTATACTTACAGATTGTCAAGATGACCCTGGATTCTCGACGAAAAATTTTCCGGTCTATGCTGGTTTCTACAGACCACGCGGAGGGCACGACATGAAAAAAGCATTGATTACGGGCATCACCGGTCAAGATGGCTCATACTTAGCAGAATTGCTGCTATCAAAGGGGTATGAAGTGCATGGCGTCATTCGCCGCGCCAGTACATTTAACACCCGGCGCATTGACCATCTCTACCGTGACCCGCATAACGGCGAAAAAGTTAAACTGTATTTACACTATGGCGACGTTTCAGTGCCGGAGACATTGCTGGATGTAATCTACAACGTTCGCCCTGATGAGATATACCACCTTGCAGCGCAAAGCCATGTTCGGGTCAGCTTTGACATGCCGGAATATACTGGCGATATCACCGGTTTGGGAACCATCCGTATTCTTGATGCCGTACGGAGAAGTCATTCGGAGACTCGTTTCTACCAGGCCTCTTCTAGTGAGATGTTTGGCAGTGCCAAACCACCACAAAGCGAAACAACCCCATTTGAACCACGCAGTCCCTACGCTGCAGCGAAAGTGTATGCCTACTGGGTAACACGAAATTATCGCGAGGGATATAATCTCTTCGCTTGCAATGGTATTTTATTCAACCATGAGTCCCCCCGGCGTGGTGAAACCTTTGTCACTCGTAAAATCACCCGCGCGCTAGCAGCGATTAAAGCTGGCAAACAACGCTATTTGTATCTGGGTAATCTCGATTCTCGCCGTGACTGGGGTTATGCCCCAGAATATGTTGAAGCGATGTGGATGATGCTCCAACAGGGAAAACCGGATGATTATGTTATCGGCACCGGTGAAGCACACACCGTGCGTGAGTTCCTCGACGAGGCTTTTGGATATGTCGGTCTGGATTGGCATGACTTCGTACGTATTGACCCGCGTTATTTCCGTCCAACCGAAGTGGACTACCTGTTGGCAGACGCAAGTAAGGCACAGCGAGAGCTCGGCTGGAAACCAAGAATAAAATTCCATGAGCTGGTTCGCATCATGGTTGATGCAGATATGGAACTCATCGGGTTAGAACCGCCCGGCGAAGGACGTAAAATCATCGAAAAGAACTTTTCAAACTGGCATCGCTGGGAACATCAGGTGGTTAGCATGGAGAAATAAATCATCTCTATTTGTTCAGCGATATTGATTGTAAACCGCCAGCACTTTATCCGCATACCCATATCCCCACCCCACCGGCCCATACGCACGCAAGGCGTCACGGACATTGCCGTGTTTATGAACCAACCCGGCAAACATGCGTGTACCATAAGCAATATTAAACTCCGGATCAAATAATTCATTCATCGAGGGGCGTCCTGCAAAGCAAGGTCCAGAAGAACACCAGAATCCAGCGGCAATGCCATCACGGGGCATGACCTGCATCAGACCAACCGCTCCACTGGGCGAATATGCCTGAGGATTACCATTGCTCTCTTGAAGGATGATGGCGGCAACCAGGCTCGGATCCAACCCATTTTCCTGCGCATGTGTCTGGATCAGCTCACACCATTGCAAGACAGCTTCCGGATAACGATTTGAGATCAAACAACCCGTTTTACTCTCTTGATCAGGTTGGACAGAGTTTGTCTCCGCTGGTCCCTCAACGAATTGCTCTACCTCCAATGGTGACGTAGGAGTTGGAGGAATAATCTCGGGGGATGCTGGAACTTCCTGTACCGGCAACAAATCAGAAAGAGGACTAAACTGTATCAGTGCTGAAGAGCTTGAAGCAACCAGATTGGGTAAACCATTAGAAGCAATGACCATCTGCGGGTTAGCCACCAGAACACTGACAGAGATCACAAATAAGCTTCCCAATAAAAATCCGGGTAAAATTGCACTTTGAACGCTGTTCATAGCACCTCATACAACAAATCATATGCAGATGCATTTAGTATAGCACATATGTTCTATTTTATCAACCAAATACTGACATTTTTAAGCTTAAAATTCTCTGCTTGTCAGACAAATCCATTGCGCTTCGGCCGATGGCTAATCGTTTTGGCGATCACGTGGTTGCTACTTTCCGGCTGTCAAGACTGGAGCACAATTGCGCCTGGCTCAACAGAATTGTCTGTGACCATTACCGATACTGGATTTCAGCCGGAAACGTGGCGGGTGCCGGCAGGGACCCAGGTCACGCTACACCTGAAAAATGAAGGGCAATCCATTCATAACTGGACATTAATGGCTCGTCCCGTTAAAACCCCTTTCACCCCCCAAGATAACGCAAATATCCTCTTTCAAGTTTCAGTAAAGCCCGGCGAAACGAAAACCACTCACCTCACTACCCCCAAAGCCCCGATGGCATATCAGGTGCTTTCAACTGCGCCGGGTGATGCTGAAAATGGCTTGATGGCCACCCTTGTTGTCGTAGCTGCTGGTTCGGGCAACTAGAATTCGTTATTCGGTTTTCTTCACGCAGTTTACACACTAGGTCTTAAAACGACGTTTTTTTGCGTGATAGTTGACTTTTAAGGCAATTGTTGCTATTCTAGTATCGATGGTTTTCTCACCCCATATTTAACTTACAATAAAATGCCGTATAAACCCGATCCGATTGACCGACAAATTGTTTTGCTTTTGCAAGAAAATGGTCGTATGCCAAGCATTGAGATTGCTCGTCGTTTGGGAAATGTGACCGAGCGTGTCGTGCGAGGGCGCATTAAACGCATGGAAAAAGAAGGCATAATTCAGATCAAAGCTATTGTTGAGCCTGCGCGACTGGGTTTGCCGGTTACAGCCGATATTTGGGTAGAAGTTGAAGCTGATCAGGTCATGGAAGTTGCCAGAAAGCTCGCTCAAATGGAGCACGTTACTTATGTTGCCTGCGCCACAGGTGATCTTAACATCAGCATTCAAGTGAGTACCAGAGATAACGCCGAGCTCTATCATTTCGTCACGGACGTCGTTGGAAAAATTCCGGGCGTCATACGTACCACTATTCGAATCCTCCCCATCATTCTTAAAGATATATATCAATGGCCTATTCCAGAATGGATAACCAAATTTTCACCTCCAAAGCAGAGGAGAAGGCAAATAGCAACAAAACCGCGCGAGATTTATTCCTAACTGAACCCACCATAACAGATCGCTTTCTTGTATTCCAGATTTCCTGAATCATCATGCATTTATGAGAATGGATTGCTAGAAATCAAGAATTCAACTTTTAGCAGAGAAAGGAGACGAACGATGGCAACTGTTGAAAAAGTATTTGCAAGACGAGCCAGCGGGCTCGTCCGCGGTCTATCGATGTTCGATGCTTTTGGCGTCGGGCTAATGAACATCGGGTTATCACCCAGCATGTTCTTTATGATCAGTGTTGGTCTGCTCATTTATCCAGGTGGCAATCTGATCATCGCCGCGTTGCTTGGCTTTCTGCTGGGTGGCATTAGCTTTCCGCTGGTATGGGGTATTCTGGGCGGCAGCATGCCCCGCTCCGGTGGTGAGTATGTCTATAACTCTCGTATTCTTGGTCCATTGATCGCCGTGGCAGAGAGCTTCGGAAACGCATGGGCATGGATTCTCTGGATTACGACTCTGGCTCCGTATGTCGTCAACCCCGGCTTGACCATGCTGTTTGGGTACTTTGGCCTGGACTACCTGAATGAGGCGATCACCAGCTTTTGGGGTCTATTTCTGATTTCCACACTGGTCAACATCATTGCCTTCTTTATCCTCGCGTTTGGAATCAAGTTTTACGCCAAAGCACAGCGCGTGATGGTGATTGTTGGCCTATTGGGTACGGTGGTATGTCTGCTAGTGTTAACCTTCTCCAGCCATGAAAACTTTGTTAATTCCTGGAATGCACTAGCAGCCAAATACGGTTCACTGGACTATGAGAGTTTTCTGTCTGCCGCAAAGACCTTCATGGAGGAAGGCGGTGCTACCCTGCCAAGTACATGGAACTGGCCTGATACCATCGGGTTAATGATTGCCGGCTCCTGGCTCATTATCTATTCCTATGCTGTTGCTTTCATTGCTGGTGAGGTGAAACGACCAGACAAAACGCTTTTGGGCGGGAGCTTCTTCGCCTGTCTGATCCCTACCATCATTATGGTCTGGTGCGGCGCTGTCCTGTACAATACGGTTGGCTATGAATTTACGGTTGCCGCTTCTTATGTGGATGGCGCCGGTGGCGGATTGCCCGGCTATACCTTCCCCTGGTCCACACACTTTATGGGTTTGGCAGCAATATTAACTCAAAACCCCATCGTTTTGGGCTTGTTTGGCATTTCTTTCATTGCCTTTAGCGTATGGTTTGTGGTGATGTCATACTTAGCCTTTCCCCGCATTCTTTTCGCTTGGGGCATGGACCGTGTAGGACCAAAATGGTTCACTGACATCAATTACAAGACTTCTACGCCTATTAAGACCATGATCCTGTTGTTTGTCATCAGCGAAATTTTGCTGGTACCTTTCTGCTACTTTGCCGATTTTCGTGCCGGTTTCGTGGTTACTACATTGGAAATCGTCTCCGTGTTTGGCGTAACCGCCATTTCAGCCATATTGTTCGCCCACCGGAAAAAAGTGAAGAACATTTGGGAAGCCTCACCATACAAGAATTGGAAACTGTTTGGGGTTCCAGTAATTACCCTAGCAGGTATCCTGAACCTGATCTACCTGCTCATCCTCTTCTATGGCTTTTTCTTCACCATTGAAGGTGTCAAGTTCTGGCCATATGCTACATTTGCCGCAGTCTGGTTGCTTGGTATTGCTTGGTATTTCTACTGGAAGAAACGCAACCGAGCTACCGGTATTGATGTAGATATGGCATTTGGAGAACTGCCACCTGACTAGAATTAGACACATTTCGGGGGAGCAAACGCCTTCTGGTATTTGCTCCCCATTACTGGAGATCAGCATGAAAATCTTCTTTGTCAGCGACATCCATGCTTCCAATCACTGCTACCGCAAGTTTCTCAACGCCTTAAAGATTTATAAGGTGGATGTAGGTATTTTGCTCGGCGACCTAACCGGAAAACTGCTTATTCCACTGGTTGAAAAAGCTGGCGGAGGCTGGGAAACCAATTTTTTAGGCCGACCGGTTGAAGTGGAGACCCAGGAAGAACTCGCAAATCTAAAAAAGACAATTGAAATGGTTGGTTACTATTGGGTCCACTTAACACCGCAAGAGTTTGAGGAAATGCATCAGGACTCCGTTAAACAGGATGCCATGTTCAAACACCTTGCATTAGAAAGGCTTAAAGAATGGATTGCTCTGGCAGATGAGCGATTAGCAAACACCGGCTTGCAGGTTTTCATGGCTCCCGGCAATGACGATATTCCAGAGGTAGATGACATCATTTGCGGTTCTCAGTTTATCATTAATTGCGCCGATAAAGTTGTCATGGTTGGCGAGCATGAGATGGCAACATTCTGCTGGGCAAACCCAACACCCTGGGATACGCCGCGTGAAAAACCGGATGAGGAGCTGGAGCCAATGCTGGAAGAACTGATCAGCCACGTTTGCGATACGCATAACGCCATCTTTAACTTTCATGCACCGCCTTATGGTTTCGCTCTCGATTTAGCGCCAGAACTAACCAAGGACCTGGTACAAGCAGTGGATCGTAAAATCCATGTGGGCAGTAAAGCGGTTGCGAAAGTGATCCAGAAGTATCAGCCATTCCTTAGCCTTCATGGTCATATTCACGAATCGCGTGGTATTCAGAAAGTTGGACGCACAACCATGATCAACCCGGGCAGCGAATATTCAGAAGGAGTATTGCGGGGTGTAGTGCTCGATATTGAAAAGGGCAAACTCAAAGATTATATCTTTACCTCTGGGTGAAAAACAATATTGCTGCTAACAATACAGAAAGACAGGAGTAATTTTATGCCACCCAAACGATTCAGGCTACCAAAAGATATCCCACTAGAAGAATACCCCAAACCAGAAGTCTTCCTGGAGGAAGCCCGGCGGCTGGTCGAAGAGGCACAAAAGCAGGGTTTAATCCTGCGGGTAATGGGTCCTATTGCCTTACATTATCATTTTCCTGATTATGTTGAATTCTACCGGCGTATGGAACGCCTTGGGGAACGTGTATTCACCGATATTGACTTTGCCGCTTATAGCAAACACCGTAGTAAATTGGTACCATTTTTTGAGTCGCAGGGTTATGATTTTGATAAAGACACTATGATGTATTTTGGGCAGGAGCGACACATCTACTTTGGTGATAAAGTCCCCATGATTGACGTATTTTTTGACAAGCTAGACATGAATCACTGCGTGGATTATCGCGGGCGGCTTGAACTGCATCCCTTGTGTGTGAGCCTGACAGACTTGCTCCTGCAAAAAATGCAAATTGTGGAAATCAATGATAAGGACTTGAAAGATGCCATGCTTCTGCTTCTCGCCGCTCCAATAGGGGAGAATGATGAAGGATGTATTAACCTGCGTTATATCGCCACACGAATGTCTGATGATTGGGGTTTTTATTACACCACCACCACCAATCTGGAAAAAGTCAAAACAGCCAGCAATGGCGTTGCGGTTCTGGACGCAGATATGCGGACAACAATTTGTCAAAAAGCGGACGCCGTCCGCGCAGCCATCGAGGATGAACCAAAAACATGGAAATGGAAATTGCGAGCAAAGACCGGTCCTAAAAAGATCTGGTATAAGGAAGTCTCCGAAATCATGTGAGCGACTTCTCAGCAAACGCTTCCAGCAGTACAGAATCCTTCTGCTGGAAGTGTTAATATTCTGTTGAGGCTGGTATGATCCGATATCTCAAGCAGCGCAAGAGCCAAAACCAATTGCAGACCATAAACGAATCCATACGCGCAGCGGTATCCGATATTATTGCCGGTGTTGCTCAGCGCGGCGATCAGGCATTGAGAGAATATTCAGAGCGCTTTGACAACTGGTCACCGGAAAGTTTCCGCCTATCCGAAAACGAAATCAAAGGCCTTATCGCAGAAGTACCCAAACAAGTTCTGGATGACATTCGCTTTGCACAGGCACAGGTGCGGCATTTTGCCGAAGCTCAGCGCAGCACAATCCATGATTTGGAAATAGAAACCTGGCCCGGTGTGACGCTTGGTCACCGCGTGATCCCGGTCGAAAGCGCCGGGTGTTATATCCCCGGTGGGCGTTACCCACTGGTTTCCTCAGCACATATGGGCATCATCCCGGCAAAAGTTGCTGGTGTTCAACGGGTGATCGCCTGTACTCCCCCTTCACAGGGACGCCTCCCAGCAGCGACCGTGGCGGCAATTGCGCTGGCTGGTGCAGACGAGATTTACATACTGGGCGGTGTTCAAGCAATTGCAGCCATGGCTCTCGGAACAGAGACTATTGCCCCAGTGGACATGGTTGTGGGACCCGGCAATGCATATGTGACCGAAGCCAAACGGCAGTTATTCGGTAGAGTGGGAATTGATTTATTTGCTGGTCCCTCTGAAGTCCTGATCATAGCCGATGATAGTATAGATGTTGAGCTGGTCGCCGTTGATTTACTGGGACAGGCAGAACACGGGGTAAACTCGCCAGCGATTTTATTGACCACCAGCCCCAGACTGGCAAATGAGTTACCTGTAGAGATCGAGCGACAATTACAAACGCTGCCCACCGCGGAAACCGCTCGAGCAGCCTGGCAAAACTACGGTGAAATTATTCTGGCAGATACAACCGATGAAATGATCGCCGAAGCAAACCGCATTGCATCAGAACATGTTGAGGTATTGACCGCCAACCCGAATGAATTTTTAGAAAAATTAGCCAATTTCGGATCGCTCTTTCTGGGACCGGAGACCACCGTCCCATATGGTGATCTGGTGATCGGCACAAACCATACCTTACCAACAGAACGAGCCGCACGCTATACCGGTGGGCTGTGGGTAGGCAAGTTCCTCAAGACGCTGACCTATCAGCGCTGCACGCCCCAAGCCAGCGCGAAAATTGGTGAAATTTGCTCCCGACTGGCGGAGCTTGAAGGCATCTGGGGACACAAGAAACAGGCTGATTTGCGCGTACAGCGGTATCAGGCCAATAAATAGCATAGTAAAAAAAGGAAAGCCGTGAACAGCTCCTCCTTTCCTGTTCACGGCTCTATTTTTCAGTATGCGTCTAATTATTGTAAGAAGTTCATTGGGTTCACGCGTCCATACTGATCGCTGCGCAATTCAAAGTGTAAATGCGGACCCGAAGACTTGCCGGTATTCCCAACTGCGCCAATGACGCTCCCTTGATATACATAAGAACCACAACCAACGTTATAAGCACTCAAATGTGCATATAACGATTGCCAGCCATTTCCATGATCAACTACCACCACATTGCCATATCCCCAATCATTCCAGCCGGCATAAACCACCACCCCATTATCCACCGCAAATACCGCATTTCCTTCCTTGCCTGCAAAGTCAACACCAAAGTGGTTGGTCTCTGGTGAATAATCAAACCCTGAAAGCCATTGTTCCACCGTAGGCCAGACGAATGTACCATTGCCTACCGGTCCATCTACAACCGTTCCACAAAAACCGGGGCCAAGAACTTTCGCCACTGCCGGGTTCTGGCGGGTAATACGCGGCGCGCTCCAGGTGACAAATTCGCGCCGTCCACCAGGAATAACCAGCCAGGTTCCCGGCTCAATATTTGGGTTACTCCAATCTCCCAATGTTTGAGGACTCAAGTTATTTCCCGGAAAATTGATGATGTCCTCCGGCTTGACGCCATAGAACTCCGCTACACCATTCAGCCCATCACCAGCGTGCCATTCATAATACACGCCATCCACCGGCAAAATATTCAGTTTTTGTCCCGGGCTCAATAAGTGCGGATTGTCTGCAAGAACGTAATAATTACTCCACAGGATCGTCTCCGGGCGCAGATTGAACTTTTCAGCAATCCCAAAAATGGTATCTCCTGCTTTGACTTCGTATTGCACAACACTGTCACGCGGTTTGGCAGGCAATAAGGTGTGCAACATTACCTGACGGGTTACCCCAGCGGGATAAATTTCGATACTGGGAACATCAAAATAAGGCACAGCAATAACCGGTGTGCTGGTGGCAAGCGGCGCCGCGTTGACCGATTCCTCTGGACTCTCCAAAGGCCCTTGCAGATAAAAATTGTCCATAACCCAGACCACCAGCAGGATCAGGATCATCGAAGCCAGAGCGGTACCAATTCGCAGGGTAATCTCACCCAGCCCGAATCGCAGGAGACTTTGCCAAATCTTCCCCCAGTTTACGCGTTTCTGTTTTTGTTCTGTTTCCGTAGCCGCTACTGCTGTTTTATCTAATTCAACATCGCCTTCCACAGGGGAAATTGGCGGTGTCGAGAAATCTTCATCCATAATCACACAACCTCTGCGGTCATCATAACATAAGCCATAAGAGCGGTCAAGCGCATGTTGTGTGACTGCACGGCCATTACTGCAAGCCAAGCAGAACAATCCAACAGTGGTTGAAAAGTGGATTGATGGAGATAAAAACCAATAATTTCGTCGTTCTACTCCCCCACCCCAACACACGCATAGACAAACCCCTGCGGCGGGGAAGCGCGGAAGACCCCGCGCCCATCCACCAGTAACGGGATGCGCATCCGGCCATACAGAGCGTCAAAATCCAGCTTTCGATAGGCGTCATGCGCCACCATCAGCACTGCCGCGTCACAGCCTTCAGCCATTTTCAGCAAGTCGCCTTGGTATTCCGCCACATACGGGTCATGCACCCCCACCTCAGCGCCTTTTGCCCGCAACTGAGTGACCAGCACCTCGCTAGGGCTGTTGCGCGTATCATCTGAGTTTTCCAGATAAGCATAGCCCAATACCAGCACGCGCGCACTTTGCAGGGTATGGTGAGCACGTGCCAGCGTTTTCTCCAGCAGTGCCACCACATGTAGCGGCATGTGATCATTGATTTTCCGCGCAGCCGGTACCAGCCGCAGCGGAACATCCCGACCCTGCACGCCATACGCCAGCAGCCAAGGATCTTTGGGAATACAATGCCCGCCCACACCCGCGCCGGGCAGGTGCATCTGCCGGTAGGGGCTTTTGTTGACCAGCTCACGCACCTTCCATACATCGCCGCCCAGCGCCTCACAGATCAGCGCCACCTCATTGGCAAAAGCAATCTGCACATCACGGTAAGCGTTCTCCACCGTCTTGACCAGTTCGGCGGTAATCCAGTCCACCGGGTCAAGGTCAGCCTGAACAATATGGCGGTATAAAGTGGTCATCGTCTGCGCAACCTCCGGACTGCTACCGCCTGCCACACGGCTCAGACTGCGCAGGTTTGCCAGCAACTTGCCCGGCATCACCCGCTCCGGACAGTTCCCCAGATAAAAGCCTTCATTAACCCGCCGCCGGCTGCCCTGCTCCAGCAAAGGCTGCACCACGCCGGACATCGTCCCCGGCGCGATTGTCGATTCAACGATCACCAGCGCGCCCGGCTTCAGTACCGGCGCAAGATTTTTGAGTGCCGCCCGCAGGGCTTCGTAACGCGGGGCATGTTGGTCATCCACCGGCGTCTCAACGTCAATCAAAATCACATCCCGATCGCCGAGCGCGTTATAGTCCGATGTAGCACGCAGTCGCCCACTTTTTATCACCCTATTCAACAGCTCTGCCAAACCCGGCTCTTCGCCCTCGATCGGTGAAAGACCTGCGTTGATCTTCTCCACGCGATCAGCCTTGATTTCCACACCCAGCACATCAAACCCCACATCGGCAAATAGTGCCGCCACCGGTAAGCCAACATAACCCAGTCCAATTACTGCCAGTCGAGCTGTTTTTTGTTCGATCTTTTCCCGCAATTCAGCCAACCTCATGATTTCCTCAGCTATCATTCTTGTTCACCTCAATCACCCGATGCTGGATCCCGGATTCTACCAGCATCAGCGCCAGACGTAACGCCGCCAGCCCGTCTTCACCGCTGACTGGCACCTCTACCTCACCCCGCACTGCTTTGAGAAATGCCTGCAACTCGGCTTTCAAAGGTTCATAACGCTGCAAAGCAAACCGAATCATACTGCCTTCGCTGACACCCTTCAAATGCGCCAGCGTTTCCCAGTTTGTCCCGCTGGCATGAGCATTTTCATAAAAGTACAAATCCTGCGTCAGATCATCCACGCGGAACATGCCGCGTTCGCCCAACACCAGTATCTCGCGCAATTTCGTAGGCGTCAGCCAGTTGATTTCGAGCGCGCCGGTAATCCCCTCCGGAAAGTGTAGCAGACCAAACATCAAATCCTCATGATCAGTATGAATACGTTGAGCAATTTCTGCGTAAACCCGTTCAGGTTCCAAACCGGTCAGAAACCGCATGATGTCCACATCGTGCGGCGCCAGGTCCACCACCACACCCACATCTCGAATGCGCGCTGGAAAGGGTCCCGCGCGGCGGCAGAACACCTGAAAGATGCGCCCAAGTTCACCCGCCTGCAAACGCTGTTTCAGCGCCTGCATGGCCGGGTTAAAACGCACAATGTGTCCGACCATCAGAACCCGCCCTGTAGCTCTGGCTTTTTTAATCAACGCCCTACCCTGCTCAACCGTTGCGGCAATAGGTTTTTCCATCAGCACATGCACGCCGGCTTCAAGAGCAGATAATCCTACTTCTTCATGGAGAGCCGTCGGTACAGCAATCGTCACCGCTTCGGGTTTTTCTTTCTCCAGCAGTTCCCGATAATCAGCATAGGCAGGCACATTATATTGTGCACCTACCGCCTGAGCCACCAGTGGGTTGGCGTCAGAAACTGCTACCAGCTCCGCTTCAGGCAATTCATCATATACACGGGCATGATTCTTGCCCATTGAGCCAACACCAATAACCGCTACTCGTGTTGTCATTTTATACACCCATAAACGTGTTGACAGCCGAAACAACGGCTTCCAGGTCTTGCTGTGTCAGTGCAGGATGGATAGGAAGCGATAGCACTTCGGCAGCCGCCCTCTCCGTTTCAGGTAACTGCATGTTATATCCCAGCTCATTAACATACAGCTTCTGACGGTAAATCGGTACCGGATAATAGACTTCACTGCCGATGTCTTTACTCTTCAAGTAATCACGCAGAGCATCCCGCTTGCCGTCAGGCACACGCACTGTATATTGATGATACACATGCTCATACCCCTCAGGCACGAACGGCGTAATCACACCTTTTAGATTTTGATCATAAAACGCAGCATTCTGCCGCCTCTTGGCATTGAACCGGTCCAGCTTGCCGATTTGCGCCAAACCAATCGCCGCATGAACATCCGTCATGCGGAAGTTGTAACCCAATTCGTCGTGGTAGTAACGCACCCGCATCCCGTGATTGCGGATAACGCGGCAAGCCTCATCAATCGCCGGCTCGTTGGTGGTGATCATCCCACCTTCCGCAGAGGTAATATTCTTTGTCGGATAGAGCGAGAACGTCCCCGTGCCAAACGAACCCACCTTGTAACCCTTGAAGGTTGCCCCATGACTCTGACAGGCATCTTCAATCACTGCCAGATTATATTTGCTGGCAATTTCCATAATGGTTTCCATGTCACAGCTCAACCCAAACAGGTGAACCGGCAGGATGGCTTTGGTACGCGGGGTGATTGCCGCTTCAATCTGTCGAACATCAATGTTAAAAGTGCGCGGGTCAATATCCACAAACACCGGTCGCGCACCAACATACACCACACTGTTCGCGGAAGCGATAAATGTGAACGGCGAGGTGATTACTTCGTCGCCGGGTCCGATGCGATGCGCAAGCAGCGCTACATGCAGTGCAGTAGTACCGGACGAAGTGGCAATCGCAAAGCGGGTTTCGCACATCGCGGCAAATGCTTCTTCAAATGCCTTTACGCGTGGACCCTGGGCAATGACGCCCGACTCAAGCACTTCCCAAACAGCCTGTTTTTCTTCTTCCCCCATCAGGGGCTTTGCCATACTAATCATTTGCGCATCTCCCAAACGGATTTCTTGATTTCAATTTGCTGACCACAATCCGGACAGGTCATAACGACTACATCAACCTTTTCTTCCTTATAGTCCAATTGAGTGCCGCAAGGGCAGACAAACCCGTGCAGGCGTGCCGGGTTGCCATAGACAAGTCCATAGGCGGGGACATCGCGCGTCACCACACTTCCCGAACCGACCATTGCCCACTCACCAATCGTTACGCCACAGCGGATGGTTGAGTTGGCGCCCAATGCCGCCCCACGTTTTATCAACGTTTTGGAAACTTCCCAATCAGTTGCCGCTTTCAGTGTGCCATCCGGGTTGATCGCGCGCGGGCGCATGTCGTTGGTAAAGCAAACGTGCGGACCGACAAAAACACCGTCCTCCAGTGTCACCCCATGATAAACCGAGCTGTAATTTTGAATTTTGACATTGTCTCCAATGGAGACATCCGCATCCACATATACCCCCTTCCCAAGAATGCAATTTTGTCCGATATGTGCCCGCGGGCGTATCTGGCAATGATGCCAGATACTGGTTCCATCCCCAATCATGGCATCCTCAGCCACTTCAGCAGTTGGATGAATTCTGATTGCCATTGTTCTCCTCAGTACAAAAAAATTTCAAGAAGTGTCAATGCATCCAAATTAATTACCTTCATCGGCATCTTCCACGATTACATAATCTTGAAGAATATGACGCAATGTCCACCCACATGGCTTATCAGCCACCGCCAGCCCCATCTCAATACAGGTCAGCCGCAGGATATCCATAACCTCGTCGTTACCTTCCAGATAAACACTTTTGACGCCCCTGGCTTTGAGGTCACTGGCTATCTTTTTCGCCTTTTCCCGCCATTCCTGATACACCCGTAGCGAGCTTTTCATGTAAAGCAGTGCACGCTGGGTGAGTACCCGCATTCCTTCCGGCGTCAGGTCGTATTTCAGCCGCGTACGGTCAAGATGAGATACCTTAACATAGCCGCGGTTGATCAGCCGCTTAATATACCAGTTAACACTGCCCACAGCGATTCCCAGTCGCGCAGAAAGCCCCGCCTGCGTAACCAATGAATCTTGAGCAATAGCATTCAGTAGTTCATATTCCTGTTGTTTGACATCGGGAGAAGGCATTTGAGCATTCATTTTTTGAATTCTCGCATGAAACCGGGCATTTGTCAAGGGAAGACCCTGCGTTTAATTCTTCTTGCAAACTTCGGAAAAAACCGCCGCATAGGCAGCGACCACACGCTTCAGGTCAAAACGACCTGCCAAGGCGCGGCTTGCATGCCTTGCCGCCAGTAAACGTTGTGGATCGCTCAGCAGTGCTCGTAGCGCTACTGCAAAACCAGCTCTGTCTTGCGGGTTGACCATAAAACCGTTTTCTCCTTCCTGCACACAATCCACCCACCCCCCAATTCGGCTTACCACCAGCGCCAGACCCATCGCCAGCGCCTGTACCCCTGCAACCGGCAGCCCCTCCGAAAGCGAGGGCATAAACAGAATATCGCTCTGGCGATACCATCCCAGTACTTTCTCCGGCGACACCCAGCCATGCAAACGAATGCGGTCTTGCAGTCCCAGCTCTCGAATGCGTTGCTCGACTTCATCTTTGAGCGGACCATCGCCGAGCATCTCACACTGCCAAGGCAGTTCTTTCAATTCAGAAAGAGTTTCAACAACCTGAAGCGGATTTTTTTGCGGCATAAAGCGCGCTGCAAAGATAATGCGCGGCGGATTCTGTAAACGGATGACACCCGGATCAAATACCTGCAAGTCCACACCATTTGGAATTACTTCTACCGATACAGGGTAACAAGCTTGTGCAAGCTGACGCGTAAACTGACTGACTGCAATGACACGTTTTGCCCGCTTCCAGATTGGGGGTGTAAGGGGAAAAATCCAGCGGAACCACTTACCGGTCTTTTCTGGAACCCCGCCGGGCACATCACCCAGATGCGCGGTGAGAATGTACGGCACACCGGTTAACAAAGAAAGCGCAAGCGCGGTTGCACCGGCCGGTACGGCAAAATGAGCATGGATAACATCCGGTTTCCAGTGACGAATAACCCTCAGTCCATGCCAGAAACTGACCAGCACATACCCCAGCATCGCTCGCAGGTCAGCCCGAAAAGCCCAGCGTCTCCCGGAGACCAGCCGGCGGATATAAAGACCAGCTTCATTTTCCTCTAATGGCAGATCACCATGATGGGCTGTCAGAACATACAATTGGTGTCCTTGCTCTGCCAGACCACGGCACAAATCCTGTGCCACCCGTCCGCCGCCGCCGCCTACCGGCGGATACTCATGTACCAGAACCAGAATGCGCATCAGCCCCGCTTTCGCGCCGGAACGTCCGCGTCAACGTTCAGCGTCTTTCGTACGGTGTAAGTTGGTTTGCCCTGTGACTCGTGATACGTCCGCATGAGCATCTCGGCAATCAATCCCATGAGAATGGATTGCGCTCCTAGAATGCCAATCATGATGGAAACCGGAAACAAAGGCGATGTGAAGGGAGAAATTTCCGCAAAAAGCCGGCGCACTGCCAGCGCAGCTAATACAATAAAGCTGAGAAAAATCAATGCCAATCCGCTGCCGCCAAAAATGTAAATTGGTTTATTGGCATAGCTGCTTAAGAACTTAACCGTGAACAAATCAAGTATCACTTTAACTGTACGTTCCAGCCCATATTTCGCCTTGCCAAATTTGCGCGGGTGGTGTTGAACTGGCACTTCAATAATGCGCGCTCCAACCGAGCTGGCATAGACCGGAATAAAACGGTGCATTTCACCATACAAACGAAAGCCGGTTAACACTTCCCGGCGGTAAGCTTTTAACGTACACCCATAGTCATGCAATCGAACTCCGGTCGCCTGAGAGATCAGCCAGTTGGCAATCCGGGAAGGCACTGTGCGAGTGATCAAAGCATCCTGCCGCTTAATACGCCAGCCGCTTACCACGTCATACCCTTCATCCAGTTTTTCAAGCAGCATGGGAATATCCGCAGGATCATTTTGCATATCTGCATCCATCAAAACAATGATTTCGCCGGTTGAGTGATCAATTCCAGCAGCAATTGCTGCCGTTTGCCCAAAGTTGCGCCGCAGACTGACCACCCTGATATGCTGCGGATCATCGGCAGCCAGCTTTTCCAGCACACCCAGACTGCCATCCCGACTGCCATCATCCACCAGAATGACTTCCCACTGTCCTCTGACAGTTTCCATCGCCTTCATAATCGCCTGATAAAGATGGGGCAGGTTTTCTTCCTCGTTGTATACCGGGACAACAATTGACAAATCCATCGAAATCTCCACAATTTTTTCAGCCGCTCGGCGCTGAATTATAACATCCTAAAAGACACAAGCTACAGTTTAATGTAGTTTCAGCCACTTACTGTGACCTTCTTTTACGCCACCAGCGCCAGGCATCCCACAGCCAACCGCTGCTCAATACCAGTGCACTTAACCCTAAAATCCAGGCGATCATTCTCCAGAATGGCATCCGGCCACTCCACTGAAAATACCGCGTGAAATACCAGTGGGTAAGATAAGCCAGGAAGATCGCTTCTACCAGCAGCCAGCGCACCAACCACAGGTCACGCGTTGCCAGTGCATGTTGAACCGCCCAGGCTGCTAAAAGCGCCATCCAAGGCAAAAACAAGGAACGGTAGCGCGGGTTATCCCACTGATCACCCCCGGCGCGTGCCGAGGACACAATTATCCAGATCATAACTGCGATCGCGCTCCAGAGCAGTACGCGCCGATCAGCTGGTACCTGAATTTTGAATGACGTGTACACTGCGTAAAGTAAAAAGGGTGCCAGCGCGTACCACCCCGCAGCACGCAGGATGGCAATCACCTTCCATATCCATACTGTAGGGTAAGCAATTGCTGCCGGCAGAACAGGCTGGGTTAATCCATAACCAATTAAAACCGGGGTTTTCATCCAGCCCTGTATCTGATTCAAAGCCTCTTGCCAGCGCCCGGAATCCAGCACCGTCAGCCGTAAATCATACCAAGCCACAGACCTCAACCAATCTCCAATCACAAACAACAACCCCAACCCGGCAACAATCAGCCCCAAAATGCCAGCAATCCGCCAAGCTTTTGAACGTGGCAACAAATATTCCAGCCAGAACCAAACCGCCAGCACAGCCATCACTGCCAGAAACACGCGCGAAGAAAACACTGCCATCCCGGCAGTACTGAGCATAAAAGCCAGAATTGCTTCCCTTTTCTTGTGTGCCCATTCCACTACTGCCCAGAAGGCAACACAACTCAATCCAATCAAAAACGGCTCTCTCATTTGGGATGCACCAAAAAAGATACCGTCTGGATACGAAACCAGTATCCACCCCGCCAGATTAGCCAGAGATATGTTCCAGCGTTGTCTGACCGCACGCCAGAAAAACGGCACACCAAGTGCGGCTGTAAAAGCCCCAAGAATCAGCACAAGAAACGGACGGTGGGCATCCGGGCTGAGATAGGAATACACCATCCCGCCCAGCACCAGTAAACCGCCATATTGATCAGTATCAAATTCCATATATAGAGCATCTATAAAAGATGACTTTGACAGCACCATTCCCCAGGATTCCTGGTCTCGCTTATAGGCATCAAAGAAAAGATAACCTGCCTTCTGAGTGGGTTCATCATGCCCATACACGGGTAATGCCAGACTGACCGCCATTCCAATCCCCAGCCGCAGCAAGAATGCCAGCGCCACCATCCACGCGAGCGTTTTTCCTGCACCTGCCCATGACCATACAGACCAGAGGAAAAACGCACTCAGCCAGCTCAAAAACCCTGCCGCAAGCCAGCCGCGCCAGAAAACCCCGGGGCTGAGCGCAGCCACTACCGCCCCGACTGCCAGACCAATGAGCAGGGAATAAATCAGTCGTTTTGCAACTTTCATTAAAGGCAAACCTCTATTGATCAAGATTAATCAAAAAATCGGCAAGTGCACGCCCGGCGCGTTCCCGCCATGTGTAGCGCGCCGAATCGGCTTTTGCTTGTTCGCCCAGTCTTTGCCGCCTATCTGCATCTGCCAGCAGCGCTTCAAGCGTTTTGCTCCAGAGAGCGGTATCCTGAGGCGGGCAAAACACGGCATTGTTTTCATTCAGCACTTCATGAAAAACTGGCAGGTCGCTGGCAAGAATGGGTCGCCCGCAGGCAAGATAATCAAACATCTTCATCGGACTGCAAATCTCGGCTGAATTGCCGCCGCTACTTCCAGCTATTGACCGCTCATACGGCATCAAAAGCACATCACCTGCTGCCTGATACAAAGGCAAACGGCTGTTTTCCACAAACCCGGTCAGATGCACATTCCTCAACCCCATATCTGACAGCCGCTTTTTCCACCCAGCCACATCCTGCGGGCGTCCACCAATCCAAAGAAACATAACCAATGGAAAATCGCGCGCCAGATGCAGCAATAAATCTAATCCCCGCCCGGCATAAAAACTACCACTATATACCACCGTCGGCATTTGCGGCAATCCTAGCTGGCGGCGGGCTTCTTCAGGCTGTGGCAAGTTCTCATAACGCTCCAACTCCGTTCCATTGGGAGCAATTTGCACCCACTCCTGCGGCAATTGCATGTGATATTCTTGTTGCACCCGTTCGAGCAGAGCTTCCGTAATTACAAGCAGACGTTTCCGACCCGGATGACGAATAAATTCCCGAAACAGCCATGGTCCCACTCGACCGCTTGGACGATCATGCAATTCCAGAATCACCGGTAGACCCCTCCAGAGTGCCAGAACTGCGCTCTGCATCATCCAGGTATAGATCATATCAGCCCCCCAACGCTGCGCCAGTTCAACGGACTTCCATGCCAGATCATAACGCTTCCAAAAGCGGCTAGCTCTAACCCACTCTATTTCAAAAGACGTGGTCAACCCATAAAAATCCGCAAGCTGCACCCAATCGGTAAAGTGCTTTCCTGGAACCCATAAACGGACCGCGCCACCCACCTGTTTCAACGCCTGACAAACTTTCATCACCTGAATACTGTTTGCAGTCGCAGAAGGAATTGCCGAGGAAGCAATGCAGGCAATTTTCACAAATCACCTCCCAGTTTTGCCTGGCTGATCTCGCGCTGGCAGCGCCAGACGATAATTCCCACTGAAAGGATAAAGTAACCAGAAAGCAACCACGCTTGCGCAAGAAAACCAAAACGCGGTACGAGAATGAACATCAAGGCAGTCTTCACAACCCCAACCAGAAAAGTTATCAGCAGGGGAAAATTCGGCCTGCCAAATGCCAGCAAAAGCGGGCGATTCCAGAAAAAGATGTTGGCAAAACCATAACCCGCCACCAAAATTAAAATAGCTGGATAGGAAGGCAGATAGGCGCCACCCTTAAGCCAGATTAAGAACGGCTGTCCCAGAAGCATCAATCCTACCACAGCGCTCATTGTCCAGATAAAGGCAATCCATGAAGTGCGCTTCAACAGGGTTTGTAGCACACTCCATTTCTTTTCTGCGACCGAGCGGCTGATTTCCGGAAAGGTGGTAGCAATAAACGGATTGATCGGCATCAGCACAATATTCATCACTGCCAGAGCAAATTTGAAATAACCAGCCTGCAGAGTACTTAAGAAAAAACCCACCCACAGCACTTCGCTATCGCGGATCACTAGATTTATTGTTCCGCTCAGATTTGTACTGATGGCAAAACGGGCGATTGCTGTGCGATCATGGAGCAGGTTTAACGGCGTGTTCAGCCAGCCCTCTCCCAACAATGGTTCCAGCCTTCTATAAGCAGCCAGCATCGGTCCAACTCCCGACACCAGTTTACCGAGCAAATACGCTATCAAAACAGCTTCCACACCGCCATGCAGAATAAAAGCAAGCAGAATCAAGCCGGCCGTCAACGCGCTTGAAATCAGGTTGATCAGCGCCTGAATGCGGAAATGATCACTAATTTGCAGCACGGCGCTGGCAGTTTCAGTCATTAGGTTTGCCAGCAAAGCCAGACCATAAAAGATTATCCATGTTGTTGCTGCAGGGTCTTTGACAATATAAACTGCTGCCAGAGGCGAGAGCAACACCAGCAAACCATAAGCCACCACAGATGTAACAGCCTCAGTCAACCCAGCAGCTTTGATTACCGCTGCCGCGCGCTCCCTTTGCCCCAGCGCCAGTGCCTGACCAGCGTATTTGACCACCACCTCACCCATACGAAACGAGAGCAAGCGGTTAACACTGGAAGCAAATAGAATAATCACCCCAAGCGCGCCATAACTAGACGGACCTAAAAGCACCGCCGCAAGAATACCCTGGAGCGTGCTTAAGATCATACCGATACTCTGACTGCTAAACAGGTATCCTGTATTCCGGATCACCCGCACCAGCACTTTATCCTGTAACCACTTCACCGAAAGACTCATGGAGTAAGAATCTGACTTGCCCAACCCCTCTCTGCCTGATACCAGTCAACCAAACGGCGCATTCCCTCCCTCAATGATACCTGAGGCTCCCAGTCAAGCAGACGCCGGGCTTTGGACACATCCGCCCAGTTTGCCAGCATGTCCGCCTTGTGAAACGGGTAATATTCCACCTGTGCCTTTCGCCCAATGAGTTCTTCCAGTATGGCAATCATTTCATTGATGGTAATCGTTTCGTGGCCACCGAGATTGATTATCTCATACCCCAGCGGTCTAAGGGCTGAAATCGTGCCGCGTGCAATGTCATCCACATAAGTGAACCCGCGAGATTGCTCTCCGTTACCGTTCAACCTCACCGTGCGACCTTCAGCAATCCATTGCGCAAAACGGAACATCACCATATCTGGACGGCCGGCAGGACCATAAACGGTAAAATACCGCACCACTGTTATATCAATATCATAAAGGTAATGATAGGCATGACACATTGCCTCAGCACCTTTTTTGCTCGCAGCATAAGGCTGTAACGGCTTGCTGCTGTCTGCATCCTCTGGTGTTGGTAATGGCGCGTCCTTGCCGTATATACTGGAGGTCGAAGCCAGAATAAACTTGGGAATCTGGTTTCGGCGGCAAATCTCCAACAAGTTCAATGTTCCGGTCATATTGGTTTCCACAAATGCCCAGGGATTCTCAACGCTGGCGCGCACACCTGCACGCGCTGCTAGATTGATCACCGCGTCAAAAGGCCCATGCTCAGCGATCAGCCTTTCCAATGCCGGGAAATTACAAACATCCTGCTTGAAGAAATGAAAATGGGGGTGCAGCTTGAGTTGTTCAGCACGCCAGTGTTTTAGACGCACGTCGTAAGCGTCATTCATGTTATCTATGCCGACGACCGTATGCCCATCTGCCAGAAGAAACTTACAGGTATGATAGGCTATAAAGCCCGCCGCGCCGGTGACGAGGTATTTCGCCATTAGAGCTTTACCACCTTTGGATGATTCTTTGCTAGTTTGCCAAGAGCATTGCGGGTATCAACAATTAGTTGTGCATTTTCCAAAATCATTCCATAATCATATGCCGAATGATTGGTCACAATCACCACACAATCCGCCTCTCGCACAGCTTCGACTAAATTATCAACACAGGACAAATGCCATCCTTCATATTCGTGTTCGATATGCCTGATATAAGGATCGTGATAACTTATCTGGGCTCCTTTCTTCATCAGTAAACCAATCACATCCAGCGCGGGCGACTCTCGAATATCGTCAATATCAGCCTTATATGCCGCACCTAAAACCAGAATTCGGCTGCCCTTTACTGGCTTTCCATGATCGTTCAGAGCATCCTGTACTTTCCCAACGGCAAAACGCGGCATATTGGTATTGATTTCAGAAGCCAGCTCGATAAAGCGCGCGTTATAGTTTAAGGATTTCAATTTCCAGGAAAGATAGAGCGGATCAATCGGGATACAATGTCCACCTAAACCCGGACCGGGAGTAAACTTCATGAACCCAAAAGGTTTGGTAGCCGCCGCTTCAATCACTTCCCAGACGTCCACCCCCAAACGGTCGCACATGATCGCTAGTTCGTTGACCAGACCGATATTGATCATACGGAACGTGTTTTCGAGCAGTTTTGCCATCTCAGCCACTTCGGTTGAGCTGACTGGCACCACCGTTTTCACTGCCTGAGCGTACCAGGTAGCTGAAACTTCACAGCACGCCGGGGTAATTCCACCCACGACTTTCGGCGTGTTATATGTCGTCCAGTCTTTGCGTCCCGGATCCACCCGTTCTGGCGAAAAAGCAAGAAAAAAGTCCTCGCCGACCTTCAAGCCGCAACAGCTTTCCAGTCTGGGCAATAGCATTTCACGTGTCGTCCCGGGGTAAGTGCTGGATTCAAGTACAATAACCATCCCCGAGTGCATGTATGGCGCAAGCGCCTCAGTGGCGGAGACAATGAATGAAAGATCGGGGTCGCCTGTTTTTCGTAAGGGGGTCGGCACACAAATGCTGACCGCATCCGCAAATTGCAGTTCGCTAAAATCAGTACTGGCACGCAGTAGCCCTTTATCTACCAGACGTTGTACCTGTTCGGATGGAACATCTAGAATATAACTCTCGCCGCGATTGATCATTGCCACTTTCTCTGCCACTGGATCAATGCCAACCACTTTGAAACCTGCTTCAGCAAACACAACCGCCAGTGGCAAACCAACATATCCCAGCCCTAAAATTGACACCCGGGCGCTGTGGTCATTCAAACGGCTCATCAATACATTAAATGGTTTATCCGCCATACATACCTCTCTTTGTAATAAAGATTAAAACAAACTCAACTGCATCGGTGCATTGTCTTCGGGTTTATTATCCTCAGAAACCCGCTCAGGGGAGACTTCGGTTTTCGCCGCAACCTGTGGCGATTGACGTGCTTGTTGAATGTAATCTGCCAGACGGGCAAAATCACGCTCGACCGCGAGCTTCAAGGAAGGCTGATGAAGTGCCGCAGCCGGATGATACATAGCGATAACCATCCGTCCCCTCACCCAGCGTGCCTGACCATGAACATCGCTGATACGGACATTGGGGAAGAAGCGCGCCATCGAATACCGCCCTAATGTGATAATGATGCGCGGATTGATAACCTCAATTTGCCGCTCCAAAAAATCACTGCACGCAGCAAGCTCTTCTGGCAATGGATCTCGATTTCCTGGCGGTCGGCACTTGACCACATTGGTAATAAATACATCAGAGCGTCTGAGACCTGCCTTTTGCAACAGCTCATCCAGGTATTTGCCTGCTGCACCCACAAATGGACGCCCCTGTTCATTTTCATAAAAACCTGGACCTTCACCAATCAGCATGATCTCCGCGTTCGCTGGTCCCTCACCCGGAACACCGTTTTTACGTGAGTGATGCAACATGCATCGGGTGCAGACCACCACTTGGCGGGCAATTTCCTCTAATACTTTATCAGCTTCCATCTCCACAGGCTCCTGTAACGGTTCACAACGTATCTTGTTCCCATTTGTGTAAGAGATCGGGTTGCAAGCTCTCCAAACTCATCAGCACTGCATCTTCGCGGTTATCTCGGTAGTAACGAGGACGTATTCCCGTTTCGATAAAACCAAACCGTCGGTATAAAGATTGCGCCGCCAGATTCCCACGCCTGACTTCCAAGAAGACCGAACGCGCCCCTTCTTCGCTTGCAGACAATAACCCTTTCGCAAGTAGCCTCTGACCAATGCGACGCCGGCGAAAATCTGGATGTACAGCGATATTGGCAATATGCACTTCATCCACAATGATCCACAAAACTAGCAAACCAACCACACGCGCTTCGCCCATATCATCCGCCATTTCTGCCACCCACAGGCGAGCAGCCGGATTCTGATTCAGCTCAAACCGTAAGGAGTGCTCACTCCAGGGTAAAGCAGAAGAAGCGATATCAATGGCACATGCATGTGGGATATCCTTCTCTTCCATCCGGCGAACAAACAATTCTTGTATGGCTGGCATTTTCTTATCCCAACGAAGATTCCGCAATATGCAAATAAATCGGTGATAGAGAGGCAACATCATCTGCTTTGCCGGCCCGCCAGTGTTTCCATGCCAGTTCAGCCAGGTAGGCGGGTCTGCGTAGTGCACTGGCAGGGGAAGCCAGAATGACGTTTCTGTATTTTCGCCCAAGCAATTGACGACTTTCTCTATCCAGTTCACCACAAACCAGTGTGGGTTTGCGAATCTGCCTGGCAAGTTCCTCAACACTCATTACCTGCGGACCCTCCTGTAACTGCCAGCCGCCGTCCACAGCCAGATACCAGCCAACTGCCAAACGCCCACGCCCAGCATGAAGTACAGCCGCCAGCGGTAAGTCTTGCACGGGCTGTGCAGCTACAAGAATATCTAGTGTCGGAATACCGATCACGGGGATATGCAGTGCCATCCCCAACCCCTTAACCACAGCAAGCCCAATGCGCAGGCTGGTGAATGAGCCAGGACCAAGCGCAACGCCCAATGCCCTCAGGTCATGCGGAGCCACTCCACAGCGCTTTAATAACTCAGCAATGGAAGGGGATAACTCCACCGTGTGGTGGCTTCGCGTCCGCCAGACCATCTCGCCGAACACGCCGGCTTCATCATACAATGCCAGACCCATCCACTGCGTCGAGGTATCCACAGCCAGCAGCACAGCTAACCTCCAAATGTCCGACGGCGGAATTCTGTGATTAGATACACGTATCGCTCTCCTTGTGGTTTAAACACCATGCCGCGCTGTTCATCCGCCAGCCAAGTAAATTGGATCCACAAACGTTGAGGGTCCAATGCAGCCTGAATGCGTTCAGGCCATTCTACCACCAGTGCTCCAGTTTCCATCATCGAACAAATATCCAAATCTTCAGCCTCGAATGCGTCCCGCAGACGATAGGCATCCAGATGATGTAGAACCCGTCCATCCGGTTTACGATATGTGTTCACCAGAACAAACGTCGGACTGGATACTACATCCAAGGAGCCCCATCCTTGAGCGATTCCCTGCACCATCGTTGTTTTTCCCGTTCCCAAATCCCCAGAGAGACAGACTAGATCACCAGGTTGCAAAAGAGAACCCAGCCTAAAGCCTAACCGTCGCGTTTGCTCCGGGCTACGACTAATAAACTCTAAAACCTGAGGATCAAAAATCGGCATGACTGAATTATACTTCGCAGAAACCTGCCTGCCCTATTTTTGCGTATCACTGCCAGCATTGCTAGAAAGAAACACTGTTTTCAGACGGCGCGCTAGCTCTCGTCGTGTTAAAAGCACTCGCCTACCGCATATGCGACATTCCAAACCAATATCTGCCCCCAGACGAATGACTTTCCACTCGTAGCCACCACAGGGATGCGGTTTTCGTAAGCGCACCAGATCACCAAGCTTCAGATCGGGCAGCATAAACTGATTATACCATCCACAAAAGAAACCCCGAACAATCACCCATTTTATCCTACCTCGAAGTATAATCAAACCAAAGTTGTTGAGCTGCCTGAGGAGGTAAATAAACCCATGCAGATGACCATTCTTGGATTGGGGCAGATTGGAGCTTCTTTTGGTTTGGCACTGGCAGGTCAAACCAAAAATGTCGAACGAGTTGGCTACGACCCACGCTTGGAACGATCACGTCAGGCGCAAAAAATCGGCGCCATAGACCGGATCAGTACAAATCTGCCAGATGCGGTTAAGAATGCCGATATTGTTGTGCTGGCTTTACCGGTTGATGAAATTCGTGACACTCTGCAAACCATGGCGTCTGTACTGCCGGAGAGATGCGTGATTTTGGATACCACACCGATCAAAAGCCCGACCAGTCAATGGGCGAATCAGATGCTGCCTAAAGAACGCTTTTATATCACGTTCACACCCGCTCTGAACCCAATTTATCTTAACGAAGAAGATAGCGAAACCGTCAATGCCCACGCTGATCTGTTTAAAGATGGGATCATCACTATAACCACCCCTCCAGGTATTGAGCCCGATGCCATCCGCTTAGCCAGTGACATCACTCGTCTCCTGGGCGCTCAACCACTTTTCACTGACCCCCTGGAATCAGACGGACTCATGGCAGCCAGTTACTTGTTGCCCAAACTGGCAGCTGTCGCCTTGCTCAACGCCACCATTGATCAACCCGGCTGGCGAGAGGGGCAAAAACTGGCGGGTAAGGCATATGCTCAGGCAACCCAACCAGCACTCAGCTCGGACGAGACAAAAGAGTTCGGGCAAAGTGTTATGTTGAACCGCGAAAACGTCTTGCGCGCTCTGGATAACCTGATTGCCGCTCTACACTCACTGCGCTCGGCAATCGAAGCCAGAGACAGCGAGGCACTGGCTGCTCTTATCCAACATGCCCGGCAGGGACGCGAAGCATGGTGGAAACATCGCCAAGCCAGAGACTGGGAGGTACATCCAGCAACAGAAATCCCTGGCAGCGGCGAAGTTTTTGCTCGTATGATTGGCTTGCGTGCAGGCAAGAAGCCAAAATAGTATGGCATTTTATTGCTACATTCTCCAATGTGCTGATGGTACTTTTTACACCGGCTGGACAACCAATCTGAAACGCCGGGTTTCGCAGCACAATCGGGGGCGTGGTGCTTACTACACACGATCGCGGCGACCAGTTTGTCTTGTTTATGCCGAAGAACTGCCCAATCGGTCCAGTGCCATGCGCCGCGAACAGGGGATCAAGCGTCTCTCCCATTTGCAAAAACAACGCTTGATCGAAAACGAAAAGTGCACCTAAAAACTAGGAGGAATACAATGAGTAAACCAAAAGCGATAAAACTGATCAGTGTGGGAGTAGCATTGATCTTGATTCTGAGTTGCAACTTGCCAGTTCCTCAAGCGGGCAACATCGAAGCCCCCACACAATCGCAGGAACAACTCACGCTCCCCGTCCAACCCACTATCCCAGAATTACCACCGACCCAACCGGTTGAGCAATCCAGTCCAACACCAGAGCCAGATGTCAACTTCAACGGAATCAGCTTCTCATACGACAAATCACTTTTCAGTAGTGTTGAAACTGCCGTTGTTCCTGCCAGCATTGTACCGGATGGCGCGGCGTTTGAAAACTATCCCGAATATACTCAATTCAAGTTCAATGGTTACGTGCTTCAGGATAAATTCTTTGAGCCTACCATTGAAGTGTATCCTGTGAACAAATACATACAAATGAGCGAGCCTGCAGCAGAGATCATCACTGAATTCCGCGACTTGATGTCACGCACACCGGCTGCACCGGAAGACATTCCCCACCTGCCAATCTGGAACGCAGCTCAGATGATGCAGGCACACGTGAAATATCTTAAATTCCAAAATGGCAGTGGCGTGCGTTTCCTCACTCAATATGCGCAAAGTTTTGTACCGATCAACAACCACGATATGTTTTATTGTTTTCAGGGCATGACAGAGAATGAAGGCTACTTTATCTCCGTTACCCTGCCGGTGAACCACCCTTCGCTTCCACCCACTTACGAATCAATACCCAACAACGACTGGGAGGCCTTTTCAAACCAGTTTCCTACATACATTATAGAGATAGAACAGAAAATCAGTGCGCAACCCGCCGACAGCTTCACCCCCAGACTCGACCTGTTGGATCAAATGATTGAAACCATTCTGGTCAGCAAGTAGCTTTCTTAAATCAGCGAGCGCCGGGGACGCCGACCCCGGCGCTCTCTAAGGAGGAGAAGAAGAGAAGTCGCCCTTACATGTAATATATCACACACTGTTAAGTAATACTGGACGAAAAACCTACGATTACCCTACGCTCACCCAACAATTTTGTTATTTTTTATCCAATTCGAACGAAATCAACTGGATTATGATACAAAAAACCTCCTTTCGCTCTGGTTTTGTTGCTCTGGTTGGTCGCCCAAATGTTGGCAAATCAACTCTACTCAACGCGTTGCTTAAACAAAAAATCGCTGCCGTTTCTCCAAGACCACAAACCACCCGCCGCCGGCAACTTGGTATCCTGACCTTGGACGAGGGACAAATTATCTTTATAGACACCCCCGGCATTCACAGGCCGGTCCACAAACTCGGAGAATTTATGAACCAGGTTGCACTGGACACTTTAGAGGATGCCGATGTCATTGTCTGGATGGTAGATGTCAGTGTGGAGCCTACAGAGGAAGATAAAATTGTCGCCACCAAACTCAACTCATTGAAAAATCCCCCGCCTGTCATGTTGACATTGAATAAAGCCGATTTGCTTAACCCCATGGCACTACAGGAACGAAGCCGGCTCTATCAGGCGCTCTATCCAAACGCTACCCCTATCGTGCTATCGGCAACAACTGGTCAAGGACAGGATCAACTGTTAAGAGAAATTTTCAACCATCTGCCTCCCGGCAGTCCGTTCTACGATGAGGAACAAATCACAGATTTATACGAGCGAGAAATTGCTGCCGACCTCGTACGTGAAGCAGCCTTGCTACACCTGCGTGATGAAGTACCGCACTCGCTGGCTGTTCGGATCGATGAATATAAAGAACGCAGCGAGGAAACCGCTTATGTTGCTGCGACCTTACTGGTTGAGCGGGAGAGTCACAAAGGGATTGTTATCGGGCGCGGCGGAGAGATGCTGAAAAAGATCGGCTCAACCGCCCGTCAGGCGATTGAGGAAATGAGTGGGCGTAGAATTTTTTTAGAACTACGGGTAAAGGTTGCTAAAAACTGGCGCAATGACCCGGCTGTTCTGCGCCAGTTGGGGTACGTAGTGGAGAAAGACCGACAATGAATAGCTTTCTCTGGCTGACAGTGTTTTTTGCCATTTCAGACTGGCTGGCAGTTTGGCACAACCAGAAACGTACACGTTACCTGACCAAACCCGCCACCCTGCTGGCATTAATCATCTGGTACACGCAAATGGGCGGCTGGCAATCGCCATACTTCTGGTTTGGACTTGGTTTGTCTTTCTCACTGGCAGGGGATGTGTTTCTTCTGTTTCCTGCCCGCTATTTCCCAGCTGGGCTTGGGGCATTTCTGGTTGCCCATCTCTGCTATATCGCTGGCTTCAACCAGAGTCTGCCTGTGCTCAACAGTATTGCTTTGCTCGTTGCACTGGTTGTCATCATCCTGGCTTTTTTTCTCTTGCTCAACATTCGCAAGAGCCTGGTGCAACATGGTCACAGAAGCCTTGTCCCGGCAATTATGGTGTACGGCGCGATTATCAGCCTGATGTTGCTTTCCGCGTTGGCTTCCCTGTGGCGCCCCGATTGGCTTGCAGTGCACGAATATCACTTGGTTCGGTTAAATTTCCTGTTATCCTCGTTGTGGTATCCCAACTTACCAATCACCCCAGCCATCCTTGCCACTCTTGGCGCAAGTCTGTTCTTCCTTTCTGACGCATTGTTGGTTAAGAATCGTTTTATCTCACCGATACCACGAGGTAACTTATGGGTCATGATCACTTATCACTTTGGGCAGATATTGCTGGCGATTGCAGTTATCTCACGATGAAAGCAATCATTCAGTTTTAAGTCAACTTTAAGGGCCTAAACCCCTCTCCCAGTGCCTCATATACCTGACCAATAACCATGAACGCATTAGGATCAACCTGATGCACGATTTCTTTGATCTGATTTACTTCTGCACGCGTCACCACACAATACAGAACCGGACGGTCAGCACCGGTATAAGCCCCGCTACCGGAGAGAATAGTTACACCACGCTCTAAATCGTTCAAAATGCGGTCAGCCACCTCCCGGGGGTATCGCGTGATAATCATTGTGGCGCGAAAGATGCTCGAACCCTCCGAAACTGCTTCTGCCGCCAGTCCACTTACATAAATTACAACCAGCCCGTACAAAGCACGCTCCCAGTTAAAAGCCAATCCACCTAGCAACACCACAATTGTATCTGTGACCAGATATGCCTGTGAAATCGAGATGCCAAAACGATAATTCAGGATGCGTCCCAGAATATCACTACCGCCGCTTGTGCCACGACCGCGATAGACTAATCCCAGACCAATGCCCAACATTACACCGCCATAGATCGAATTCAGCACCAGATCACTGGTTACCCCTTCGGCGGGAATGAAAAGTACCAGTAAATCGGTCAAAAAAGAAAAAGCGGCAATTGCCAATGCGGTTCGTAATGCAAAGCGCCGTCCACCTAGAAACCGCCACCCCAAAATAAACAATGGCACATTGCCGATGAACACCATCAAACCAATAGGCCAATTGGTATAATAGTTCACCACCTGTGCCGCGCCGCTTACACCTCCGCTAACCAGCTGCGCCGGTACCAGAAACAACCGCATTGCTAAAGCTTGCACCAAAGCTCCCAACACCACCAAACTGTAATCCTGAATAGACCGCCAGGTCACCTTCTCGTACAGTTTCCATAACCACTCTTGATCTTTGCGGAATATTTGCTTCATGATCTCAACAACTCTCTTATTCGCTACGTAATTTTATGCCACAGGTTCGGCAGAACAAATCCCCATTGACAGTATGTCTGCCCCACTAGTAGCAAAATATTGCACTTGCCTTATCTCACTTTATCTTTTGCACCTTGTCGGAATGGTAGCGACTGCCTTTTTGTAAAAAGTGCCTGTCTCGCCAATACCAGAGCATACTTCCCAGAAAAAGAAAGCCAATCACCGTAAATAATACCCAGGGCAAGAGTTGTACCAGCGTAGTCCGGCCAGAGGTCTGCAATGTGATGGGCTGACTGGGTTGGACAGAGTGTAAATTAACGCTCAAACTATCATCCGGCTTAAGATAAGATAGCCTCACTTGTACTGATTGACCCGGCTTAACATCGCCAATTATTGCCCCAAAGTATAGCAAACCATTTGCCCCCGGCAACCCACTGCCCATATCAGTTTCCTGCCCATCACGCTTAAGGGAGATGTTCATCTGTGTAGCGGTTGCCGGCTGCTGAACTTGAATTTTCATGGTCTTCGCAGCATAGTCACCATGCCAGATATAGGTAAAATCCCGTTGATCACCCACGCGATTCAAGCTGGGATCATAATACTCCAATCGAATTACAGGCATTCGGGCAGTAAAGTCAACTCGTAACCAGTTCTCCTCAGTCTCTGTTTGATAATCCTGTGGAGCAATATCGCGCAGGGCACCTTCCATCATTACGCCCAGCATTGAGAACTGCCCGGCTGCAAGGGGAATATGCAAGCTCAACTCAGCCGGTAATGGGGTTTCATCTGGTAAGTAAATAGTATACATCACCAGCACATCCGGACGATCGTATTCTGGCCAGATGTCCACTTCCAAGCGCTCAAACAACAGCTTCGGACTGGTATTGGTTGCAGTGTTTGGGACACCAGACAATAAGCATAAAGTTAACGCAAGTAATAACCGTAGCATCACAGACCTCTGTTGTACTGCGCTCCGATTGTCACAATATCTTACCATCATTTTGATACTGTGCAGTTTGGTTCTCACACCAACGCATCAAATAGCAATGTACCAGTTGTTTTCGAAAGGAACCTGTTGCATCCTTAAAGTCCAATTTTTAATTTGTTATTCAGTCCAATAGAATAAGCTATAATGAATAACAACACCGGCTTTGTGAAAGCGCAATGGGAGGCCACATCAGAAATTGGACACATGAAAAAGATAGAAAACTACCAAGGCATAAGCTACAGACAGCTCCCAAAAGTGGATCTTCACCGCCATTTGGAAGGTTCGCTGCGCCTGGATACGCTGATAGACATTGCTCGAATCTCCGAGTTGACGTTGCCCCTCAAACCCGGCTTACGCGCTCTGGTGCAAATGCAACCCAATGATCCACTGACATTTGAGACATTCCTCTCAAAATTCGAAACTTTACGCTTGTTTTATCTTTCACCAGAGGTCATCGCCCGTGTCACCCGCGAAGCTGTAGCAGACGCAGCGGCAGATCATGTCCGATACCTCGAATTGCGTTTCACACCGGTGGCACTCAGCCGCGTCCGCGGCTTTGCCTTAGGGGAGGTTATGGATTGGGTCTGTGAGAGCGCCAGGGAAGCTGAACAACTATTCGATGTACGCACCCGGCTGATTGCAAGCGTCAATCGGCACGAATCGCCTTCTTTTGCTGAGGAGGTCGCCAGGCTGGCAATCGAACGAATGAACAAAGGTATTGTCGGGCTTGACCTTGCTGGAAATGAGGCGCACTTTTCGGCTGAACCCTTTGCAGATATCTTTCGTTCTGCAAAAAGCAGTGGGTTATTTCTGACCGTTCATGCGGGAGAATGGGCTGGCGCAGAGAGTGTCCGTTTTGCCATTGAGAACCTTCAGGCAGATCGCATTGGTCATGGGGTACGTATCATTGAAGATGCAAATGTCGTCGCTCTAGCACGCGAACGTGGTACCGCCTTTGAAGTATGTGTGACCAGTAATTACCAGACTGGTGCGGTCGCAAGTAAACACCAGCATCCCATTGTTAAGATGCTTGATGCCGGTCTTCGTGTGACTCTCAATACCGATGACCCCAGCATTTCCAATATTACATTGAGTGATGAGTACCGCCTAGCATGCGAAGAGCTGGATTTGCCACGCCAGAAGCTTTACCAATTAATTCTGGCAGCAGCGCAGGCTTCCTTCCTTCCCCCTTCCGAAAAGCACGTTCTGCTTGGAGAATTAAGAACCAAGCTGATTCAAATTGGTTATCAGGAATCTGAATAAGGATCGCACAATGCATATTTTAGTAACCAATGATGACGGCGTTAATGCGCCAGGGCTTTTCGCGCTGGCTCAAGCCATGCGTCAACTGGGTCAGGTTAGTGTCCTGGCTCCCGACCACAACTGGTCGGCTTCAGGACACTCTAAAACGTTACACCGTCCAATCCGTGTTAAAGAGGTCACACTACCGGATGGGACACCTGCTCTGGCTAGCGATGGTGCCCCTTCGGATTGTGTGGCACTGGCAATATTAGGTCTGCTGCCGCAACCCATTGATCTGGTCGTTTCTGGAATCAACCCTTATGCCAATCTAGGACATGACCTGACTTATTCGGGCACCGTCACCGCGGCCATGGAAGCTGCGGTTTGGGGTATTCCGGCAATGGCAATCAGCCTGGACGGAACGGAAACCAGTACTGAAGGCGTAGACTATCAACCAGCCGCCAGCATAGCGGTTCAAATTGCCAGGCTCATCTTGAAGTATCCTTTGCCACCTGAAACTTTGTTAAACGTGAATGTACCAAATTTGCCACTGGATCAAATCAAAGGCTACCAAATTACCCGCTTGGGCTTGCGCATTTATCGCGATGAATTAATTCGCCGCGAAGACCCACGCGGCAAACCATATTACTGGATTGGCGGCGATTTCCCGCTGGGAGTACCGGAAAAAGAAAGTGATGTTGGAGCGTTGACGGAAGGTTATATCTCGATTACCCCCATAAAGCTAGACCTGACAGCCCATGAGTTAATAGACACTCTGAAGCGATGGGAATGGCCCAACCCTGCAAAACGCAACAGCTGAACTTGTAAAGCGGGTCTGGTTTCTGCTATACTCTAATTGAGCCATGTCCACTAAAATCAAACCTCACAGAAAGGAGACCTGGAAATGCAATTTACTGTGCGTGATTGGATGATGGACCTTGTTGTCTTTGTTGATCCTGAAGCCACCGTAGCCGAAGCATTAGCTATGATGCGCCGACGATACATCCAGAGCTTGATCGTTAAAAAAACTGCTGCCAATCCTGAGTACGGTATTATTACCTCTCGCGACATCAGCGATAAAATTGTCGCTCAGGATCGCAATCCGCGCGACCTTAAGGTTAAAGACATCATGTCTTCACCAATTATCACCGTCCCGGAAGACATGAGCCTTAAAGAATGTGCCCTTATCATGAAAAAACACCGTATACACCATTTACCAGTCGTTAATAAAGACGGTGAAATTACTGGTATGATTGCAGCAGCCGACTTTCTGGTCGCCGCAGAAGCCCTGAGCAAAGAGCCGGGTGAACACCTGAGTTGAGGATGTGCATCACCCAAACCTTGACAGCGCATCAGGTATAATATAGCCCGATGCGCCGAATTTTTTTTATTTTGCTATCTGCTTTTCTGTTATCGACGCTGGCAATGACCGTTCCTGTCTATGCCAGCGCCATTTACCAATCAGCAACCCAAACAGCAGACCCCTATGCAATCATTGCAGAAATCAATGCCATTCGCATTGCCAATGGTTTATCAGCGCTTGAAATTGACCCAATTCTGATGAGCACTGCCCAGCAGACATCTGCTACCATGGCAGCTTATAGTTCCTGCGCACACCTAGGCGGCGTTAGTGATCGTATTGCTGCGGCTGGTTATGGGGGCGGGGCAAAAGTCTGGGCTACAGAGAACATCTCTTGTGGTATTAACAAAACCGTGCAAACCATTGTGTATCAGGATTGGGCGGACGAATTGCATATGTTGCCAATGACCAATGCAAATTACCGTCATGTCGGCGCTGGTGTCACAACAGTCAATGGTTATTCCTATTATGTGCTACATGCCGCATACACGTCGGGTAGTCCTGGCAGTTCTGGTTCAACCTTTATTGCGGTCACCCCAAAACCGACCACCTCGCAACGGATTATCCCCGTGGAAACATCAACTCTCAATCCGGACGGTTCCATCATCCATGTTGTACAGGAAGGGCAGGCTTTATGGAGCATCGCCATTGCTTACAATGTCAAAATTGTAGATATCGCCGCGCTTAATCCATGGATTGATCCCAACAACCCAGTGTTATATGTCGGACAAAAAATCATCATCCGTGGACCGTCTACACCCACTGTATCGCCAACAGTTACCAACACCTCGGTCCCACCCACACGTACACCCGTGCCAACTTTCACCCCGCGCCCAACTATCCCCACGCGCACACCAACTGTGACATCAACAGCTACCCGACCACCTATTCTTCCCGAGATTCCTTCACTCAAAAGCGGTCAAGGACGCTGGCTAGGGATTGCGATCATTGTCATCTGCGCGCTTGGTTTGATTTCCGTGTTGATGACTTTTCTGAGTGAGCACAAGAAACCGCCGCTTTCCTGAATGGATAAAAAATCCTGCTTGCTTCTTATTCTGTCGCTACTGGTTGTTTCCTGGACTGTTTTCGCCTACACCGAGCCGGTATATGCAGTTCAATCTACACCACCGGCGCCTGCTGATTTGATCGCTGCAGTCAATAAACTGCGCGCCAGTCGCAACTTGCCCCCACTTCGGGCCGATTCGGCTCTAATGAACGCAGCGCAGGCACATGCTGTCTACCAGGCTTCGTTGGGCTACTTTACTCACCTGGGTGCTGGCGGTACCAACGAAACCAATCGGGCGTTGGCTGCCGGTTATGGCAACGGTGCCAGCATTGTCTGCGATGAAGCCGTTGCGCTTGCTCAGCTTGCCACCAATGTAGACTATGTTGTCAATACAATCTGGAACGACTATGAACACCGTGAGCTGGTCATACTCAACGCCCAATACACAGACGCCGGCGCAGGAGTTGCCGAGAAAAACGGAGTGGTGTATTACACTCTTGATGTATGCGCCATCCAGAATAAAGGAACAGGCGAGGCACGCACTGCGACCAACTCTGAAGCAATCATACCTCGACAGACAGCAACACCGCGCCCGAACGGCTCCATCATTCATGTGGTTCAGACCGGTGAAACAGTATGGAGTATTGCCATAGCATATCAGGTCAGTGTAGACATTCTGATCGCCCAGAATGGCTTAAGCACTAAAAGTCCTTTGATCTATCCCAATCAACAACTCCTCATTCGCCCGGCTTTCACACAAACCGTGACCCCCACCATCACCAGAACACCCCGTCCTGCAACCCGCACCCCCAAACCAACCTTCACACCCAAACCTACCCGCCCAACTGCAACCATTAACGTCACTGCAGAAGAAACCAAGCCACCAGAATCTTTCAGGATGCCCAAATTGAGTCGTCAAAACTTTGCTCTTCTCCTAATCGGCATCTCGGTTTTGGGCATCCTGGTGTTGCTGGCAGGCGGTATAAGTGCGAAAAAGCCGCCACCTGACTAGGAAAACTCTGAGTTCTATCAGATCATGAAATCCTCACCGCGCCATAGCCCATGATCTGGTGCATGGGGAAGCGTCTGACGAACATGAGACCCATTATTTCCCGCTCCCTCTGCTAAGCCCATCCATTCACCTTGTGTTACCAGCATTGGTTGGGCAGAAGAATACTCTTCAAGTTTGTGTTCGAGTTCCTCCAGACGACTGATCACAGCAGCCAATGCAGTGCCAATTGTATCAGGCAATTTATCATGATTCAGATCAGGTGCCGCCGGACGCGGCTGGCTGCGTACCACCACCTGTCCCGGCACCCCCACCACCACAGAATTGGGTGGAACATCCTTGACTACCACTGCATTGGCACCAATGCGACTGCCCTCACCAACCGTTATAGCCCCAAGGATTTTTGCACCTGCCCCAATAACCACATTGTCCTGAATGGTGGGATGGCGTTTGCCCTTATTCAGACTGACACCGCCCAGCGTCACGCCGTGGTACATGGTCACATTGCAGCCAATTTCCGCCGTCTCGCCGATCACTACCCCCATGCCATGGTCAATAAATAAGCTGGGGCAGATTTTCGCTCCCGGATGAATCTCCACCCCGGTCAAGCCGCGCACAAGATGCGAGACTAATCGCCCAAATAGCTTAAGACGATGCGTCCAGAGCCAATGTGCCAATCGGTACCCCCATACAGCATGCAAACCGGGATAGCACAAGATTACTTCCAGTGTACTCCTTGCCGCCGGATCGCGTTCAAAAACAGCCTGTATATCACTCTTCATCATCTTAAATAACGAAATGCCCATTCTTTCACCTCATTCGAGCATTACTCTGCCAGATCAGCGTACAACGCCGTGCTCAGATAACGCTCGCCAAACGAAGGGATAATCACTACAATCAGCTTACCAGCATTCTCAGCTCGCTTTGCCACTTGCAACGCCGCCCAAGTAGCTGCGCCAGAAGAAATGCCCACCAACAGCCCTTCTTCGCGTGCCAGCCGTCTGGCGGTGCTAAAAGCATCTTCAGCCTTTACCCGAATAATCTCATCATATATTTTTGTGTTTAATATATCTGGCACAAAACCCGCGCCGATACCTTGAATGGGATGCGGACCCTTTTGCCCACCGGAGAGGACCGGAGAGGCATCCGGCTCAACCGCGATCATTCTTACCGATTGTTTGCGCGCCTTCAATACCTCGCCCACACCGGTGATCGTCCCACCGGTGCCAACGCCGGCAACGACAATATCCACCTGTCCATCAGTATCCCGCCAGATTTCTTCAGCGGTGGTACGGCGGTGAATTTCCGGATTTGCCGGGTTTTGAAATTGCTGAGGCATAAAATAGCGCGAGTCGCTGTTAACCAATTCCTCAGCCTTACGAATCGCCCCAGCCATTCCCTCCGAGCCTGGGGTCAGGATCAGATTCGCCCCATAGGCGCGCAAAAGCATTCGCCGTTCTTTGCTCATCGTTTCTGGCATCACCAGCGTACAAGCATATCCCCGCGCTGCGCAAACCATTGCCAGTGCAATTCCGGTATTGCCACTGGTTGGCTCAACGATGATTGTATCCGGCTTGATCAACCCTGCCTCTTCAGCCGCTCGTATCATCGAGACACCAATACGGTCTTTCACGCTATGTGCAGGATTAAAGTATTCCAACTTGAGCGCCACATCAGCTAAAGCGCCATCTCTCACTCGCTGTAAGCGCACAAGAGGCGTATTACCAATTAACTCAGTGACATCATTGGCAATTTTCATGATATGCACTCCTCAAACATTATCCATATCGAAAAAGAAAAGCCGACCGGCAAAACGGTTTTCCAACGCAGCGCACAAAGCAATCAAGATTGTCTCGCGGAACTGCTAACTGCCACCGTGCCGGTCGGCTGTATTTTCTCTATCCGAAAAGGGCGGCAGCTAGAAGTCCCGCCCTAGACACATGCACGTCAACATGTTTACTCCAATTTATATCAGAATTATCAATAATATTAGCAAATAGTTATCCCCCTGTCAAGACTCTGTGATAAAGAATTATTTACAGGATCAAGGATGTGTCTCTTTTGCCGTCTCATAATATGAGACATTCTTTAAAATCATATCGCTATATTTTGCACGGATACCATCAACAATCATCTCAGTGGTTACAGGATCAATGACTCTGGCAGTAAAGTTTTTGGCAGTGTTCAACAAAGCAGGCAGGCATTCCCTAGTTTGCGCCAAGGTCAGCGCATCAATATCCAGAAAGGAATCCGTCATAAAATCAACTCGCCATCCCTGCCTCTGGGCAACAGTTCGCAATTCTGCCAAAAACGCATCCACCATGATTCCTCCTCCCTCCACAAGAACGCGATTGTATAAAGCTGTCAGATATCCTGTGTAGTAATTTGAAAGAAAGCGCTTAATCTCAAGCTCTTCTCTCTCCTTTAGACCCGTTTTGCTCAACAATATACGCACCACCCACTTTTCATAATCTGTCAAGATCTCATCCAGCGCATAGTTCTCTGAAAATATCCAAAGAAGCAGCGCCATCCCTCCAAAATCTTTCCCTTCCGGACCTTCAACGGACATTCCGGAAACAAGGGCTTGTTGTACCCCATATCGGGTTTTTACATTCAAAGGTCGTCCATTTATCGTTTTAACGGTCTTAATATCCTTGATCAGTACATCGGCATCACCTGGCAAAGTCCCAAGAGCTTCAGCGACTGTCTTTCCCTTTATATCTTGTATATCTAACGGAAATATTTGTGCATAATTGGCGCTAACCATTGTGATAGTACAGTCATCTTTAGTAAGCAAAAAGACATGTGCGTTTGGAAGGATATCTAAAATGGGCACAGTACCTTCTAATTGGCGATAGCCAACCTGCAAAGTCTGGACCTGAGCCACACCCACCAGACAAAGAAAATAACTGGCACTGTAGGTGACATCCACTCCAACCGTACTAATCAAATTAAGCTCACCCTCCGGATAATACAGTCCCGCATTGACTGTGTATCCAAACAATAAGTCAGAGACAGCAAACAGCGCAAAGCCCGCAGAAATCCATGTCCAGGCACGCCCGTATAGTCCCTGACGATAGGAAAACAATATCCGCAAACTCAATGCAAATAGGGTAATATCGGCTAATGGATAAAAAACGCTAACAAAGCCTCCCAACATGGTATCTGAAACGAAATTCGCCACTGCAGGTCGCAAGACAAAAAATCCAGTGATACCTGTATACACTAGCCCCAAAATCCATATCGAAATTTGTTGATGCGGGGAAAGACTTTTGGGAAGCGAGGAGCTTCGCATCGCAAGCGCCGCAATGATCGGAATGTAAGCGGCTACCCAGAAAAAATCTGCCCCGGAAGGGAAAGGCAATTCCTGAAGTAAAATATCAGCAGTGAACCACCATATCTCCGCAATCAACCATAACCCCCAACCAATAGCCAGTCCAAACCATAATCCGCGATTAGGTCCCGCCGGTACTCGATGGAATAGCAAAAGTGTAATAATCAACAGGACAAATGCCACTAAAATAGGCAGAATATTATTTAGGTTAGTAATGAACTCATAACCCCCAACTCGGAATAAATTGGTCAAAAGATAGACAAGAAATAAAAACGATATCCCAACCCATCTGAACTTCTGCGGAGGTTTCTTTAGAATTGAATGAAGTTGTCCCCTCATATTGCAAATCCTCCTATAACACCCCGGAATTTCCCACCCCAAATACCTCCCTTATTGCTTTAATGGATCACCATTCCAAAATTATATTAACATAGTTTTTTTTAATTCTACACTTTGATAAAAATGAAATGAAATTGTAAGGTTTGCATGAGTTTGAGGCTTGGTTCAGGTTTTCTTTCCAATTTTCCTTATCCGTGCTATGATTATTGTACATATGGCAGCAAGTGATCGAATTCTCATTATTGAAAATGATCCCCTCATATCAGATTTCATCGCCCATCAGGCGTTGCAAGCCGCCGGTTATCAACCTCTGGTAATCGAAGATGCCGGTGCCGCTATTCCCAAAATCATTCAGGTCATGCCAGACGTTATCATTGTGAACATCGCTTTGCCCGGTTTGAGTGCCAAAGACCTGCTGGTAGCGCTCAACTCACAAAACATTGAAAGCCCTGTCATCATCCTGGCACAAAAGGGAAAAGAGAGTAACATCATTGATGCCTTTCGGCTGGGAGCAAGCGATTACCTGTTCTGGCCTGTGCGCGAGGCTGAGATCATCAATGTAGTAGAGCGCGCACTTAAACAGGTTCATGCGCGCCGCGAACGTGACCGCCTTGCCCGTCAACTGGAGCAAACCAATCAGGAGCTTCAGGCGCGGGTGCGCGAATTAACCACAATTCTGTCGCTTGGTAAAGCGGTCACCTCAACCACAAACCAACAATTGCTCTTTGAAAAAATACTGGATGGCGCAGTCCAGATCACTCAGGCTGATCTGGGTTGGTTACTGCTTCGCGATGAAACTTCCAAATCGTTCAACCTGGTTGCGTACCGTAACCTTCCTGCATCACTTGAGGAGCGATTAAATTTGCCCTGGGATGACGGGATCAGTTCGCTAATTGCCATGTCAGGCGAGCCACTTTCAATCTTCGGTGACGCGCTTAAGCGTTTCAAAATCGCATCGCTTGGTCAATCGGCGCTCATCGTACCGGTCAAAGCACAAAATCAGGTCATTGGTCTGTTGAGCATGATGCGGAGACAGCCACTGCAATTTGGAACCAGCGAACAACGGTTGCTTGAAGCCGCTGCAGATTATGCTGCTATCTCACTGGTGAATGCCAGTCTGTTTCGCGCTGTTGAGAGCCGCGCCCGACTTTTACAATATGCTTCAGAGCAGGCACAGCTGGGCGAAAAAGTAAGCGCAGAAATGTTAGAACAACTTAAAAAGGAACTCAATACGCCATTAAAAAATGCTATCACCTCTCTGGAAAAATTGATCAGAGAGTTTACCGCGCGCTGGACCGGTCCACAGCGTCAATTTCTGGCAATTGTTCAAGATGAACTTTACAAGCTCAACCAGATCACCCAATCCATTCAGCCTCCACCAGCTACTCAAATTCAACCCGGTCCCTTGGCGGCAAAGCTAAATGAGGTCATTCAAAAAGCAGTCAATCAATTTCTGCCCTATGCACAAACAGATCGGATTATAATAAGTGCAGAGGTTCCGGCAGAACCGGTCTTTGTAATTGCTGATGCTGGACAGATTGGACAAGTGTTGGCTGCTCTGCTGAGCAATGCAGTCAAGTTCTGCCACCCTGGAGGAAGGATCACTGTTACTCTGGAAAAAACCATCAATCAGACAGCCCATATTGTGGTTCAGGATAGCGGTCCCGGCATTGAAGCCTCTCGCCTGGATAAAATTTTTGAAGCCAATCAGAAACGCACCGAACCACGCAGATTTGGCGGTCTGGGAATCAGCCTTGGCACAGCAAGGGAGATTATTAGCAGCTATAAAGGTAAAATGTGGGTGGAAAGCAAACCCGGCGAGGGCGCACGTTTTCATTTTACACTTCCATTTGCGCCGTCCTGATCACTTTATTGAGGCTTGCAAATGTACTCTATTCCGAAAGATCAAATCATTCTTGTCATCTCAGACCCGCAGGTACGGTTTCTTGTGGAGCGCGTTCTGGCTACCGGTGATTACATTGTAAGAGTATGCCAGGACCGTGCTCAGGCACTGGAAGCAGTTGAAACCGTCACTCCCAATCTTTTTATCATCAGCGAACGATTAATCGATAGCAGCGGAATAGAATTTGCAGCAGAGCTGGTGCGCCGCTTTCCTACAGCGCCCATCATTCTTTTTGTCGAAAATGACACACCGGAATTGCTCAAAAAAGCCATGCGCGTGGGCGTGAGTGATTATTTGTGCTTGCCATTGCGGGCAGATGAGGTCACCCGGTCAGTCCAGCATTGTCTGGAAAAAGCCATCCAGCGAAAAACATGGGTCTTAACCGAAGCCAAGCGCGCTACAGCGAGTCTGCAGCGCCGGGTAGATGAGCTGGAAACCATCGCCGCTTTGGGAAGAACTATCACCAGTTCTCTGGATCTGGATGGTGTCTTCTCGGCAATCGTCTCTGCCGCCGTCGAACTAACAGGCGCCGAAGAAGGCAGCCTGCTATTGATTGATGAGGAAACTGGCGAGCTTTACATGCGCGCGGCGCGCAATTTCCAGGATGAATTCATTCGCACCTTCCGCTTGCCTATTAAGGATAGTCTGGTAAGCCAGGTCATACAAACTGGTCAGCCTTTTCTGCTTGATGAAAATACCCCACAAAAGATTAAAACCGCCTATCTGGTTCACAGTTTAATTTACGTACCTTTGCAAATCCACGGGCGTGTGTTTGGTGTACTCGGCGTTGATAACCGCTTGAAACGATTGCCATTCAAGGAAAGAGATGTCAAACTGCTTTCCGCTATCGCCGAATTCGCCGTGATTGCAGTAGACAATGCCCGTCTGTATTCCAACACAAATCAGGAACGTCAGCGCCTGGAAAGTATCCTGACTCAGATACAGGATGGTGTTGTTGTTCTGGATAAAGAGCATAAAGTTATTCTGGTTAATCAGGCAGCCCGGAACATCTTGCAGCTTGGTGAGCAATCAGCCACTGGAAAGAAACTGTCAGATGTGATCCGCCACGCTGATCTGGTCAGCTTGATTACCCACTTGAGTGAAGACATCTCTGCGCACAGTGAGCTGACCACCGAAGACGGTCGAGTATTCGATTGTTGGGTATCCGAGATCCCCGGCATCGGCCTGGCAATCTCCATGCACGACATTACCTATCTGAAAAAGATTGATCGTATCAAAAGTGATTTCGTTTCAGCAATTTCACACGACTTGCGTTCACCGTTAACAGCAATCATGGGCTACATCGAGCTGATTGAGCGCGTTGGCTCAATCAATGAGACTCAGCGAGAATATATCCAGCGTGTTCAGACCAGTGTTCAAAACATTACTTCTCTGGTCAACGAAATGTTGAATCTCGGCAGAATTGAAGCCGGCCTCGATACCCAACGCGAAAATGTTCAATTAGACAAACTCATCCATTATTCTGTCGATGGGATGATTACACAATTAAGACATAAGAACATCCGAGTCGAAATTGAATTTTCAAACGGTTCACCGACTGTTCTGGCAAACCCGGTACAAATGCGGCAGGTAATTGACAATCTGCTGGACAACGCCATAAAATATACACCCGACAATGGAACCATTACCATACTCGGAGATGTGGAAGAGGAGCAGGTTATTCTCCAATTTCAGGATAATGGTATTGGTATACCGGCATCTGATTTGCCATATGTCTTTGATAAATTTTTCCGTGGGAGTAATCTTGCCAGAGGTACACCGGGAACTGGCTTAGGGCTGGCAATCGTAAAGACGATCGTTGAGAATCACGGCGGCAGAGTCTGGGTAGACTCAACCGTCGGTAAGGGTTCTACTTTTACAGTTGTATTGCCGTTGGCGAAAAGCTAACGATAAAACAAGCCTCTGCCGGGAGTGGTGAGTAGTGATAACCCGGCAGAGGCTTTCGCCAAAGGAGGAGACAGCGACGAGCTGTTTGGAGGTGTCCTGTTAGTTTCCGTCTCCGCATTTATAATAAAATACATTGCACATTTTGTGGATGGTCAAAAATCACCGCTTCGTGGTGATTTTTGACATATTCCAGAGCGTTGCAGCGCCCTTCTTCCTCCCGGGGTTTTTCGTAAAATAAGAGAAACTCTGTATAAATATAATCGAGAGTGTTGAAAAACAAGCAAGAGATTGAACGAACATGAACCGCTCGGCGTAGCCGTTTTCTTCTGCCTTGCTCACCGCCGCCACGCTGATTTGCACCTGGTAAGACTTAAGTAAATAGATGTACTCACCGCTGGCGCACTGGACACCCTGTCCGCTGTGGCAGATCTCAGGAACACGCTCCTGCAAAGCCGTCTCCAGCACTCCAAGACTCAATTGCTGATCGGATGAACAGCTCAGGTTCCCCCTGCACTGAGCGCGCCCCGTGCGGGGTGCATGAGTGAATATGTCCAGAACAACTGCCAGATACATAAATTCATCCCTCAATCGGATATCTGTAATATCGCTGACCCAAATCAGATCTGGGCGAACAGCCTGTTGAAGTTTGATCAGGTTTTCATAACGACGGAAAAGGTGAACGCTGTTCGTGGTGCGTATTTTCCACTGTTTGACCGGTCTCAGCAGTCCTAATGCCGCGCCAGACGTTACACCCGTTCGCGATTGATGCAATACCCATACGGCTGTCGCCGCAGTTGCAAGATGTCCGGTTTTTAGGGTCCACTACGCCCAACCTTGTAGTCCGGTTTGAGTTTTGAGCGTGGGTTTGAAGTATAATCGGAGGGTTGCGACCAGGTCGCGAAACAGAAGAAATTCAACAGCAGGATTAATCACATGGAAATCGGCACTGTCCATTCTGTGGATATTGATCATCAGATGCGCTCGGCATATCTGGATTACGCAATGAGCGTGATTGTTGCCCGCGCCCTGCCAGATGCGCGGGATGGCTTGAAACCAGTCCATCGTCGCATCCTGTACGCCATGCATGACATGGGACTGCGTGCAGATTCACCCTACAAAAAGTCTGCTCGCATTGTTGGCGAGGTGTTGGGTAAATATCATCCTCATGGAGATATGGCAGTTTATGATGCGATGGCGCGCATGGCACAAAATTTTTCAATGCGCTACGTACTGGTTGACGGGCAGGGTAATTTTGGCTCGATTGACGGCGATGCCCCGGCAGCGATGCGTTATACCGAAGCACGCTTGAATGAGCTGGCAGAAGAAATGTTGGCAGATATTGATAAAGATACCGTTGATTTCGTTGATAACTTTGATGCTTCACTGAAAGAACCACTAGTGTTGCCTGCCCGATTACCTAATCTGTTGCTGAACGGTTCATCGGGTATTGCAGTGGGCATGGCAACAAACATTCCGCCCCATAACCTGCGAGAATTGAGTGATGCCCTTTGTTACTTGATTGATCACTATGATCAATTAGATGATGTTACAGTTGAGGATTTGATGCAATTTGTTCCCGGCCCGGATTTTCCAACGGGTGGTGTAATTGTCGGTCAGGAAGGCATCCTGCAGGCTTATGCCAATGGACGCGGACGGCTGGTGGTGCGGGGAAGAGCAGAAATCAAGGAACTGCGCTCAGGCAGGGCAGCCATTATTGTCACCGAAATACCCTATCAGGTTAATAAAACCAGTTTGATTGAGCGGATTGCCGAACTGGTGCGGGAAGGAAAGCTGGACGCGATCAGCGACCTACGAGATGAATCCGACCGGCATGGGATGCGCATTGTGATCGAATTAAAAAAGGGAGCGCAGGCGCTCCAAGTCTTGAATCAGTTATATAAATTTACACCCCTGCAATCTACCTTTGGTGTTCACATGCTGGCGCTGGTGGAGGGTGAGCCGCGGTTGCTCCCGCTCAAGCGCGCCTTGCAAATCTTTGTTGATCATCGCATTCAGGTGATCACCCGCCGCTCGCAGTATGAGCTGGAAAAAGCACGCCACCGGGCGCATATTTTGGAAGGTTTGATGATTGCACTGGCGAATCTGGACGAGGTGATCCAGACGATCCGCCAATCGCCAGATGCCGAACAGGCGCGAGAGCGCCTTATGAAGCGCTTCAAGCTGACCGAGATTCAGGCGCAGGCGATTTTAGACTTACAGCTGCGTCGTCTGGCTGCGCTTGAGCGGCAAAAGATTGAGGACGAGCAACGTGAGGTGCTGGCGCGCATTGCGTATCTGGAGGATTTACTCAGCCATTCACATAAGATATTGGGTGTGATTCGCGAAGATTTACAGAAATTGAGTCAGAAGTATAGTGATTCTCGCCGCACAACCATAGCGATAGAGGCTCGAGAAGATTTTACCGAGGCTGATTTAGTTGCAGATGAGGATGTTCTTATCAGCTTTACCCAACGTGGTTACATCAAGCGAGTTGGATTGAATGCTTACCGAACCACCGCACGCGGGCGGCGCGGCGTAATGGGACAAACCGTGCGCGAGGAGGATGAGGTTCTCATGCTCACCCACGCTCGCACACTGGATACGTTACTGTTCTTCTCCGACCGTGGAAAGGTGTACTCCGAGAAAGTGTATCAGATACCGGATGCAAATCGCTCAGATCGTGGTATCCCAATCACCAATTTGCTTTCGCTGGATCAGGGTGAACGCATTACTGCGGCGGTGGCAGTGCCGGATTTTGAGGCGGCATCATATTGTACAATGGCAACCATAAACGGACGCATCAAACGGGTTGCGCTGGAAGAATTCATAAGCGTACGTTCAGCCGGTTTGGTTGCCATCACTCTGGAAGAAGGTGATGAGCTTGGTTGGGTCCGTCTTACCACTGGAAAAGATGAGATTGTTCTGGTTACTGCAAAGGGTCAGGCTTTACGGATATCAGAGGATGAAGTGCGTTCGATGGGACGCCAGGCAGCCGGAGTGACCGGTATTAGATTGGCAAAAGGGGATCGTGTGGCGGCAATGGAAGTTGTTGAGCCGGAAGGTTATTTGCTGGTGGTCACAACTCAGGGCTTTGCCAAGCGTACCGCTTTGAGCGAATATCCAATCAAAGGCAGAGCAACTGGTGGTGTAGCAACAATTGATCAAAAGAACCTGCCCAAGATTGGGGAAATTGCGGTGGCGCGTGTGGTTCAGGAGGAAGATGAGATTACGGTGATTTCTGCCAATGGCATGGTTTTACGTCAGAAGGTAAAAACAATAAGCCCAACCGGGCGTACCACACGCGGCATTCATTTTATGGATCTGGCAAAAGGGGACAGCGTTGCTTCTCTGGCGCGCATTTCTGCGGCTGATCAGCAAGAGAGTGGAAAGGATAGCGGACGTTAAAACAGGACCATTTTTTCGGTTACAAGCAAACAAAAAGTGCCCAATACACAGGTCATCATGAGCAGCAACAGAACAAGAACAAATCGCTGTGCGGCGGTCATGCCCAAAAATGGGCCTCGCTGACGGCGACGTTCTTTTTCAAGCAATTCTTCATTTTCCGTTGGTTCTTCCTCGTAGAAAGAAGAAGCGGCCGAACTACGCAAATCGTCTAACATGGGTTACCTCCTGTTTCCGACCAACGGTTTTGTCCAACAATTGGGCGCAAGCGTACATCACCGGCTGTCACGACTATAAAATCTTGGTTTTCTGTCAGCAGCCGAAGACCGCCCTCCTCATCTATTCCTATTACCTGTCCAACCAGGATAGTCTGGTCAGGTTGTTCCACCTGTACCCATTCCCGATAGAATGCCAGCCGCTCTTCCCATTCTTTCATAAAGCTTGTTTCACCCAGCCGCGGTCGCAATAGAAAAATATGTCTCAGGATAGATTCCAGCAGTTCCCAACGGTTGATCTCTTTTCCCAGCATGGTTTCAACGCAGGTGGCTGGAAAAACCACTTCGGGGGGGGGCGGTATAGAAGCCGGTGCAACATTCAAACCAATACCGATGACCAGTGCCTGCAACTGATCAGCTTGCCAGACTAGTTCAACCAGCACACCGGCAGTTTTTTTCCTGGCGATTAGAACATCATTGGGCCATTTAACTTCGCTTTTCAGACCAAGCTCATCCAGAGCTTTACTGACCGACAATGCTCCCAATCCGGAAAAGTGCGTCAGGTGGATCATTTCATCATCTCTTGGGCGCAAGATCAGGCTGAATGCAAGCGCACTACCAGCTGGAGTAATCCACCGACGTTGCATGCGGCCCCGCCCGGCGCTTTGATGATCGGCAACAACCAATGCACCATCTGGAGCACCTTTTTCTGCCCACTGGAGAGCCACATCATTGGTTGAGCCAATGCTGTCAAACCATTTGATTTCCGGAATGGGTAGTCCAATCAGATTCTCCCAAAGTCTATCCGCGTTCACATCAGTAATTGTACACGCTTTTTTATCACGAAGGTAGACACTAGCCATTGGGGATGACCTGAATGTCCCTTATACTCAGACCAGTTGACAAAAAGACAAAACAGGCGCTGAAAAATACTTAGCGCCTGTTGTGTTGCACAACGTACAAGAAAATTACTTGCTGATAACCTTGATGGTTTTTGGACGGGCTTCCTCAGCTTTTGGAACTCTCAGGGTAAGCACGCCATCGCTGAGACTGGCTTCTGTCTTGCTGGCATCCAGAGGTACTGGGAGTGTGAGTGTGCGGCAGAAGCGTCCGCTGGGACGTTCCATTAGTAGATAAGAAGCGTTCTCTTCACGCTCATTTTTAATCTCGCCTTGAATCGTGACGGTTTCATTGACGATCTGTATATTGAGGTCCTCTGCTTTGACACCAGGCAACAAGGCGGTAATAATAAATTCATCCTGTCCAGCTTTGACATCCACCGGAACGATTACTTCACGCTCAACAAAGGGCCAATCGCTTTCCATCATACGTTCCATCATGTGTCGGGCGCGGCGCGGAAATCGGGTCATATAAAAAGTCATGGCACACCTCCATCAGAATTTACTTAAGTTCGCTATATCGTTTTGTTTGACATCTGTGCATGATATTATCAGCCAGATGTATGAGCTGGATTAGCAAAAGATAGATATTTTGTAAGAAATCGCGGTAAAATACTCGCTTGATTGGCAGGCTTATCAGATGCTTTTCGCACACTTTTAACTTTGTCGGTTAGTTTGTGGTATGATGACAAATTAAGGATGCTGTAACTATGGATGATCGCATTACCATCATTGAGGGGCCACCGCCCACATTTCAAACGATTGAGGATGGTTGGGCTTTGGGCTTGAATGAGGGACCATCCCTCTATCAACTGGCTGTTACACAATTACGCACATTCAATGGTCCTGCGTTGGTAGAACGTTGCCATCGCGCCTGGAGTAAACAAGACTCTATTTACCTGCATTATCGCAATCCAATGGGGTTGGAAGAGAGCGCACCTATCTTGGCTGCCCGTTCTTTAGAAACGCAAGATGGGCACGTGTTGTTGCTCTGGGTGCGTAGAGAGCCGGACTTAGATGAAGATGACTTTGACGACGATGACAGGGAAGAAGGTTCGGTGGAATAACCGTCTATGGTTTTGAGTCTTGACCAAATACGCAGTCAATTTCCTGCCTTAAGTCACCCAACGGTTTTTTTGGATAACCCAGGCGGCACACAAATTGTGCGCCATAGTCTGGAGATGATCCAGAATTATCTGGTGGAATGTAATGCCAATCACGGTGGGGTATTTCCAACTAGTATTGAATCTGACCGGCGCGTGGACGAAACCAGACTGGCGATGGCAGATTTTTTGAATGCCACCAGTCCTGATGAAATTGTATTTGGTGCCAACATGACGACGCTGACGTTCCATATCAGCCGGGCACTGGCACAGGAATTCAGCGAAGGCGATACACTTGTGATAACACGCCTGGATCATGATGCCAATATTTCACCCTGGCTTCGAGTGGCCGAAGACCGAGGCTGTCGGGTTCGCTGGGTGGATTTTGACCCGGAAAACGGGATGTTGGATCTGGTGGACTTTCAGGCTGCGCTGGAAGAACATCCACGTCTTGTGGCTGTTGGGTATGCCTCCAATGCACTGGGAACGATTAATCCGCTACGCAAATTGGTTCGCATGGCTCATGAGGCAGGTGCGCTGATCTATGTGGATGCTGTTCAATATGCTCCGCACGGTCCCATAGACGTCCAAGATTTGGAGTGTGATTTTCTGGTTTGCTCGGCTTATAAATTTTTTGGTCCACATCTTGGCATCTTATATGGTCGTTATGATTTGTTGGAGCGGTTGCGTGCCTACCGGGTGCGTCCGGCGCCAGCTTTGCCGCCCGGCAAATTTGAAACTGGCACTGGAAACTTTGAGGGCATCAGCGGGTTACTTGGTGCGCTGAATTATCTGGAATGGATTGGGTTGACCTTTGGCAGCGAGTACGCCGAATTATTCACCGGGACTTTCTCTGGCCGGCGGCTGGTCTTTAAACAAGCAATGAGTGCGATTCGCGCGTATGAATTTGAACTCAGCCGGGCGTTGCTGGAGACATTACAATCCATTCCCGGTGTCCAACTATATGGGCCTGCCGATTTAAGCCGTCTCGACCTGCGTGTACCCACGTTTTCTTTTACGTTAAGCGGGTATCTCCCGCATCAGGTAGCAAAGTATATGGCGGAGCATTCGATCAATATCTGGGACGGCAACTTTTACGCCTTGGCAGTCACCGAACGGTTGGGCTTGGAAGAATCTGGGGGATTGGTACGGGTTGGTGCGGTTCATTACAACACCCTGGCGGAGATTGAGCAGTTCAAAGAAGTCCTGCTGAAGCTGGCTGGCTGATCAAGCTTCAAGGGTGCTGACACTAATCTGGAGCGGGATTTGTCATCTCGCACCGAGTTTCGCATTCGACATGTCATCAATGAGCTTATGATCGGGGTGATATAATAAAATTCATGAGAAATCAGAAGATCCAACGTATCTTAATGGTAGTAGGGGGATTCTTCATGCTTGGGATAATTTTACTTGCCTTGCCACCCATTCGGGAACGAGTGGCCTGGCGTGCGGAACAACTAAGAACCAGGATATTTTATTCACTGTTTCCGCCAGAAGAGGTTGTATTTCAACCTCAAGACCCACAACAACAGGTCGAAAATATTGTCAGGGCAACCTTTCAAGCATTAACGCAAACCGCGCAATCCATTGAACCCCTGGTAGTTGCGACAATGACTCCAGCATCAACGCCAAGAGCAACCGCAACACCTTTGCCAGGTCAAATAGCATTGCAGGGTGTTCGTTATGAAGACCAGCATGGTTTGTGGAATTACTGCGCGCCGGCAACGCTCTCCATGGCGCTTTCGTACTGGGGCTGGGAAGGTAACCGCCTAGTTGCAGGTCAATATCTGAAGCCATTTGAAAAAGATAAAAACGTCATGTTGTACGAGATGGTTAATTTTGTGCAAGATGAGACAGATTTGCGCGCTCTCCAACGATATGGCGGCACGCAAGGATTGCTTAAGTCGTTGATCGCCAGTGGATTTCCAGTTGTGATTGAAAAAGGAACTTATATCGTTGAAACCACTACCGGTAAGAGAAGCTGGATGGGGCACTACAATGTCTTAACCGGTTATGATGACAGTGCTGAGAATTTTATTGCTCAGGACTCTTACTATGCACCGGATTATTTGATTCCGTATGAATTGCTTATGCAGGAATGGCGTTCCTTTGACTATACCTTCATGGTCATCTACCCGCCGGAAAAGGAAAGTGAAGTGCTGGCAATTCTCGGTGATTATGCTGACCCGGTTCGTAGCGACCAAATCGCCGCGGAAATTGCCTTGAAGGAAACACAGACTTTGAGCGGTGTGGATTTGTTTTTCGCGTGGTTTAATCGCGGCACCAGTCTGGTGCGACTGCAGGATTATGTAACTGCTGCAACAGCATATGATCAAGCTTTTCGCATCTATCCCGATTTGGAGAAAGACTTGCGTCCGTGGCGGATTGTCTGGTATCAGACCGGACCATATTTTGCTTATTACTACAGCGGTCGCTATCAGGATGTGCTTGAGCTTGCCAATACAACGCTGGAATCGGCTTCAGAACCTTACCTGGAAGAGAGTTTTTACTGGCGGGCACGCGCAAAAATTGCGCTGGGAGATAGACAGGGAGCGATTGACGATTTACGAACAAGCTTGAAATACCATCCCGGGTTCAAACCCAGCAAAGAAATCTTGCAGGAATTGGGAGTATCAAATTGACCAATGCTCAAAATACTGCATTTTGCGGATGCTCATATTGACATTGTCAGCCAGGGCCGCCAAGACCCGGCTAGTGGCTTGCCGATCCGGGTGCTGGATTTTTTGAAAGCCCTTGATACAATCATAGATACGGCAATCGCCGAAAAGGTTGATTTGGTTTTGTTTGCCGGTGATGCTTATAAGGATCGTACGCCATCCCCCACCTATCAAAGGGAGTGGGGACGGCGTATGATGCGGCTTTCAGAAGCTGGCATTCCAATCTTGTTGCTGGTGGGCAATCATGATTTACCACCGGCAACAGGAAGGGCACATACCCTGCAAGAATTTGAAACCCTGCGGGTGCCGCATGTGCATGTGGTGGCACGTCCCTGTATTCTGCGACCTTCTGATCTGGAAGACCTGCCGTTGCAGGTGATTGCCCTACCATGGGTTTCGCGCTCTGGCCTGATGGCTGCATTGCAACTGAGCGACGTGCGCCCGGCAGATGTGTACGCAGAAATCGGAAGCCGCTTAAACGAGCTGGTGCAAACCTGGCTGGATGAGGTGGATCCGAGGCTTCCCACCATCCTTACTGCTCATGCCTCAGTGCAAAGTGCGCGATATGGTGCTGAACGCAGTGTCATGCTGGGCAACGATGTGGTTTTGCCGGGCAGCATGGTGCGTGATACCCGGCTGGATTATGTAGCGCTGGGGCACATCCACAAGGCGCAAGATGTGAATGAGGGATTTCACCCACCGGTGATTTATCCGGGTTCAATTGAACGGGTGGATTTTGGCGAAGCTGCGGATGATAAATTTTTTGTCATTGCCGAAGTGGAAAAAGGCAAAACCAGTGTGAGCTGGCGCAAACTGGAAGGGAGGCGGTTCATTGACCGATTTGTCGCGGTTAACACCGGGACATTGCTCATGCAGAAGGTAATGGCAGCTTTACCGCCTGCTGGTGAACTTAAAGATGCTATTGTCCGTCTGGTTGTTGAATATCCGCGTGAACTGGAGCCAATGCTGGATGAAGTCGCGTTGCGCCGGGCAGCAGAGCCGGCGCTGGAATTTCATCTGATTCGCAAACCACGAATCGAGGCTCGCCTGCGACTGCCTGAGGATCAAACGGTAAGCAGCCTGTCTCCGCTTGACCTGCTGGAAATTTACTGGAAAACGCTCAATGTTCATCCTGATGAAATAACCGCTTTGCAAAAACTGGCGGCTGAGATTCTGGGTTCTTCCAATTTGGCGGAAGAATAGGAGGGAAAAATGATACCCAGATACTTACGAGTGCGCGGGTTTTTATCCTATCGGGAGCCGGCCGAACTGGATTTTTCCGACTTCGATCTAGCGTGTATTACCGGCGTTAATGGTGCTGGTAAATCATCTCTGTTGGATGCAATTACCTGGGCACTGTTTGGACAGGCGCGCCGCCGTGATGATGCCTTGATTAACAGCCAGGCTGATTTGGCAGAGGTAGTATTCGATTTCTTCTACGAAAAGAATTTATATCGAGTGCAACGCAGCAAACCTCGTGATAAGACAACACTGCTGGAACTTTATGTTCAGGAGAGCGGGGAGAGCTGGCGGGCACTGACCGGGCATTCAGTGCGGGATACTGAAGCCCATATTGCTCGGATATTGCGGCTGGATTACGAGACTTTTACCAACGCTTCCTTCTTTTTACAGAATAAGGCAGACCAGTTTGCCCAGCAGCGCCCAGCCGACCGCAAGCGTATCTTGAGCAGCATTCTGGGGCTGGAGTCCTGGGAGGAGTATCGTGAGCGCGCGGCCGAACGCCGTAAGCAAATGGAGAATGAGGAAAGATATCTAAATAGCGTCCTATCGGATATTGATTTCGAGCTTGCCCGCGAAGAGGAACACAAGAAAATATTGAAACAACTGCAGGAGGAACTTGCCCAGCAAAAGAAAATCCGCCAGTTCAAAGAGCGCGAACTAGAGGGGGTAAAAAAATTACAGGCGGCAATGGAAGAGAAGCGGCGATTAGTTGAAATGCTTGCCGGACAGCTTGAAACTGCCCGTGCGCGCCTAGATGGACTGCGTAAAGACCTGACTGTTCGTCAGGTAGACCGTGATCAGTGTCTTGCACAACTAGCAAAAGCAGAACAGGTGAAAGTAGATTACCAGCGCTGGCAGGCAACCCGAAATGAGCTGGAACATTGGGAAGAGCTTTTTTTACAGTACCGTCAGTTCGAGGCGCAACGAAACCAGCTACTAATGATCATCGAAACTGAACGCTCGCGCTTGGAACAGGAATTGAAATCCCTGAAAGACCAGCAACGCCAGGCAATTCAGCTTGGAGATGAGTTGACAACACATGTAACCGAAATCGAAGCACTTGAGGCTATTATCAAGGAAGCCTCTCGCCAGTTGGAACAGCGTGCTAACTTGGAACAGGAACTGCAAGAGCGGCAAATTAAACAGGCGGAATTGCAAACTGAAAACCGCCGCCTGAAAGAAATCATGAGCGAAATCAAGCAGCGTATAGAGAGCATTCAAAAAACCAGTGGCGCGGAGTGTCCGCTCTGCGGTCAATCATTACCACCGGATCATCGTCTCAGGTTGCTGGAATCACTCAGGACTGAAGGAAATATGCTGGGTGAGCAGTACCGCGCCAATGTCGGCACGTTAAAAGAACTTGCAGAGCAGCAGTCACGAATCGAAGATACGCTGAAAGAACTTTCAGCAGTTGAAGGGAACATGCGCCAGCAGGAGCGGCGATTGGAACAGGTAAAAGCACGCAAAGCACAAATTGAACAGATTCTGCAAAGCTGGCAATCTTTGGGAATGGCAAGACTTCAACAGATTGAGCTTATCTTGAAAGAGGAGAACTTTGCGCAGGAAGCACACAACGAGCTGGTAAAAATTGATGCGGCAATACAAGCTTTAGGGTACAATGCTGCGGCTCATGAAGCGTGTCGTCAAGCAGAACAACAGGGGCGCGGCAGTGAAACAGCGTTGCGTCAAATTGAAGCGGCACGGGCTGCGCTTGAGCCATTAGAGCGTGAAATTGGTGATCTGCAAAAGCGGCTCGAACAAGAGGAAAAAGAGCTTCAATCGCTCGAGGTTTCTTATCAGGAAACCCGGCAGGTTTACGAAGCTGATTTTGCCAATCTCCCGGATGTTGTGCAGGTTGAACGTGAGCTGATGGACGAGCAAGAACGCGAGAATATTCTGACCATGAAAATCGGCGGGGTGAAGCAGGCTTTGGAGGCGATACAACAGCAACGTGTCCGGCGTGAAGAATTGCTTGCCCAACGAGACGGAGTTAGACAACAAATCGTCCTGTTCAAGAAGCTGGAGCGCGCCTTTGGAAAAGATGGCGTTCCTGCTTTACTGATTGAGCAAGCATTACCGGAAATTGAGATTCAAGCAAATGATATTCTGGATCGGCTTTCGGCGGGCAGGATGTCAGTGCGGTTTGCTACCCAGAGGGAATATAAGGATAAGAAACGTGAGGATAAATTCGAAACGCTGGATATCTTGATTTCCGATACAACCGGTATGCGTGAATATGAATTGTTTTCGGGTGGCGAGGCTTTTCGGATTAATTTCGCTGTGCGGCTTGCACTTTCGCGCGTGCTGGCACGGCGGGCGGGCGCCAAGCTCCAGATGCTGGTAATAGATGAGGGCTTTGGCAGTCAGGATAGCGATGGGCGCCAGCGCTTAATCGAAGCCATCAATCTGGTGCGCGATGAGTTTTCAAAAATCCTGATCATCACCCATCTGGAAGATTTGAAGGACGCTTTTCCAGCGCGCATTGAAGTGGAAAAAACTTCCTCGGGTTCAATGGTCAAAGTTGTGGTATGAAACTAATTCCGGTGCGGCTTGGACTACAACAACGCGTTCTGGCAGATTACCGTGCTCCATTTTTTGATACGCTGGCGGAAGTCTGTCAGGGTGGGCTGGGACTCTTTGCCGGTCAACCCCGAGCAAATGAGATGGTTGAAACAAAAGCCGTCTTTCGCTCTGTACAATTTACCGAAGGGCAAAATTTTCACCTCTTTTCGGGTGCCCTCTATGTATACTGGCAGAAAGGTCTGATGCGCTGGTTGGAACAATGGCAACCGGAAGTATTGATTTTGGAAACTAACCCGCGCAATTTGTGCATTTTTCGAGCAATGCGCTGGATGAAAAGCCGTCGCCGTCCGGTTGTAGGCTGGGGATTGGGGGCACCGCCAAGTCAGCGTTGGGCGTTGGGCATTTTGCGGCAGGCAATTCGCCGAAGATTCATCTCGGGTTATGATGCATTGATTACCTATAGTCATCAGGGGGCGGAGGAATATCAGCGGCTAGGCTTTCCTACCGAACGAATTTTTGTTGCCCCAAATGCGGTTGTTCCCTCACCCAAACATCCGATGCCGCAACGCCCCAACCCTACACCGGACTTTCGTCCGACAGTCTTATTTGTCGGACGACTGCAAAAACGTAAGCGGGTTGATCTCCTTTTGCAGGCGTGTGCGGCACTGGAGGATATGATCCGTCCTCGTCTCTGGGTGGTGGGAGATGGGCCTGTGCGACAGGAACTGGAGATACTGGCACAAAACGTTTACCCCGAAGCTGAGTTTTTGGGTGCCCGGCGCGGTGCAGAGCTGGAAGCGTATCTTCGGGCGGCAGATTTATTTGTGCTGCCCGGCACAGGCGGTCTTGCCTTGCAGCAAGCGATGGCTTACGGCTTGCCTGTGATTGCTGCCGAAGCGGATGGCACACAAGATGATCTGGTACGCCCGGCGAACGGCTGGCGGGTTCAACCAGGTGATTTGGATGGTATGATCAACTCTTTACGCACAGCTTTGTCCAATATTTCAATGTTACGCCGGATGGGTGAAGAATCTTATCGCATTGTCAGGGAAGAAATTAACCTCGAAACAATGGTCGAGGTATTCGCCCGAGCAGTGCGGTCAGTTTGGAGCGGCTGAAATGCATATCCTATTGGTTGCTGATGGGCGCAGTCCTATCACCCGGCGCTGGGTGATGGGATTGCAAACGTTGCAACACCGGGTCACGTTGGTTTCAACCTTTCCCTGTACGCCGCTGGAAGGATTAGAGGCGCTGCATGTTTTACCAATTGCCTTTGGTTCACTTGGCGGCAGTCAGATTGGCGTGGCGGGGCGTCTGGCTCATAATCGATTGCGGCAGTTTGTTGGTCGTTTTCGCTCGCGCTTTCTTTTTGTACGCTATTGGCTTGGTCCGTTGACTTTGCCGCAATATTATGGACGATTCGCCAAGCTGGTGGCTTCTATCATCCCGGATGTGGTTCACGCACTGCGTATTCCGTTTGAAGGGATGCTGGCAGCCAGTGCGCCGAAAGACATCCCGTTGATTGTTTCCATCTGGGGAAATGATCTGACTCTTCATGCACACGGCTCGCCGCTGATGCTTCGCTTCACCTGTACTGCGCTCGAACGGGCAAATGGTTTGATGGCAGATGCCAGACGCGATATTCATCTGGCTGAAATGTGGGGGTTTGATGGGCAGCGTCCACACCTGGTTGTGCCGGGCGGGGGTGGTGTTGATCTGATAGAGATTGATCGTTTGCGGCAGGTAGCCGGGGATATACCACAGGTGGGTGTGCCATCCGGCGTTCCGCTGGTAATCAATCCGCGCGGGATTCGTCCGGGTAGTTTACGAAGTGATGTCTTCTTTCAGGCGGTTCCACTGGTTTTGCAGCGCTGGCAGAACGTACGCTTTGTGTGTCCTGGCATGGCAGGACAGAAAGAGGCAATTGAATGGGTGGATAAGCTAAAACTTCATCATGCAGTGCGGTTGATGCCTTTTTTATCGCAGACACAGCTTTGGGATCAGTTTCTGCGTGCAGATGTGATGGTGTCGGTTGGTATACATGATGGAACGCCAAATTCTGTGTTGGAAGGAATGGCGTGTGGATGTTTTCCAGTGGTTGGAGATATTGAGTCCCTGCGCGAATGGATTACACCGGGTGTAAATGGTTTGCTGGTTGAACCGACGAAGCCACAATCACTGGCGGATGCGATAATGCTAGCGCTGGATAATCCTGTTTTGCGAACAGAGGCAGCCGCGGTCAACCGCGAGCTGATTCCCCGCCGAGCGGGTGTCAACATGGTACGGGCACGAGTGGATGCTTTCTATCGCCGTTTTTTATAAAACAAATGCCAGCCGATATTGAAAGCTGGCACTTAATAAAGACTGTTGCTGTCTGAATTACCACCACACGCGAAACCAGGTTTCGGCTGTAGTGGTTAGCCCCTGATATTCTGCTTCAGCCAGTACTCGGACCATCTGTCCTACCGGAAGGTTGCCAATCGGCAGAGCAAACTGGCTGATACCATCCATGTTGGTGCTTGAAGCGCGGTAACTGATACCTGGACTGTCTTCCTGCAAAAAGACTTTAATGCTGATATTGGCATCTTCAATTGCATTAAGATATTGATCGCGAACGATAAGATAAATGGCTTGCTGGCTGTTTTGTGGAAGTAGCGCATGTTCTGCAAAAACGTTCATTTGCAGGCTCAAAGGTTTGCGCAGAGGTATCTGCCCGCGTTCGGGTTGCAGAATTTCCGGATTGCCGACCCTCATATCGAAATAAATACGTCCAAGATCAGCTACAACCACGCGCTGCCCTGCCGGACGTTCGGGCCACCACTCAAGACGGAAATTTTTGAAGTACTGGACATATCGCCCGTCCTCATATTCTAGCTCGGAAATCGGCAATCCTAGATAAGTCCCGCCCTGGTGCGCTTTGTAAAAATCGAGAAAAGCATAGCAAACCGTATGACCACTCTGATCAAAATACTGACAGGAAGTGCTATTGATAGTCAAAGGCACCAGGGAATTTTTGCCTTCCGTATAGAATGTTTCCCCCAATGGAAAGAGCTTAACCATTGGCGTACCTGACTGGCTGATGTAATCAAAGCGCGCCTTTTGAAAATACTGAGTCTTCAAAATTTCAGTGGACGTGTTCGGATCCGTGAATTCGTCGGTAATTGGATAACCAAATAGGCGTTCCGGTTCTGGTGCCGTTCGATAAAACTCCAGAAATTCGTTTTTGATCCAGTGGCCTGTTTCTTCGATAAATTCAGCTTCTGGAAGTTGCGCCTTGACAATTCCAGTTCCCCCAATTACCAGGAGGATCAACAGAACTACAGCGACAAACCCCACAATTTTTTGCATAACTATTATGATTATACAAAAATATCAGAATTTTGCAACACAAAATTATAGAAAATCCGAGGCAAACAGGTATAATTGATTTTAGAGGTCCCCATGAATAAAAAAATGCCAAAGAGTATTGAGCCTTACAGCGGCGGAGTTCTACAAGATCTTGCCAAGCGGATTAAATTGATCCTGCGTTTAATGGGCGACCGACGGGTCAGTATCTTTCTCAAGGCTTTGCCGCTTGCCAGTCTGGCATATTTGATTCTCCCAGAAGGTCTGGCGGCTCTTCCGCTAGCAACGCCGGTGGACGATGCACTGGTGATCTGGCTTGGATTGTACTTGTTTGTTGAGCTTTGCCCGGATGACGTGGTTGACGAGCATCTTCAGGCATTGCAGCGGGTGATACCCGGTGAGTGGCGAGACGTTCCCGCAGACGAGCCTGCTTTGAGTGATGAGTCCAAGAACACTGCTTCGGATTTTGAATTACTTGATAATGGTGATAATGAGCAAACAGGAGAGTAGAGAGATGGCAGAAAAGATCTGGCAACCATTGAAGAGGCGCTACTGTGAACACGCAAGAGCGGTAGTAACTTTAGATGCGGAATTAGTATATCCGGCAGAGCATTTACCGGATCAACCGCCACGAGTGGAGGCGCACCGATGTTCAGGGGCGGTGGATTGTCGGCTGTTCAATCGGGGCACGTGTGTTTGGGCTTCAACCAACCCGGATTACGATCCTTTCCTTGAAAAGTCGTAGATGGCTGATTTGAGATGAAAGGGGAAAGCAACTTGGATGAGTTCGGTTGACTTTTGTTATTATTTTCGTTATAGTTACTAAAGAAATCTATAGTTTATGGAGGAGACATGAAGAAGCGACTGCTGTATTTGGTTTTGGTGTTTATTTTTGTTTCTGCAGCCTGTCAGATTGGCGGGTCAAAAGCAACGGAGGAAACTCTGCCCCCCACGGAAGCACCAACGATTGCCCCACCGCCAACAGAGCCACTCCCTGAACCAACTGACACCCCAGAGCCTACCCAGCCCCCAGAACCTGAAGCAACACCAACAGAGGAGATAAGTCCTTACTATACCATGGACTTTGGAGGTGACTTGAGCGACTGGACGCAGGTTGTTCTGGCGGGCGACCCAAGCAAGACGTATGTCAGGCAGATAGGCAATCGGCTTAAGTTTGAGGTGCCTTCACCAGAAACCTACGCTTATGTGGAGAATGGTTCATTCTCTTATAAAGATGTGTATATTGAAGCAGAAGTCGAGACGATTCGGAGTGGCGCAAATGGGATTGCATTGTGGTGTCGCGGCTCAGAAAAAGGTTTTTACGAATTACGCATTCATACGGCTGGGCCACTGGCTGGCACTTATGAGCTTTTCCGCTATGACTTTTTGCTCAAACAGCAGAAGAAGGTGCCTTATGTTCAATTGCTTAAGGGCATTGGGCATGTCAGCACTTATGAAATCAAAGCAGGTGTTGGTCTGAATACCATTGGTATGCTCTGTGAGGGTCAAACCGTTCGCGTATTCTTGAATGGTGTGGAGCACTTAATCAATAATGAACCACCTGTCAAGGATAACACCCTGACAGAGGGTACGATAGGTTTAGGGGTAATGTCTTTTAGTCAGGGCCCAGTGGAGGTAGATTTTCTCTCACTAACTGTTGCTCAACCCTGAATTGTAAGGATGAGTTGTATCTGGTCTGGTGGGTGAGCGATTCGTTCGAAGAACCCGCCAGATTTTGTTTTCTTGTATTATAATAAACAAAACAAATGTTCGATAATTGGGGTCAAAAATGCCGGTCAATTTTATTGAGATACAGCGGCAGATTCGAGAAGCGGGAAGCGAAGCGCAGAAACAGCAAGAACGCTTGAACATACTTCGCCAAAATGCTCATCAGTTACTGTCAACCCATGCAGATGAACTGGAATGGCTGCAGGGTCTGGTCAGGTTGGCAAGTGAAAGAAATAGCGGCTTACGCTGTGCAGTGCCACTGATAGAACCTCTGAACCAGTCTATTCCCCGTCCGGTCTTGCACGAAAAGATTGTCTTGCTGGCAGCAGATGGATCGCAAATTGAGCCTGACCGTCACGCGCAGGTAGAATTTGCCGAGGTTAACGTGGGTGTAATTCGCATGTTGCCGAGGCAGGGTGAACCGCCGCATGAAATGATACGCAGCTGGTTGTTGTATGGCAATCAGCTTTATTGCTCGGATGGAATCATCAGCGGGGATTTGCTGGCGCTCATGCGCGATCTGTATGAGCGGCGCACACTGGCGGAACTGGCTGCAACAGAACAACTTCCTGTTGTGACGCTAACCGATGGTACGCTGGAGTTGTTCCGTGAACCGAAAGAACCAGCGGATTTTCAGCAGCCTTTTCAGGATTATTTGGGTGCGCTTCGCGAACTAGCAAGGTTGAGTGTGGCTACCGCGGGTTACGTGGATAAACCGCGTGCCGATCTGGTTGTGAGGTTGCTCGAACTGGTACTGCTTCCGACAGAGCAACTGGCACACGCGGGACGGATACGTCCCCTGCTGGGGGTCACCGACGCTGATTTGTTTTTCCCATTACTCAAACCTGGGGAGCGTTCAGCAATTTTCGCCATCCAATCACGCTCGGCGAGCAGTTTTCCAGATGTGCTGGCATTACACTTCTTCTATCTGAACGTTGGACGAGAAGACAAACCTTGGCTGGCGCGGGTGGAAGTACCGGCATGGGTTGTCCAAAACTCGGCTTTGCTTAATCGCGTACATGCTGTTCTGATCGAACAGTGTGACTGTATTACCGGTAAACGGTATCCCTACGCCCTGCATCGTGCTCATGAGATTGCAGTAGTTACCCGTGAAGAGAAACTCCAAGTTGAAGCAATGCTCATTTCAGAAATGCGCCGTCTTGAGGTTGAGGTGGGTAGCCCCTCTTACAAACAGAGCTTGAAAGAACTTTCAGGCGTTCGAACGAGGTATCAGAGATGACCAGTATTGAAATTGGACGTTTACTGCGTTCCGGTATTACCGGGTGTGTGGTGGGTTGCAAGGCTTCCCAGCAGGATGTGCCCGAGTTTGGCGGTATGGTGCGGATACCGATTGACGATCTGTCTCAGACGCAGGTATTTGGATTGGTATACGACATTCACATTGATGATGACGGGCTAGTGCGCCAGTTGGTAACATCTGAAAAGGTTTCTGAAGAGATTATTATGGATAACCGCCTGAACCGTAACGTGCCATTGGAAATCAGTGTATTGTTCATTGGTTATCAGGTGGATCAGCAAATTTATCATCTTTTGCCGCCACGCCCTCCTCTGACACTGGATGCAATTTACCCCTGTGCGCAGGAGGACCTGGTGCGTTTCAGTCCAGTTGGACAATTTGGTTACTTTCGTCATGTCCTGCGCGCCGGTGATTTGCCGGTCAGCGAGCTGATTGCCAGCCACCTCAAGCAAATGGTACATGCGCAACGTACTGCCGGAAATCCGGGCTGGGGAATTGCGGCAGTGCAAGAATTGATCGTCCTTTTGCGGGATGACTATCCCACCCTGATGGCTGTGCTTGGGGCGGTGGCAGATGCGCGGCTCGATATAGAAGTTTCTAGATAGGGAGGAGTGAAAATGACAGAGCAAGCAAATGAAGGATTGATCGGATACATCATTGGCGGCAGCCTGAAAGAAAATCTACATGTCCGTCTAACGGTGCCGCCACAGACAATACAGGAAGGCAGTTTTGTGGTCATTGAAAGCGGACACTGGCAATTCTATGGTCTGGTGACCGATTTGCAATTGGGCGCGACTGACCCGCGGTTTGCCGATGAGCAAAGCGAAACACGCCTGCCCGGTGAGCTGGCAAAACTACTGCATGGACAGACGCTGTACACCAATCTGGTGGTCTTGCCGGCATTGATGCTGGAAAGTGAACCACAGCCCGGTACGCCAGAATATGTTGCCTGGCGTGAGAGATACACCGAACATGAGCCGACTATTCTGCCTATCAAAACCGTTCCTTCACATCATTCTTCTGTCTTTATGGCTCATGCAGGGCACGTGGCGACGATTTTTGGCAATCCGGCGAAGGAAGGCAACTTTGTTCTTGGTTATACTCGGGAACAGGGACATCCGGTTTGTGTTAATCTGGAAAAAGTTGTTCAGCGTTCGGCGGGTATTTTTGGCGCCACTGGCACAGGTAAATCATTCCTGACGCGCATTTTGCTGGCGGGGTTAATCCACTATGCAAAGGCTTCAGTGCTGGTCTTTGACATGCATAATGAATATGGTTTTGATGATACTGCTTCAGATACCGGCGAGCGCGTGACTGGTCTGCGAACGGCGTTCCCGCAAAAGGTGCGCGTGGTTGCGCTGGGTAGGACGGCCTCAATTCGTGGTCAGGCGCCTGATTTCCACTTGGAAATTGCTGAAGAAGACATCCAGCCGGAAGATATTGAAATGCTCACCCGAGAGCTTAACCTCAAAGAGACCACCCCCACCACTTTGGAGGCACTGATTACCACTTTTGGGCGTGAGAAATGGTTTCACGCCTTTAAGAATATGAACCAGTTGCAAGTCGAGAACGATGAAGGCAAGAAAGTACCGCATCCTGACAGCGTGGCAGCTTGGGCAAACCGCGCAGGGATTTCGGTGATGGCAGCGGAGGCTCTACATTCTAAACTAGGACGCGTTTTTAATAAGCCTTACATAGTGGAACAGACCGCTGCTGACTCTTTAGGAGAGATTGTCAGGGCATTAGATGCCGGGCAGCATGTTGTTTTGTCCTTTGGCAAGCACGAGGCTGATCTGGACTACTTGTTGGTGACCAATTTGCTTACCCGCAAGCTGCGCCAAATTTGGGAGCAGCGGACCAATGAGTACCGCAGTCGTGGCGGTCAGGAACCGCGTCAGCTTGTGATCGTAGTGGAAGAAGCACACAAGTTACTGAACCGCGAGATGGCTGCCCAAACGACCTTCAGTACGATTGCGCGCGAGATGCGCAAATACTATGTGACGCTATTGATTATTGACCAGCGCCCTTCGCAAATTGATGATGAGGTGATGTCCCAACTGGGCACGCGCATCTCAGGCTGGCTGGGAGATGATGCAGATATTCAGTCGGTACTTTCCGGGTTGGCAAACCGCGAGGCACTGCGCGGAATGCTAGCGCGTCTGCAGCCGAAGGAAGAGGTATTACTGCTGGGCTGGGGTGTACCAATGCCGATCCCAGTGCGTTCAAGGCGCTATGATCAACACTTTTGGGAAGAATTGGGCGTTCGCGCTGGTGTTAGGCGAAAGACGGAGCAGATTCTTGGAGAATTAGGCTTTGGATAGAAAACTCACGACAACAGTAACCAGTATATTAAAGCAACTACAGTACCCAGAATTATCCCGCCAATAACCTGTTGGGGGGTATGTCCGATCACCTCTTTGAGTAAATCTTGGGAAACCGGGTGACCGCTTAAAAGCTCACGCACAAGTACGTTGATACGTTGGGCGTGAATTCCTGCCTGGCGGCGCACACCGGCTGCATCATAGATGACGATCATAGAAATGGCGAAAGCAAGCGCAAACAATGGTGTGCCGAACCCGTCATAAAGTCCAATGGATAGAGTTATGCAGGTCATCAGAGCAGTATGAGAGCTGGGCATGCCGCCGCTGGTGAAAATTAACCCAAAATTCCACTCATGATTGACCAGATAATGAGTGGGAATCTTCAGGAGCTGTGCCAGCACCCAGGCGGTTAATCCTGCCAACAGAATGTAATTGCCCATAAGATCTGAGCCCATAGATTACCCCTCTGTATTTTCCTCCTCTTCTGGTTTGCTGAGCTGACGGATGCGTAATTCGGCATTTTCCAGCAAGGTCTGGCAGTGTTTTGCCAGCAATTGGCCGCGTTCGAACAGGGCAATCGCTTCTTCCAGAGACTTTTGTTCTGTTTCCAGAGAAGCCACAATGCTTTCCAACTCGGCAAAGGCTTGCTCGTAAGAGAGTTGTTCAACAGGAACGGGTGAAGCGGACATTTTTCCTCCCGGATGATTATTCTTTTTGTGTAACGCGAGCCCCGATTTGTCCGTCGGATAGGCGGATATTCAGCTCTTCGTCAATTTCTACATCGCTGCAGTTGCGCACCAGCGTGCCATCGGTTTTGGTCACAATGGCAAAGCCGCGTTGCAAAATGTCCAGCGGATTCAGGGTTTGCAGTTGTTTTTCCACACCTGACCAGCGGGTACGCCGAATATCTAACTGGTGTTGAATGGCACGTTCAATACGCCACATAATCTGGTCAAGACGTTGAAATTCGTTCTGTGTTTTCCAGAGAGGCGAGACGCGTCCAAGGCGGTGGCTGAGTGCACTCAGGCTGGATTTCTCGTTTTCAATTGTTGTTTCAAGATATTGGTTCAGGCGGTGACAAAGAGTTTCAATTTCGGTCATCAATTCGGTTTTATCCGGTGTTGCCATTACCGCTGCGCCAGTTGGGGTTGGGGCGCGTTGATCAGCTGCAAAATCAGCCAGTGTGAAATCAGTATCATGACCAATACCGCTCACCACCGGCGCAGCTGACTTGACGACAGCCTGTACCACGCGCTCATCGTTGAATGCCCACAAATCTTCCAGTGAACCGCCACCGCGAGCAAGGATAATCACATCTGGCTGCTCCAGCCGGTTAATATTGCGCAGAGCGCGTACAATATCATCTGGGGCTTCCAGGCCCTGTACCAGACAGGGAGCAATGACCACTTCTGCCAGCGGGTAGCGCTGACTCAGCGTATTAAGCATATCTTGCAGAGCGGCACCAGTAGGTGAAGTGACAATGCCGATTTTGTGCGGGCGTTGTGGCAGGGGACGCTTGCGTTCTTCATCGAACCAGCCTTCTGCCGCCAATCGCTCTTTCAACCGCAAAAATTCCTGAAACAGTCTTCCTTCACCAGCGGCACGAATCATATTGATATAGAGCTGGTACTGACCGTCGCGCTCATAGATGCTGATATAGCCATGTGCTTCCACTGCCATACCATCCTGCAAGGGCAGCTTGATGCGCTCAGCAATATTGCGCCAGATGACTGCGCGTAGGGATGCCTCGCTATCCTTTAGGGTGAGATAAATATGTCCAGAGGTATGGCGTTTAAAATTGGAAATTTCGCCATAGACCCAGATATCTTGGAGAAGTTCATCATTCTCCATAAGTTGACGCAGGTAACGCGTTAATTCGGACACAGTCAGCGCGGCTGGCAGGAAAAGGGGAGATTGCTGTTCCATAACGTCTTATACGAATTTTAACCGACGGGCGGCAAAAACAACCATACGCAACAAAAGCCAGCCATGTTTCCAGCGCTGGATGTTGGTTGTCCCGTATGTACGCTCGCGATAACGGATAGGCATATCTACAATTTTGAGGTTGAGTTTTGCTGCTCCAAAGAGCAAATCGAAGTCGCCGAAAGGATCAAACTCTCCAAAGTAACCTCGGTTGGCAGCAATCTTCTGGTAATCGGACTTCCAGAGCACTTTTGTGCCACAGAGCGTATCCTTGATCGGCTGTCCCAATAGCCATGAAAACACAAGGCTGAAGAATTTATTGGCCAGCAGGTTAAAGAAACGCATGGCTTCTTTTTCCATTGGATAAACCAGCCGGACACCATTGATAAAATCCCCCTTGCCGGAAACAAGCGCATCATAGAAGCGTGGCAGGTCTTCTGGCGGAACAGTCAGGTCGGCATCAAGGATCATGAGAATATCGCCCGTTGCAACGTCAAAGCCGGCTCGCACGGCATCACCTTTACCTTTGCCCGGCTGACGCAATAATTTCACCTGTCGATGAGGATATTCTGGGATCAGGCGCTCGATGGTTTCGTAGGTCTGGTCCTTTGAATGGCCTTCAACAAAGATCAATTCTGTACCGCTACCCATCTCTGGAACGCGTTCGAAAATATCGCGAATGTTGCCGGCTTCATTGCGCGCCGGAACAATCACGGAAACACGCCAAGATGAAACGCCTGCTGGATGAGAGGGACGCGGTCGCGCCAACGTGAAGTTGGTCAATGTGAGGTGCATAAAGGGCCAAAACCGCGCCAGAAAGCTATTACAAACCGGCGCCAGCAAGGGAATGTTAAGAGGTAACAGAATTTCTTGCCAGTCGCGTATGACTTCATAATCCGTTAGGTAAAGAAGATTATGAACATCATCAACAGTCAGCCAGTTTTGATACAATGCAGGTGTTGCAAGCTTCAGCGCACGAGCAATTTTGAGCGGCAACTCCCATAGCCGGCTATAATAGTTGAAGAAAAGGCGGGTAGATGAAAGGCACATAGACGCCAGTTTCTTAAGCGCCAGTTCAACATCCCAAAGTTCATTCAAAGTGTCGGAAAGAATGATGAAGTCAAAGGGCTCATCAAGATCAAGCTCGTGGATATCTGCACGGATAAAGCGCAATTCAGGGTGCTGTTTGCGGGCACGGGCAATCATCTTTTCTGATATATCCACACCAACACCGACAGAAGGCTGAAGCGCGGCGAGTAAATTGCCGCTGCCGCAGCCAATTTCCAAAACCCGCTGACCTGGGGGTATCTGGAATCGATAAATCTTTTCCAGATAACGATGGTAAAATTCCCCCCAACCTTTCCAGTGGCTCAAAAGTTCTGCGATATGATCCCAGTGAGCGATTCGTTCCTGTTGATAACGCAGGTAAGCCGTGTTATTGGTTTTGGAAGTAAGTGGTGTTACCAAAATTGTATCCCGGTTTTCTGGAATAAGAAGCTTTGGAAGTTACAAAGAATAGCGTTGTTCTGAAGTATACCATCACTCATTAGGGTAAAATCATCCGCTGGTCGGAATTGATCAAGAATAAAAAACGCCGGGGAAGCCGGCGCTTTTTTACTCCCGAATGCTCCTGACAATCTCGATGCCATTGAGTGCCATATGGTAAAGGAACATGGCGTGGAGCAGATTGGCGGGGTGGGGAATCCCCCCTTGACTCTGAGCGATTTCTAATGGGTAGTCGTAGGTGGCAACGCAGTCAGCTGGGATGATGATGCGGCGTGGTTTTTGGGCAGTATTTGCATCTACGCGCAGGAATATTGCCAACTGATAGACACAAATGTCTGTGCAATTGCCTGCCAGCAGGAATGTATCCAGCTGGGGACGTTGTGTTAGCCACTCTCGAAACTCGGTATTCACATCAGATGAGGTTGAGTTCTTTTGCAGGATGGTGATCTGGTTGAAAAAGGGCAAGGTTCTTAATTCATCCACAGTTTCCGCTTCTGGTGTACCTTTGATACAGTGCGGTGGGTAAGCAGCAAATTCAACTGCCTGCGGGTCATGGGCATCCTGCGAAAACAGAATGTGACGAATACCATGTGCCCACCCGGTTTTGAGCAGTTGCACAACGGATGGCACAATAGCATAAATCAGTGGGCTAGCTAATGGGCCTAGGTTGCAGAATCCCTTAATCATGTCCACAGAAATAATGGCAGATTTTTCAGGTTGGGGGATGGTTTCTTGGATATTGAGGATGGGTAGTTCGGACAACCATTTTTCTAGGTAATTCAGAAAAGATTGATTTTCAGAAAAAGCAAGTTGAGCGTTCATTTCTTTCACTCCAATTTATCTTTGCCGGCATATGGACAAGAGGAATGCAATTGATATAGTGTTTTGTTGACACTAATTATACTCTTAATTACTGTAATGTCAATAGTTTGGGATTTTAGGAGCGCAAAATTCTTATTCGTCTATCGTTTTTTGTCTGGTATGATTAAGCGTATTAAAAACTGGAGTGTTATTATGACTGGGCAACGAATTGTTGTCAAACTTGGAACATCCACACTGACCGAGGGAACAAAACGCTTGTTTACGCCTCGACTTATTGATCTTGTCCGACAGGTTGCAACCCTGCGCAGTCAGGGGCATCAAGTGGTGCTGGTTTCTTCCGGCGCGATTGCAGCGGGTCGAGAGGCTTTAGGTTATCCGACTTTGCCCAGTTTCATTCCCGCTAAGCAAATGCTGGCGGCGGTTGGGCAGCCGCGTCTAATGGCAATCTATGAGCAGTTTTTCGCTATTTATAACGAAAAGGTAGCCCAAGTACTGTTAACAAGAACTGATCTTACCGACAGACGGCGTTTCCTTAATGCGCGGAATACATTCGATGCCCTGCTGGCGCATAAGATAATCCCAATTGTTAACGAAAATGACACTGTGGCTACAGAGGAAATTCGTTTTGGAGATAACGATAGTCTTTCTGCACAAGTTGCAAACTTAATTGAAGCGGACCTGCTGGTGTTGTTGACCGACCAAGAGGGGCTGTTCACTGATGACCCGCGCCAGAATCCGCAAGCTCGTCTGATTCGGCGCGTGGAAGTTGGGGCAATTCCGGACGAAATCTGGCGGGCGGCAGGGGACACTCATAATGGTTTAGGTACAGGCGGAATGGTGACTAAGTTGCAGGCGGCAGATCTGGCTCGGCATGGCGGTACCACGGTGTACATTGCCAAAGGGGATGAAACAGACATACTGTTGCGGATAGCGCGCGGTGAAACAATTGGCACTCAATTTCTCCCGGTTACCAATAAGTTGGAAGGGCGCAAGCGTTATATTCTTGCAGGTGGCAATGTGGAAAATGAGATTGTAGTAGATGCTGGTGCCTGCCGGGCGCTGGGAAGGGGAGGCAGTCTTCTACCGCCAGGTATTGTTGACGTGAAAGGGGATTTTGATCGTGGCGATACAGTACGCGTAGTTAACACTGCTGGCAAGGTCGTTGCATTGGGATTAGTCAATTATCCGGCACAGGATGTCAGGGCTTTTCGGGGACGGCGGTCTTCTGAGATAGAGGAGATTCTGGGGTATACCTTTGGTGATGAAGTGATTCACCGCAATAATTTGGTTGTTCTTTAGAGGTGAGTGATGGATATTCAACAAATGGGACGACAAGCAAAACAAGCAGCGCATCAACTGGCACAGATTAGCTCTGAACAGCGAAAAGCCGCTCTGCGCATGATCGCTAACCGCTTATGGGCATGGCGAGAAAATATTCTGGCTGCCAATCTGCAAGATGTAGAGAAAGCGCAGGCTGCGGGACTTTCGGAAGCGATGATTGACCGTCTGATGCTTAACGAGAGCCGGCTGGCGGGTGTGATCGCTGATTTACGGCAAGTGGCAGAGTTGCCCGACCCGGTTGGTGAGGTTTTCGAGGCGCGGCGGCTACCAAACGGTTTATGCCTCCATAAGCGGCGCGTTCCTCTGGGCGTGTTGGCAGTGATTTACGAAGCGCGTCCGAATGTGACCATAGATGTTACCGGACTTGCATTAAAGTCCGGCAATTGTGTGATTCTACGTGGGGGCAGTGAGACTATCATGACCAACCGGCAACTCGTGGCAGCAATTCATCAGGGATTAGAAGAGAGCGGGCTGCCGTTGGCAGCAGTGCAGTTTATTGATGAACCAGACCGGCAACTGGTTTATGACTTGTTGCACTTAGATCAATATGTGGATATGGTCATTCCGCGCGGTGGGGCAGGTTTGCACGAATTTTGCAAACAAAACAGCCGTATCCCGGTTATCACCGGTGGAATTGGAATTTGCCATTTATTTGTGGATGAAAGTGCCAATCTTTCTGAAGCATTGAAGGTGATTCAAAATGCCAAAGTACAACGCCCGACGGTTTGTAACGCACTGGATACTGTTCTGATACATTGTTCAATTGCAGAGCAATTTCTGCCTGAGCTGGTTAAGTTACTGAAGAGAGATGGTGTGCGATTTAAAGCAGATGATAAAGCATTTGCTATTCTACATGGGCAGTTTGCTGACGTAGTAGAGCTGGCTGGGGAACATGATTTTGATACCGAATGGCTCTCGTTGGTATTGGGTATTCGGATTGTGGATGATCTGGAAGAAGCTATTGAGCACATTACTCTTCATTCTACCGGTCATTCGGATGGTATTCTCACTGAGAATCGTAAACATGCAGAACGGTTCATAGCAGCAGTGGACTCGGCGGCAGTTTATGTCAATGCCAGCACGCGTTTTACCGACGGCGGTCAGTTTGGGCTAGGTGCTGAAGTAGCGATTTCAACTCAAAGATTACATGCACGCGGGCCAATGGGATTGCAAGAACTAACTACGTATAAGTGGGTTGTAGAAGGTGATTATCATGTGCGCGGGTAGCACCTCCCTTGACAGTTTGGCTTGTTTGATGATAATTATCATAAAAAGAAATTAAGAAGGCAATGACGGAGGAAAGTAGGCTGGCGGAAGCCGACAGGGAAGCAGGGGCTGAGACTGAGACCCCAGCACGAGGGAAGCCAGTTGAAGTTCCCTCCCGAGCCGCCCGGGGGAACGCTCGAGTTTCGAGCCAGTAGTTCGGGACGCTGAGCGCCGCGTTATCGTGCGCCGCCAATCGCTGTTGTAAGACAGTTGTTGGGTCGAGTGGACTGCGTTTGCAGCCAACAAGGGTGGTACCGCGGATTTCCCCGTCCCTTGATGGGACGGGGATTGTTTTTGAAATGCGGATGTTAGTTAAAGCCAGGCTGATGGTAAGGCCTGTGTGTAAGTGCGAACTTTGATGTTTGGTTGTGGAGGTTGATATGCCAGAAGGGCAAACGATCATTGAGCAACTGGAGCAAATTCAACAAAGTGCATTGAGGGCGCTGGAAATGGTGCAGGATGAGGCGGCTTTACAAGAGTGGCGTGTGGCACATCTGGGGCGCCATTCATCGGTCATGCAGATTTTCAGTCATCTGAGCGAGGTGCCGAAAGAAGAACGCCCCCGCATTGGTCAACGTGCCAACCAGGTTAAGCAGGCTTTGGAAGCCGCACTGGAGGCGCGCGCAAAGCAGCTCAAACGACTAGCTTTGGAACGTTCACTGACCAGCGAACGTCTGGATGTTACCCTACCCGGCCGCCAGCCGGTTAGGGGGCGGCTGCATCCAACCACGCAGACACTGCGCAAAATTTACAGCATTTTCGCTGATATGGGGTTTCAAATTTACCGCTCTCGCGATGTTGAGACGGATGAATATAACTTTGAGTTGCTAAACATCCCGGCATATCATCCCGCCCGCGATATGTGGGATACTTTTCACACCACCCGCCCAGGCGTGATTTTGCGCACGCACACCTCTCCGGGACAGATTCATGCCATGCGCGAGTTTGCGCCTGAACCGGTGCGGGTCATCCTGCCAGGGATGTGTTACCGATATGAGCAGATCAGCGCGCGCTCTGAGATTCAGTTCAATCAGGTCGAAGTACTGGCGGTAGGCCGCAAGATCACTTTCAGCGATATGAAAGGCACGCTGAACGATTTTGCTCGGCGCATGTTTGGCGCTCAAGCGCGTACGCGCCTGCGCCCCTCTTACTTCCCCTTCACTGAGCCGAGCGCCGAGATGGATGTAGAATGTTTTGTATGCGGCGGCAAAGGGTGTCAGATTTGTAAGGGTTCTGGGTGGCTGGAAATCATGGGCTGTGGCATGGTTCACCCGATTGTCCTGCAGAACGGCGGTTATGACCCGCGCCAGTACAGCGGATTTGCCGCAGGCATGGGCCCGGAACGAATCACTCTGTTGCTTCACCGCATCGAAGATATTCGTTATTTCTGGGCGAATGATGTACGGTTCTTAACACAGTTCTAGAGCCAGCTTGAAACCCCTGAAGGAGATGATGTCATGAAAGTTCCTCTATCCTGGCTGAAAGATTATGTAGATATTGACATGCCTTTGCATGAAATTGCCCGTGCCCTGACAATGCTTGGGCTTGAGGTGGACGAAGTACGGTTGGTCGGGTTGCCGATGCCTGTACAGGAGCAACACGAATTCCGCTTTACTGGTTTGAGCTGGGAAACCGATAAGATTGTTGTGGCACAAATCAATGAGGTGATGCCACACCCCAATGCTGATCGTCTAGTACTTTGCCGTCTTTACGATGGTACTCAGGAGCTGGTTATCCTAACCGGTGCGCCTAATCTTTACCCCTATAAGGGGCAAGGCGCGTTGGAAAAACCCTTAAAGGTTGCCTATGCCCGCGAGGGAGCAAAAATTTATGATGGTCATCAGCCCGGGCAAGTACTCACCACTTTGAAACGCACAAAAATTCGCGGCTTCGAATCCTTCTCAATGGTGTGTTCGGAAAAAGAACTGGGTATTTCAGATGAACACGAAGGCGTGATTATTTTGGATGATGATGCACCAACCGGGATGCCGCTGGTGGATTATATGGGCGACGCCGTGTTTGACATCAGCATTCTACCCAATATGATTCGCAATGCCTGTATTGTAGGCGTGGCGCGCGAATTGGCTGCTCTGACCAATAAGCCTTTACGGAAACCGAAACGCACGCAACCAATGGATGGACCATCTATTGAAGGCCAGGTGGCAATTCAGATCACTGATTCCAACCTCAATCCGCGTTTTGTGGTTGGACTTTTACGAGGTGCAGTGCCGCGCCCAAGTCCTTACTGGGTGCAACGTCGCCTGCGACTGGCAGGCATGCGCCCAATCAATAGTATTGTGGATGCTACTAACTATGTCATGCTGGAACTAGGTGAACCTCTGCATGCATTTGACTATGATGTGCTGGTCAAACGCGCTGACGGTAAAGCCCCCACGATCATCACACGTGCTGCGAAACAGGGCGAAGTTCTCACCACGCTGGATGGTATCGAGCGTAAACTGGATGACTTCACTATTCTGGTTTGTGACACTGCAGGGGCACTTTCTCTAGCAGGTGTGATGGGCGGTTTAGAGAGTGAGGTAACCGAACAGACGCGCAATGTTCTTTTGGAAGGTGCTACCTGGAATTTTATAAACACCCGGCGAACGGTCGCGGCACAAAAATTATCATCTGAGGCAGCCTATCGCTTTGCGCGCGGTATTCACCCTGCGCTGGCGCTGGAAGGTGTGGAACTTGGCTTGGATCGCATGGCGGCCTGGAGCGGCGGACAGATTGCAGCAGGATTTGTTGATGCTTATCCCAAGCCGGCTGTTGATCCGGTAGTTACCCTTTCGGAGGCAGATGTTCAGCGCCACTTAGGCATCGCGTTGAGTGCTAAACAGATTGCTGCTCTCTTAAGGCGGCTGGAGTTTGAGTGCACAGTAAATGGCAGTGTGGTTTTAGCAAAAACGCCCCCACATCGTCTGGACATCGGCAGTGATGTGGTTGGACAGGCTGACCTGATTGAGGAAATTGCCCGCCATTATGGCTATGATGTGATCCCAGAAACACGCCTGTCAGATAGTTTACCGCCGCAACGCGGAAATCCACTATTGGATCGCGAAGAACAGCTACGCGACACACTGGTAAATTTGGGATTGCAGGAGATAGTCACCTATCGTTTGACTGCACCAGAACGGGAAGCGCGCTTGCTGGAAGTTGCAAATGCGCCGTATGTTGAGCTGGCGAATCCGATTGCACCAGAGCGGCGAGTATTGCGGCGCAGTTTGCTGGCTTCAGTTCTGGAAGTAGCGGAACGCAACAGTCGTTTGAGCGATCGGTTGGCACTATTTGAGATTGGACCGGTGTTTTTACCGGTAGCAGAAAAGGCTTTGCCTGTCGAGCAGGCGCGCCTGGCTATTGTGTTGAGCGGCGAACGAAACCCGGCGGCATGGGATCGTTCGGCTGGAGAACCATACGATTTTTATGATCTCAAGGGTATTTTGGAAGCATTGTTTGATGCCCTTCATATCAATCCAGTTGAGTATTTACCGATAGAGCATTCGTATTACCATCCAGGAAAGTGTGCCCGCATTTGTGCAGGAGAGACTACGTTTGGGGTGTTTGGGGAACTACACCCGCTGGTCAAGGAACGCTATGAGTTTGGTTCAGCGCCGGTGCTAGCAGCAGAGCTTGATCTGAGTTCCATACTAGACCTCATGCCAGAACGGTATGAAACACGGGCGGTGCCAGTCTTTCCGCCAGTTCTGGAAGACATTGCAGTTGTTGTGGATGAGAATGTTCCGGCTGAGCGGGTCCGAGCGGTGATTCAACAAGCGGGCGGCAAGCTTTTGACAGAAATCCGTTTGTTTGACATTTTCCGCGGTTCACAAATCGGCGCCGGAAAAAAGAGCATGGCATACAGCCTGACTTATCAGGCGCCTGATCGGACAATGACCGATCAGGAAGCCGCACAGGTGCGTCAGCGCATTATCCGAAGGCTGGAACAGGAACTGGGTGCGAAAATTAGAAGCCAATAGAGATTAAATACAAAACCGGATGGGGCCATTTCTTATACCCCGTCCGGTTCCATTTTTAAGGATTTTTGAAGTATTGGTTGAAGAGAGCTTCACTAATCAGCGCGCTGGCAAAGCTGTTCTGATAGACAGTTCGGTAACCTTCGACGGTATCCAGCGCCGCGTCGCGGTAGAACTCATGGATTAGGCGCATATTGCCCGGATTGGCAGCTTTTTCGATTACTTCAGGCTTGGAAAACAGTGCCAGATTCTCGTGTTCCAGCAGGATTAAATCCGGTTTCAAGTCGCGGATATATGGGTAGGTTGCCATATCCCAGTTCATCTCAACCTGTTGCCCCGGCTGTCCCGGATAATAAATACGCCAGTCTCGATAAACAACTCGCGGGGGCTGAGGCATCGGTTTCAAGACATCTTGTAAACTCTGATAAAATGCTAGGCTGGGTGAGGTCAGTTCGCGCCATAGATGGCGCGAGTAAATTGTCACATCTGTTGTGATGAAAAGCGCAAATTGAAAAAGCATCGGAATAGCGGGGATGATCATCAGCCAGCGTAACAGGCGGATGGTGCGACTGCGCAGAGCAACCCAGGCATTTCTTTTCGGAATAGTGATTGTTTCAGGAAAAAAATGAACCAGCGAGGAGTACAGTGGCAGAATGAGCGGCAGAAAGTAGTGCGTACGGCGTGTGCCAACATTAAGCAAAACCAGCGCCAGTGGTATGATCCATGCCAGTATCAGAACATTCAGACGGCGGCTTTCTGATCGGGCGATGCCAATTCCCAAAGCAAGGAAGCTCAGCAGGACAAAGAACCATTCCCCATAATGGATGCGAAAGTCTTCCGGATAACTGCCTTTCTCAAAGAATGAACTGGTATTTGCGGTCAGGATGCCCACTGAGGTTTGTCGGAACTGAGCGACCTGGGTGGAAATGATCGCAGCACGTTCTTGAGGTAAAAGCAACAGTGGGTTAGAAATGACGATGGACAGTAACATCACAAGGATAAAAAGTGCGCCATTGCGTACTGCTTTTTTCAGGGTCAATCGTTTTGCAATGATACCCGAGACGAGGTAAGCTGGAACTGCCAGAACAAAAAAAACTCCCAAATGCTTTGTGCCAATTGCCAGCCCGCAGGCAGCGGCTGCCAGCCAGAAGTGCTTACCAAAACGTAAATCATCACGGTCAAGGAAGAAGAATGTCAAGACAATGAAGAAGAACACCAGGCTGTCTGGATGCCACCAAAGATTATTAACCACCACTGCCGGGCAAGCCAGCAGGAAAACGAATAGCCCAGCCGAGCGCCACCAGGAACGCAAACGGGTCTGGAGATACACCAACAACCCCACTGCGCTCAACATTGGGAGAACATTGATTAGCTGTCGAAGAATCAGCACTATTTGCTGGGTTTGATTTTCCCAACCAGGCCCAAAATTGGATCGGAGGGGCATCAATGCCAACGCAGAAAAGAAGTAGAAAGGATAGCCGTAAAAGTAGTGCAGGTAAATGAAGAAATTGCGCAGGGTCTGATAGGTGGTCTCGCCCGATTGGAGCATCCTCAAAACATGCGGGTACTGTGCGTACTCATCTACCTCAAACAGCGCCAGCATGTTGACATCCCTGGCACCCATCAGGTTGACAGGAATGAATGTAATAAAGTAGAGCAATCCAAGGCTGAGGATGATAAGCAGGGACCGCGTCTGTTGTGTAGACATGATAAAGTTACCAGACTTGGTGAGACTACTCTGGGGTGTTTCCTAAGATCTGTTCTATTTGTTCCTGCACATCATCGGTAAGCAGTTCCACGGCTTCGGCTGCACCCAGATTTTCATCGAGTTGCTCCAAACGTGTGGCGCCGGTGATCACACTGCTGACTTCCTTACGGCGCAATAACCAAGCGATGGCAAGTTGGGCAGTTGTAACACCCAATTCTTGCGCCAGTGAAGTGAGCTGGCGAACAATAGCGATTCGATCTGGGGTGATCCGGTCGCGAATCCATGCCATATCTTCCAAAGAGGCACGGCTACCCTCAGGAATACCCTCATTGTACTTACCGGACAGGATTCCAAAGTAGAGCGGACTCCAGGTGGTCAGCCCCAGACCAAACTCTTTACAGATTGGAGAAAGTTCAATTTCAACGCGCTTTCGATGAAACATATTGTATTGGGGCTGTTCCATGGTGGGAGGAGCGAGATTGTATCTCTGTGCCACACCATACGCTTGAACAATCTGAGCAGCTTCCCATTCAGAAGTACCCCAGTACAGAATTTTGCCTTGTCGGATCAAGGTATCCATTGTATAAACCACTTCCTCAACAGGGGTATCGGGATCGAAACGGTGGCAAAAATATAAGTCGAGGTAATCCAATTCCAACCGTTTGAGCGATGCATGCAGTGACTCGACCACATGCTTACGCGAAAGACCACGCCCGTTTGGGCCTGGCATGGTGGGCCAGAAAACCTTGCTTGAGATTACCAATGCCTCGCGCGGCAGATCACGGATAGCTTTACCCATGATAATTTCTGCTTGACCATTGGCATAAACATCAGCGTTGTCAAAGAAGTTAATACCCTGATCATAAGCGGCATGAATTAAGTTGGAAGCAATATTTTGATCAATTTGCGTTCCAAAAGTGACCCAAGCTCCCAGCGAGATTTCGCTGACTTTCAAACCGGAACGTCCCAATCGGCGGTAGTGCATAAAGAGTTTCTCCTTATTTATTTATCGTATTTTGTAACTATTTTACTCTTCTCGGCAGGTTTGGCGTTAATTTCTCATTGGTTGTCTTCATCAACAGAACCTATTCCAAGCGGCTTCCATTTTTGCTGATCTGAACGTAATCGGTGTAATCCACCGCCGCGATTATGCAGTGAATCAAATCCTTCAGGTTTGATGAACATATCTTGACCGTCCAACAAACCATGCACACCTTCCTGCCCAGGCTCAGGGCGCTTATTCTGGCAATAGTAGCAGGTTTTTGGGTCATGAGGTTTATATTCAACAGGTTCTTCGTAAGTGGTGATGAAACCCTCATAATTTCGCAACACAATCTTATGATCAGACATGCTAATCTGATAATTGGGCATCACAGGGATTTTTCCACCACCGCCGGGTGCATCAATGATGTAAGCCGGCACGGCGAAGCCGCTGGTGTGTCCGCGCAAGCCCTCGATGATCTCAATGCCCTTTGCAACCGGAGTACGGAAGTGACCAGCACCCTCCACTAAATCGCACTGGTACAGGTAGTAAGGGCGCACCCTGATGCGGATTAAGTCCTGCACTAGTTTACGTTGGATGTGAACACAATCATTCACCCCTGCCAGCAATACTGCCTGATTGCCAAGAGGAATACCAGCACGGGTCAGCTTATCACAGGCTTGTGCCAGCTCCTGTGTGATTTCGTTGGGGTGATTAACATGAACATTCATCCAGAGCGGATGATATTTTTGTAGCATCTCGCAAAGCTCATCGGTGATTCGCATGGGTAAGAATACTGGAACTCGCGTACCAATGCGCAGGATTTCTATATGGGGAATTTCGCGCAGTCTTGCAAGCAATTCCTCCAAGATTTTTGGTGCGAGTGTCAGCGGGTCGCCCCCGGAGAGTAGTACATCACGCACTTGTGGAGTGTGCATAAGGTACTCAATTTGCGCTTCAAACTCGGCACGTGAGAAGGTAGCAGAGGGGTCACCCACAATTCGTGAGCGGGTGCAGTAACGGCAGTAAGAAGCGCACTGCGTAGTTACCAGCATCAATACTCGATCTGGATAGCGATGTACCAGTCCAGGCACAGGCGAGTGACGGTCCTCTGCCAGAGAATCCTCCATCATACCTGTAAAGGGGACAATTTCTTCAGCGGTCGGGATGACTTGCTTTCGAATGGGATCATTGGGATCCTCTGGATCAATCAATGAGACAAAATATGGCGTGATATCTACCCGAAACAATCCCTGAGTATTAAGGGCTTTCCGCTCGCTTTCGGTCAGTTGCAGTACCTTGTCAAAATCTTCACTACTGTTCAAGCGGTTGGCAAGCTGCCAGCGCCAGTTATTCCATTGCTCATCGGGAATATCGCGGTAAATTGGGGCACGTTTGGAAGGAAAAGGAATTTTGGTCATAGATTTTCCCTTTCAGATGGTCAAATAATTGCAACCGATAAGGAAGCCAATATGATTGTATAGGCAAAACTATGGCGGGTCAATCATTTGACCGGGCGGATTATAAATATTTTATCAGAAACATTCAGGGTTTCTTGACGCAAGGATGCAGGCATGGTATGATGTAATGCGGAGTTTTAGCACTCTGATATTGAGAGTGCTAAAAATGACAGGTAAAGATGTTAACGGAACGACAAAAATTTATTTTGACGCTGGTAATACACGAATATACCCGAACAGCTGCGCCGGTTGGCTCTAAAAATCTGGTTGAGCAATATAACTTGGAGATGAGCCCGGCCACTGTGCGCAATGAGATGGCGGTATTAACCGATCTGGGGTATTTGCGCCAGCCGCATACTTCTGCTGGACGCGTACCGACGGAGGAGGGTTATCGCTATTTCGTGGGGCGTTTGCTGCGTGAAACTGAGCTTCCGGATGCCACCCGTCGCATGATCAGTCATCAGTTTTATCAGACACGGCATGACATAGACGAATGGATGCGTCTGGCAGCTTCAGTTTTGGCGCATCAAGCCCGTGCAGCTTCATTGGTGACCGCACCACATCCCGAACGAGCACGCTTGAAACATCTGGAATTAATTTCCACAAGAGGTCGTCAGGTGTTAATGGTGCTGGTAACGGCGGGGGGTGGTATTCATCAGCGTTTGTTAACATTGCCTGAGCCAGTTCAGCAAGAACAGCTTTCTGAAACGGCGGCTCGGGTTACACAGTTACTCCAAGGGAAAACTGCCGACGAGGTCACACAGATGCGTGGTCAGCTCCATGGGCTGGATGAAGATGTGGTGGATTGGGTTGTTGAAGATATGAATCAGGCTGATTCACTGACCTCAGGTGAGGTATACCTGGATGGTCTAACCAACGTGCTGGCGGAACCGGAGTTTTCTGCCTCATCAGAGGCACGACGCGCCCTGCGGCTGTTAGAGGAGCGTTCATTGTTATATGATTTGCTCTCACGTACTGTATTGAACGCGAACATTGGCGGTGTTCAGGTGTTGATCGGTGGTGAGGGCGCCTGGGATGAGCTGCGTCAGTGTTCAATGGTGTTGGCGCGCTATGGCGCTCCGGGTGTGGTTACTGGTACGCTAGGAGTGTTAGGACCAATACGGATGTCGTATGGACGAGCCATTTCAACGGTTCGTTTTATTGCCAGCTTGCTCAGCGATATGGTTGCTGAGTCACTGGGCGACTGATCATTTATAACGAGGTGACTGTCGAATGGAAAAGGAAAGTAAGAAAGCACGAACAAAAAAAGTGTTAGGTGAACCCGTGGTTAGTCCTCCTGTGGAAGAAACACAAGCGCCCACAGGGGAAGAGCAAGGCACTGCTGAAGTGATTGAAGTGTCTTTAAAGGAGTATGAAGAAATGAAACAGGCTTTAGAGCAGGCGCGCCAGCAGTCCAGTGAGTATTTTGAGGGCTGGCAGCGAGAACGTGCCGATTTTATCAATTATAAAAAGCGAATTGAGCGTGAACAGGCTATGCTTGCCCAAACACTGGCGGGCGAGATTCTGAAGAAATATCTGGTTGTTCTAGACGATATGGAACGCGCCTTGAAAACCCGCCCAACAGAAGGCGATGGTGCTGAGTGGGCAGCCGGGATTGAATTGATTTACCGAAAATTACAGGGCATTCTGGAAGGAGAAGGCATCAGTCGCATCCCGGCGGAGAACGAGATGTTTGATCCGAACCGACACGAAGCCATTTCACATGAGGACAGCCCGGACCATAAAAGTGGTGAAGTAATTGAGGTTTGCCAACAGGGTTATTTAATCGGTGACCGGGTGTTGCGCCCGGCGCTGGTGAGAGTCGCACGATAGGAGGCATTTTATGGGAAAAATCATTGGTATTGACCTGGGTACCACCAACTCGGTTGTCGCCGTGATGCTGGGCGGTGAACCAACTGTTATCTCCACTGCTGAAGGAGAACGTCTGTGTCCTTCAGTAGTAGCAGTGAATAAAAATCACGAACGTTTGGTTGGTCGCGTAGCACGCAATCAGGCGATCATTAATCCAGAAAACACTATCTTTTCAATTAAGCGCTTCATGGGACGCCGTTATGATGATCCCAGTGTCCAGCGTGCATTGCAGCGCATTCCCTATAGAGTGACCAAAGCGCCGAATGGTGACGTGCGGGTCGTGCTGGATGAGCGCGAGTATTCACCGCCGGAAATCTCTGCCATGATTCTGGCGAAGCTAAAAGCAGATGCCGAAGCATTCCTGGGTGAGCCTGTCACACAGGCAGTGATCACTGTGCCCGCTTACTTCAATGATGCTCAACGCAATGCGACGAAAGACGCTGGCAAAATTGCTGGTCTGGAGGTGATGCGCATTATCAATGAGCCGACGGCTTCTTCCTTGGCTTATGGGCTGGATAAAAAGAAAAATGAAGTCATCGCAGTGTATGACCTGGGCGGTGGTACCTTTGATATCTCGATCCTGGATGTCGGCGAAGGGGTCTTCCAAGTGAAATCCACTGCAGGTGATACATTTTTAGGCGGTGATGACTTTGACCAGCGGGTTATGGATTATCTGATTGAAGAATTTAAGAAAGAGCACGGGATTGATCTGCGTCAGGACCGCCAGGCTTTGCAACGTTTGAAAGAGGCCGCTGAAAAGGCGAAAATTGAACTTTCCAGCGTGATGCAGACTGAAATCAACCTGCCATATTTGACAGCAGACGCAAGTGGACCCAAGCACCTAGTGATGACCTTGACGCGAGCCAAGTTGGAACAACTAACCAGTGATCTGATTGAGCGAACATTGGAGCCGGTACATCGGGCGCTTTCCGATGCTGGCTTGAAACCTTCGGACGTGAACGAGGTTGTATTGGTAGGCGGCATGACCCGTATGCCTGCAGTACAGGAAGCAGTTCGCCGTCTGTTTGGCAAAGAGCCGCATAAGGGCGTCAATCCGGATGAGGTTGTGGCAATTGGCGCTGCTATTCAGGCTGGCGTACTGGGTGGAGAGGTTAAAGATATTTTGTTGCTGGACGTTACCCCTTTGACCCTTTCAGTGGAGACTTTGGGAGGCGTGGCGACGCCGCTCATCCCGCGCAATACTACTATTCCGGCGCGCAAGAGTGAGATTTTCTCTACCGCTTCCGACGGTCAATCGCAGGTTGAAATTCATGTTTTGCAAGGGGAACGTCCGATGGCGGCGGACAATAAATCCCTGGGGCGGTTCATTCTGGATGGGATTCCACCAGCCCCGCGCGGTGTACCGCAAATTGAGGTAACGTTTGATATTGATGCAAACGGCATCCTCAAAGTGACTGCCCAGGATAAAGCTACCGGTCGCAGCCAGCACATCACCATTACGGCGTCCTCCGGGCTGACTGAAGCAGAGATTGAGCGCATGCGCCGGGAGGCAGAACTCCATGCTGAAGAAGACCGTCGCCGTAAGGAGTTGATCGAGGCTCGCAATCACGCTGATAACGCCGTTTATACGGCAGAGAAACTCTTGCGCGATAGCGGCGATAAAATTCCCGCAGATGCAAAAAGCCGCACAGAAGAAGCTATCAAGAAACTTAAAGACATTATGAACGGCGATGATCTGAATGCCATTCGCCGGGCGACGGATGAGCTTAATCGTGAGATTCAGCAACTGGGCGCTAGCATGTATCAACAACCGTCTGGAGGACCGGGTGTTGGTGGTGCTCCCGGACAGCAGGGCGGTTCGCCTGGTGGTGAAGATGTGGTCGATGGAGAGTTTCGTAACGCTTGAGGCCTTAAAGAGTTGTAAGGCGATAGAGACATCCGAGGCTGCACAGCCTCGGATGTCTGAAAATTTTATTGTCGGAACGGAATGATAAAACCAACATGGCAAAGCGCGATTATTATGAAGTATTGGGTGTGAGCCGCAATGCCTCACCAGACGAATTGAAAACGGCATTCCGCAATTTGGCGCGCAAGTATCACCCTGATGTGAATAAAGAACCAGATGCGGAGGAGCGCTTCAAGGAAATTAACGAGGCGTATGCTGTGCTTTCTGATCCGGAAAAACGCGCTGCCTATGACCGTTTTGGCCATGCAGGCATTAATGGGATGGGTGGAGTGCCAGATTTTACAACCATGGACTTTGCCGATCTCTTTGAAGATTTATTTGGGTTTGCCGGTTTTGGTGGGAGCAGCCGGCGGCGTTCGCGAAACGCACCTCGCCGTGGTGCTGATCTTTCTTACGTGCTTAATCTGGAATTCGAAGAGGCAATCTTTGGGGTTGACAAAGAGGTTGAGATTACACGTGATGAGTTGTGTTCCGTTTGTAAAGGAAGTGGTGCTGAACCGGGAACTTCTCCCTCTCGCTGTGTGAATTGCGGTGGGTTGGGTGAGGTCAAAACAGTTCGCCAGACATTACTGGGTTCGATGGTACAGGTAATGACCTGTCCGACCTGTAATGGTAAAGGAGAAGTCATCACAACACCTTGTCGAACTTGTGGCGGGCGTGGGTTAGAACGGCGCACGGTGCGCAAGATTGTGCCGGTACCTGCCGGTGTGGATAATGGTACTCAGATTCGCCTGGCTGGTGAGGGACAGCCGGGAGTTAATGGCGGGCCAAACGGGAATCTTTATTTTGAGATTCGCGTCCGTCCGCATAAATTTTTCCGCCGCAAACAGAATGATATTTTGCTTGATTTGACCATTAATGTGGCCCAGGCAGCACTGGGTGCAGAGATTGACGTACCAACGGTGGATGGAACAGCAAAACTGAAAATCCCTGCAGGAACTCAGCCGGGCAAGATTTTCACACTCAAAGGAAAGGGTGTTCCCAGTTTGCGGGGTAATGGGAGAGGTGATCAACTGGTCATTGTGAATGTCCAGATACCCACTCATCTAACAGCCGAGCAACGTTCATTGTTTCAACAACTGGCTTCTACGCTGGGCAGTGAGGTTATGCCGGCAGAAAAGAGTTTTCTGGATCGTTTGAAAGAGGTGCTGGGTGGATGAGGCTCGCTGGCTAGAAGTTTCCATAACATTGAACAGTGAGCTGGCTGAGGCGGTGGCAGAAGTGATGGCTCGCTTTGTTGCTAATGGAGTGGTGGTGGAAAGCGGTGTGGTTTACAACGATGCAGAGGATGAAGGCACACCTGTAGGTCCGGTGCGTGTATATGGATATTTGCCTGTTGACGCTAGGCTTGAAGAAAAACGCCAGCGTCTCACTGAAGCACTCTGGCATCTGAGTCAGATTCAAGAATTGCCATCCCCCACCTACCGTACCATTGCAGACGAAGATTGGATGACAGCATGGAAACAGCATTATCACCCCATCTTAATCGGCGAACGATTGTTGATTCTGCCTGCCTGGATACAACAAACCCCGCCTGAGCGGATTGCGGTTAAGATTGACCCAAGCATGGCATTTGGCACAGGTACCCATCCGACAACCCAACTTTGTTTGCAAATGCTGGAAAAGTACTTGAGCCCTGGCGAGGATGTCATTGATATTGGGTGTGGTTCAGGGATTTTGTCCATCGCGGCTCTTAAACTAGGAGCAAGGCATGCTCTTGCGGTGGATATTGATGAACTTGCTATTCGTTCCACGCTGGAAAATGCTGCTACAAATGAGGTGATGGAGAGGTTAGAGTGTGGGTCAGGCTCCGTTGCAGAAATTATTCAGGAGCGGTTTTCCATTGCCAGCGCGCCTGTGGTGCTTGTCAATATTCTGGCACCGGTAATCCTGCGTTTGTTTGAAGCCGGGTTGGCGCATCTGGTAGCTGCAGGCGGAAGATTGGTACTTTCAGGTATACTAGATGAACAGGCGTCGGATGTTGGACGCGCCGCCGAGCAATATGGAATGGTGCTGATTGAAAAACAAAATATTGAAGATTGGGTAGTGCTTGTTTATTCCCGTAATGGGTAATCACCATACTCGTTCCAGGTCTGGATTATCACATGCTCGACGACCCACTTTTGCCATATCCACCCATTCACCATGTACTTTGATTCGCACCACATCGGCGGTGAAGTCCGTCACCGTCGGGCCATGATTGTCAAACAGTGCCGAACCCACCGCGTAAATATCCGCCGGGACGCGTAATTTCTCGAAGCGGGCAATTTTTTCGGGAGTGAATCCGCCGGAAACTACTATTTTGACATTTTGGCAATACTCTCGCGCTCTCTCACGCCAGCGTGCAGGAATATCCCAGCTTTCCCAGGCAGTGTCGAGTGCCTGGCGGACCAGAAACACCAAACGCGGGTTGACACCCAAATCGAGCGCCGGGTCGCCAAGCGGGGGGACGGAAACATCGCGCAGAGAACCGCTTGTATCCAGGCGAACGCCGTAAAATTTGTAACGCTCTGCCTCTTCTGGCTGTCCTGCATCAACCAAACTGGCGTAACGGTCAAACATGGCTTTGCAAGTCAAAAGGGAATCTCTAACACAGTCGTTATTGAAATCCACCAGAGCAATGCGTGGAATATGAGGGGGAAGTATCTGGGCAAAAGCCAGCATGGCTTCTGCCGTATCACCCAGAAAGGCAGCAATGGCGGCGTGAGCGACGGTTCCACCGCCGGCACCTCCCCACCAGTCACCTTGAGCATCGGTGGAGACGAAAGGTCCCAATTTACTGGCGTAATCCATGTTAAAGCGTTGAACAGCAATGTTATACGCGTAACCGTCAGCCGCCTGAACCTCATGAAGGTCGAAACGCGCCGGAAAGAAAAGAACGGGTTTACCATTGGCAGCTTTGAGTGTTTCATATACATTAGTCGCAACGCGGCTGGCGCGGGTGAGAATGCCCAGTGTAGGAGTTTCAAGCATGGCAAAATCGCGGTAACGTCCGCGTACTTTTATCACTGGCTGGACATTCATCGGATCGCCGTTACCTTCGACAATACACCCATCATGCACAGCCCAAACTTCTAACTGGTCGGCGGTATTATGAAACTGATCGCCCTCAAAATAGCCGGTGCATTCTTTGAGCATTGTCAGAGCCTTATCCACTCCCACGACAATGGTTTTGCCCGCACGACGGGTAAACCATTGCATTTCAACTTCGATGTCGCCACAATGAACTCCTTCTGATGAAATTCCGGGCGGGAGCTGGCTGCCATGACCCTGATAGGTATAACCTAGCCGAGCTAAGGCAGTAAGCATATAGGCAATGTTAACAAAATATTTGTCTGTGTACCAGCCTTTTCTCATGCGGGAGACATCAAGTTTGAAAGTTGCATTGGTCAAACGCTGTCGATCAAAGATACTCATCGAGAGTTCTCCTGAGATCAATTTGTGTTATTATTACACTATTATATACTCTGTAAAGACAGATTGTCAAGCTTTGATTCTCTGATCTTCGGACATGAGTGGGACAGTAGCCTGAACGATGGTAATGAAAACCGCTAAAGCGTTGGCAAGGATTAGTCGCCACTCAGCGAGTGGCAGCGACCATTTCTGATAGAGTAAGGTGGACAAGCCCGAATAACACCTTCACTTGTTGCCCTTTTGGGATTGGACAGGCGCTGGCCTGCCGATTTCTTGAGGAATAGAATTTTCATGCGGCAACGATAGATGCGCAGGGCGGTCTCAGAATCCAGATTGGTCATAATCCAGAGTGCATACGAGAAGCCCGTGTTCCATACACCAATCAGGTTCACGCAGACTTTATCCTTGAACCAAACCTGATTCTAGATCACGGTTTCGCCACGCGGGATGGAAGGAACCACCTCCTTTCCATCCGCATCCCAAATTTAAGCGGCTGAGCGCCGAGGTTGAGACGGATAACGAAATTGCCCCCTTCTGCAACCAGGTTGGGCAACAACTCCAGGTAACCGAACTCCCGGTCGAGCGCCAGGGGACGTTCGCCCAGCAGGTTTTTCAGCCTGGCAAAGGCGCGAAAATAACTGAGGTTCTGCGAATCCAGACCGGCAGCGATGACTTTCGAGCTGGATACACTTGTCACTGGCGGCGCCGCTCTGCCGCACATTTTGGCAGCTATCCTGGTCAAGCGCTGCCAGGATCGCCCGTCCAATTTCAGTCGCTCGTTTGAGGGAAGGTTGCTTATCAAATAAATGCACATGAAGGGAAGATGATGGGGATGCTTCTTAGTTGGGAGCCTCCTGCCGATATAGTTTGGACCAAATCATGCTTATCAGCTGTGAGGCTCCTTTTTTACCCTGATCTCCTAACTCATGTCCGGAGTTCAGAGAATGTGGCAATTGACACCTTTGCTCATTCTCCGTATAATCGAGACAACAATTTATAAAGAGAAAAGGTCAAGAGGAGTAAGACAGCAATTCGACTGACAGAGAAGGAGGCCAAAAGGCTGAAAGCCTCCAAAGTGTAGAACTGTCTGAAGTCGCTTGACGAGATTGCCGAAGAAATCCAAACTGGAGAGTAGAACGGCACGGGAAAGCCCGTTATCGCTTATCCCGAATGGCTGTTCGGGAAAGAGTGCGCCGAGAATCCGGCGAAATGAGGTGGTACCGCGGAAAAGCTCTTTCGTCCTCAAGGAAGAAAGAGCTTTTTATTTCACTATTTCGCAAGATGAATCCGAATCACTGGAGGTATGATGTCTGAATTTTCATTGCCAAAAACTTACGATTTCAAATCCACTGAGCAACGTCTTTATGAGTGGTGGGAAAAAAGCGGCTTCTTCCGTCCCTCCAACGATCCCAATAAACCAGATTTTGATCCCAGCAAAAAGCCGTTTGTCATATCCATTCCTCCGCCAAATGTCACCGGCGAGTTACACCTTGGCCATGCCATGTTCGTTGCAATGGAAGACTTGATGATCCGCTACCACCGCATGAAGGGTATCCCTACTCTCTGGGTTCCCGGCTCTGACCATGCCGGAATTGCCACACAACTGCAGGTCGAGCGCGCTCTAGCAAAAGAAGGGCTCACTCGTGAGCAGATTGGGCGCGAAGAGTTTCTCAAGCGCGCCTGGCAGTGGAAAGAAAAGTATGGCGGAATCATCTTTCAGCAGATACGCCGCCTAGGTGCATCTTGTGATTGGGAACGCACCCGCTTTACGCTTGACGAGGGTCTCTCAAAAGCGGTGCGGGAAGCCTTCGTGCGCCTGTATGAAAAGGGATTGATTTATCGCGGACCGCGTATGATCAACTGGTCGCCGGGTCTGCGGACCGCCGTTTCTGACCTGGAAGTTGAATACAGCCAGGAGCCGGGCACATTGTATTATTTCAAATACATGCTGGCAGATGAACCTGGTGAATATATCCCTGTGGCAACCGTTCGCCCCGAAACTATCCTGGGTGATACGGCCGTCGCCATTCATCCCGAAGATGAGCGTTACCAAAAATATCTGGGGCGCAAGGTGATTGTTCCAATTCTGGGACGTCAAATCCCAGTTATTGCAGATGAATATGTAGACCGTGAATTTGGCACCGGCGCGCTCAAAATCACACCCGGTCATGATCCTAATGATTACAGAATCGGGCAGGTGCATGGACTAGAAGTTATCAGTGTCCTCGATGAATATGCCCGCATTAACCAAAACGGTGGACCCTATGCCGGTCTTGACCGCTTCGAGTGCCGCAAGAAAATCTGGGAAGATATGCGCGCTGCAGGTCTGGCTATTAGAGAAGAGCCTTATATGCTCAACGTACCCCGCTCGCAACGAGGCGGCGAGATTGTCGAGCCGATGGTTTCCACTCAGTGGTTTGTGCGCATTAAGCCCCTGGCAGAAGCAGCTCTGGCTGCTGTTCGAGATGGGCGTATTCGCATCATTCCAGACCGTTTCACCAAAGTGTACTACAACTGGTTGGAAAACATCCAGGACTGGTGTATCAGTCGCCAGTTATGGTGGGGACATCGTATCCCGGTCTGGTACTGCAATGACTGCGGTGAGATGACTGTTATGCGTACCGACCCAACCCACTGCCAGAATTGCGGCAGTCAAGCAATCCATCAAGATGAAGATGTGTTGGATACATGGTTTTCCTCTGGCCTTTGGCCATTCTCTACCTTGGGCTGGCCCGAAGAAACACCCGATTTGAGATACTTTTACCCAACCTCCGTGCTCGAAACAGGCTATGACATTCTATTCTTTTGGGTAGCCCGCATGATTATGGCTGGATTGGAATTTACCGGTCAGGTGCCATTCCATACGGTTTACTTGCATGGCTTAATTCGCGACGAACATGGACAGAAGATGAGCAAAACCAAAGGCAACGTCATTGATCCTCTGGAAGTTATGAACGAACTGGGGACGGACGCATTACGTTTCACACTGTTGGTTGGTTCGACGCCGGGCAATGACATGAACCTGAGCGTCAAGAAAGTCGAAGCTAATCGTAATTTTGCAAACAAAATCTGGAATGCTGGACGATTCGTCATCGGTGCCATCGAGCAGGCACCGCAAGAACCACAAAGCGAACCACAGTGGACATTGGCGGATTCCTGGATTTGGGCAAGGTTGCAATCATTGGTTCGGGATGTTGAACGATTGTTTGGAAACTACCAGTATGGCGAAGCTGGACGGCAGATTTACGAATTCTTCTGGAGTGAATTTGCTGATTGGTATGTGGAGATTGCGAAGCTTCAGCTCGCTGAAGGCGGTGATCGCGCTCACTACACTGCCTACACTCTTGTACGTGTGCTGGATACCTGTTTGCGCCTATTACACCCTTATACTCCCTACGTCACAGAAGAACTGTGGGGGCACCTTAAGCGAGCTGCGCAATCCCGTTCGAATCGCTTTGCTCCCAAACATGGCTGGGAAGAAGCCTTAATACTTGCCCGCTGGCCCGAAGCCAACCCGCCTGAAGGCTGGGAAGAGCAAAAGATGACCGAATTCGCGCTCGTTCAAGACATCGTGCGCGCTGTTCGCAACCTGCGCGCTGAGAAGAAAGTTTCACCGGGCAAGAAAATCCCCGCATTAATCGCTGCTGGCAACAAATTAGACGTCCTTAAGGCGCAGCAAAAGACTATTCAGGCGCTGGCACATCTAGATGCGAATACTTTCCAACTTGAGGAAGTACTATCCGAAAAACCACAAGAAGCGGCTACTCTGGTTGTCGCTGGAGTTGAAATTTATTTGCCATTGGCGGGCATGGTGGATACCACAGCTGAACGTGTTCGGCTGGAAAAAGAACTTGAAGAAATTCGGGGGCAGATTGCCCGTCTAGAGCAATTACTCAACTCACCCTTCGCACAAAAAGCTCCCCCAGCCGTTGTGGAAAAAGAACGTGAAAAACTGGTAACCTATCGCCAAAGCGCTGAAAGACTGGATAATCAAATAAAAAATTTGTAGAGATAACGAGAAGATTTTAAGAGGGTCAGGGACTGCGTGTCAAACAGGTGGTCCCTGACCACTTATTTGTGCGGTTACAATCTTTTCAACCGCTGACGCTCCTTTTCAACGATCCTTTTCAGTATCGCCACTGAACAGGCGTAAGTTGAGTCCATTCCAAAATAGGATAGCGTCCCTGCACCAAGGTTCTTGCCTTTACTAAGCGGTTTATCTGAAGCATAATGCAAAATCCCAATATCAAATGGTACCCCATACAGGTTGACAATTTCATTAACGGGATGTCGTTTTGGACGGTACATCTCATACACAGCCGAAAGGTAAGGTCCAGCCTCCATCTCAATATCGGTATACCCTTCTCGGTACATCACATCCATAATTTCGGCATTCTGCAGAAACGTCCCAAGAACGCTGAGTGTTTTTTGATTGTCCAATACCGTCCCATAAACCAGATAAGGCGATACATCAGCCCCTGTGAAAGCATTTTGAAAAAGATAGGTGTTTAATGAATGCTCATCTTGTACAACATTTGGGACCATTACATCCCCAATTCGCCCATTCATTGTGGCTGCTTTTCCCATAACATAAACCCCAAGAATTGGCCCAAAGTGCTCAGCAACTTTTGCCAAGATGTTATAAGCAGCCAGGCCAAGGGGATAGTCAATATTGAAGATCAATGCATCGCTCCCGCGCAGAAACTCAAAATCATCCTGCGATAAACGAGGGTCAATCATCTGCGGATCCAGACAACAAAGATCAATGACCTGAGCCTCAATATCCAGGGTATGAACACTTGCCACGCGTTTGATGCCATGTTCCCGCTCATAGTCTCGTTGAGCAATGATCAAGCTCTGCCCCTCAGGGGTCTGCTGGTATTTTTTAAGTACGTAGTATAAAAAATTGCTTGCGCTAGATGGCACCTGATTTTTCTGAATATCATTCCACTCCTGAAGCAGGTCACGGTCATCGCTATGCTCCAGGAAGCGAATTAGCTTTGCTTGGTTTTGCGCTGCAAAACCAGTCAACAGATTGACCACACTGTGAGTATTACTGGAGATAAAGTACACCGGTCGTTCAGTCAATCCGGGGCACTCGCGCTCAATGTTATCCAGCCAGGCGCGCGTCGCACGCCAGTACTCGGTCAATGATCCCTCGAGCAACCGAATTCGCAAATCCATCTTCTTCTTGGCAATCAACAACAACCACTTTTGAAAATCTTTACCCCAAACTGTTTGTAATCGCGTCAGGTCATCCAAAGACATTTTCAGATGTTCCGCAAGCGCGATAAACTCTTCCGAATCCACCTGATGATTTTCCTGCAACAACCGCGGTGGGCATTGCTTCAACAGCCAGTGCAGCTTATTCCATTCGATTTGGTAAGCAGTTAGAGAGGGTACCAGATCATCAATGTCCGAACGACTGGCAATAAAACAAGCCAGTGTATCCCGTCCATCGAACAAAAAGCGCCGTCTTCGAGCACGCGCCGGTGTTTCACACCAATTTTCAACATCTACAAAACCATGTCGGGCGAAAACCTGCGTGCTTTGCCCCATAACGACCGACCGCACCTCATGCACAATGTCCGGCAAACGCAGCCATGTATATATCAGGGCAGAAACATCCGGCTGCTCGCTACGCGCTCCAGGATGCAACAAAGAATTTGTGGCTGTATGCACCTCTTCTAAGGTACGAATCTGCACGTCTGTCGTTGAGCGTAACAACGAATAAATTGTTCGCAAATACAGCTCAATTTCTTCTGAGGCAGTCGTGGGAACTTTTCTCTCCATTTTTGATCCTTAACTTTTTTGATGATTGTAACATGGGCAAAGTGAAACAAATCATTTTTCAGAAGATTAACCATGAGGTAGTCCTTGAACAGAATGATTTTTCGGATGTCTTGAGTGTATAATAATTTTGTACTGGGCTTATCGTTTTGATAAATTTAGGAGCAGATTATGGCGAATCTAACAGGCAAGGACCTGGGCCGCTATCACATCATTGAACAGCTCGGCGAAGGGGGAATGGCAGCCGTCTATAAAGCATTTGACACTCGGCTGGAGCGTTTCGTTGCCATCAAAGTCATCACCTTTGGTCAATATGATAAAGAGATGTTCCTCTTGCGTTTTGAGCGGGAAGCGAAAGCTCTGGCACGTCTTTCGCACCCCAATATTGTTAAAGTGCATGACTATGGCGAGGAAGGGGGTTTGCCATACCTGGTAATGGAATATCTTCCAGGCGGCACATTGAAAGCGAAACTTGGAAAACCCATGCCCTGGCCCGAAGCTATCAAATTAATCTTACCGATTGCTCAGGCATTGGATTATGCTCATAACCTGAATATTGTTCATCGGGATGTAAAACCAGCCAATATCCTGCTCAATGAGTCTGGGCAGCCCATGCTTACTGACTTCGGTATTGCCAAAATCCTTGAAGCAGACAGTCAATTGCAATTGACAGGTACAGGGGTTGGAATTGGCACACCGGAATACATGGCGCCGGAACAGGGACAGGGGTTACCGGTTGACCGACGGGCTGACATCTATGCTTTAGGTGTGGTTTTCTACGAATTGATCACCGGACGCCGTCCCTTTCAAGCAGATACACCAATGGCAGTGGTCATCAAGCATATCACAGAACCTCTGCCGCGCCCGACAACATATGTCCCTGAACTTCCCGTCGAAATAGAGAATATTATCTTTAAAGCTCTGGCAAAGAGACCTGAGGACCGTTATCAGGACATGGCAACCTTTGCTAAAGCTTTGGAAAAAATTCTCTATCAGGCACGGGTTGAAACCGAGCAAATGACTATCAAGAAAGACAAAGCGCTCGAAGCAACCATCACTCAAACCACGCCTCAGCCAGTTTTTCCGCCACCCCCTGTGAAACCACAACCGTCATCAATACCCTCTGCGCCCGCACTTTCGGAAACCCCCTCACAACCTGTTAGGACACCATCTTCCCCATATATTATTCCGGAACAACAACCCCTTGCGCCACCCCCGCCACCCGCTTTTGCTCCTACACCCTCACAACCGGTCATGAAAGCCCCTCCCCAGCTTCAGGAAACAAAGAGAAAAAATTTTACCCTCTGGCTGGTCATCGGCGGTATTGTGGGAGGGATTGCACTAATCGCCCTAGTATGTATTGGTGCGGGCGCCTTGATCCCGCTATTCCCACAGTCTGCCACTGCAACAGCACCAATTGTCATGGTAACCACTTCGACAAAAACCCAACCCGTCATCGCAACACCAACCCGCGAGGCATCTTTAGCGACTGAGCCAGTCGAAGGACCGGTAATTGCAGATTACAACGAAACAAACAATGCTCTTTATGAAGATGTGTCCAATTTACGAGCTCTGGCAGAAGAAAGCTACTCTTATGAAGAGCGCAATCGAGTTGGGAGCAAGCTTACCTATACAGTGACGCTTAAGGAAAACGACCGGGCTTTTGTCAATTACGGCTGGTGTGCTACAACCAGAGAAATTCTTGACAGCAACCTATCTAATATGCAGATTGTTTTCGCAATAAATGGCAGAAATGTAGATCCATCCATCGTGTTTGGACAGTACACCACACAGGAATCGTTGCAATGCCATACCCGTCACCTTTTACTGAAAGACTGGAAGGCAGGAAAATATACCATCACTCAGACGACAACTTTCCTCAAACCAATCAATGACGGCGAGTCAGATTTTCAAGCTGGTACTATAACTACCATCTACAACGTGACTGTTAAGACTGCTCAACAAATAGCCGACGAATTAAACGCCTGCGCCCGTCAAATCAATTCCGCGAGCCTGGCAAAACTAAATATGAAACCATATTACTGTGATAACTTTGAGCGCGATCAAATTATTCCCCTTGGTGAACAAGAAGATGAGTGGAATTATCAGAAAAAGCGAATAGAGGATGGTAAACTGATTTGGGAGCTAAAAGCGAATAAGGGGTTTATTCACTACGATTTCATATACTCTGACGCACCTTCATTGGAACAATTCGGCTTCAGCGCAGAGTTCCGCCGTGCTAGCGGGACACAAAATGCCCAATATGGCTTTGTGTTTCGGTATAACGAAGACAATGAAGAATTCTATGTATTTCAGGTAGATGATGTCCCTCAAACCTACTCCGTCTACGTCTGGATAGACAATAATTGGACCACCCTAAAGAATAGTACGAAATCTACTGCCATTCAGCCAAACAACTGGAACACCCTTACCATGATCGCCAGACAAAAACGGTACACCTTTGAAATCAATGGCGCCACTGTCTATACATTGGATGACAGCCGTCTAAGTGGTGGCATTACTGCATTGTTTGCCGGAATCAGCAATGCAGGCGAATCGGCTGTGTTTGAGTTTGACGATGTCCTGCTCGTGGCGCCTTAAGATTCATCAAAAATTTCTTTAATACCTTCACGCCGCCGTTTGGCGGCGTGAAAATTGATAAACGAGGAGGTTTTTATGAAACGTGTTGGATACATTGGTCTGGGATTAATGGGAAAACCGATGGCGAGAAACATTCTGAAAGCCGGTTTTCCTTTAACGGTTCATAATCGCAGTAAGGCGGCAGTTGAGGAACTGGTGGCTATGGGAGCAAAATCGGCTTCCACGCCCGCCGAAGTAGCCGCTCAGGTGGATGTAATATTCACTAACTTGCCAGATTCTCCTGACGTAGAAAAGGTGTCACTTGGCGACAATGGGATTATTGCTGGCGGGCATGAGGGCCTGATTTATGTGGACAACTCCACCATCAAGCCAGCCACCGCCCGTCATATTGCTGCCCGTCTGGCAGAACGAGGAATTCGATTCCTGGATGCGCCGGTCAGCGGCGGCAAGATCGGCGCGGAACAAGGAACCTTGACAATCATGGTCGGCGGATCTGCTGACGTCCTGGAGGAAGTGCGCCCAATACTGGAAGCAATTGGGAAAACCATTACCCACGTAGGTGACACTGGTGCCGGACAAATCGCAAAAGCAGCCAATCAGATTATGGTCGCCGCGCAGATGGTTGCTATGGGCGAGTTGCTCATCTTTGCCCAAAAGGCTGGAGCTGACCCCCGCAAAGTGGTTGAAGCCATTCAAGGCGGCGCCGCTCAATGCTGGACACTGGATGTCAAACCCCAAAGGTTATTTGCTGGCAATCGAACAGCTCAATTTAAAGCCTATATGCAGTCAAAAGACATGGGGATCATTATGGAAACAGCACAGGAATACGGGATTCCCCTGCCATCCGCCTCGCTTCACACCCAATTGTTCAAAGCGATGGTTCAGGCAGGCATGGGCGAATTAGACAATTCCGCCGTGATTGGGATTATCGAAATGCTAGCTGGAGAACAATTAAAGGTCTAAAAATTTTAAGTGTCTTCACTCCGCTGATATCAATGCTGGCTCTGGATGAATGCTCACTTCTGCATCCGGCATCAGGTTCAGGATGGTTTTCTCAATACTCTCAGTGATCGCATGTGCATCATTCAGGTTCTGGTCGCCATCCAGCAGGACATGCGCACTGATATACAACTTGGAACCATGATAATGCGCTTGCACCTCATGGCAATCTTTCACACCCGGCAGTGCTTCCACAGCATCGGTAATTTGCTCTGCGATGTGCGGCGCATCCGCTTGTAATACCGGTTCAGGATGCACGGTTACATCCGAAGCCGGTAACGCTTGGCAAATAGCTTTTTCAATCGCCTCTGTCAAAGCGTGGGCTTCTTCCAGTGTTTGTCCTCCTTCCAGCAATACATGTACATCCACAAATAAGTAAGGTCCGGAATAACGCATTCGGATATTGTGGCAATCCACCACCCCGGGTAGCGCCTCTACAACCTGCTTGACTTTTTCTGCCATTCCTTCTGGCGCTGTATCCAGCAATCCGTGGATTGTCCGTAACCCAAGCTTTACGCTGACATAAATTACAATTAGCGCCACCCCAAGAGCTGCCACTGCATCTGCCTTAGTCAGATATTGCAAACCAGGAACTTTTCTGGCAATCAAAACACCAATCAATCCCAGAATAACTACCGAAGAACTCCAAATATCAGTTGAAAAATGAAGCGCATCTGCCTCTAAAGCCTGGCTATTGTGTTTTCTAGCGGCACGATAAAGCACCCGCGAACGCGAGAAATCAATAATAATGGACACCACCATAACAATAAAAGCCCAAATAGAAGCCTCAACCATCACTTCCTTGAAAAACAATCGGTTGATAGCCTCGTAAATAATCCATACACAGGTTATCAACAACAGGAAGGTCTCAAATAAGGCAGATAGGTTTTCAATTTTGCCATGACCATAACGATGCTCTTGATCTGCCGGCTTACCTGAAAGACGTACCGCTAGGAACGTCACTAATGCTGCCACCAAGTCTAACCCGGAATGGGCTGCTTCAGCCAGAATACCAAGACTACCGGTGGCAATGCCAACGACAATCTTAAAACTCGTTAAACCCACCGCAGCGACCACAGAGGTCAACGCTGCCCAGGTTTTTTCTCTTTCTGCTGATAACTCAATGAAAGAAGTATCCATCCTCAGCTCACAATATATTGTCCGTTTTGTATGTTATTTTATCCTATCTGGTAGATATTATCAGGAAGTATGTCACTTTATGATAGTGTTTTCCTTCCTAAATCCAAAACTGATTCACCTAACCATTGTACAGTGTGTGGGGAAAAATCATTGCTCACTTATCCAACCTGATAGCTCCCTCACAACTGTCTCGACAGCTTTTTTCACCGGTTCAGAAAGCGGCGTATCAAAAGCTGTTTGCGAGACCTGAATAGCCAGCAACAATATGCGGCAACCCAACTCTCGGATAAGAAACTCCGCCAATACGTTTGGAGGCAGGGTGTGTGTCGAACCGCTCCAGCCCTTTCCTTCCCACCACTGCAGGCAGGCAATAGAACCAGGAATTTCTCCCATATCAACAGCATCCACCATGATTACTAACGCAGGGTGAAAGCGGCGCAGAGTGGCGGTAAAGTTCTCCGGCGCAAGCCCCGCATCAATGATTAGAACTCGCGAGGATGCTGGAACACGTTCTTGCAAGGCGCGTGCGACACACACCCCTGCTGCATCATCACCGTTAAATTCATTGCCAAGACCAAGAATTGCCAGGAAAGAGGATGATTTTGTGTTAGTTAGGGTCCGTCGGCTGATCCGGGCATTCTTCAACGCCTTCCTTAGCAGCCTTCTCCAGGAGAAATTGGACATCCTCATCCCTGCCATAATGAACAACAAAAGGCTCTTTACTCAAAGCCGCATGTTCCCACTGCTCATTAGTCATATTCAGGCAGTTGAAACGACAGCTTTGCACGCATTGGGCACAATATACACAGCGGTCCCTATGATAACGCATGACAAAGCGCTTGTTCACTTTATCCAGAACCACCAGCTCAATCGCCCCGGCAGGACAGTCTTTAATGCAAAGCTGGCAACCCGAACACTTGGTTGGATCCCATGTTAATTCAGCGCGCAGCTCCAAAGGAACTGTTTTACGCTCAAATGGGTACAGTTCTGTCACCGGTCGCTTGAACAAAGACTTCAATACATCACGCAACATCACACCAATTGTCATAGATCACCTCAATACAAGGCGCCAGAAAATTACAAAGAGTATTTGCGCCAGCCCCAGTATTGCACCAAGCCGCCACCAAAGACCAACTGTCTGATCAATGCGCAGCCGCGCAAACAGGGATTGTAATCCAGCAACAACTACCAACAATGCGAGGGTCTTCAGCACAAACTCAAGTGGATTGGCAATCCCACCCAGATAAAAAGCTGCTACCAAAGTCAGCCCAATTACCAGCTCGACGTCCTTGCCTAGGCGGAATAACGCCAGACCTCGCCCGCTGTACTCGGTTAACGCACCGGAAACAATTTCGGTTTCAGCTTCGGGCGCATCAAATGGTGGTAACTCAAGTTTGCCCATCAACCCAACCAATGCCACGAGAAAACCGATCGGCTGGGTCAAGACAAACCACAGGTTATTATGGGTATAGATGTTGATCTCACTGATTTGCCAACTTTTTGCCATAATTGCCGGTGACAACAAAGCCAGAAGGAAAGGCGCTTCATATGAGAAAAGCTGTGTCAAAACCCGCGTGGCTCCAACCACCGAAAAGCGATCAATTGTATTTGCCCCTGCCAGCCCCATGCAGATTGTCAACAAGCTCAAGAGATATATGGTGACGATCAGGTCTCCATTGAACGAGTAGGAAGGTACCTGACCAGCCATCGGCACGTACAATGCCGCTGTCAGGGCAGCAGCTAACGCCGCCACCGGCAGGAAGATGAACAAACCTCGTTGCACACCATGCGGAACAATTTCTTCCTTGGCAAGCAATTTGACCACATCTGCCAGCGGTTGAAACCAGCGCGGTCCTACCCGGTTCTGAAAACGCGCCACCAGCTTACGATCTACATATTCATAAGCCAGTCCATACCCTAAGAGAAACAATCCACCAGGAAATATGAGAAGTGCAAGAATAGAGAGAAGTGTCGTGTTCATCGGTAGTATTCAATCCCATATTGGCGTAAGTTTTCCCAAGACCAGAACTGAGCACCTTGGCCACGATTGATGCGCACCATGCGATCATTGCACGAAAAACATGGATCTATCCCTGCCAGCAACATAGGCATATCGGCTAGTTTATGCCCAACTGCCACACTAACAACTGTTCCCCAATTACATAAAGAAGGAGTACGGACTTTAATCCGTTCAGGTTTTTCGCCGCCGTTGCTCTTGATGTAATAAAACAATTCACCCCGCGGCGCTTCGACCCGGCTGATCACCTCTCCCGCAGGTATACGGCGAGGCACTCGTGTTGTCAGTTCCCCTTCCGGCATTTGGTCCAGAATTGCCCGGATCACTCGATAGCTCTCAAAAAGCTCTTTCAAGCGCACAACAAAACGCGCCAGCAAGTCCCCACCATCATCGGTAATTAACTTAACCGGAAAGTCAGGGTAGGCAGCATAGGGTGCATCTATGCGAATATCCCGCCGAACACTGGAGGCTCGCGCCGTGGGACCCACTGCCCCAAGCGCTTCTGCCTGCTCACGCGTCATCAGTCCAACACCGCGTGTACGCGCTAGAAAAGTTTCATCGGTAGTGACAACCTTCATGTAATGATGTGTCCGCTCTTCCAGAAAATCCAGCCCGCGCCGAATAGCATCCATCTTTTCCGTATCCAGATCATACTTAACTCCGCCCAGTACATTGGTAGAGTAATGAACGCGGTTGCCGCTGATCAGTTCCAACAAATCCATGACGGTTTCCCGATCGCGCCAGGAGTACATAAATAAAGTATCAAAACCGCCCTCATGTGCTGCGACACCCAGCCAGAGCAAGTGGCTGTGAATACGCTCGAGCTCAGCGGTAACTGTCCGGATTGCCTGGGCGCGCGGCGGCGCAGATACACCCGCCAACTTTTCAACACCTAAAACATAAGCAGTGGCATGGACATGCGAGCAAATACCACAGATGCGCTCTAACAGGTAGATGTTCTGTGTCCAGGTACGGTCTTCAGCACCTTTTTCAATTCCTCGATGCACATACCCCAAACGTACAGAAGCCCCGGTTACAATTTCGCCATCCACCGTGAACTCAAAATGGCCGGGTTCTTTTAATGCCGGGTGTTGTGGTCCAATTGGAACTACAAACTTCTCACTGGATTTTCGGGTTTCCATCTCTACACCTCACTCTTCTGAACCTGAACGAGTAGTACCGATAATTGTTGCTTTTCTCAAAGGATAAACACCTTCCGGCCATTCATCTGGCAGAAGCAAACGATCCTTCACCGGCGTTCCATGAATTTCGACACCAAACATTTCCATTAACTCCCGCTCATACAATGTCGCAGAGGGAATCAGGTCGCATACTGTTGGTAATTCAGCATGAGTATATGGAACTTTTAACCGCAACACCAGTACTGCTGCGCCCTGACAAAATACATATAAAACCTCGACTTGACTTTCTTTCCCTTTCTCTTGAACTGTGCCAGAAGCGTTGGCGTCTTCACCAATTACTGGTGCTGGATGATCCACGCCAGCAATTGCAGAAAGATATCCCCATCGGGCATCATGCAGCGCTTTAACAGCCTCATGGAGTTGATCAGGACTTAACAGGACATCCAGACGAAAATCTTCTTCTTGCTTAATCATTTCCATCGCATAAGGTTTTAGCAGTTCTTCAGCAGTTTGCAACGCAGTCTGGCTACTCATTATTAAGCCTCCTGTTTTTCCACCAGCTCGGCAACAGTTCCCACTTTTGACACGCCTGATTTCAGGCTATTAAGTAGCTGCACCACACCATAGATGATTGCCTCAGGTCGGGGTGGACAGCCTGGAATATATACATTTACAGGTAGAACCTCATCAATACTGCCTACCACATTGTAACAGCCGTGAAACACGCCACCCGAAAGTCCACACGAACCAACCGCAATCACAAACTTCGGCTCTGGCATTTGTTCATAAATGCGGATCAAGCGATCACGCGCTTGCAGGGTCACCGGACCAGTGCAAATCAACACATCTGCATGACGCGGACTACCCTGCAGCTTGATGCCAAAACGTTCCACATCATAGCGCGGGGTCAGCGTTGCTAGAATTTCAATGTCACAACCATTACATGAGCCACTGTTAAAATGGATAGCCCAAGGCGAATTCACTCGTGCCCAGGTGCGAATCTTGTCCAGTATTCTTTGCCAGTTAGAATCCAGCTTTAGATTTGTCATTTCAAAACACCTCTCCTAACCCAAAATTAAAGCCACCAACGCAACCATTAAACCAATCAAAAAAACGGCACTCAGCACTGTCAATTCAGCTGTCCCAAGAACCAGCACTCCCAAATGCAGAATGGCAAAGAAAAAGGCAATCAAGAAAAATGGCCGATAACCGGGCGCAGCAGCTCCGGTTGGTGGCGCCTCACCACTGCCATAAACACTCAATTTGGTGTCTGATGGCTTTTCCGGACCTGCCAGTAATTTCCCAAAGCCAAGAAACACCAATACCAACGGAATATACAGTAAAAACGCTACAGGAGGAGTCAGGATTACTTCCATGGTTAGTTTAATTCTCCTCTCTATCCTCTGATGAATAAGAACAAAATACCAGCGGCTGGCTCAGTCAACCAGTTCAACAACGAAGGATAGAAGCCCAATACAACGATTAGCAAGGTTAACACAACCAGCGGAACAACCATCGTCTTGGGCACTGCAGCCCCATTTTCCACCGCAACCGAAGGTTGTAGACGATACATGCGGTTAACTAATGGAGCATAGTATCCAAGTGAAAGTACGCTATTCAATGCGGCAAAGACAACCAGCAGCATTGCCACCGTATCTTGGGTTTGAAAACCAGCGACAAAAATCTGCCATTTTGACATGAAACCCGCCAGAGGGGGCAAGCCGCCTAATCCTAGCAACGCCACGCTTAATGTAAACACAGTTAATGGATAGCGTTTTGAAGCTCCATTCAAGTCATCCAAGGTCAATGTGCCATGATCACCTTTGGCAATATACAGAACATATAAAAGCACCCCAGCGGCAAGAAAAGCCAGTCCTTTCATCATGGCATGATTGAAGAGATGAAAGAATGCCCCACCCGCTCCATTAAGAATACCAAAACGATAAATCACCCCCAGACCGAACATCATGTATCCCATATGACCAATGCTAGAATAAGCCAGAAGACGCTTAACTTGCGTCTGGCGCAATGCCATCAAATTACCCAATAGCATATTGAGAGCCCCTACCCCAAGCATTAGATTCCCCCAAAGCTCGCTGGCAGCCCCCATTATAGAGGTTACCCGTAACAAAGCAATCAACCCCGCCTCAATGACAATCCCCGAAAGCATGGCGCTGATGCCACTGGGTGCCTGCGAGTGTGCATCAGGTAACCAGGTATGTAATGGCACAAGCGCGGCTTTGACACCAAATCCAATCAGAAAACACCCTCCTGCTACCAGCAGAATGGGTGGCAAGGGCGGTTGGAGAAAATAACGGATGCGCATCATATCGAGTGTGCCATTCCAGGCAAAGACGATAAATATACCGATCAGCACAAATACTGAACCGGCTGCGCTTTGAACAAGATACTTAAAACCAGCTTCCAGAGAAGCAGGCTGATTCCGATAAAAAGCAACCAGCATATACGAGGTAATTGCCATAACCTCAAACCAAACCCACAAGGTGAATAGGTCTGCTGAACAACCTAACCCCAGAATACCACCAATCATTGCCAGCAGTAGGGCATAATACTTCTCTGCGCCCACCTCAGAACTCATGTAACGAGCTGAGAAAATGACCACCAGTAACCCCAGCAACAAAACAACTACCGCCAGCAAAACGCTGATACCATCCAGGTAGAAAATAATACCCCCTTGCTTAAACAAGACCACCTTATTGGATAAAACAATCTGATCTTCTAGATAAAGCGGATAGGCGGAAATCAGTAATCCCAGAGCTGCTAGCCAGGCTGATATTCGATTAGCTAGTTTAGCGCCAGACCGTCGTGCCAAAATACGCCCAATCAGATACACGATAAAGGCAGTCGCGAACGGCGTTACGATCAACCAGATCACACCAGTTGTTGCTTCCATGTTGTTACCCTCCAATGACCAGGATGATCAAGACCAGCAGAAAACCAGCGGTGATGCCAAAAATATTCCAGTTGAGCAGCCCTGTTTGTGTACGGCGCAGTTTTTCTGACAGCCAATTTGTGGAATTCACTATGCCACGGTTAATCGCCTCAAAACCAAAACTGTCCGCAGCTACCCGCCCTATCCCTGCTAGAGCCTCGGATAAACCAGAAAGTTTTTCTCGCCACCACCAGACAGCCAATCCCAGTGCAACTACAGCTAGCGCAACTAGCGTCAACGGTGTAGTAACCACTTCTTCCAAAATCGACAGAGTCGTTCCAACTTCAATCTCCATCAATGGCACTGTGTGTTCCAGGATGTACGCAAACGGTCCAGCCAGTAATTCGGTCAGGAAAGCCCCGACTGCCAGTGGAATAAGCGCCACTTTCATTGCTGTACCGGCATCATGACCGTGTAAATGGCTACGCGGCTCACCGGCAAACACAAGCCAGAAACAGCGGAAAGTATATAAAGCAGTCAACCCGGCGCAAATGACCATCATAACCCAGGCCCAAAGCGGACCGTGAGCTGAGCCGGATTCCAGAATCAGCTCTTTACTCCAAAAGCCATTTAGAATGGGAATGCCCGCCAGGGAAAGCGCCCCAATCGCAAATACAGTGCGTACAAGAGGCATTTGTGCACCCAATCCACCCATCTGGCGTATATCGCGGGTACCGATACTGTGGATCACCGCACCAGCCGCCAGAAAGAGCAACGCCTTGAACACAGAATGACTCATAAGATGGAACTGGCTGGCAAAAACGCCTCCTGTACCGATCGCATACACCATATACCCTAACTGGCTAACGGTAGAGTATGCCAGTACGCGCTTCAGGTCGTTGCTGACCAAAGCCATCAGCGCCGCCATCAGGGCGGTCACTACCCCAACAACAACCACTGCTTCACGCCAGCCGGGAACACGCTCAAAAGCAGGATAAAAACGCGCCAGCAGATAAACACCTGCATTGACCATCGTCGCCGCATGGATCAAAGCGCTGATTGGTGTAGGAGCTTCCATTGCATCTGGCAACCAGGTCTGAAAAGGAAACTGTGCTGACTTGGCTGCTGCTGCAACCAGAAACCCAAAAGCTGTAACCGCCAGCACACCCGGGGGAAGAATTTGCGGGTTGGCAATAAAAGCCTGAAGATCGTAACTGCCAGAATAGGCGTAAATTAGCAAAGCCCCTGCAAGCAACCCGATCCCACCGAATTGAGTCACAATCAGAGCTTTGATACCACCATAAACCGCTTTGGGATCGTCGCTGTGAAATGAAATCAGAGCATATGAGCACAGAGCTGTGATCTCCCAGAATACAAACATCAACAGCAGATTGCTGGTCAGTACTAACCCTGCCATGCCGCCGATGAAGAAAAGCACCAGTGCATAATAACGCCCAAGTTGGGCCTCCCCCCGCATGTAATCCACAGAGAAGATCACTGCCAGACTCCCGATAATAGTCGCAATTGCTGCCAGATAAATCCCAAGCCCATCAGCAACAAATGTAAAATCACCAAACGCGCCGCCAAGAGGGATGTTCAAGGCAACCGAGTTACTAGCAAACGGAATCAATACCAGACTCGCAACACCTGCAAGTACCGAGAAAAGAATTGCCAATACGATCTGTGCTTTGGAGCGCTGATCACCCACCCACCAGACCAGCAAGGCACCCAACCAAGGTAAACCAAGGATGAGGAGGATCAAAACATTCGCCATTATTCACCTCCTCAACCGGGTAAGCGCACTGACGTCCAGCGTGCCCATGTGATGGCGAATTTGGACAGCCAACGAAAGCCCGATCACTGCAACAATCGTATCCACAATGATGACCGTCAATGCCAGACTTTCCGCAAGGCCGATCTGGCCATTGATCCGCCCAGCCAGGATAAACCCCAAAATAGCGCCCTTTGCCAGAATTTGCAAAGCAACGACCACCTTGATCAAGTTGTGGACTACCAGCAACGCATATAAACCGATTGCCAGCAACCCAATAACTGCAATAAAGGTAAGACTCACTAACGAAAGCGTCATGCGTCCGGCTCCTTTGAAATCGTTGATTGTTCACCCGAAAGAAGTCCAAGCACTCCCAGCACACCGGCAAAGATCAGGATAACTTGCAAAATGACATCTGCGCCACGCAATTCCCACAAGACGGTGGATAACCGGGTTGGTACCAACTGCGGCATCTCAAAACCCAGATCGGGCAAACACAACCAGCCTATTAACCCCACAGAAACCGCAATAACAATCCCTGCCAACCATTTGGGCAGCAGGGATTGGTGAATGTGTCCTTCTTCACCGGCAATGCTGATTGCAAACACAAAAAGCACCGTAACCAGACCTGCGCCAACACTTAACTCAATCACAGCCAGCTCTGGTGCTCCCAGCAGATAGATCAACAAAGCAAGTAAAGCACTGGCGATTGCCAACCAGATAGCTGAAACCAGCAACCGCTTTGCCACCACTGCCATGGCAGCACAAATCAACATACCCGCCATGATCAGGATAAACCATGCCATGAACTGCCTCCTCCATATAAGGTTGGAAACAAGCACACCACTATAGCTTATACAACAAAGTATTATCTTTGTCATGTGAAACTTATCACATAATATCAGGTTATCCTTCCTGAAATCACAAAAAGTTAGGGTAAATTCTCCTTATAGGAGAAACTATCCCAGAGTATCATTACCGATTCTTAAGAAAATAACAGGATTTCACTTCACTTTTCTTAAGATTCGTGTATAATAAAAAAACAGCTAGAAATACGGTTAGATAGATACTTAACTCCTTTTCACCCAATGGGATAAATCCAGGCGGGTGCAAGAAACAGGGTTTTTCCCAACGTTGCAGGACAGGGTGTGTACTACTCTGTCTAAATCGGGTCTGTATTGCAGACGGTGGGGTATTTTTGTGTCAATCATGATTGAGAAAGTGAGTAAAAGATACATGCCAGTTAGGGCGACGATATTACTCATAGAAGGGAAACGGTCAAACCATCCTTCTTTCTTCCCAGGACTGACTAAAAAGGGGTTTGAAGTGCATAGCGTTTCAAGCGGTAACGCTGCACTCGCCTTTCTTGAACAGCACTCACCGCATGTCATCTTGATTGACGCAGCATCCATGCGCACCAGTGGAAAGCGAATATGCCAATCGATTCGTGAGCACACACCAAATTTACCCATTCTGGCAATTGTCAACAAAGAACAAAGTGAAGGAAAACTCGATGCGGATGTCATTTTAGTACAACCTTTCACCTTGCAAAAACTGCTCAATCGTCTTCGTCCGCTGCTACCGGCCGAAAACAAAAATGTCCTGATTGCTGGACCTCTCAATCTAGATGTCGAACAACGCTGGGTGCGTTATCACAATCGTCAGATTAGTCTTACACCTCGCCTGGTCACCTTGCTGAAAGTACTTATGGAACATCCTGGTGAAGTCATTGAACGCGAAGAATTGTTCAAACTTGTTTGGGACACTGCCTATACAGGTGATACCCGCACTCTGGATGTCCATATTAGCTGGCTACGTCAGGCGCTCGAAGAAGACCCCCGCCACCCACGTTTTGTCAAGACCGTGCGCGGGGTCGGTTATCGTCTGGACATTGAATCTGAACCAGCGCTTTCCAGACATTAGAGGACTGGAAGACGTTCGCTCAAATAGAGAAATTCTTGACATTACCTTATATCGTCGTATAATCCCAGCAAATTAAAAAGTCAACTCAGGACTAATCATCGGATGCTTTTCAGAGAGCCTGCGTCTGGTGCGAGCCGGTAAACTAACCGATGAATTCCCCCCTGATTGCCTGTTGCAGGCGGACTGTCCTCGCAGGAATGGTTTTATAACGACCATTGTAAGAGGATCGGCGAAACCGTTATCTTTCTCACGAGGCTGCCGGTTGGCTCTTTTAAACCGTCGGCGAAGGCAGGTGGCACCACGAATTTGCCCCTTCGTCCTGCTATGACGAAGGGGTTATTGATTGAAACCAGGAGGCGCTATGTTCGACATCAATCTCATCCGTCAGGAACCTGAACTGGTCCGTCAGGCACTACGCAGCCGTCAAATGGATCCGTCCATTGTTGATGCAACATTGACGTTTGACCAGCGGAGACGCAGTTTGCTCATGGAAGTTGAATCGCTTAAAGCCGAGCGAAATACTGTTTCGCGCGAGATTGGCAAGATGAAAGACCCGACTGAACGTCAGGCAAAAATTGAAGCCATGCGAGGTCTGGGTGATCGCATTGCCGCACTTGACGAAGAGGTACGACAGGTAGAAGCAGAATTGCAGGCTACTTTATCAGGTATTCCGAACCTGCCTGACCCTTCTGTTCCTATAGGTGAAAGTGAACATGATAATATAGTCATTAAGCAAGTGGGAGATATTCCCACACTCGACTTTGCTCCTCAGCCGCATTGGGACCTTGGTGTTAAACTGGGTATCATAGATTTTGATCGCGGGGTAAAGCTCACCGGATCACGTTTCTACGTCCTCAGTGGCGCCGGCGCACGCTTGCAGCGCGCACTGATCGCCTGGATGCTTGACCTTCACATCCGCCAGGGCTATCTGGAAAAGTACCCACCCTTTATGGTGCGCAGTGAAACGCTCTTTGCTTCTGGCCAGTTACCAAAATTTGCCGATAATCTTTACAAGGACCATGAGGAAGACTTATGGATGGTACCTACTGCCGAGGTGCCACTTACCGGTTTACACATGGACGAAATTCTTGAAGAGAAAGACCTGCCGCTCCGTTATACTGCCTATACCCCATGTTTTCGACGCGAAAAAATGAGCGCCGGTCGAGATGTACGTGGTATAAAGCGGGGTCATCAATTCGATAAAGTGGAAATGTATACCTTCTGCAAACCAGAGGAATCGTCTGCCGAACTGGCAAAAATGCTGGCAGATGCCGAACAAACCTGCGCTGAACTGGGGTTGACTTATCGCGTAGTCCAAATTTGTACAGGAGATCTGAGTTTCAATGCACGCATTGCCTACGATATTGAGGTCTGGGCGCCCGGGGTTGGCGAATGGCTTGAGGTCTCTACGGTCTCCAACGTGGGTGATTTTCAAGCACGCCGCGCCGCTATCCGTTATCGTCCTGCCGAAGGAAAAGGTACGCGTTTTGTACACACACTGAACGGCTCCGGTTTGGGTTTGCCGCGTACATTAATCGCCGTGCTTGAAAACTATCAGCAACCCGATGGCTCAATCATTGTACCGGAAGTACTTCGTCCATGGATGTGTAACATCGAAAGAATACAGGCAGCATAGCATGATAGAGAATTGGACCCAAACAGCATTCCTGGCAGTCATCATCTTCGTGATGTTGCTGGGACTGGCAGGATTGATTATTCCTGTATTACCAGGGCTGGTAATGATTTGGTTAGCAGCACTGGTATACTGGATCGCCACCGGTTTTACTTGGATTACCTGGGTCGCTTTTGCTATTCTGACTATCTTAATGATCGTTGGAAGCGTGATTGACAATATTCTAATGGGTGCCAGTGCCCGCATGAGCGGAGCTAGCTGGCTGGGAATCGGCATTGCATTACTAGCTGGAGTCTTAGGAAGCATCTTCATGACACCAATTGGCGGTTTGTTACTGGCGCTGTTAGGAATTTTCATCGTTGAAATCCTTCGCCTGCGCGATTGGCGCAAAGCTCTAAACTCAACAACCAGTATGGCAATTGGCTGCGGCTCCTCAGCATTTGTTCGATTTGGTATCGGCTGTCTTATGGTACTGATTTGGGTGATCGCTTCGTTTTATCTGCCGATGGGGTAGCAGAAGACCAAAAATGATCGAATTAAAAATCCGCCAATCAGCTCACGCTCGTGTAAATAGAATAACTAATGATCGCTGGCGCTTATGGATTGACGCGGGTCCGGCTGGACAGTACCGCTGGGCGCAACTGGACGACTATCTGAACTTGCGCCGTGAGCATTTTTATTGGGAAATACCATTTTATCTAACATTAAGAGCGCGCATATCCACACATGATATACCGGGTACTTGGGGCTTTGGCTTCTGGAATGATCCTTTTTCAACAAGTTTGAGACTTACTAAAGGAACGGTGCGCCGCTTACCATCTTTGCCACAGGCGGCATGGTTTTTCTACGCTTCACCACCCAATTACCTTGCCCTGCGGGATACCCACCCGGCACAAGGGATGTTGATGGCTTCGTTTTCTTCCTGGAGATTACCAACGCCCTTGCTGTTTCCCGGTATCTTTACATTACCACTGTTTTTGATTCGCCCTGCAGCTCGCCTTCTGCGCCGTCTGGCCCAGCTAATCATCGCTGATGATGCAGGCAGGACAGATATTGACCTTACGTGCTGGCACTTTTACCGGCTCGAATGCCGAAAGACAGCGGTAAATTTTTATGTTGACAATCGGCTCTATTTTGAAACCGCGATCGTGCCGCGTGGAAAACTGGGGCTGGTCATCTGGATTGATAATCAATACCTTGCTTTTACACCGGATGGAGCGCTTCGAGCAGGAACACTAGAAACATCCGAAGACGTCTGGCTGGAAGTTGAAGGTATTGCAGTCAGCAAGAATTGCTAAAAGAAGACCACACTGGTAATCAGCCCTAATAACAATGCCAGTCCGTACGCCCGATTCTGATAAAACGCAGCCGCAACATACCACAGGGGCCAGACATCCCGGCTATAATTCGGGGGACAGTCAGCCGGCTTGGGTTTAAGAAAAATTGGTAGCACGCGCGGCACGGTGTATAGCCCCAATAAAACCAGCACCATTACCCACGGTAGATACCCAATCGCTATTAGATAAAATACCAGTAAATACTGCAGTGCCATCATCACCAGTGCTACATAACGCGCCGCCGTTTCCCCCAACAGGACAGGCAGGGTTCGGATCCCTTTTGCTTTGTCTTGCTCCAACTTATCAATGTGTTTGCCAAAAATGACAGTTGTCGGACCTAATGCATAGGGCAGACTGGCAATGACTACATTCCAATCCCATTGACCGGTGATGACATAGTACCCGCCTCCTATCATCAGAGGACCCCAGACAATGATTACTGCAATCTCGCCCAGACCAATGTATTTCAATGGATATGTATAAAAAAAGACAAAGAAAACGCCAGCCAGTAACAACCCCAGCGCCAGCCAGCCGCCAAAGATAACCAGCGGGACACCCGCCGCTAGGGCAATCAGCCCCGTAACAGCAGCATACATCAAAATCTGGCGCTTGCTCATCAATCCCTGTTCAAGCGGTTGTGGGCCGTATTGAGTGCGAAAATAATTATCTTTATCTACCCCTTTCTCATAGTCAGTAATATCATTCATCAGATTGTTCATCGCGTGGGCAAAGACCAGACCAATTGTCAGCAATATCCAGCGTCCCCAATCGAACATGCCAGCACGCGCTGCAAGTAAACCCGCAATAGCCGCCGAAATGAATGTCATAATCAGTACTGCCGCGCGGGTAGAAATCAACCACTTTGAGATTACGTCCAACCGCTCCCATTCTTCTTTTTCCACGCGCGGGATGACACGTAAAGCCTTGATCCACATTGTAAGATTCATCTCTCAATCCTCTAAATTATTATGATAATTTAAAACAAAATATAGTTTACCCCCAAAGGATGATGTTTGCAAGCGTATTTTCGTCTTGTAAAGGGCTTTCGTTCAGCGTGATGCCCTGGTATCCCCTGCTACCAAATATATTTGACCCTCTTCTGGAGCGCCGAATTTAATTAGTCGATCCGGATGAAATTTTGTCAACCAGGCTACCTCTGCTGCCAACAATGCATCCAGTTCCACTGAAGAGAGAATGCCGTGTAAAGGCAAAACGCCACTGAGAAGCTTATGCCGGGTTACTTCCTCAAAAAAGCGGAGTGGGTCTGTTACAGGCAGGTCACGTTCAAATAATATCAATTGCCGCTGTAACCGTCCTTCCAGAGAGCGCGGCTCAAAAGGCTTTAAACCCAGCAGGTACCAGAAACCTGCTTCGGAGTTTGTTTCCAGCCATTGCCGCTCAGCACCTTCAGTTGGGTATGGCTCGTAGCCCAATGTTTGCAATTGCGCAAAGAGAGTAAAACCTCTTTGCATCCAGTGTGGACAATCAACAATGGAAGAGGGAGTCGCAGATACATGAATTCCTTGCTGTCGCAATTCGTATTCTGCCAGACGCATATCCATCCATTTTTCTTCAGCTATATTAGAAAAAAGTTGCTGTTGAGCTGCAAGTTGTCGGAACACCCCCTGGTTTGGGCGCGCTGGCAGATTAATCGCCGCTACACAGGTGCCCTGCCCGGCCGCAAAAGCCAATACATCCTGCAACTTTCCCGTTGCTAGTGCCAGTAGTTTATGCTCATCATCCAGCGCCGCAAACGTGAATCCATCTCGCCCGCTAGAATGCACAACACCCAAAAATGTCATTGACACTGCATCCATTTGTTATGAGTGTAGCGCAGAACAGGTAAAAAAACAACCGCCGTAAAGCGTTTTACTACAGTTTTCTTAAGGCCGCTTTAATGTTCTAATCTGAAGACCCTGCTGCACTATAATTTTTTAAAACATCAATAGCTTTCTCAAGTTGCACATCCTTGCGAGCTTGAATATCCTCTTCGGTGAATTCCACTACAACATCTGGCTCAAGACCAGCTTTGTTGATTTGTCGTTCCTTTGGCGTTAGCCAGCGGGCAATTGTGACGCGCACTGCACCCTGATCGTTTGCCAGCGGCACCCAATTCTGAACAGATCCCTTTCCGTACGTCCTGGTTCCGACAAGTTTACCGCGCCCATAATCTTGAATCGCCCCCGCCGTGATTTCAGACGCCGAAGCTGTTCCTTCATTGACCAGTACTACTAGCGGTATATCTCTGGCAATCCCGTGTTTCTCTGTTTTATAAGTCTGTCGAGTCCCGTCGCCAAACTCTTCTATCAAAACCACCTTATTGGCAGGAATAAACTCCGAAACAACCTTGACCGCCGTGTTGAGATATCCACCGCCATTGTTGCGCAAGTCCAGAATCATCCCCTTCGGATTCTTGGAGAGAAGCTCTTCTAAAGTCTTATCCAATTCTTCAGCCGTATCATCACCAAAGGTGAGCAACTGCACATAAGCAATCTCATCTTTTAACATTTCACCCTTAACACTGGGAATGGTAATCTTTGCACGTTTAATCGTCACATCAAAAGGCTCCGCAACCGAAGAGCGCTGAATGGTCAGGGTTACTTCAGTACCTGCGGGCCCCAAAATGCGGCGCAGAACCAGATTACCATCCACGCCCGTCATATCTTCACCATCCACCGCGATGACCAGATCATCCGGCTGCAAACCGGCTTTCTCAGCAGGCGATCCCGGCATTGGCGCAATAATTTTAAGGTACTCGCCTGTAATGTCCACCCATGCTCCAATCCCCTCATATTCCCCTTGCAGTGGGGCATTCTGCTGGCGGTATTGATCCGGGTCCATGTAAGATGTATACTCATCCCCCAAAGATTCCAACATGCCGCGGATTGCCCCGCGCATCATCTCAATTTCATCAACAGGCTGCTGAACATATTGTGTCTTAACAATATCCCAGGCTTCCCAGAAAGGCGTAAAAAGCCTGTCGCGGTCTTCGGTGGAAGTTGTCTGTTGATTTACTTGTGAAGAAAAAATGTTGACTGGCAAAACAAAACCAGGGTTACCGGGCATCGCCCAGCCAACCAGCACACCTGCTGAAAACGCAGCCAGAAGAATGATTAAGCTCCAAGCAACCAGTAAAACAGTCTTAGGATTTTTCATAAACCTCCTAGAATATCACCTTGTTTTTGTGCAAGCATCCCATAAGAAAATTTAGCGAAAGATAGGCCGCGGTTTTTTAAAAAATCACCTTGGAGAGTTCTTTTGCTCTTTAGGTGGGGATATTTTTTTTAGATCCTCCACGCGCCGGGCAAGTTCGGAAAATTGTTCTTCTTCATCATGCCAGGGATAGCGTAAAGTGCGGCTCACCTTGTGGAGCATGGTCGTATCTGTAAAAAATCGTCCGCCTTTGAGGGTGCGCCACAGCCCAAAATTAATCACCACAATAAGAATGATCAAGCCAATTAGAACAAGCCAGCCGGTCGTTGACACATCATCACTCCTGTTGAAGCGCCAAATGCACGGATGAACTTTTTCCATCCAGCAGATTATCCAAGATACTCGGTAAGTCACTCAACTTTAAGATCGCCGTATGATATTGTGAACCAGGTGTCACATCACCAACCCGGATGGTATAGAATCCCAACCAGCGGGCTGTTGCAAGATTTGCAGGCATGTCATCAATCAACACACAATTGACAGGATCAGGGTTCCCCGTTTTATGCAATGCAATGCCAAAAGCCTCAGGCATAGGCTTACAGTAGGGAGACATATCCAGAATATCAATAATGAAATCAAAACTATCTTCTAAGTCAAGCATACGCAAAACGCGTCGGGCATGATTTCGATCCGCGTTCGTAAAAATTGCTTTTGGCTGCGAGTACCGTTTCAGCATGGCGCGGATCGCCGGATCAGGTTGAATGAAATTTTGAAGCGGCAGATCATGCACAAAAGCTAGATAATCCTGTTCATCTATGCCATACTCAACCACCAGTCCACGCATTGTTGTACCATACTGCTGAAACAAACGCTTTCGCAAAGGCGGAATCAACTCCCAAGGCAGCCCAACTCGCTCATGCATATATAAGCTGATCCGCTCATAAATTGCAGGCCACAAGCCGCAATCGCGCGGGTAAAGCGTATCATCCAGGTCAAAGAAAAGCATGGTATAAGGCATAAGCCAAGTATACCAAAAGACGGATGTTGCAAAACTCGCCTTACAATCTTTCGAGTATGTTTGATTGAAAGACAGACAAAAAGTGCAATTTCTTCTAAAATTCTATCCCCGCCTGTCCAGGTATACCCCGCTGATAAGGATGCTTGATCTGTTTCATCTCTGTTACCAGATCAGCCTGAGCAATCAGTTCTTTAGGCGCAGATCGCCCTGTAACTATGAGATGCAAATCCTTTGGGCGGTGATAAACAAGCCAATCTATTACTTCATTTACATCTACCCACCGGTAGATTAATGGATAAGTAAATTCATCCAGAATAATCAAATCATAATTCCCACTGGCTATCTTTTCCTTAGCAAGTTTCCAGCCCCAACAAGCATGTTCTGCCGCCTCGTTCAAATCTTTAGAAAGCCAGGTAAAACCATCACCACTGGTGTACCACTCAATGCCGAGTCGTCTCGCCGCTTTGATCTCACCCCACTGCCCCGTGCTGTCTTTGAGAAACTGAATGACACATACCCGCATTCCTCGCCCCCAAGCACGCAATAGCGTACCAAAAGCGGCTGTAGATTTTCCTTTTCCATCACCTGTATGAACAATAAATAAACCTTCCCTCATCTCAATACCTGCAACAGTTGTGCCTTTAGCCATGTAGCAGTTGCCATCATAGAAGGTCCATCATGAATAATGTTTTCACCGCGCCGGACGGTAGATTCAATCACTGGTAACCCCTCCCAACCACGCTCCTTCAGCAGGTCATTTGCTCTCAAAGGATACTCTGGCTCGGTGAACAAGATCATTACGTCTGGCTTACGGCGGATTACTTCGTCAAGGTTAAGAGGAAGATACCCCTGACATTCTGTGCCAAAGATGTTTTCGCCACCCGCAACAGTGATAAGATCATGGATAAATGTCAAACTACCGGGGGTACGAGCATGTCTTCCCAACCAGCATTCTGCATAGACGAGAGGCTTCGGCTTTAGTGCTCCTGCTTCCATTTCCACAAAAACACGTTGCCAGCGAGATGCCAGTTCACGCGCAGTTTTCACCTCTCCCACCAGACCACCTAAAGTGACCACATTTTCCAGAATCCCATGCAAGCTGTTGGGCAAAGGAAAGCTGAAGACCGGAAAACCCTGATCTGCCAGCTTTCGCCCCAGATTTCGCTGAACACCGGTTGTGGTCAAAATTAGGTCAGGTTTGACTTCCTTCAGTTTATCTTCTGCCACGTAAAGGTAATCGCCAACGATTGGGGCAACCAAGTTGTCAACATAACGTCCACAGTAACTTGAAACTCCTACTACCCGGTCTCCTACACCAATTTCGAAAAGCGTTTCGGTCAGCGAAGATACTAGACTGACAATCCGCTGAGGATATTCTGGAACGCCAACATAACGCCCAAGAGCGTCACAATAAAGGAAAACTTTCTCATTCATTGCTAAACCTGAGGCGCACCTAGTGCGGTCACAAAAGGACGTCCATGCAATGGATGGGACACAACCTGCACCGGTAAACCATATGTCGGGCTGATTAAGTCCGCAACAAGCACCTCACCGGCTGATCCGATAGCGGTGATTTGTCCTTCTGCCAGCAGTGCCAGACGATCAGCATACTCAGCCGCTAGATTTAGATCGTGCAGGACGAGTAAAATAGCTAAACCGTCATGGTGCGCCAGCTCGCGAATCATGTGTAACATACTCACTTGGTATTTCAAGTCTAGATGCGCAGTGGGTTCATCCATTAACAAGATAGGGGTAGACTGTGCCAACGCGCGTGCCAACAAAATACGTTGTGCCTCACCGCCCGAAAGATCACCAACTTGCCGTTGTGCCAAATGTAACGCTTGAACACGCGTCAAAGCCTGATTGACAATTTCCTTATCTCGTTGTGAAAGTTGTCCAAGAAAGTTTAGATATGGAGTTCGACCCATTAAGACCGTCTGCCAGACAGTAAAAGCAGGTGGAAGTGAAATTGCTTGAGGAACAACTGCGATTTTTCTGGCACGCTGCATCGGTGACAGATGTGTGACATCCTGCCCATCAACCCGGATGTAGCCATGTGCAACAGGAATGACCCCGCTGACCGCACGTACCAGTGTCGATTTTCCCGAACCATTCGGACCAATCAATGCAAGAACCTCGCCGCGTTTGAGGTCTAGAGAAACCTCCCGCAACACTGGACGTTCTCCGTATTGAACAGAAAGACTGCGAATTTTTAACATAGTATCTCCAATCAGCCCGCTTCCTGGCTTTTGACTCGACGTAAAATCCACAGGAAAAAAGGCGCCCCAGCCAGCGCCGTTACAATCCCCACCGGGATCTCCTGAGGTGATAAAACAATGCGTGCTAACACGTCGGACACCAGCAGTGCACTTGCACCGCCAAGGATCGAGAGCGTTACGAGTCGACGATAATCCTCGCCAAACCACAGCCGCATCATATGCGGCACAATCAAGCCAATAAAACCAATAATGCCCGAAAATGATACCGCAGCAGCAGTTGTTAATGAAGCAGCAGCCAATAAAACTTTTCTAACGTAAACCACATTCAAGCCGAGCTGTTGCGCCTGCTCATCACCAAATTGAAACAGGTTGAGCGCATGACCACTCAGGGCAAGTATGGTGAGACCAATCATGAGATAAGGTAAAATGGCAAGCACGGGTATCCAACCCAATTGAATGGAGCCTCCCATCAACCAGGACATGGCACGGTGCAATTCACCTTCAGACCGCAACATCAGAAAAGAGGTCAGCGAAGTCGCAAAGGATGAAATTGCCACACCCGCCAGTATCAATGTTGTAGGCGGTGCAGTTTTTCCAACCCGCGCCAGCATATACACCACAGTTACCGTTAATAGCGCCCCGCCAAACGCTGCAACCGGAACAGCCATCATACCCCAGAGAGAATAAGGCCAATGCAGGCTCATTGCGACCACTGCGCCAAGCCCTGCCCCCGAAGCGACCCCGATCAGGTAAGGATCAGCCAATGGATTGCGAAACAACCCCTGATACGTTGCCCCACTACCACCCAGAGCCATGCCTGTCAGCGCAATCAAAACTGTGCGCGGGAGGCGGATCTTCCATACGATGGAATCTGCCAGTTCGTTCCCATGCCCTGTGAGGGCTTTAAGCAATTCGGAAAGCGGTAAAGATACAGATCCAATTGCCAGACTGAGCGCCAGTGCTACAACTAAAGCTATCAAGATAATTACATTTGAATATCGAGACATTCTCTCGCCTGCCGGGAAAAACAACGTGGACCCAGTTGAGAGCCATACGCCCACCAATTGGCACCATACAGACTTCCATGCTCTACAAACAAAAACCTGCTCATCCGAAAAAATCCATCATTGAATAGCTGTGAATTGAACATGCAAAATATCAAACAAAGTTTCCAGACCATCTACCAGACGCGGACCCGGACGACTAGCAAGATCATCATCGAAGGTAAAAATCGCACCGGTTTTTACTGCGGTGAGTCCGTCCCAACCAGGACGCTGAGCCACCGATTCAGGGGTAGCTCCCCACTTTGCATCACCCAGAATGATAATTTGCGGGTCCTGCCTGATTAACTCCTCCAAACTGATTTGTGCCCAAGGCTCTTCTAATACTGCACCAATATTTACCCCACCCGCCATACCAATCATAGTATCCATGAATGTACCAGGACCGGTCGTCCAAGGTTTAGCAGGATCCTGCATGGCATCAATTTCATAAAACACGGAAGGTTTTTCGGTTAAGTTAGCCACTTTTTGCTCGACAACCTCCACCCGCTTTTGAAGTGAGACAACCAGCGCGGCGGCTTCTTGCTCGTGGCCAGTTAACTTACCCATGGTTAGCAAATCGCCATACATTGCGGGAAAATCGGTGGGATTACTAAAGTAATAAACCGTTAAACCAACATCCTCAAGAGCTTTGATCTGTTCAGGAGTGTTAATGCCAGTAGCCACAATTAAATCAGGCTTTAAGGCAAGAATTGCCTCAGTATTCAAAGTCTGGTAGGTTGAACCAATGCTGGGAACTAATCTGGCATTCGCAGGATAATCCGAAAAGTCATCCCGTCCGACCACCTGACCACCTGCGCCAACTGCAAACAATATTTCGGTCAATGAGGGTGCCAATGAAACAACTCGCTGTGCAGCCTTTGTAAGCCTGACTTCTCGGCCAAACCCGTCAGTCAGGACAAGAACAGAAGTTGATGTGGCAGATGAAACAGGAGATGCTCCAGTGTTCGATTCAGGCGACCGAGGAACCGCGGACGTACAGGCTCCAAAAAGTAACCCGAAAATAAACAGCCCAGATAATAATTTGCGAAACATTCTTTCCTCCGTACAATTCCTCTTGAAAGTCCATAAATGGAAAACGTCTTTCATGAAAAAACCCCTGCCCATCTTGGACAGGGGTGATGAAGAGTTGTAATTGAGAAAACGCTCCCACCTCCTTTCCACGAGGCTTTGAGAACACCTTCTGGGTGGGCGACCTGGCTTGACCTGCTTTGAGTTAATTGATGACTCGGTCATACAGTTGCGGGACAGCGCCGGACTTGCACCGGCTTCGCCTTTAAGCCCTCCCATCCGGGGGATCGGGCGCCCAGTCGGTTACTTATTCAATTGTTTATTGGATTGTATTGCCAGAAATAAACTATGTCAAGTATTGGAACGGAGCCTTAAGATTAGAAGACTTACATTTTTGCTGGATTTTATTGCCAGAGAATAGAAGCTATTTTACGGGTGACAGCAGCCGGATCTTCTGATTGCCAGACACGACGGCCAATTGCCACTCCTGCTGCCCCAGCCAAAATAGCATCTCTAACCAATCCCTCCGGTGTTGTATCATCCTTTTTGGGACCTCCGGCAATAATGATCGGTAACGGAACCGATTGAACCACCTCTCTAAAAGCTTCAACGGTTCCTCCGTAGTTCGTCTTGATAATATCAGCCCCAATTTCCATGCCAATCCGCGCTGCGTGGGCAATTGCTGTCGGATCGAAGGATTTATCCTCAGGAGGCATCATCTCTGCCAGCACAGGCATCTCATAAGTCTGGCAAGCATCAATCAAATCAGCTAACCAGCGATAGATCTCAATATCCCCCTCACGCCCAAAGAACACTGAGACCGCCACTGCATCCGCATCCATCCGCAGAGCGGTGTCCAGTGTAGCGATTGGGGTTTCCTGGGTGCTCTTTTTGCTCAACCCAGCAGTCACGCTCACACGTAAAATGATCCCTGTATTTGGTGAAAGAATTGGAGCTACTTCCCTATAGAAACCCGGGGAAATCAGCAAAGCATTTGCCCCGCCTGTAACCACCTGTTCAACAATCCACCGAGGACGGTGCAAGCCCTTCACTGGGCCAAGCCAACCACCATGATCCAGCGGTGATAACAAACAGCGCTTCTCCTTTCCTACAAACAGCCGGCCCAGCCGACGTGCCTTTCCTACCATGATAGACCTCCTATAATAATTATTTTAACCTTCTGAAAAGTGTTGATGTAAGAAATCCGCCAATCTGCGATAGCGCTCGAATAAAAGATCATATACCTTTTCTACCCCAAGCTGAGGCAATACCATGTTTGCCGAACCAAACGTCCTTAATAAAGCCGGCTTAAAAGCATCCGGCGTACTATCTAAGGCCTGACAAATATAGGCATATAAAGCCCGCGTGACAGTATCCCCGCCACAGAAAACACTGACCGGCAGGTGGCAAACGTCAGCGATAATTTGCGACCAGCCCGGCGTGTTCACGCCGCCTCCGGCAAGCGCAATCTCGTCAACCTTGATTCCGAGTTCATCATAGATAGTTAACAAATAACGCAAACTAAATGCAACGCCTTCCATCACAGAGCGCAGCATATCATAAATGGTGTGCGAAAGATTCAGACCGTAAAAAGCCCCTCTCAAGTCATCCGACCAGTAAGGACTTCGTTCACCAGAAAGAAAGGGTAAAAAGATTAGCTTATGAGCGCCCGGTGGAGACTGCAAAGCTGTTTTGACTGCATGCTCAAACGACATATCTGGAGGAAATAGTGTCCGCCATGCCCATTGAAGCGAAGCACCTGTGGTGGAAGAAACACCACCCAACAGCCGATAAGGCAACAACGGGTACACATACAAGCGGCCAAGTGGATCAGACACATCTTGATCTTCTGCCAGTGGATAGTACACCATAGAAGAACTGCCCAAACAGCAGGTAACCCTTCCAGGAAACGGGGGCGCGCTGGAAATTAGCGCCAGAACATCACCAGCTCCAACAATAACCTTAACGCCTGAGGATAACCCCAGTGCATCTGCTACTTCTGGCAACAAAGATCCTGCATCATCTTCTGGACGGCATAACGGCGGTAAAATGGAAGGGGAAATCCCAATTCGGGATAAACGCTCTTCAGCCCACGTAAGTGTTTCCCAATCCAACAACGCTGCGCCACCTGCTTCTGTAATATCTGTCAGGATACGCCCGGTTAGACGGAAGCGGAGATAATCCTTAGGCCAGAGCAACCACCGGGCGCGGGAGATAACTTCCGGCTTATTACGGACTAACCATAACAACTTGGGTAAGGTGTAAGTCGAATTGAGTTGATAGGATGGCATATGCAGGCTCTGTTGCAACTCAGCCGTCTCCCGTGCCGCGCGACGATCCAACCACAAAATAGTTGGGGCAAGCGGTACAAGCCGTTCATCCAGCAACACTGCCGTGTGCATTTGACCGGTCAGCGCAAGCGCCTGTATCTCACCGAGATCTATGTGCTTTGCCTGCAACTGCCGGATAGCATCTACGAGCGCATTCCACCAATCTTCTGGATTTGCCTCAGCCCAGTCGGGCTGTGGACTGTGGTATTCATAACGGCTGGTCACCGTGGCGATGATTTTGCCAGCAACATCATATAGCACCGCTTTCAGTGATGATGTACCGACATCCGCCGTCAGGGCAAAAGGCTTATTCATCTCCCTCACGCTTCTTCATTCACTTGAATCATGATTTTCAAACCCTGGCGACTTTTGACCATCTCCAAGCCCTTGCCAAGGTCCTCAAGAGGAAGTAAGTGGCTGATTAACGCTTCTGTGTTAACTTGACCATTCTCGATAAAGCTTAATGCGCGCTGCATGTTTTCCGGCGTGCTGTCCGAGGAACCGGTAAGGATAAACTCTCCGTAGTGAATCTGGTTAGGATCAAGATGAATCTGATCTTTCGGATAAATACCCGCAAAGATGTTTAGCCGCCCGCCTGGTGCCAGCGTGGGAATGATCTGCTCAACCAGACGAGCGGAACCCACAGTGACCACAGCCGCATCTACTCCCCATCCACCTGTCACTTCCCTGACAAACTGGACCACATCACTTTCAGCTGGGTTTACCGTCCACTCAGCCCCCAGCTCTCTGGCTTTGGCAAGGCGCTCAGCAACCGGATCGGATGCAATGACTTGAGCACCAAAGGCGCGTGCGACTTGCAAATGCATCAAGCCAATCGGACCCAGTCCAACCACCAGCTCAATCTCGCCGGGATATAATCGCATCATATCCTGTCCGCGAACCACACATGCCAGCGGCTCCATGAAAGCAGCTGCTTTCAGGCTAGTTTCAGATTTTAAAGTATGGATATTTCGCCGTGGAACGCAAACATAATCAGCATAGCCCCCGCCGAATTGCAGGTAAGTTGGATTCTGGCAGCGATTAGAACGTCCTGTGCGACATGCTTTACAAACACCACATTTGATAATCATATCCGGTGCAACTGACTGTCCAACAGTTAAGTCCTTGACATTTTTACCAAAACCAGCCACCCAGCCTGCAACTTCATGGCCGAGAATACGAGGAAATGCAACCGAAGAGGAAAGGCCAGAAAACGCCCGCACATCCCATGGACAGATCCCCGTATAAGCCACTTTTACCAAAACATCATCATCCCCAGGTTGATGAACTGGGATCATACGCAATTCTAGTTCATTTGGTTTTTCACACCACATGACACGCATCATTTCAGTCATTCGGTATATCTCCTTAATGAAATCAAAAGCTTTGTTTCCATAGTTCGCCGCGAATATAAATTCCGGCAATATCCGCCACCAATGCGCGGTGCACCAGCGCGCTAATAGGGTCATTGATGTAAGTAAGGTTAAGCGAATTCAAATTAAAGGCAATAAAACTGGCTTCCTTGCCTTGTGAAAGACTGCCCAATTCGTGATCCAGTCGCAAGGCGCGCGCTCCGGTAATTGTTGCGGCTTTAAGCAACGTTAAGCTGTTAATCGCGGTGGGTTCTTCAGACATCCCGCGCGTTATGCGAGAAGCATAATCCATCTCCCGTAACATATCCGGCGAAGAAAGCATAACGTTATCGCTTCCCAAGCCAAACGGTAAACCAACCTGTTCCCATACCGATAATCGCGGCAACCCATCTCCCAAAATGCTGTTGCTGCGCGGACATGAAACGCCAAACACGCCGTTACGTACTGCCAATCGCAAGTCTTCATCGCTGGCATGAACAAGATGAACGAGAATTTGCGCTCCCCAGTCCAAAGCCATTTGTGTTTGCGACCGTTTATTTTGTTCAAAACAAGTTATTTCAGACTGACGGTCTTCAGATACATGAACAGCAAAGATTTTTGTACCAGCATACTCTTTAGTCAGTCGCGCTAATATAGAAGAATCATAACAACATGCATCACGAACCCCCAAACCGTCTACTTCTTCCAGCAATGCACTTGCTTCAGCGTACAAAGCCTCACCTTGCAGTTTTTCATCCATCCTTCCGAGAATACGGACACGGATGGGGAGTCCTTCCGCCGCCCGGCGTAAATTACGAACCCCTGAAAGCCCCTGTTCACGGAAATCAGCACAGGCAATGATTCCATTCGATAGCATCTCCAATAACCCATGCCGCATCATAGCGATATGTGTAGCAGTATCTAGGGAAGCCAGAAAACGATGCTTTAAGCCATGAGGGGGGATTACTGCCTGCTCCAATGGCAAGCCCGTGCAAAGCTCCTTGGCGCCGGTATCACCAACATGCGTGTGCGCGTCAATAAACATTGGAGCTAATAAAATATCTCTGAGCTCAACCTGACGACAGCTCCAGTCAGGTTCACCAATCGCTTCAATCGTTCCATCAGCGACGATCAATGATTGATCTTTGACCAGCTCCAATTCCTCACCGATCAGCATCATAGATGGACGAAAACAGATTCGCGATGACATAAACAATTAGCCTTTCGTTGCTCCTAATGTAAGTCCCTGAACAAAGTACCGGTTAAGGAAAAGGGAAATAATAACAGCTGGAATAATCGCAAACACAGACATTGCCGCCATGCGTCCCCAGCCGATTTCCACTGCACTGAAGGAAGCCAGGATACCTAAAGGTATTGTCTTGGTCTTTGGCGAAGTGAGCATCAAAGCAAATAGAAAGTCGTTCCACGAATAGATAATGACATAGAGCGCCGAAGCCACGATTCCCGGCACCGAGAGTGGCAAGGCTACTTTCAAGAACGCACCCAAATGAGAAGCACCATCCACTAGGGCTGCTTCTTCCATCTCCCTAGGCACATCTGAAAAGTAACTGCGCATCATCCAGACAACAAAAGAGGCATCAAAAACGGTATCCAGAATAATTACTGCAGCATACGTACCAAGCAATTGCACATCCCGCATAATAAGGTAAAACGGGATCAACATTGCCACCGGCGGGACCATCAGCAAGAGCAAAAAGAAATACGAAGAAATATTCAGGAGACGCGATCTTGAACGCGCAATTGCATAACCAGCAGGCACACCCAGCACCAGCGAAAGCAACGTCGCCCCGGTGGTGATAATGACACTGTTTAAGATAAAGCGCGTTGTCTTCACCTGCGTTAGTGCTTCATAGTAATTTTTCAACGTAAAATCGAAAACAAACCATTTCGGTGGAATAGCAAAGGCTTCCCGCCCAAATTTGAATGAAGTTGTAATTAACCAATAAATGGGTATCATAAAGAACAAAACAACTAAAATGGTCAACACCGTAAGAATAATCTTTTCCAGTAATGTCTTCTTCATAACGCCGGCTCCTTATAACTGCTGACGCTCAAGTACCATGATATACAGGATAGACAGAATGGCGACCACAACCAGCAGGATATTCGCCAGCGCAGCCGCATAACCCATTTGGAAGAAGGTCATGCCCACCGTATAAATATGAAAATTAAGCACGGTCGTTTGCGAGCCAGGTCCCCCGCCAGTGGTTGCATAGATTGTATCAAATACCTTAAAGGATTGCATCGTGCGCAGAAGCAAGGCAATCAGAAATGTTGGCTTCAATAGGGGTAATGTTATATAGAAAAAGGATTGCCAGCGAGAAGCGCCATCTACGATCGCAGCCTCATAAGGCTCGGTTGGCAAGCTCTTCAACCCAGCCAGAAAAATAACCATCAACAAGGGTGTCCACTGCCAAACATCTATCAGAATTACCGCCGGCATCGCCAGATTCAACTCTGCTAGAGGTCCACGCCCCACATTAAAACCCGCCAGCTTAAGATAATAAGGGATTACCCCGAAATCTGCATTGTATAACGCTTTCCAGACCAGCCCAACCACCAGCGGCGGTAAAGCCATTGGCATCAGCAAGAAAGATCGAATCACACGCGCAATTTGGGTTTCCGCTCCTAATAAAAGCGCCAAGCCGAGGCCCAACAAGAGTTCAAGTGAAACAGTGCCGGCTACATAAACCAGTGTAGTCTTAAGCGAACTTATGACTACCTGGTCTGAAAATGCGCGTACAAAATTCTGAAGCCCCACAAAAGTTTGTGTTTGGTTTGGATCGGTCAAGCGATATTCAAACAAACTGATGCGGAAAGAAAAAAGCAACGGGTAAATTGCTACAAGAACCACAAAAATAAGCAACGGCGCAAGCATCACCAAATAAGCGCCATCCTCAATAAAAAATCTTCGAATAGACAGAGCAATGGATTTGTTCAAATTGAACCTCCAACTGGTGAGCAGAAGACCCAATTGCGGATGAAGGGATGCCCGCAAAGTTTGCAAGCATCCCTTCCAAATCTGTATAAATTTTACTTCATATTCGCTTCGACTTGTGCCTGTGCCTTCTCCAGCGCGCTTTCAGCAGTCTCCTGCCCTACCAGATAGGCGTTCACGTAGGTGCCAAGGGCATCCTGAATGATGCTATACTCCGGAATGCGCGGGCGATAGTCTCCATCACCCTTCTCAAAAGACTTCAGCAAGACCGGGAACCAGGGGTATTCTTTGTTCAATTCCGGGTCTTCCAATGTACTGCGGCGAATAGGTGCACCGTCGTGGCGAATCCATTCCTTCTGGATTTCGGGGGAAGTCAGCCATTTGATGAATTCCCAAGCAGCTTCCTGTTTCTTGGGATCAGAAGCAGCATTGATGCCAATGCCCCAACCACCAAAGCCATATTTGGGTTCCATACCTTTAGAGACCGGAGCAACGGTAATATCCACCTTGCCAACAATCTTCGAAATTTCGGGGTTTTCATAGCCAGCGCGGGCGATACTCCAACCCTCCATCATAGCCACCTGTCCATCGCGGAAAGCGGTCTCGCGCTGATCCCACCAGTAGTCTGTTGCTCCTGGAGGTGCATATTTAAACAGTTCGCCGAAGAATTTAAGGATTTCTACATTCTGAGGTGTGTTGATAGCAACCTTACCATCTTTGTCCAGAATCGAGCCGCCATGCTGCTGCACCCAAGCCATATAGTCCTGTGCAACTGCCGGACCCTTTGCGCCAAGCAACGCAATGCCATACATGCTTCCATCCGGTTTGGTCAGCTTCTTAGCCGCTTCCAACAACTCTTCCTGTGTGGCGGGGGGTTTAATTCCTGCCTCCTCCAGAACATCCTTTCGATAGTTTAGTACATTTGCATAGCCCGCCAACGGATAAGCCCAGTGCTTACCCTCCCACTCACCGAGCGTCCACGAAACCGGCATAATGTCATCCAGTTGCAATTGATCTTTATCGCGCGCCATGAAGTCGTCCAGCGGCAGTGTATACTGGTTCTTAGCGTACTCACCTGACCAAACAATATCAACCGTCATCAGGTCATACTGTGCGGTCTTACCAACAAAATCCGCTGTCAATTTCTGGTACAGGTCCACGTAGCCCAGCTCATCCAGCGTGATGTCAATGCCGGTCTCTTGCTTGAATATAGGAATCAAGTAACGAAAAGCGGTAACGTACTGATCTGTCATAGACGCCAGGGTTAACTCCACCCCCTCAAAAGGCTTAGCGGCGGGCTGTTCAGCTGCCTTGGTCGGCTCTGCCGGTTTTTCAGGCGCTTTTGTAGGCTCGGCGGGTTTTGTGGGTTCGGCAGGCTTGGGTGCCTCTGTTGCTGCTGGTGCACATCCCAACAGGCTCACAAACATCACCATAAGTAAGATTAACATTGAAATCGTGCGGAAGATTTTGGTATGCATGGTTTTCTCCTTTTCTTCTAAAATAATCCAATTTCTACAATCCGGGTTTTGTTGCCGGGTTGTTCGCGTTCAGGAGACCTTCTCAGAGACTTCTCTTACTCCCTCCTGAACAGCCCCAAATAGACAGACTTGAAACTTCTTAACAATTCGCTTATAGCTATCACCTCCTTGACAAATCAAAAAAAAAGACCAAGAGATTTACAAACGACCTAATCTCACCGCTGGAGATGAAGGGTATATTTATAACGGTCACCTCCACTGATCACCTGGTGATACTCAAGCGGTTGGTGATTATAGGTGTAAACAACACCTTCGACCAACAGCAACGGCGAACCGACAGAAAGGTGTAATAAGCGACTCCACTCCTCACTGGCAGCGACCGCCTGAATCGTTTTATCTGACTCGAGGGGAGGAATCCCTTTGCGGTCATATAAAGCATACAGCGACCCAACCAGTTCAAGCTCTTCCTTAGTGATTGAAACATTCAGCAATGTATTGATGTAGGAGGCGTTGATGGCAACCGGGATGCCATTTGCGTGGCGTAAACGATATACGTACAACAACGGTGTATCGCGAGGAATACCCAACCTGTCACAAATTGCAGAGGCTTTGGTTTGTTTGAATTCAAGAATTGAAGAGGTGACCTCCATGCCGCGCGCCAGCATATCCTCTGTGAAACTGGTCAGACGGGTCAGCCCGCGGCTGAGCTTGGTACGAATCACAAAAGTACCTTTGCCAGGAGTACGCGTGATATAACCGTCATGCTCCAGCTCCTGCATCGCCTGACGCACTGTCGTGCGGCTAACCGCATAGCGCCCAATCAATTCCATCTCGGTTGGCAACGGTTGACCCACGCCAATTGTGCCGCTCTCAATTTCTTCAATGAGTTTCTCTTTCAACTGGTGATACAGGGGGATAAAAGAACGTCGATCCAGATGGTACATAGTAACCTTTAGAAAATTTGTTGTAATGTTATAACATTACTGCAAATCATTATAAGGATTTCCAGCTCAAAAGTCAATCAGTTTTTGAACCAATTTGCCCTTAAGATAATGAGCTTAATGCAAAACACCCTTGGGATTCATTCCACCATGGCGCGCATTCCAGGATATCCAATGTAAAGTAAAATATGAATATCAAATCACTTGAACGGGATGTCTGCTATGCCTTTAATTAAGCGTTATTCCAACCGAAAACTTTATAATAGCGAAACAAGCCAATATGTCACCTTGAACGACATTGCCGAAATGATTCGTCTTGGTGAAGACGTACGTGTCATTGACCACGATACCGGTACAGATCTCACTGCTGTTACCCTCGCACAAGTGATCTTTGAACAGGAAAAGAAAATTGGCGGATTGTTGCCCCAAGTAATCCTTTCTCGTCTGATCCGCGCTGGTGACAGCACACTTGGCGGACTACGCGAAGCCATTCACACCTTTTTAGACCCCCAAGGATATATCGAGAGCGAAATACGCAGACGTCTGGATTTGCTGACCAACAGGGGAATACTATCATCTGAAGAACGCCAACGGCTGGAAACGCTGGTTCTCGATCCCTCTTTGACCCAAAATTCACAAGGCGAAGAAGAAGAGGTCAGCTTCGAAGAAATTCAATTGTTGATTAAGAAAATCGAGCTTCTAGAGCAGGAGCTCAATGAGCTGCAACGGTCGCAAGGCTAACGCACCTTACGGTTCGATAGTAAATAGACTGCCACCACTGCTGCCCTCCACCTCAGGGAAGTAGTATGCATACGCGTGCGCAGGCAGGACATGGAACTCTCCCGCTTGAATCGGTACAAGTTCATATATCAATTCATAGACACCCGGCGGAGCATTTTGCGCCATCCAGCAGATATGATCCGCATAAACCTTGGGGGATGTAAAATACCACAAGCTTTGTCCTTGTGCAAAGATGGTTTCTCCCTTTGCAGTGGTTTTTAGTTGCCGGTTCAGGATTTCGCTGCCCGCCGGAATATAATCTTCAACTACCAAATAGTTTATGGTTTTGGGTACGGTTAGTGTCAAATGCACCCAAACTGATTTATGGTCACTCAAACGAACTTTATTAACTGGCAGACAGGATTCAAACCGGCATCCTGAATCATTAAGATAATACTGGCGGGTTAATAAGATGTCCGTGCCGATCGGCAGTGCACTATCCACAGGGCGGTACAACTGCAAATAAGCCCGGTAATACAGATTGCCTGTCTCTCCGTCCCGTAAAAAACGCAGGGCATTTGGTTCATCCGATTTCAAATTGCTGATTGGTATGCTGGTGCTGATAGGAGTCAGGGCTGCATCCCCTCCCGCCACGCCGTTCAGAACCAATACATCATTAAGCGAGGCGGAAAAACTGTAATCTGCCTGCAGGTCACCGCTTTTTCTCAGGGTATTGGTAAGTGCCCGGATCACCCAAGCTGTCTCATAACTGGACTGCCACCCACCGCTCAGACGACGATTTGCGGTCAGGTAGCGCATGGCGTCCGCTACAAGCGGTGACTGCGGTTCCAATTCACTCAATGCCAGCATCACCATAGCAGTTGTGAGATTGTTGCTAGCCCGCCCATCATCACTACCTACAGTGCTTTCCCAATAAACACCCGTCGGAGAATGAGATGCGCCGCCTTTAAGCTCTGAAAGCAAATTTATTACTCGCATATCTGCTACATCTATGGCTTGTAATGTCAATGCCAGCAGGGCTTTTGCCCATGGATTCATTTGTTCGCGCAGCTCATATAACCCCTGTGGAGTAATATCTGTACGCCCCGATTGTTGTAAGACATAATATTCAAATGCCAGTTCGTCTGGGCTTAACGAATCCATTGATCCAGCTTGCAAAACATTTAGTACATAATCCTGAGCCTTCCGAAAAACGGTCTGTTCAACCACAAAACCAGATTGAGTTGTGAGACTTAATCCATACAACACGTATGCGCTTGTATGCAAGTCGCTCTTCTCACCAGACTTCCAGCCCCAGCCACCATCCAGATTCTGACGACTAGTCAGGCCGTTTAGCTCGTCAGCAACCGCCGTTTCAAAGTCCGATTTTAGGGATGGGGAGTCCATTCCCAATTCCTGTAAAGCACGAAGCATCTGCACATTCGCGAGCAATGCAGAGACTTTTGGTTCGGTAAAATCCTGTGGATAGTGTTTTATGGCTTTCAGGTCACTCAGCAACGAGGCAGCTAACGAAGGCGATACCTCGATCCTCAATTGCCCGCTTGTGGGGGTATATGAGCGCGGCAGGCTGACTACTTCCAGCTTCTCACCGCCTTTGCTCAACACACCACTCACTCCCAGCATTTGAGGCACGCTATAACGTAATACTGGAATCTTGCCCTGTTCCGGACGCGCTGAATCTTGCAGGTTGTCGGATTTAGCACTGAAAACCAACTCTACCTGTTCAGTATCCTGCACAACTCCCCACCAGCTTACCCGCCGTTGTTCGCCGGCAGACAACGTAATGCGCTGCAACATCTGCCCCGGTTCATCCAGGGTAAAACCAGCTGACTGCAAGCTGACATCTACCAGCAGGGTGTTCTTTGTGTTATTACGAACCACCGCAGCAAGCTCAATATGGTCACCGCTTACCAGGAAAGCCGGCGTCACCGGCCGAATCATCAAGTCTTTTCCGGTCACAACCTCTGCAGTCGTTTCTCCTACCAATGTATCCTTGGTCAGTCCTCGCAAAGTAGCCACCCACGTGGTTAAATTATCCGGAAGTTTCAAAGTGATTTCAGCCTGCCCATTAACGTCTGTTTCGATCTTTGCCTGCCAGTAAGCCGTATCAGCAAGCTTTTCGCGTAAGGCAAGCGGCGGTGCAACTGGTTTGCCGCCTCCTAACTCCCCCGCCTGGGATAATAAAGCAATTCGCTTTGCATATCCTGCAAGTGATAGACTAGTTTCCAGACCCAGCGGCTGTGAAGAGTAAAAAGCCTCAATAATACTGGATGAGTTAGGTTCGGTAAGCGCAAGAATGGCTTTATCTACAATCGCCAGTGAGAACTCACCCTGAACAGGCTTACCGTTTGAATCGGTTACACTGACTTTGTAAGACACTTCCCCACCCGGCATTGTGCGGCTGGGTTGTGGCATCAGCGTCACATTGAGCGTATAAGCAGAAGGAATAACTGGAATCTCGATATAACCGGCGCGAAAATCTGGAGTGCCTTCGGAGGTTCTCCCTAATAAAATCACCGAAAGATAAATATTAGGCGCGTCTTCATCTGCAACCGAAAGTTCAAGTTCGAGACTTGAGCCATCAATGGTCAGCAATTGAGGAGTATGCATGACTCTGCCGCGTTCTGTCGCCACCAGCGCCAGTGCACGGCCGTTAAATGGATTGGGTATCAGAATATGTGCTATCTGACCTGGTTGATACGTTTCCGCATCCCGGCTCAGTATGAGATGTTGATCTGGTAAATCTGGCCAAACAGCATCGCCAGCTCCCCCAACCCAAGTCATCAACTGTGTCACAGCGCCATTTCCACTGACCTCTAACAAGTAGAGGCCGGGTTGCGGTGGAATAAATGCCAGACGTGCCTGACCGCGTGCATCTGTCTTAAAATCACTGCTGCTCAACAGAGAATATTCGGGTATCAGGCGTCCTGCATCGGCAGATATTTCCTCCGGCGAGCGCTGTTTCCAGGTTAACTTGAAGAAGTCTGCCCGCAGTGCATGCATTGGCGATGGCTTCTTAGCCCAATCTACAGTCTGGATCACATACCCGATTTCCTGCCCAACCTGACCATTCCAGTGATCAGGACGAACACCAATATAAAAATCTGCCGGATGAATGATCAGACTGGTACGGTTGCTCACCGGGTATTCGCTTTGATCCTGAGCCGTCACCTCCAATATTAACCTTTGACGCCCCTCAATCTGATTCAGCCTCTTAAGCGTATCTGCCGAAAAAGACAATGACAGGTTGCCGCCCGTATCAGTTTTTGCATCTCCCTCTGTTAGAAACATACCTGGCGACAAATAATAGTCCAGAGAATTATCCCAAAATGCAGCGATTGTCCCGCTTTGATAATTGTTTGGCAGATGAAAATAATCTCTTTCGGCGTATAGCGTCCAGTGAACCGGCAAATTACTGGCCGGCGCCCCAAAGTAGTAACTTGCTTGAACGGTTGCTAGAATGTCCTGTCCTTTCTGTTTCTCAGACGAATCAAAGTGTACCAGCAGTTCTATTTCTGGTTTACGGTATTCAGCCACCTGGAATGTCAGGCTGGTAGTTGGTTCATGAGACGTCTGCAAAGTATAGACACCGGGCGGAGCATTTTCTGGCAAGGTAAATGAGCCGCTTGCAGTGCCATAACTGGAAACTGGTAGCGACAATGTAGCCAGCAAAGGACGCTCGTCGGTCCCTGGTGCGTAATCACCAAGGAGTTGCAGTGTCACCTGGTCGATAGGACTTGGAAAGTATCGTCCGTTCTCTGCCCGCCGCAAAATTGCGCGCACATGCACCGTTTGCCCCGGGCGGTAAATGGGACGATCTGAGTAAAGATATGTAAAGAGCTGACTGGTTTGGGACCTCAAGTTTGTAGGCAAGCCAAAATCCCGCCCGTTCAAGCCCGCCGTCCAGGAAGTCAATCCCAGCGCAAAGTCCAAATCGCCGGGCTCTCCCATCAACACATAGTACATCACTCGCCAGCTTGCGCTTTCTGGCAGCGAGATCCATGCCAGACCGTTTTGATCGGTTTTTACAGTCGCCACAGGGACATTCTGATCATCGTAAACCGTGAGACTCGTGTCAGACACTGGCTGCAAGTTTTCCAGATTGGTTGCCCAGATATACATCTCGTTGCCATTACGTTTTACGGTCAGATTAATTCGGCTCACGACACCCATAACCGGGCCATTAAGATAACGGTTGGCGTTTAGCTCAGGAACATCAAACTCAAAATAATATAATCCGGTTGGCAGTGTTGTCCTTTCGCTTGAAAGAGGAATCTCAACCGTCGTATTTCGGTTCGGTTCAAGTTGGAGGGCGTGCATCCAGGTTTCCTGGGTAGGCACCATGTTGATGCTGAGAGTCTTTCTCTCAATATATTGTTTGATCAGAGCGGTGAAAGTATCAAATGAGATCGACGCCGAAGACACCTGAACAGCCTGCACGTTGGTAGCTTGAGCGGTGACATAAGGGTCATCTGGCAAGATAAAGAGCGCTGGCGGACCAAACTGCAACATTGGAATAGTCAAAGATGGCTCGGCTGGTAAAACGCGTAAAATTGCTCTTTGTGCTTCTCCAAAAGGACGTCCCCAGCGATCCTGCAAATCAGCCGATAGTGTAATGGTATAGACTAGGTTCGGTTCATAAAAACCGCTCACATATACCATCTTTCGGTCATTGCTGAGAGAAACTGTTAGATCAGTAATCTCCGGTTGAATCTCAATTAAGCTCTCCAGGCTTTGCTCTCCAAGCGGGACGTTGAACTCAAGCGCAAAACTGTTATATCCGCTTTTGAGTGGCCTGCCCGAGGCTGGAATTGTCTTAACCAACTTTAAGGGTCCCACGGTAAGAAATTCTCTACGGAAATCTTTGCTCAGCGGCGAACCACCAAGACTGAGTGTCTCTTTGGGCACCGTTAACGTATAAGTTGTATCGCGCTGCAATAGACGGTCAGGCTGGAAGATTACTCTACTGGCATTATTCTCCCATTGAAAAGTGCCCTCAACTCTTACGCCTCCGGGTCCAAGCAAGGTCAAATTCTGTTCTACACTGGCAGTATCCATCGGCTGGTTGAAATCAATAACAAAGGGGGTATCTATTGCCATCCGTTGCCATCCACCCGATGGTTCGCAGGCAATGATCTCGGGCTGGGCAGTAGTAAATACCCAGCTCAGCTCATCCTCTGCATCTTCCACAAACGACATTCCCGAAACACTCAGCAGAGCCGAATTGATGGTCACGGTGTACTCTGTACCGCCGGATAATGCAGGTTCGGGATAGAAAACATATGTGTTGGAGTTTAACCATTCGCCTTTTCCAGAAACCTCAGGTAACAAGGAAAAGGCAGGGGGTGAAGCGGATGGATCACCGCCCAAAGGCACTATAGGTTGATTGAACGCAACCGAGATTGCGTTGGATGGATTCTGACCTTCACTGCCCGGCTCAGGGATTCGCTCAACAATGTGTAGGCTTTCAGGGGTTCGAAAATGAAATGTTTGCTCACCTGTCAATTGAAGATTGTTCTCAGCCTGCGCACTGGTCTTCAATGTAATCCTGACCGACATAGCAGGTAGAAGAGGGGCACTCGGCTGAAAGTGCAGTGTGCGATTATTGTCTAGCCATTCAAAAATGCCTGACAGATGTGGCTCAATGGTCAGAGCTGCTTGCACAGTATCGGTTTTCATCGGCTGGTTAAAATAAAATCTGATACCTTCGACACTATTAATTTCGCCGCCATCCACCGGGAGCGTCTCTACCACCGATGGCGGCAACGGCACAGCAGGTTGTGCCTGCGCCGAAGGCTCTGTCACAATGGTGGCTACCGGCATCACCTCTGGTGTTGTTTCCAGCGTGGGCGCAATGCGACATGTAAGGCTGAACAGAATAAAAACCATGAGCAAAAACATCAGTGCTTTCTTGACATGCCAGACTGAAGCTCTGATCATCACTACGCTCCTGTCAGCAGGTTACGCTAACAATTTCATTATACCAACATCACCCAAAAAGAAACCGACGGGTAGTTCCCCGTCGGTCAAATTTTTCAAGCTCTGACTTTCATCCTCGCGTTGAGCCTCGTAAACGCGGGTCTAATACATCCCGCAACCCATCACCGAGCAGGTTGAACGAAAGCACAGTAAACATGATGGCGATACCCGGGAAGAATACTAGATGCGGTGCATTAAACACGCTATTACGCTCTTCCCCCAACATTAAGCCCCATTCCGGACGAGGTTTCTCTGCCCCTAACCCCAGAAACGAAAGTGCCGCAGCATCTAGAATGGCTGTGGCAATTCCCAGCGTGCCCTGCACAATCAACGGTGAAATCGCATTTGGCAGTACGCGGTTAAACAGGATATGAAGTGGTGATGCACCTAAGGCGCGCGACGCCTGTACATAATCCAGTTCCTTAACGGACAGAACCGTGGAGCGTATTAGGCGCGCAAACCGAGGAATGGAAACTATACCGATCGCCAGCAAGGCATTGATCAGCCCAATCCCCAGCACAGCAACGATAGCAATGGCAAGTAATAAACTGGGAAACGCCATCAGCACATCCATGATGCGCATGATGATGTTGTCTACCCAGCCGCCAAGAAAACCCGAAATCGCGCCGATCAGCCCACCCACAATAATTGCAAATGAAATGGTTGCCAGTCCAACCTGTAAAGAAAGCCGCGAGCCGAAAATCACCCGTGAGAACAAATCCCGGCTATTGCCGTCAATGCCGAATATGTGTTGTTCTTTATCCTTGGGACACCCTAGAAGATGAACACAAGGCGGTTCTCTGCGCTTAACCGTTTTGATTAGAGCAATTGGATCATAAGGGGCAATCCATTCCGCGAAAATAGCAATAAAGACCAGGATACCCAGCATAATCATCCCTGCCTGAGCCGAGCGATGGCGCAATAGTCTGCGGAACGCCTCCTGTGCCGGGGAGTGTCTTGTATATTGTTCCTGATTATTTTCCGCGATTGGTTTAAGAGTTTCAGACATGATTTTTTCCCTTTCGTTTCACTCCAGCCGAATGCGCGGATCCAAATATGCATAAGAAATATCCACCACCAGATTGACGAACACAAAAATCAGGGCAATGACCAGCGTAAAGCCCTGAACCACCGGATAATCCCTCCCTAAAATGGCATCTTTGAGTGCTGTTCCAACGCCGGGCAGGGTAAAAACTGTCTCGGTCAATACCGCGCCCGAAAGCAATGCGCCGGTTTCTATGCCAATGATGGTCACAATCGGGATCATGGCATTGCGCATCGCGTGTTTGGCTATAACCAGCCGCTCAATCAACCCTTTGGCACGCGCCGTGCGGATATATTCCAGCCCCAGCACTTCCAACAGGCTGGAACGCGTCATGCGCGCAATGATCGCCAGTGGAATTGTGCCAACTGCTACCGATGGCAGAATCAAGTGCCAAGCGGCATCTTTAAGGATTTTCCAGTTCCCCGTAAAGATCACATTAATAATGACAGAGTTAGACATAAAATCAAGGATAAATTTTTGCAATCCACTGACATTTTCCAGCCCCCAGTACTTGGCAAGCGAAGTCAGCGTCATGCCGGCTGAAAACCGCGCCGAGGGAGGAATGAAAAACGGCGTATCTTTAAGCAGCAGCGCAAAAACATAAGCCAGCATCAAACCCAGCCAGAACACCGGCATGGAAATGCCAATATTTGCCAGAATCATCGTTACGGTATCAATAATGGTATTCCGTTTGAGTGCCGAGATAATACCAAGCAGGATACCAAAAAACGTTGAAAACAACATCGCACCTATGGTCAACTCAATGGTCATCGGAAGGCGCTCAGCAATCAGGTCAACAACCGGTCGTCCAAAACGCAGTGAGTTGCCAAAATCCCCCTGCGCCAAATTACTCAGATAGCGGACAAACTGCACGGGGATGGGTTTATCCATCCCATAACGCGCCATAAATTCGTCACATTTTTCTCTGGTTGCTTTCTCCCCCAACATGACCACACATGGATCACCAGGTATCAGGCGGACAATCGTAAACGTGACCAGCAAAATGCCAATCACAACCGGTAAAAGAAGTAACAAACGTCGAGTGATAAACTGTATCATGGCAACACTTGGGTGGGGTGTTCCTCAGGCGCGGACCACCCCACCCTAACTAATGAATTTTATTCAGCATTGAGGAAGGAGCCGAAGAAGGCGCCGAAATACTCAAAGGTCGTCGTGCGTCCCTTGTGGTTCGGGTCTTTGGCATCCCACTGAGATACAAACGTGGCGACCACATCATTGGCATCCAGCGTAGCGCCGTTGAAGAATTTCACACCCTCGCGCAGAGTAAAGACCCACTCGGTGGCATCGTCGTTGGCTTCGTATTTCTCAGCCAACTTGGGCTCAACCCCGACACCGCCAACCTCAAAAGCCAACAATGTCTCATAGACCTGTTCGCAAGCACGCAGGGTCTCGCCGTCTGTTTCGTCGGAGCACCATAACACAGCCGGCTCGCCATTTTGCATCCAGACCAGTTGGTCCACGCCGCTGGCGCTAACCACAGCAAAGTATTCGTTGCCCAGCGGGCTGGCATGAGCACCCTCAAAATTGGCTTTGAATGCCACAGCAGAAGCACCATGTGCAACCGGGATCATCGGAACATACTCTTTGATCAGTTTGTTTGCAGTGTCATAATATTGCTGGCGCTTGGCTTCGTCCGCAGTCTGTCCAGCAGCCTTAAGGGCTTCAACAACATCTGGGAAGAGATCACCAAATTGCAGGTTGTTCGCATTGGCAAAGTGGTAATCATAGAAATTGGTCGCATCCGGATAATCCCCTGTCCAGCCCAAGAGATAGAAGCCTTTTTGGCCAGCAGCGGTAGCGTCGATGAATGCTGCGGATTCCATCTCTTCTATCTTGACATTGACACCGATTTCCTTCAGCTGCGCTTGAATTTCCTGAGCGACCTTATCTGGGGTTGGCAGATAACCGCGAACAACATTGCGGAATGAGAGAGTAACCTCAAGTCCATCTTTGTAGCCAGCCTGTTCGAGTAATTTTTTAGCTTCTTCAGGATTATAGTCATACCACTTCTGTCCTTCAGAATATCCGGGTTTGAGCAGAGGTGGAACAAAAACATCTGCCACCCGCGATCCCTCAGGATAGAACTGATCCACAATGCGCTGACGGTCAATCGCCATAGCAAACGCCTTGCGAACGTTAACGTCGTCAAAAGGCTTGATTTTGTTATTGAAGCCAATGTAAAAGATGTTTAGCGCCGGGCGTGGATATAGTTTCAGATTTGCATCACCCTCGATGGTGGCGAAATCCTCTGGCGCCGGATTATCAATCCCATCCACCGTACCCGATTGCAACTCCAACAAACGCTGAGCAGACTGCTCAGACCAGCGGAAAATCAACGTTGGAATCTTGGCTTTCTCGCCCCAGTAGTCTGGATTGGCTTCAAAGATGATGCTGTCGCCGCGTTTCCATTCCTTGACCTTGTACGGACCAGTACCATTCACGTTATCGCTCATCTTGACCGAGTCACCGCCATTGGCATCCAGATATTCTTTATCTTGAATTGAGAACACCGAGAAAGCCACCTTTTGCGGAAAAGCCGGGTCTGGATAGCAAAGAGTGAACTTTACCGTCTTGGCATCCACAGCTTCAATGGATTTGAACTCGCCGCCGTAATCGCAGTTGGGTGCTTCAACTTTCATCCCCTCAAAAGCGGCCGGGGCCTCAGGAGCCTTAGTCGGCTCAGCTGGTGCTTCGGGGGCTTTGGTTGGCTCAGCAGGTTTTTCCGGTGCGGGCGTTGCTGCCGGCTGGCAAGCAGCCAGAGCCATACTGAGCAACAAGATGATCCCCATAAAAGTATAGAATTTGTGTTTCATGTTCTCCTCCTTACTAGAATAAACCTTTGATTGTGAATACTGAAGCTTGAATTAATTCCAGAATTTATCGTTCCTTGACACCTCCTTTGGACCTTCAACTGCAAATTTCAAACGCATACAGCTAAAGCGCCCGTTTAATTTCTTGCTTCAAAGGGGTATTGAACAAGACTGGCACTTTTATCCTGTTTTCAATTTTTCTGATATGCAGCTGGTTTTGTAAGATTATAAGACATTTGATTGAGATGTCAACCGGTTTCGGCACATAAACCACTTTTTAATCTGATTTTTTCCGCTCTATGCCTCACCATCAAGTATAATTATTACAAGCCCGGTAGGGCTTTATTTGAATGATGAGGTGTTCAATGATTGATCAGCCCCCTCAACCCTTGCTTGAAGTGCGTGATCTGAAAACGTATTTTTACACCGAAGATGGTGTTGTCAAAGCAGTAGATGGTGTGGATTTTGACGTTTATCCAGGCGAGGTGTTGGGGTTGGTGGGCGAATCCGGCTGCGGCAAGAGCGTTACCTCCTTCTCCATTCTGCGTCTAGTCTCATTTCCCGGCAGAATCATCCAGGGATCCATCCACTTTGAAGGACGCGATCTGCTTCAATTGAATGAGGAAGAGATGACTAAAATTCGCGGCGACCGCATTTCGATGATTTTCCAGCAGCCACAATCCAGCCTTAACCCTGTTTTCCGCGTCGGCGATCAGGTGGGCGAGGTGTTTGAAATTCACGAAAAACTCGCCCGCCAAAAAGCCTGGACGGAAGCGGTCGAGCTCTTCCGTCTGGTTGGTATTCCCGATGCAGAGAGAAAAGCATTCGCCTATCCGCATGAAATGTCTGGTGGTCAGGCGCAGCGCGTAATGATTGCTATGGCATTGGCACTCAAGCCTAAATTGCTTATTGCCGACGAACCCACGACTGCACTGGATGTGACCATTCAGGCGCAAATCTTGGATCTGATTCGCAAGTTGCGCGAACAACTTGGTACGGCTGTTATTCTAATCACTCACGATTTGGGGATTATCGCTGAAATGGCTGACCGGGTGGCGGTCATGTATGCGGGTCGTATCGTAGAACAAACAGATGTCCAGCGGCTTTTCGATGCGCCACTGCACCCTTACACGCACGGACTGATCGGCTCCATTCCGATTTTGGGTAAGACACAGAAACGGTTGGAAGTAATCCCGGGGAATGTGCCCAATCTAATTAATCTGCCGCCAGGCTGCCGATTTGCCCCTCGTTGCACGATGCGCGAGAAGTATGGGATAACCATTTGCACACAGGATGAACCGGAACTGACTGAAGCTGCCCCCAGTCATCTGGTACGCTGCTGGTTATACCAGGACAGCGACCAGCACCAGGCGCCCCTACGATTGACCGCAGATCAGTTCAGAGAATAAATGAGGTCCGCATGGTAACCACACTGAATAACCAGACCAATGCAAATGAATTAATCCGGGTGGAAAACCTGAAGAAATATTACCCGGTGCGTGGCGGCGTGTTGCAACGCGTGGTGGCGTGGGTACAGGCTTTGGATGGAATCAGCTTTACAATACGGCAGGGTGAGACACTCGGGCTGGTCGGTGAATCAGGCTGTGGCAAGTCCACAGTTGGGCGTACCATGTTACGGTTAACCGAACCAACAGGTGGAAAGGTCTTTTTTGATGGGCAGGATGTTTTTACGCTCAGAGGTGAAGAACTGAAGAAGCTCCGCCGCAACATGCAAATCATTTTTCAAGATCCATATTCTTCACTTGACCCGCGTGTGCCGATAGGTGAATCTGTTATGGAGGGTCTGCGCATCCATAAGATCGGCACCCCAAAAGAACGCTATGACATTGTTATCCAGACATTGAAAAAAGTGGGGCTGGAAGAATATCACGCCCGGCGTTATCCGCATGAGTTTTCGGGCGGTCAACGCCAGCGCATCGGTATCGCCCGCGCTCTGGCGTTGAAACCAAAATTCATCGTTTGTGATGAGCCGGTCTCCGCTCTGGATGTCTCCATTCAATCGCAAGTGTTGAACATCCTGAAGGATTTACAAGAAGAATTCGGACTGACTTACCTGTTTATCGCCCACAATCTGAGCGTCGTGGAACATATCTCCGACCGGGTAGCGGTCATGTATCTAGGCAAGATAGTGGAGTTGACCGACCGCGAGGAACTGTTTCGCAACCCACTTCATCCCTACACCCAGGCTTTGATGTCCGCCATACCGATTCCGGACCCGAAGCTGAAACGCGAGCGCATCATCCTGAAAGGGGATGTGCCCAGCCCTCTTAACCCGCCCTCTGGCTGTCGTTTTCACCCACGTTGTCCATTTGCAATGGATGTTTGCCGTATGGAAGAACCCCCGTTGGTGGAAGTCCGGCCGGGTCATCAGGCTGCCTGCTGGCTGATCTCGTCCAAAGAAAAAACTGGTGAGTCGGGCAGTACGCTCCTCAAACCCAAGGCTTAAACGGGCATTTGGCAGGTGATGATCAAGATACTTCGTCCCATTCTCAGGCTGGACGCCAGTTTATCCAACCGTTTACGACTCCGGACAGATAATCGTCTTGTGTGGGGAATTGTAGCAATTCTGGCACATTCGGGCGACTCTTGGCTTTGGCTGGCAGGGTTGTTACCATTCTGGTTATTTGGCAGCGCCGAATGGCACAACCGCATTAACTTTCTGGCAGGCGGGATTGTATTCCTGGCAATTCTCGTCCTGGGAATAAAGTTCATCATCCGCCGCCAGCGTCCTCCGGGTGAGTGGGGTGCCGTTTACCGCAACACCGATCCGCATTCGTTTCCTTCCGGTCATGCAGCGCGTGCCGGTTTGTTAATCATCATGACACTGGCACTTGGACCGTCCTGGCTTGCCACCATCCTGATCATCTGGGCACCGTTCATGAGCCTGGCGCGCATTGCCACTGGTGTGCATTATCTTTCTGATATACTTGCTGGTTTTTTACTTGGCATTGGGATTGGAGCAGTACTCTTGCAGCTACAGCCTGTGATTATCTCCTGGTTCCCTTACATGTTTTATTAAATCCGACTGGCAAAAGGGCAATCCCACATCAACTGAACTTAAACCTCAATTTATGCAAGGGAAAGGTGCGCGGGAATATCCTCTGCTATAATTGCGCCATGAATACCTCACAAAACCTACCTCAATGGTTGCTCTGGGCACAGGCATTACAGTCTATTGCCCAAAGCGGTCTTGCTTATTGTAAAAATCCCTTTGACATCGAACGCTACCATGCCATTCAGGAAATCGCTGCCCAGATGATTGCAGCAGGCACTGGTGGGGAACCAGCAACCATTCGCAACCTGTTTGACGCGCAGGCGGGTTATGCAACCCCAAAGGTAGATGTGCGCGGAGTGGTATTTAAGGATGATAAAGTATTGCTGGTGAAAGAATTGATAGATGGCGGTTGGACGCTCCCCGGGGGATGGGTGGATGTTAATGAGCCGCCCAGTCTGGCGGTCGAACGCGAGGTGCGTGAAGAATCCGGTTACGAAGTAAAAGCAGTCAAGCTGCTGGCACTCTATGATCGCAATAAACATGGTCACCCGCCTTATATCTTTCATGTGTACAAACTCTTCTTCTTGTGCCAATTGATTGGTGGGCAACCCAAAGAGAGTATGGAAACCGGCGGGGCTGGTTTTTTCGCCGAAGATGATTTACCCCCCCTCTCCATCGCACGGACAACTGCCAGCGAGCTTCATCGTTTCTTTGAGCACCTGCGCCACCCAGAATTACCGACAGATTTCGACTAACTTGTGGAATAACCGTTACCGTTATGAAGCAATCCAGCTTTCTGCTTTTGATCATCTTATTTGCCAGCGCCTGTGCACCGCTGACGCCGGTTCCGGGATTAAGCACAACAATATTCACAGCGGAAGCTGGAACTTTCTCAACCACTGCTTCGGATCCGACCGCGACGGTAACACCGCCCCCTAATCCCACATCAACATCGCTACCAACCCACACACCGACGCTGCCCGCTCATTTGCAAGTGGAAACCAGTCAGTTGCGCGGTGTAGTTCTGAATTTCTGGCACCCGCTAGCTGGCAGACAGGCGGAGATATTCAGTGCGCTGGTCAATAAATTCAATCAGGAAAACGAATGGGGGATAAGAATAAACCAAACAGCTACCGGCGGTAACAGTTTGCTCTATCAAATGGTAGAACTCGGTTTGAAAAACGGATCACTGCCCAATGTGCTGGTTGCACCAGGAGAACTGTTGAACGAATGGCAAAATCGCAGCGGTTTGTTGATCGGATTAGATGGTTATATTCAGCACCCCGATTGGGGGCTTTCACCCTTGGAACTCGCAGATTTCCCGACTGTATTCTGGAAACAGGATCAGATTGAAGGTGTTCAAATCGGTATTCCTCTGACTCGTGACGCGCAGGTGCTATTCTATAATCAGAGCTGGGGCAGAGAACTCGGTTTTTCTACTCCACCGACCACTATTGAGGAATTTAAGTCCCAGGCATGCACTGCCTCTGCCTCGCTCCTGAAAGATCAGCATCGTGAAAATGATGGTACCGGCGGCTGGATCGTTAGCACAGATTCACTGGCATTGCTGAGCTGGCTAACCTTATTTGGCTACGAAGCCCCTGAAGACCCAAAAGACCAGTTGACGATCTTCAATGTCCCGCCAGCCCAGGAAGCATTTGATTTCTTGAGAACACTGTATGACGAGGGTTGTGCCTGGATCAGCCGTAACCCGTTGCCGTACGATTATTTTGCTACCCGTCAGGCACTGTTTTACTCCGGAACATTGAGCGATATTCTCCCCCAAGAAGATGCCATTCAGCGTTACGAAAGCCCTGATGCCTGGGTGGTTATTCCCTATCCCAGCACCGGGAATAAACCGGTTATATACACCAGCGGCACGTCGTATGCTGTTTTTGCCGCCAGCCCAGAAGAACAACTGGCAAGCTGGTTGTTCGTTCGCTGGATGGCAACACCTACAACACAGGCTCAACTGATCGAAGCTGGCGGCGGCTGGCCAGCCAACGTCTCGGCGGTTGAAAAGCTTTCCAACTATCGTCAGGACCATCCGCAATGGGCACAAACATTGAGCTGGATACCACTGGCGCGTCCGACGCCACGGGCACACCACTGGCTGACCGCGCTCCGCATCCTGGAAGACGCCGGCTGGCAGGTCTTTCAGCCCCAGCCGGATATCGGAGACCAGATCCCCGTTATTCTTGCTCAACTTGATCACACTATTATCGAAGTACTTAAAATTACTCAAGAAACAAAAGAAGTCAAGTGATCCTCCTGCATCAAGCAGAATATCAGTACAAGGGGTCTCAAAATGTCTATAAACGTATGGTGGATACGGAGGGATTTACGCCTGCAAGACAATCAGGCACTTCAGGCAGCGCGGAGCGGTGGAGCGGCTGTATTGCCATTGTTTATCCTTGACCCAATCTTGCTGAAAAATTCCGCCGAAAACAGACGGACTTTCCTGTTCTCCTCCTTGAACTCACTAGATGAAGAACTGCGTCGTCGAGGTAGCCGCCTGTTCGTGCGCAAAGGAAAACCTTTGCAGGTGCTGACAGAACTTGTACGAGAAATAAACGCCTCTGCCATTTATGCAGAAGAAGATTATAGTCCATACGCCCGTCGTCGCGATGCTGAAATTAGCAGACACCTTCCGCTCAGGTTGACCGGCGGGGTAACCATCCATCACCCGTCAGCAGTTGTGCGTGCAGATGGCTCTCCTTATACAGTCTTCACACCATTCAGCAAAGCCTGGAAATCACTGCCAGCTCCTTCCCGTTCACTTATCTCGATTCCAGAAGTCTTTGTACCGCCTCCAGAGATTGATGGTGAACATCTGCCCGTTGTATCTCAACCAACCGGTTTTCCCGCCAGTGAGCAGGAAGCCCAACGCAGGCTGCAAGCTTTCGCTGAAAACTTGATTTATACCTACCAAGAAAATCGCAACCGGCTGGATTTCGATGGCACATCAAGGCTTAGTCCATATTTGCGCTTTGGGCTGATTTCTATTCGCCAGCTAGTTAATACATCTGTGAAAGCAATTGAGAACGCGCCGGACTCTGTAGCACAGAAAAGTGCAGAGACCTGGCTAAACGAGTTGATCTGGCGCGAGTTTTATATGGCTATCCTGTACCATTTTCCTTATGTGCTACGGACAGCCTTCAATGCTTCCATGCGTAATATCCCCTGGCGAGAAAACCAGGAAGATTTGCGTGCATGGCAAGAGGGACACACTGGGTATCCGGTCGTGGACGCTGCTATGCGTCAACTAAAACAAACCGGTTGGATGCACAATCGCGCACGAATGATTGTGGCTTCATTTCTTACAAAGGATTTGTTGATTAACTGGCAGGAAGGCGAACGCTGGTTCATGCACTGGCTGGTAGACGGTGACCCTGCCGCCAATAATGGGGGCTGGCAATGGGCTGCCGGCGTTGGCACCGATGCTGCGCCTTACTTCCGCATTTTCAACCCCGTGTTGCAAGGCAAAAAATTTGACCCCGAAGGCGCTTATGTGCGCCGCTGGGTGCCTGAACTGGCACATGTGCCCAATGATTCCATCCATGAGCCATGGTTGATGTCAGCTGATCAGCAACGCGCTGCCAGTTGCCAAATCGGAGTGGATTATCCTGCCCCAATTGTAAATCATCGGCAAGCAAGAGAGCGCGCACTGTCAGCATACCGTCGTTAAGTTGCTTAAAAAGTGCTCACCTCAGCCAGCTACGTCTAAAGAAGTTAGAGCCGCTACTCAACGAACTTCTATTGTCTTCATGTGTTGAAGACTTGCCAATTTTCGGTTACGTAAAACTTCGTATAGAATTTGTGGCGAAGTAATCAGCAATTGCCCCAGCATATTCCGCGGAGAAACATCACCGCGAATGTTGCCAAAGACAATTTTCTGCATTTTCGGACTACAAGTCAAAGCCACCGAACATTGCCACGGATAGTTATAGACCAGCCAGGCGAATCGCCTTGCTGCTTTCAACTCATATACAATTTCTGCATGCACCCGACGGGTATAACGACTGGCATCAAATGGTGAACTTTCCAGTATGGACGGTATTTCCTCGGCAGCAATGTGTGCGCTACGAACCGCATGATAAATTCCCTCTCCAATCCAGGCATCTGCCAGATTGGCAGCATCACCAACCAATAAAACACGTCCATTATGAAGGGGATGAAAAGCTCCCCCTAAGGGAATACGGTGGCCCTGCACTGTAATGATGCGGCAGTTATTCAGCATCGGTTGTTGTGAGATAAACCGCTCCAATTGACGTTTCATATTGCCGGCACTGCCAGAGCGAGCACAAAAAACACCCACCGAAAGATGATCACTCTTGGGAAAAACCCAACCATAACCTTGCTCCAGTGCGCCAAAGTCAAAAATGACCGTGCTTCCATATTCTTCCAGTATTGCGTGTGATACCTCAACCTCGGCTTCAAGGGCTGTGCCGGTTTCCCGATTCTGCAACAAACCACTGCATACAGCCACTTTGCTATTGACCCCGTCTGCGCCCACGACCAGTCTGGTGTAACAAGTATCCTTACTGGTGTGAACCGCCATCCGTCCATCTTCTTCTTCCAAACGGTAAACCACCTGTCCATCCATCAACATCGCGCCCGCCTTGACTGCTTCCTGGGCAAGAAAATAATCTAGACGGTCACGCATTGCGAGCCAGCCAAAATTTTTTAACGGTACACGCAACATGTGCCTGCCTGAATAAGACAAAATCCCCCATCTGGCTTCCAACTCCAAGACAGGACTGACGTCGACAGGCAGACTGCGGAGTGTCTTAAGAGGAATACCCCCGCCACAAGGTTTGTAACGGGGGAGGGTTTCTTTTTCAATTAACAGTACATTCAAACTACGCTTCGCCAGTAAATAAGCCAGCACACTTCCTGCAGGACCGGCACCAACAATAATGACGTCATAATCCATAATAACACCCTCGTCTCAATCAAAAGGCACCTGTAAAAACTAATAATTATCATGGTGTAAATAGTATGCTAATGCCAACAGAGCAAAAGCGCGAGTGATACAGGCAAAAAAACCTACATAAAAGAATAACAAAGCCGCTTCTGCCACCAGCCGGCAAATCTCATTTTCATTGCACCCCCAAAAAAGCAAACCCGAATCATGAATGAAGAAATAGCCTGCCAGATAAATCAAGACTGCCGCAATACCACTTGCCAGCAATGACAGGGACTGGCGCTGAAACGAAGCTAGCTCTGGTTGAGAAACAGATTTTTGGCGGTACGTAAAAGCCCCAAATAGGATAAAAACATTAATCAATAGAGAAAGAATGGTGAAAAGGCCAATCGAGAACCAGACCAGCACTCCCTGATTCTCAACCTTCTGTGCTGGAATGACTTGCGAAAAGTAATTGAGCAGCGGTAAAAAAACTGATGCAAGAGCCAGAATCCCCCAGAAGGTTCCTGTAAACTGCACAAATTCACGCCAGTGATCAGAGAATGGCTTGGATTGATTCTTTAGTTTCATGAAGCTTACTCTTTTGTTATTAGACTGGTCTTCCGTCCCAACACAGAAAATACCCAGCTATTGCAAAGTATACAGTAACTTCAAGCATTTTTAGTAGGCTTTGTTGCTTTCAATTTTGTAAACACAAGTATAATCAACTCTAGCGTGACATTGTGTTCATACAACAGATGAACCGACTATGTTTGATCTCTATCTTTTACCAATCAACCTGATTAATGGACAGGAAAATCCGGAACTGAGCAATCTATGGATTAGCGCCGCTCCTCGCCGTCATGAGCGAACACGCGCCGGTGATTTATTACTGATCTTACTGACATTTAGTAGAATCGACGCGATCTCAACGGAAGAAACACAAAAAATATTGCAAAATCTGGCAACAACCTATTTTCGCACACATGGTTCTGCAACTGCCGGCTTGCGCGCGGCTGTAGAACTTCTCAATAGTACACTGTTACATGAGAATTTCAATAAAAAAGATGGCAACCAGATCAGTGCGGTACTGAATCTGGCTGTTTTGCGCAAAGACACTTTATTTATTGCCCAGGCAGGGCCAACACATACTTTTGTCCTTAGCCAAAACGAAACCCACGATTATCATGATCCACAGATGAGTGCCCGTAGCCTAGGAGTGAGTCGCTCCATTGCCTTGCGGTATTATCAGGCAAAATTGCAGCCAGGCGATCTGTTTATCTTCTGTCCCAACCCTCCCCAACACTGGACAACAGAGTCCCTGGCAAACAGCTCGACAATTTCTTTTGAACAATTACTCCGCCGTTTGCTTAACCAGACCGGCGGCAACTTGCAAGCTGCTGTCATCCAGGTTCAGGCGGGGAATGGACAGGTAAAACGCCTTAAACCACGCACTCCGCTGGCTAGCACTGAAGAAGTCATCGGATCCCCAGTACCGCCCCAATCTGCAAAAATATCTGTTACTCCATCTTCGATTAGCCTGGGCGAAAGCACACCCGAAAAAGTCACACCGATTGAAACACAATCTCAGGCGGTTGTTACTCCACTGAAATCAGAGGCATTGATCACTCCTTCTACATCGCCCGGTGTCTATATCCGCCGCGAATATACGTCTGCAAAAAAAGACACAATCCCCGCTTGGGTTAAACCACCACCTGTAAGCCAACCGGAAAAACCCAGAACATCTTTTCGCAAACAACTGGCACGTGTCTGGTTTGCCGGTAAAAGAAGACTCTCTGGCATGTGTCAGAAGATCGCCACGTTTCTGGGGCGTCTTATGCCCGGTGAAGATCGAAATACTTCCATGCCAGGATCTACCATGTTGTTTATTGCCATAGCTGTACCAGTTGTCATTGTCGCTATAGCAACCACAGTGTATTTTCAAAGCGGACCTAGCCAGCAACATCAGATGTATCTGGAACAAGCGAGGGAGCTTGTCATTCAGTCTGGCAAAGAAAACGATATTGTGCTTCAGCGCAACCTTTTGAAGCAGGCCGATCAGTTACTGACAAAAGCGGAAGAATTCGGCAAAAGCCAGGAATCTAACGCTTTACATCAACAGGTGCAACAATCGCTTGATTTGATGGATGGAGTCAAACGAATCTTCATGCAACCGCTTATCACGCAACTGGACCGGCGTATAAAAATCAAACAGATCGTTTCAGGTAACAATGGTGACCTGTACATATTGGATCAAACCAGCGGTCAGGTATTGCGTCTAGCTAAAGTAAGTCAGCGGTATGAATTGGATGAAAAATTCATCTGCGGACCCGGATCCGAAACAGATCCGGCGATGGGAAGTGTTGTTTCCATCGCTCCTATTCCATCCGGCAATGAATTTAACGCCACTGTCATGGCAGTGGACAACAATGCTAACCTGCTGTTTTGCGTACCGGACGACCTGCCGCTGTTCAATCCGCTGCCTGTTCCACAAACCAGCCAGATTTTGAATGCCACAGCAATTACAGTTGATAATGGCTTACTCTATCTGCTTGACGCGATCAATAAGAGCGTCTGGTATTATACAGATGATATTGCCAAACTAAAGTACACCAAGGAACCGCACTTTTTCTTTGGATTGAGCACCCCTGAACATCTCGCAGAATCGATTGATTTAGCTGTCAGCGGAGAAGAACTGTATTTGTTGCGCAATGATGGAAAAATCACCTGGTGTACCTATTCGGTCAACCAAACGAAATGTGATGACCCGGCTACGCTGAAAGATATGCGTCCTGGTAAAAGCGGCGAGCCAATTGAGTTTTCTGACGAGAGAGTGATCCAAATACTGACGACTGCTCCCCCTGATCCTTCAGTATACCTTCTGGACCAGCAGTCGGTCAGTATTTATCACTTCAGCCTGAAACTGAATCTACAACATATCTTGCGACCTCAGCAGGATGATAATTACTTCATCCCCAACGAGCCGCCAACAGCATTCACCATCACACCCGACCACCAAATTCTGATCGCCTTCGGTTACCAGCTATTTTCTGGAGCATTGCCCTGAGAATCGCGAACCTCAGGGTATTACTGAAAGGAGAAAATTAGTTTAGCCAGTAGTATTGTTCCAGAACCAGTTGAAAGCGTAGTAGCCCAGGTTACTATCCATGCGAATGGCGATTTTGGTACTGCCCGCGAGTGCAGCGGGGATAGACCAGGTTTGCGATTGCGAACCACCCGCCCCCGAATTGAATGTGCCTACTACAATACCGCCAATTCCTAGTGTTCCGTATGGACCCATCCGTACGGTAAATTCCTGATCGGGGGGCAGGTTATACGTTTGTATGGTCACTGTGCTATCCCGCACAACGCTGACAATGCTAAAGGTGGGAATTCCAGAATAACCGGGGGCGACCGTCGGCACCGGTGTCGCTGAAGGTGTCGAGCCATCTGTTGTATTGTTCCAGAACCAGTTGTAAGCATAATAACCGGCTGAACTTTCCAGGCGAATGGCAATCCGGTTGCTTCCTTTTAAACCATCCGGGATTGAGTACGTAGCATCAAAGGTACCGCCGGCGCCAGAATTTGTAGTTGCCACCACAGTGCCACCGATCCCCTGTGTACCATACGCCCCCATGCGCACGGTGAAATCCAGCCCGGCGGGGAAATTGTTTGTGCGAATGGTAACTTTATCGTCTCGAACAACACTCAGGATGCTAAACGTAGGAATTCCTGAATAGCCTGGCACAACAGAGACGGTATTGTTATAGAACCAGTTATAGGCATAATACCCATCAGCACTATCCATGCGAATAGCAATGCGATAACTGCCCGCCAGCACGGCTGGAATCGAATATGTGGCTTCAAAAGATCCGCCCGCACCGGAATTGGTCGTTGCTACCACTGTCCCACCGATTGCAAGCGTGCCATAAGGTCCCATCCGTACCGTGAAGTCTCTGCCTGCCGGGAAGTTGCTGGTGCGGATGGTAACCGAAGAATCCCTAACAACATTGGTGATCGTGAAAGTTGGGATAACACCAGTACTTGAAGACGAGCCGGACGGCACTGTGGCAGTATTGTTCCAGAACCAGTTATAGGCATAATAACCAGCCGGGCTGTCCATGCGAATGGCAATCCTGTCGCTGCCTTTCAGGCTATCCGGAATCGAATACGTCGCCAGGAAAGAACCACCAGCACCGGAGTTCGTGGTGGCAATTACAACACCACCAATGCCTAAAGTGCCATAGGCACCCATCCGCACCGTAAATGTTTGTCCAGCAGGAAAGTTAAACGCCTGAATGGTCACCGAAGTATCCGTAACCACGCTGACAATACTGAAAGTGGGAATAGCAGCTTGAGCCGGCTGCGTGGCTGTCAACAACAACCCCAAAACCAGAAAACAAGCTGCCAACAGGCGAAGACCATACCTTTCCCATATTTTGATAAAAGAGATAAAAATACTTATTGATCCCATCATGCCCCTCCTCCAAAGGTTTACAAAAGGACCTGTGTATTATTAGTATAGCGACAATTTCTCACATTGGAAAGCGCTATACAATTATGAAAACTGGACTAAATTGGCAAACGACTTGCATCACCTCCATTCCATGATCATTGTCCTATTGATTGCCATTTCATCGCTTGATATATGGCGCCATAATGAAAAAGCGGTCATCAGTTGAAACATCGTTTCGATTGCTGAGTGTAAACACAAATTCGACTGATTTTCCAGTTAGAGAACTTAAGTCCACGTCCAGGCGAGCCCAAGCACCATCGGATGTTTCCACCCATCCCCCCAAACTTTGCAATGCACCGCCATCTGCACTGTAATTCAACTGGAAAAGCACATTACACAACGGGCTGGCATCCAGACATCCAATCACAGCCCGGAAGCGATCTCCGCTTTTAATCGTTATGGCAGGAAAGCGCCCACTGATGAATCCGCCAATCCCATTGCTGGGAATCAGAATAATCGCGGGTTCGTCATCTTGATAACCGCTCTCCAGTCTTGGCGTATTCGTGCGAGTGACCGAGCCATTGACAAAGTCATTGGCTATTCCGGGGCAGGGCAAACGCCCTGTCGAGCTACTCCAGTAGGCTGCACAGTAGTTATAAGCAAAATCAAGCGGCGCTGCTGCATCCATTTTATGATTGACCACCTGAACAATGATCTTGACCACTAAGGGTATATCGGCTTTATCACCTAGACCGAACAACACACCTGCAGAGCTACGCAGCTTCCAATAACCCGCATACATGCCGGAAGCACTTGGTGCAACAAGGGGTAAGGAGAGGTCTACTGTTTGCCCGGGATTGACGGTAATGTTGATCTGCAATGGCGACGGAGCACCCATTTGCAGACCGCCCACAAGCTCAAGGGTGAAATCCTGCGCCCAGGCACAACTGCCAGTGTTTTGTAATCGCCAGGTTTTAGTAAAGGTCTGCCCCGGATTCATCACGGTATTCTCCGGGACAGTTGTATCACCAATAAATTTAATAGAATAACAGGGAAGAGAAGTTGCAGTAAAAGTATTCGTGGGAATTGGAGTGGACGTTTCAGTAGGAGTAAGCGTTGGTGTATTTGTAGGTGGTACGGGCGTATTTGTTGGGATTGACGTGTTGGTGGGGATAACGGGGGTCGGCGTGACTAGCGCCAAACGCGTCAATTCCACTATAAGCGTATTAACCATTTCACGAGTTTGCACGGCCGCCACCGTTTGAAAAACCGCACTGCCACCCTGGTTGAGCGATGTCTTTCCGGCAGGTAAAACACCGCTCAAACATGCCGCTGTCATAATCAGAAGGGTTAATGCAAAGCAAAGAACAAGCTTCTTTGAGATCATGTTTTTTCTCCTTATCTAAAACGACAAGACATGCCTTTCAGTTCCTTTACCTCCCAAACGCACTCGAAAGCATAACAATAACAAAAATAAATTCCCTCTCCATTTTAGCAGAGAGGGAATTTTAGACAAGGCGTTTTTAAAGTGACTTTGGAGTGAAATCAAGTCACTTTATGCTTCGCGAAACTCGCCCTCAACGACTTCGCCCTCAGAGCGCCCTGCTCCGTTACCATTACCACCGCCAGGAGCGCTAGTGCTCGAGACAGACGCTGCAGAAGCAAGTGCCCGTTGCAGTTCATCACTGAGTTGGCGGATATGGGCAATGTCCTCACTATTCATTGCCTTACGAAGCTGTGCCGCTTTGTTTTGTAAATCACTACGCACATTTTCAGGCAAGCCTGTCTGTTCCTTGACCAGCTTTTCTGCCTGATATGCCACCGTATCCGCCATATTGCGCGCTTCAGCCAATTCGCGGCGGCGTTGATCTTCGGCTTTATGCTGGTTGGCTTCCTGGATCAGACGATCAATTTCAGCTTTGCTCAGATTGGTTGATGCTGTGATCGTCACCCGCTGTTCACGCCCTGTTGCTTTATCGGTCGCCGAGACATTCAAAATCCCATTCGCGTCAATGTCAAATACAACCTCAATCTGCGGCACACCGCGCGGCGCCGGCGGGATACCATCCAGGCGGAAGCGTCCCAGACTCATGTTATCAGCCGCCATTGGACGTTCACCTTGTAATACATGAATGTCCACCGCTGTCTGCCCATCTTCAGCCGTTGAGAAAATCTGCGATTTCTTCACCGGGATGGTTGTATTGCGCTCGATTAAGGTGGTCATCACACCACCCAGCGTCTCCACACCAAGCGATAACGGTGTCACATCAAGTAACAACACATCCTTGACTTCACCCGCCAGAACACCAGCTTGAATAGCTGCACCAACAGCCACCACTTCATCCGGGTTAACACCCTTGTTTGGTTCTTTCCCGGTCAACTTGCGAACCAGTTCCTGCACCATCGGCATACGGGTGGAACCACCCACCAGCACCACCTCATCAATCTGGCTGGCGGTCAAATTCGCATCGCGCAAAGCGTCTTCGAACGGCTTGCGGCAGCGCTCCAGCAAATCTGCCGTCATTTGCTCAAATCGAGCGCGTGTCAGCTTCATCAGCAAATGTTTCGGACCGCTGGCATCTGCAGTGATATAAGGCAGATTGATCTCTGTCTCAAGAACACTGGAAAGCTCAATTTTGGCTTTCTCTGCCGCCTCACGTAATCGCTGCAAAGCCTGACGATCCTGGCGCAGGTCAATTCCCTGCTCTTTCTTGAATTCATCAATCATCCAGTTCACAATGCGCTCATCCCAGTCGTCGCCACCCAAGTGAGTATCACCACTGGTTGATTTAACCTCAAAAACGCCATCACCAACTTCAAGAATACTGACATCGAAGGTACCACCCCCGAGGTCAAACACCAGAATCTTTTCATTTTTCTTTCGATCCAGCCCATAAGCCAGAGCCGAAGCCGTCGGTTCGTTGATGATGCGCAGGACTTCCAACCCAGCAATCTTGCCAGCATCTTTGGTTGCCTGGCGCTGGCTGTCGTTAAAGTAAGCAGGGACAGTGATAACAGCTTTGGTGACCGGTTGCCCCAAATAAGCCTCTGCATCGGCTTTCAGCTTTGCCAGGATCATGGCTGAAATTTCCTGAGGCGAGTAATCGCGCCCGGTCTGGGGCAGATGAACCCGTGCGTCACCCGCAGGACCGCGGACAACTTTGTACGGCACCATCTTTCTTTCAGTTTCTACTTCTTCATAGCGCCGCCCCATGAACCGTTTGATCGAGTACACGGTATTCTCTGGATTAATAATTGCTTGGCGCTTAGCAGGTAAACCGACCAATCGTTCACCGTTTTTGTTAAATGCGACAACCGATGGACAGAGTCGTGACCCCTCGGCAGTAGTAATTACCACCGGGTCCCCCCCCTCCATAACAGCCACCACACTGTTGGTGGTCCCGAGATCAATACCGATAACCTTGCTCATAACAAAAATCTCCTTTCTTTCCCATGATTGCTATTCGCCATAAGCATACTCCCAATATACAAGAATCATATTAACAGGATATTGGAAATATATCAGCAAACACATCGCAAAACGTTATTCAAGCAGTCAGAAACCAAAGCTCAAAAGCGTTATAATCAAAAGTGAAACGGAGGTTGTTATGAAATCGCTGGCGAGAGTTTGCTTCCTGCTGGCATTAGTTTTATTGGCTTTACAGGGTGTCACCACAATTCGAGCACAAGGAACTGCCCCGCTTGCCATTACATTGATCGCCGAGGGGCCTGTAACACCGGTTATGGCAGGGTATATTGAGCGAGGCTTGCAAATTGCGCGCGACCAGAAGGCGGATATCGTTATTCTGCAACTCAACACACCGGGAGGCAGCATTGATGTGATGGAACGCATTGTTGCCGCCATTCGTAACAGTCCAATACCGATTGTGGTGTATGTCTCCCCACGCAACGCAATGGCAGGTAGCGCCGGAACCATTATTACTCTGGCAGGACACGTGGCAGCCATGGCACCTGAAACAACAATCGGCGCAGCCAGTCCCGTTGGCTCTCAGGGCGAAGATATTGGCGAGACCATGGAGAGCAAAGTCAAGGAAATGCTCAAGGCATCGGTGCGCACCCTGACAAAGAACCGCTCACCTGAAGCAATCAAACTGGCTGAGGAAACAATTGAGAAAGCTCGCGCCGTTACTGCCGATGAAGCATTGGAAATTGGACTGATAGATTTGATTGCCGCGGATGTGCCGGATTTACTGAATCAACTGGATGGGCGGAAAGTTATAGTTTTGGGAGAGGAAGTCGCCTTAAAAACCCGCGGAGCAGTTGAACGTACGGTTCAAAACACATTGATTGAGCAGGTCCTGCAGCTTCTGGTGAATCCCAATCTGGTTTTTCTGTTACTTTCCATTGGGGTTCAAGCAATCTTGATCGAGCTCTCCAGCCCCGGTGGATGGGTGGCGGGATTTGTTGGTGTGGTGTGTCTGATCCTTGCAATTTACGGACTGGGCATCTTGCCGGTCAACTGGTTTGGCATCCTGTTCATCGTTCTGGCTTTTGTTCTTTTTATCCTGGAAATTAAGACACCCACCATTGGCGCCTTGACCGTCGCCGGTGCCATCTCGTTTATCGTCGGCGCACTTGTACTGTTCAATTCCGCACGCCTGCCGGGTTTTCCTGCAGTATCCACCCCGCTAGTGGTTGGGATGGGTATTTTCATCGCAGCCAGCTTTCTGACAATCGTTACCTTTGCCATCCGGGCACAACATGCCCCCATCCGCACTGGTCGAGAGTCCATCATTGGGCAAAGCGGCACTGTTACAGAGAACCTCAATCCCCGAGGTACTGTCCAGGTCAGCGGTGAGGCGTGGTGGGCAGAATCGGAGGACAACAGTTTTATTCCGGAGGGCGCGCGAATTGAAGTTGTCCGGGTTGAAGGTCTTCGGCTAATTGTCAGAAAACTGAAGTAAAAAAATTTGCCGGCAAGGCTTTATCAGCTCCCGCCGGTATAAGAAAGCTTCCTCATAAGTCATAGCAACCTAAGCCCGCCAGAAACCGCGCCGGATCGGGCGAACATCTTCTGCAGTGACAAATGCATCTGGATCAGCTTCCAGGATAATGGTCTCTGCCTGATCCATATTCTTGCGCAATACATCCACATGCAAAACTGCTACTGTTCCACTCTTGCCGCGGGCGGCAATTTCCGTAACCGCAAACCCGGCGGCTCGTAAGGCATCACTAATAGCCGCCCCACGCATGGGTGACATAATTGTGAGGTGAATATGCCCAATTGCCAGACGCTCTTCAATAAACATCCCAATCACGATGCCAGTTGCAAAACCGGTTGCATACCCAATAATGTTCAGCGGATTATTCAGATTCGATAACACTGAGCTAATCGCAATGACAAAAATAAGCGACTGCATTGCCCCTAACAACCAGGCGAGTTTTTTCTTGCCGCGAACGACAAAAAGCAGCCGAACAGTATCCAACGACATATCACAAACACGTAAGGCAAAAATACCCAATCCCATTAGCCAGGCTTGGGGAGACAGTAATGCTTCCATGCTTTACACCCTTTCTTCCTGTGTTTCCACTTCTTGCATAATCGGCAAGTAGAATTGCTGTAAATATTCCTTAACCATACGCCGTGTGCAGAACTGCGGTGCCAAGGTACGGATTGATTCCTTCACTCGCGCTAGCCATTCGGTCGGCAATTTTGCGGCAGAACGTCCTTTATAGTATAACGGCACAATTTCATTTTCCAGTACATCAAGCAAGCTGCGCGCATCTGCTTCATCCTGAGTTTCAATGTCCGAATAGTCGCGATCGCTGCCAATTGCCCAGCCATTGCTACCATTATACGCCTCATGCCACCAGCCATCCAGAACAGAGAAATTCAGCACACCATTCATTGCTGCTTTCATTCCTGAAGTGCCAGAAGCTTCATTAGGACGGCGCGGCGTATTCAGCCACACATCCACCCCCTGCACCAAGTAGCGCGCCACATTCATATCATAATCCTCAAGAAAAACCAGACGACCACCCGTCTTGGCATCCTTGACGGCACGGTATACCTCCTGAACAATTAATTTGCCAGGCTCATCCGCAGGGTGCGCTTTGCCGGCAAAGATAATCTGCACCGGCATCTCCGGGTTATTGATAATTCGCAACAGTCGCTCGAAGTCTCTCAGGATTAAATTGCCTCGCTTGTATGTGGCGAAACGGCGTGCAAAACCTATGGTGAGAGAATAGGGTTCAAGCAACACCCCTCCGGCAATAATTTGAACCGGATGACGGGTGCCGGAAAGCCACTGTTGCCGGGCACGTTCATTGGCGAACATGATCAGTTTTCGCTTGAGATGCTGGCGCACAGCCCACAGCTCACCATCAGGAATATTTTCCACCTGCGCCCAAAGCGTCGGGTCATCCAACCGTTGCAACCAATCCCGGCCAAGATAACGCTCATATAACACACCCATGCGCCGAGCCAGCCAAGTACGGGTGTGGACGCCATTGGTGATATGGGTGATCGGGACTTCTTCAACCGGCTTATCCTGCCAGAGAAAATGCCACATCTGACGTGAGATTTTGCCATGCAATTCAGAAACAGCATTGCAATATTCCGAAAGCCGCAATGCCAAGACCGGCATACTGAAAGTCTCACCCCATGTCTGAACATGCCGTGCCAGTTCTACAAATTGCTCACGCGTTAATTTCAACTCAGGCCAATAACTGGCAAAATATTTATCTACTAACCAGATTGGGAATTGATCATTACCAGCCGGCACAGGCGTATGAGTGGTAAAGATATTCTCTCGCCGTAAACGTTCCGCTGCCTGCTCAAAGGTTATCCCCTGTGTTGCAATTATCTCTCTTGCCCGTTCTAACACAAGGAATGCCGAATGTCCCTCGTTCATATGCCAGACTGTTGGCTGATACCCAAGCGCCCGCAGGGCGCGTACTCCGCCAATACCAAGCAGAATCTCCTGAGAAATGCGCACCTCTGGATCATTACTGTACAAACGCGCAGTGAGTTGCCGGTCGGTTGGGGAGTTTTCATCCACATTTGTATCAATCAAATAGAGCGGCACTCTACCAACTTGCACTTGCCACAAACGCGCCCAAACCCGTCGTCCCGGCAAGTCCACATAAAGCATAAGCGGTTTTCCCGAAGACGTCAGCAACGGGATAATAGGCATTTGACTGAAATCCAAGAACTGGCTGCGTGTCTCCTGCCATCCGTCCTCGGTAATGTGCTGCACAAAGTAACCCTGATTGTACACAAAACCAACCCCAACCATCGGTAAGCCCAAATCACTGGCTTCCTTCAAATGGTCACCAGAAAGCACACCAAGCCCACCTGCATAAACCGGCAACGACTCATGCAAGCCGAACTCGAACGAAAAATAAGCAATCTGTGCATCCCGAATATCGGGATACTGATCCTTAAACCAGTTTTTCTCTCCCTTGATATACTCATCCAGATTGTTCATTACGCGGTCATACAAGTCAAGGTAATAGCGGTCATTAGTCACCGCATTCAAAAAAGGACGCTCTACTTTTTGCAAAAAGACAACTGGATTATGCCCTACGTTTTCCCAAAGCGCTTTATCCACCTGCGAATAAAGCATCTGTGCTTCAGGATTCCACGACCACCAAAGGTTATACGCTAACTCACCCAGCCGCCCAATCCGGCGCGGCAGGCTGAAATGGTTAGGAATTTCTCGACGAACCGGTTCCATTTGGAATTACTCCTGGTCAAGTAATAAACAACTATTTTCTAATTTCGCGAGGATAGGTATATTATCTAAAAAAGTATATCATAACTAACCTAACCACTTGGCATTGTGCAGTGGCTAATAAACTCCATTTGGCTCATACCTATACGAAAAATACGTGGTCAAAAGTTGCCGTTATGCGCTGTGTTGCGTACTGCCAACCGACTACCCCGTCTTGAGTAATAACGCCTTGACAGGTACAGCGGAGGACACCAATCCCGACAACCAATAATATTCACCAACAAACGGAAAATGTCGCCCAAAACACCTTCACTCTGGATTTGTTAGAATTTATGCTCCTCGTGAGCGCAGCCAGACCAGCAAACGTTCCAATGACCATGTGTTGATCACATCATCCGGACGAAGCTCTGCACGACGGGCAATCCGAACCCCAAGGCGCAGACAACGCAGATGATGTGCTCGATGTGTATCACTATCTACGCTGAACAAAACACCATATTGTGCCGCCAGTCGAGCATGTTCTTCATCCAAATCGAGGTGATCCGGATTCGAGTCAATTTCCAGCGCAACGCCGGTTTTCCGTGCAGTCTCAAAAACCAGTTCCCAATCCAACTCCGCCCCTTTGAAATAAGGCAGAATCCGACCACTGGGATGAGCGATGATGTCCACATGCGGGTTGTGCATCGCCCGCAGTAGGCGCTCTGTCATTAACGCACCAGGTTGATCCAGCTCCGTGTGCAAAGATGCCACTACAATATCCAGCTCAGCCAGTACGTCATCCGGAAACTCCAGCGTTCCATCCGCCAGAATATCCACCTCGGCACCGTGAAGCAGATAGATGGAATCGCCAATACGTTCCTGTACGGCGTTAATTTCTTCACGCTGGGCTTTTAACCTTTGGCGAAACGTATTGTCCCTAACGCCCATCAGACATGAGTGATCGGTAATCGCAATTATCTGTCTGCCCAATCTCCGAGATTGGCGCGCAATTTGCTCAATTGTCAATTCCCCATCGCTCCATACCGTATGCGTGTGCAGATCAGCTCTCAAATCTGCCACCCGCAAAGGGTATGATATTGTCTCCTGCGCAGATGCGAAAATTGTTTCTAATCCCAAAAGTTCGGCTGCCTTTGGGTTTCCATCAATTACCTCTATTTGCAGAACTCGTTTCTTGTCAATATGCTCGTTAATAATTCACCTCACTTGATTGGTTTCGTTGCGAAAACTTGTAGCAATGTCACCGAGTCCACTTGTACATCGCCGGTCAAAAACTCAGACCGAATGCGCGGATGCGCACTTTCAAAAGCAGATTCATCACGCGCCAAAACATCTAAAGAAACCACAGAAAAGTACCTTTCAAACAATTGACGATAATCATTCATCCGCCAGCGGTTGTGATGACTGCTGGGATCCAGCCATTTTTGCCAGACTTTTTCCGAGTAACACAACATCTCAAACGGATACTTGAAAAAGTGATCTCGAAGATCAATGTAATGGAGATGAACTCCACCCGGAGCCGTTACCGAAACCAGCGCGCGGGTGATTTCTTCTACCGCATCCAAATGCTCATAAACAGAGGAACTCAGAACAACATCCGCTTCACCTATTACCTGTTGGGCTTGTGCAGAAAGAATGTCGCCATGAAATACGGTTATCCATTTTGGATTTGGTTTGACATGCCCATCCTCGAGATACAGATATTCGCCGTATTCTGCCAGCAAAGGATGGTTGCTTTGGTCACCATAAAAATCCGCTTTTTCAGCCAGTACTACATGCCCTGTGCCCAAGCGCAACAACCCACATCCAACCGCAAAACTGCTACCATAACCAAAAACCAATACTCGTTTGCCTTCAAGGGAAACACCCTTGCTTTGCAATGTCGCTTGGTATCGCCGGACAGCTTCCTGTGGTGCGCGCGTTTCCAGCCCCGGACGAATCACCCAGCCGCGCCTCAACAACCAGCGGGCGAGCGATTCCGGCATGAAATGCCGAATCATTCGGGGGATCAGATAACGAAAGTTAACCACTACGAACTCCAAGTTTATGGAACAGGACAGGGTATTTCAGTCTCAGAGAACGTCCCTTCACGCGGTACCAGCAACTGAATACCCACATCCAGGAAGGTTTCAACCGGTTGATAATAACACAAAACTGGTATAGAAACCCATTTTACCCAGGCATCATTTTCATTGCCGAACTGATAGGTTTGACCCTGAAACTTGATCCAGAGCGGTTCGCTGATGATCAAAGCAAAACGGCGGTTATACAAATCGCGGTAGAAAGGCGCAAAATAGGCAGCGTTCTCCGCCATTGCCTCATCCATCATTCGTTTCTTCTCGTATTCAGGAATTAACGGGACCGAAGGTACTAAACCAAAAGTCAGCAGTTGGCGCTGATCAATAAACAATACCTCACCATCTGTGCCGACATCTCGTATCGCTTCCCGGATGGCTTCCAGTGCAGGTTGCACTTTCTCAGGTCCCGGCAAGTTGCGCGGTGACGCGCTCATCATTCCATTTGAAGCCGGGATTATAAAAGCCAGCAATAGCAGTAGATGCAGAATCCGTGTACGCCCTCGAGGTGCTAACGCCCATGAAAAAATGCCCGCCTCCCATGCCAGTCCGGCAAGAATCAGCAGTGTGATTAGAAACATATCCAGATTATGGAGATTACTGCCACCGCCAATCTTAACACTTACAACCAACCCAACGCCCAGAAATGCCAGCGCGCTGCCCCAGATTGCCAGCTTTTGCCAGAGGTTAAGTTTCCATTGGCGGACGCCACAAATCAAGAACAAAACCACCAGCGGACCCGTTGCCATCAGTAACCCAAGCAAAATTCCCGGAGGATAGGTCGGGTTGGGCAACAAACGGTCCCAGAGCAACGGTTGCCTTCCTACAGAACCAACTGCAGTTTCGACTGCGGTTGTGGCTTTCACCGGCGCACCACTTTGGTAACTTACAATCAACCGTACAACCAGAGGAATTAGATTGCTGCCAATTACTCCAGAAAGCCCCAGTACAACTGCCCGCAGCCAGCGCTGAAAGGAGCTCTTAACACCTTTAGGATTAAGCTCAATGAAAGCAATCAGTGCCGCCCAGATCCCCGCTGCAAACATCCACGTGACCCGCGTTCTGACAGCATAAAAACTTGCCAGCATGACAAATAACGAACCCAGCCAGAGAGGCATCGGGCGTGTAGCAACGGCAAGAATGGCAATCAAAATCAACGGGGTGTATATCGGTCCTTGATTGAGAAACAACATGCTCCACAGCCCCGCCAGCAGCCACAATGCCGGACGGTTTTTCAGCGAGCGAAAAACAAACCATCCCAGTAAAGCATAGGGTATGGTAAAAAGAAAAGCACTCCAAAAACGCACTTCTGCAATTGTCACCTCCGGCAGTAAAAAAGGCAGACCCCACAGGCTTTGGCGGCCCAGATCAATATAAGCCGGGATCGTTTTATCTTGCGGGAAATTGTACAAATGTTTTCCATACAAAACTGAATAATCCCACAGACGATTACCTTCTGACCAGGACAACCCAAAAGGATAACTGGTTACCCCCGTGGAAGCCTGCACTAGTGTAAACATACCACCCAGCAAAACGATACCAGCCAGTAAACCATTCCAGCCAATCACCTGACCGGGTGTGCGCGTTAGAAACCATGACATCAGCCACAAAACCAACAGATAAAACAGCAACCGCAGATAAAATCCGCTGAATACCTCACTCCAGATTGTGTACAGGAAAAACCAGCTTATGAAAACTCCCAGTAAAACCGCGACGATGATGCCCAGTAAGCTCAGCTTACTACGCAAATGGATCAATGGCTGGTAGAAACGGGGAAACCAGATTTGTACCAGTACAATAACTATAAAGCCCAGCCATGCCGCGATTGCCAGCGCAAATGTGCGCGGAAATTCGGTTCCAGCCCGCAGAGCAGGTTCAAAACGCACCCGCATATCGCCAACGATACCAACTGAAAAAGCGACCAGTGCTAGCGTAGCAAGGATGCGAAAGACTACCGAAGGAGAGAGATGCCGTTCCCTCATTCGCCGTTCACCTCAAATGCTGCAGGGACCAGCAGACGCATATACCGCTCATACATCTTTTCAACCGAATAATACTTCATGACATAAATCTGCCCGTTTTGCGCCAAACGAGCACGTTCCGCCTTGTCTCGCAGTAATGAAACAATGGCTTCTGCCAGCGCAGACGGATTTTGCGGCGGGACAAGTTTACCGGTTTCTCCATCCCGCACAAGTTCCGGCACACCGCCTACGCGGGTAGCAACAACGGGTGCACCCATCCCCATCGCTTCCAACAAAGCCATCGGCATCCCTTCCGAATTGGAGGGCAGGACAAACAAATCCGCCGCGGCAAACCACGCGCGCACATCAGAACGCACACCTAAAAACCGAATATACCCGGCAACCCCCAGTGCCTGAGCTTCTGCCTCCAATTCAGGTCGCAAAACGCCGTCGCCGGCAATTGCCAGCACAGCACGCGGCAACTGCTCCGCAACCATCGGCATTGCCCGCACCAGATGAATATGTCCCTTTTCTGGCCAGAGACGTCCGGCGCTCACGATCAGATAACCCTTCGGCTGAACGCCCGCCTCTCGGCGCAGACGCTGGCGTTCAGCCTTTTTTACTGTTGTCAGGCTGACACCATTTGGGATAACCCTGATCTTTGCCGGGCGCACGCCTTCCTCGATAGACTCCGCTCGCACCTGTTCCGAAACTGCCACCAGACAGGTTGCCATCCGGCTGTTGACCATCCAGGCATGTAGCCGTTCCTGCCAGCGGGGAAAACCGAGAATCCGCCCGCGATGCGAAGCCACACGAACCGGTATCCCCGCCAGCCACGCCAGCGGCAACGCCAACAAATTGCTGTGATGGGTAAACGCCATCACCGCCGAGAAACGTTCGCGGCGTATCAGCAAAAACAGCCGCAGTATCCCGCGCACTAGCCAGAGCGGCTTTAGCACGGCAGGGCCCTTCTTCCATGCTTGCAAATCGACCACAGGGAAAGAATAACGCTCTTGCCATTTTTCCGCCAGCCCGTCGCGGTCGTAAAAAAACGCCGCTGCCACATGGTAACCCTGCGCGTGAAACCAATCGGCAAGCTGCAGCAAAACCATCTGCGAACCGCCTACCGCCATCTGTGACCCAACAAACAGGATTGTTTGGGGATTGGGTTTACTCATCCAAACGTATCGCCGCAAAGAATGACTGCCAGCACCCCGGCAGACTGGCAGGAATTATACCACCTGTTAATTGGGGAGTTCTAAAACTTGGTGGTAGCGTCTGGCAACCGATTCAATCCTATACTGTTCAAGCCACTTAGCGGTTGGCATACGACGATCCCCTCTTAATACAGCTTCAATGGCCTGTGCCATAGCAGGCACATCATTTACAGGTACAAGATGACCATATTTGCCCCCCCGTAAGATCTCGTTTGGCCCAGAAGGACAGTCCGTACTGACCACTGGACAGCCACAAGCCATTGCCTCTATTAATACATTAGGTAATCCCTCAAGTATAGAGGATAAAACAAAAACTGAAGCTTTACTCATATAAGCAAATGGATTTTGCGTAAAACCTGGCATGTCAACATCGGTTTCTATACCCAGCGAGCGCACCAATGTGCATAATTTTTGACGTTCTGATCCCTCGCCTAATATCAATAAATGAGCTTGCATTGATTGTCGCACCATAGCAAAAGCACGTAATAATAATTCATAGTTTTTTTCCGGCGCTAATCTTCCTGCACTCAAAACCAGTGGCGGTTGGTCAGGATTTACCCATGGATGCCCCACCTTTTCTGAAGCCTTTTGAAACAATTCATCAGTAATCACTGGATTGGGGATGACTTCAATAATACTCTCAGAAATTCCTGTATAGTTGACCAAATCATTAGCAACGCCTTGAGAAACTGCAATCACTGCATTAGCCTGTGGATATAAGATTCGCACCAACGTTCGTTCCAACCATTTTTTCCATTTTGAGTTTCTTCTCAAATATGACAAAGTGCTAGCCTCTCGTACCACAACACGGGTAATCGAGCCTGTTAAGCGGTTACAAATGACCGCTAACAAATTCGTCAAGACAAGCGAAGAAAGCAATACTCTCGGACGATACTTCCTTAAGTATTTAATTAATTTGGGCGTACAGGTATATTTGCTATGGGCTGCCAAGTCAACTACCCGAACCCGTTCAGATAACTCTTTCAATAACGCACCACCTGCTTGAACCAAGACCATATCAACCTGCAACCCCTGCCTGGCAAAATAATTTGCCAATCGGGTTAAAGCACGCTCAGCCCCACCCGCTTCCAAATTAGGTAAAAAAATTGTCAGGTCGACTTTTGTTGACACATTCGCTTCCATACCACGTTATTCCTCAATGATCCAACAGTCGGTTTCCTCAAGAAAAATTCATTATGCAGAGCCATCATTATACGCGGCTGTTTCCGCTTACAACCGGAACATAACAACAGGAATCAGTCAATTCGGTCATCTGCCCAGTCGCTTTGGTACCATAGACCATTATAGCATCTGGTTTATTGAGACGCACTTTGCTCAGTAGTCAATATATATCGTTAAAACATTGAAGAACGAAAGATGCTGCCTGGGTCGTTTCTGCGAATTCACCAAGTTTTTGCATGAGCTTCATTGTTGCCGGGATTGGACATCCAGGAAGATGTTCTCGCATAACGGCAACGGTCTCCACAAGCTGATCAAAGGATTGGCAATGATTATTCCAGCTTTGGTGAATAGCGTGAATAACGCTGTATATGCGGTTTTAGCAACAACGCATAAGCCACGTATATGGTTTTTTGCTGTCTGTTTTCATGTTTTGCCAATATTGAAAAGGTCCAAGGAATGGATAAACCTTGGGCTTAGATGAATTGGTAAACATGAGCCGGATAATTGGGAAAGCGTTGTTTATGTGGTTGACGCTGGTTGAAACAATCCATAAAGAGCTTCAAAGCGGCTTTCAGGGCTTCAGGGCAACGTGAAAAGCAGTGCGAGCGGCATGCCAGGTAATGGCGTAATTCAGCATTGTCCGCTTCAACCGAGTAGGTATTGGCTTTTTCCCGTGAGACCTCATACCTGCCTCCGTGATACCACAAACGCTCATAGCCCTCAAACGCATCGCTGTAATCTCTCTTCGCTTTGGGCGCTTCATCCACCAGCTCCTGCAGAGCCTATTGCGCTTGCTGCCAGACTGCCCGAAAGCCCAGATAACAGCGGGTGGGACGATCAACTATCGTGAGAACGTAGATTTGTTTTTTTTCTCCCCAATAAAAGTGAATAGTTCATCCATCTCCGCTTCTTTGACTTGTTCCGGTGTCGGGGGATCAGACAGCTGATCTGCCTGGGCTTTGACCCATAAGGAAACGGTGCGGTGATGAACTCCCAGATGCCGGGCAATCCGACGCAAATTCATCCCATCTACATACATCTGCAAGGCTTTGCGGCGCATTTCCTCGGGATAAGCCCAGGGCTTCGGATTGGGCGTGTATTTCACTCGACAAAACGCACAGCGATAGCGTTGGCTGCCACTGTCTGTTTTTCCAGCCCGATGTTGACGTTCCGTTCGGTGACATTTGGGACATTCTATCATACTTATATTTTACCCCAGTCTTTAGCCACTCCCTAAAGTGGTAGAGTGGCGCCTTCGAGAAATGCAAAACGAAAGAGCTGGTTGATAAATAGCTTATCTCTCCAGATTACTGGTTCTTTGATAAACCGCATATTCACCGTTCTCAAATATGAGTGACCAGCTGGAGAAGTCATACATAAGACCTCGTTTTGCTGCTTGTAGCATAGATTGTTTTTCACATACAATTAAGTCAATTTGATATTGGCTTGCTAAATATTCAAAATCCTCGCTTGGGAATGGGTATTGAGGAAAAACCCGCAAAAACTCCTCGCCACTCAAGTATTTTTCACTCAAATTGTCGCTAAAAAATAAAGCCTGATGATGGGTCTCTTTGACCAAGATGCGCCCCAAAAAATGAGCAGGGATTGGAAGAATTCTTTGGGTTTTTTGAATCCGAATTAGCCATCTTACCAACGTGTCAAGCTCTTCACGCTTTTGTTTAGAACACTTACGGAAAATGAGAAAATGATTTCCTACAGCAAAAGCCAATGAATACAAAAAAATTACAAGCCCAATCAGCCAGCTAGTTTTATTTCCATATTCAAATAAAAAAGCCGGGATAAGCACGCTGATCGCAGGAACTGCATATTCTACATAACGTTCTGCTTCACCGAGAAACAGGAAAGGTCGCAGAGAAGTGACAACAAAGGCAAAGATACAACCAAGTACCCATCCGAACAAAAATCTAAATTCACTAAGAAGTGCGCTTGGCGATAACAACAAAAAATAACCCGCCAACAAAAGGTATGGATTTCTGATGATTAATGCTGAAAAAGTATTCTTTTCATATAAAATTTGAAAAGCCTTCTTGGGATTGAGAAATAAATCTTTGGGTAAGTGCAGCAAATCGCTGAGTTGATTTCGTTCTTTTACGGGATGGGATTTAATAATATAACGCTGATAGAAAATTGAATGTTGAATCTGCCCCCACAGTACTTTCAAGTAATGCCCTTTAGAAATCAAGGTTGCGGTAACAATCGCCAATGGCATTAGCAGCAACAAGTTCGGTTTATTCATCCATACAGCCATAAAAGTCGAGGTAAATAAAAACGCCTGAGCGCCAAACTTGCTGCAAAGCAACAACAGGGCAGCAGCCAACACAGCAGAGATAAACCAAATGCTATTTCCTTGTGCGATATAAATCCCCAGCGAGAACATGGCTGTAGAAAATAGCCACTCTCCCAACGGTCTGGGGGTACCCTGATAAACACGCAAAGGTACTGCGTTGAGAAGCGCCGGGTACGTCAAAAAGACAAACATCGCTAAAACTGGTACGAGCTGAACTTGCCAGCCTGAAGATAAATCAGCAAACCAATCAGCCCAGAAGCAAAACAGGAAAATTGATACGGCATGCAACGTATCTATCAATGCCCCCATATAGGGTTCAGCACTCTCACGCAAGCGCCTTGGCATCAACGCTAACAGATAGTGGTACAGGGGCGGATAGGTGTAAGGCGTTTGCAAAATAAAACCTTGAACAAATTGCGGCAAGCGAAAACGGTTCTCTCTAACCCGCTCGGCTACCAGCAAATGGTAAACCGTATCTGAGTCGACAACACAGGGATGCAAGAACCTTGGCAGTATTCTCAAAACAACCCCCACTAAAACGACCGTTATAAAAATAAAAAACAAAATGCCGGTTTGCATACTTTATTCCTCTCAATGCCGACAAAACAGATTTGCCTGTCTCACCCGGATTCTTTGATTTTCAATAGTTTCTTTTCGACCATCTTTGATACCGTCCGATTAGATAAGACAATGTACTAAGACTCCACTCTCTGATAACCTTAATAGAGAATATAGACCAACTCAGCAGTAAAATCAGGATTGCTCCTATTGCCCCATTGATGAGGAGCCACAAGCCTGGCGAGATCAACTGCAAGGCAATTGGCTCAGCCAGATAGGTCCACACGGCATATGACACGGATAATAAGAGAGAGAAAGCCACAACGCGGTTTCGATAAGGCACATAATGATTTTTTTGAGCCACCCACAAGAGCGCGTTGGAACTCACAACTCCACCCAGAATGTAAGCCATCCCCGCAGCAAACAAGCCCCAGCGATTTCCAAACATCCACAATGCTAAAAGATTGATTAAAACCCCGGGAAAATAACCGGCTAGATTCCAGTACGTCTTTCGCACGACGCTGTTGCCCAGCGCAAAGAACTTATCCATACTTGTCCAGAACAAACCAACAGCAATCAGCCCAACCAACCTGCCGGCATCCTGATAAGCCTGAGTAGTCATGATCCTCACAATCGGCGTGCCCAATAAAACCACGGAGGCGCTTAATGCAAACATCCCTAACAAGTAAAAATCAAACGTGCGGGCATATCTCTTTTCAAAGCCGTCTTCCCCCATCAGTTCAATCGCGTATGGATCCCATGCCATACGAAAAGCTATATCAACCAGCGCAAGCCCGGAAGCAATCTTCACAGCTAGACTGTAAATTCCCAAATCAGTAAGCGTAAACGTGGCAGCCATAATGAAGCGATTGGCGTAATTCTGTCCCCATTTGGTGAGCACAGCCGGTATCAGCGGAACACTATAAAGCAGCACTCGCTGCGCCAGCTCTCGACACCATGCCAGCCGCAAATGTTGACGCAGCATCAACAGCATGAAAGAAGCCCAGATCATCTTGGAAATACACAACCCCCAAAGCACTCCTAAGATACCCCAATGCTGATACACCACCAAATAAATAGTCAACAGCGTGCTTGTTAGAATATCGCCTGAAGAAAAAAAGAGGAAAACTCCAGCGCGGCGTTGAAAGCGCAACAGAACAAGACAAATGGACATAAAATGGGAAGGAATAAGCGACAAAAGGATAGCTGCCAAGTGCAGGTTGCTTAACCCTGCATATCCTTGAATAATGAAGTGGAATACAATGAAAGCTACAATACTCCAAAATAAATCGCTGACGCACGACGTTATCAGGGCAGTGCCTACAAGTTCCCTCTCGCGACCTTTGGCTTTTGCTTCATAGTACTCACGCGCTAGACCGGACTCAATCTGCAAACCCGCTAAAAGAGAAAGCAACGCCGAAGAAGTGGTCAACAAATCCAGCAAGCCATAATCTGCAGGGGAAAACAGCCGCGTATAAAGGGGAACCAGCAGGATGCCGACAAAACGATTTACCGTCCCTGCTATACCATAGACGAGACTTTCTTTCAATAAACGTTTGGCTGAAATATTGATCCTCGCTAATGTTTAATTTCCTGAACTTTTGCTGGATTGATAAAAAATTTTGTGTTTAAGGTCAACAATTAGAACATTCAGCAGCGATAGAATAGATCGACTCAATAAACACGTTGGCGAGCGGATTGTTGAGTGCCCACCTTAAGTGACGAAACTCATAAGGCACGTAGTATTCAAAGAACAACGTGTTGAAACCCGCCTCCTTAAGATATGCCTGCCAGACCGAGGCTGGCGTCTTTGTGTTGAAGTCCACCTGATTAATTGAGCGAAAGAGTTTTGCTTGATACCACTTTCCGGGCAGAAGGCGGTGAAGACGATCCCAAAAATTCCAACGCCCAGCGTCGGTAATATAAATCAAACCTCCCGGCGAGATGATTTTTCTCAAGTCTTCGAAAAAACGCTTCGCCAGCTCACTATTTTTCGATTCTGGCCAGAGGAAAATGTGATGCAGCACGTTCTGAATAAAGACAACATCAAATGTTTGTTCCAACTGTCCAACTTGCAGGGCATCCCATTTAAGAACAGCGACCTGGTCTGTCAGCCCTAAGGCGCTCACCTTCTTTTTTATCTCTTCAAACTGCACACCTGATCCATGTCCTTCAAATTCATCCGCAGCCGTCACTTGCATCCCCAGCTCTCCAGCAAAAAAGAGCGCCATTTCAGCATTTCCACACCCCAAATCAATTAAGGTGCGATAATTACGCGCTCGAATCACCCGTATCAGCGAGGCGTGTTGATTGCGAATTACAGCATTTTTATCGCGCGTCATTTTCTCTCCATAAATGTAGAGGATTTATTGTTTTAACTTTGACCAGCCTCAAAAAGATGCCAGCTTACTTCCCCATTCTCACTTACCCGTACCGTTCCCCTAGGACGACACGGGATACCAAAAGCGAGGCTGAAAGAAGGTATGTCTGAGTTGACAAAAGAGCATGACCCAATCAGGCAATGATCTCCAATCGTCACACCTTTCGCTATAACTGTTTGTGGACCAATGTAACAATTGTTGCCGATCTTAACAGGGGCATACTCATATTTAGATTTACCTCCAGAGAGCACCCAGCGCGCACTATCATGGGTATAAATTTGCACCCCTGCGCTAATATTGCAGTAATCGCCAATAGTTAATCCCCCTGTGCCGTCCAGAAGAGTATAAGGTCCGATCCAGGTATTAGCCCCGACACTGACCGTGCCGTACACATAGCTATTGTGATAAATGCTTGTGTTTTTCCCAAAGCCTAATGATCGTGCACGCTCCCAACGATCAAACAACAATTCTTCCAGTGGCAAGTCGCGTTTCCACTGGGTGCGCATGTTCAAGCGCAAACTTTGGTAAAGCTGGTGGAAACTTTCCAACAATTTTTCTATTGAAGATAATTGCTCAAGAGTCATTGTCTTATTCTCTCCTAAAATCTCTTCAGCCACCACTCAAAGCTGAGCAGTGACCAGATGAGTAAACGGTGGTTTTTAGGCCAGAGGCGTGCTCATCCAACCACTTGCTTACATAGCCCCGGGTTGATGTATTCATAAACCCTAGCGCACAGATTCCTGAGCAATAAATTGGGAAAGCCAATGCGTTGCATTACCAGAATGTTGCCGCCTTTGCCACATTGAGCGACTTTGAACATCGTGGGATGACAGCTTGACTGCCAACCTACTGCTCTGACTTGAACCTGATCGAGCATTTCTAGCATCATCTGAAAGACCAAGCCTGTGCCAATAAGCTGAAAGAGACAATCGAGGCAGTGATGGATAGCACTTGCGGGCGTTTCTTCCATGAGTAAGGATGGCGGTGCTGGCTTCAGTAATGGAGAGCGTTATTCAGGACTTGGCCAGCTGGCCCAGGCTCTCAAAACGGTGCCCTTTGAGCAGCTAGGACCGCAATTGCTTCCACTTTGATCAAACCATCGTTTTCAAAATCTTCAGTTCTTAATCCATTTCGCTAATCAAGTTCATCACAGCCCGAACGACTTTTTCCTGTTCGGATGGACTCAAAGTTTCAAACATTGGCAACGCTAACGAGCGCGCAAAGACATCATCTGTAGCCGGAAAATCACCCAGACGATAACCATAACGACTGCGATAATAGCTGGTAAGTGGCATATGCCAAGTACCAATACCTGCTTCAATTCCCTGCCGCTTAAGCTCAGCTATCAGTTCCGCACGATGGGGAGCGATGTACTCTGGCAAAAGCACAACATATGATTGGTACACTGGATCGCTACCCTCAGGTGTGTAAGGCGATTTCAACAGGCTGCCTTTGAGAAGTTCATCATAATGCTTCGCAAGTTTGCGCCTAGCAATTACAATCCGCTTCAACTTGCTCATTTGGGTCAGTCCGAGAGCAGCCTGGAATTCAGTTATACGATAATTAAAGCCCGGTACAACAAATTCTGGAGCACAAGCATCAGGATCCAATCCATGATTTCTAAGAATGCGTAGTTTGCGCGCCAAGGACGAGTCATTGGTGACTACCATACCGCCTTCACCAGTAGTGATGGCCTTTCGAGGGTGAAAGCTAAAACAGCCCATAACCCCCCAGGAACCAGCCTGTCTTCCCTGCCATGACGCGCCCAGTGCACAAGCAGCATCTTCAACCACTGGGAGATCATAATAACTCGTAATTTCAAGAATGTTAGGCATGTCCGCCATTTGGCCAAAGGTGTGTACCGGCAAGACAGCCTTTACCCGTTTAGCAGTACTAGAAACGGACATCAACCGTCGTAACGTCTCATCCAATTTATGGGGATCCATGTTGAAAGTATCCGGCTGAATATCTACAAAGACCGGCTGTGCACCACACAGCTCGACCACATTTGCAGTAGCAATCCAAGAATAGGTGGTAACAACCACTAAATCACCAGGACGGACATCCAGTGCAAGTAACGCTAGATGTAATGCAGCAGTACCGTTACTTACTGCAATGGCATGACGAATCCCTACCACATTGGCCACCATTTCCTCAAAAGCGACCACTTGCGATCCCTGAACCAGAAAACCGGTCTCTAGAACAGCGCAAACTGCCTCAAGATCATCTTTCTCAATCGTTGGAACTGCCAGACGAATCATCTTAGAAGCTCCCGGTAATACATAGCAGTGCGTCGAATGCCTTCCTCTAGATCAATTTTTGCCTCGAATCCTAGAATTTCTCGAGCTTTGCTAACCGATGGGATGCGCAACTCAACATCGGCATATTCTTTATTTGTGAAAATAATTTGAGACTTTGAATCTAGAACCCGTATGACAGTGCTGGCAAGGCCATATATTGTCGTGACTGCACGTTGATTTCCAATGTTAAATGATTCGCCTATTGCTTTTGGGTGTGTCATAGCCAGCAAGGTTCCTTCCACCATATCATCCACATAGCACCAAGCACGAATTTGGGTACCGTCACCATGAATCTCTAATGGTTCATTCCTGATGGCACGTGTAATGAAAGTGCGTAAAGCACCATCACCAACCTGTCCAGGGCCATAGACATTAAATGGGCGTAAGATTGTAACGGGTAAATTCCTTTCTTGAAAATAGGCCATTGCTAAGTGCTCTTCAGCTAGCTTGCTAACCGCATATGTCCAACGTGCTTCACCTACTTTACCTATCGTGGCATTATCACTTTCAGTTGATCGAAAAGCGGTTTGCCCAAATACTTCGCTGGTCGAAAAACACACCACTCGTTCAATACCTGTGAGCTGAGAAGCCACTTCAAGTACATTCGCCGAGCCTATCATATTAACTCGCAAAGTATTTACAGGTTTCTTGATCACCGTATCAATTCCAGCAATAGCTGCACAGTGAATAACGACATCCGCATCATGCATGGCCTTAGAAACTGATTCTATGTCAAGGACATCGCCCTCGATTAGGGTTAAGTTTGGATCTTCTTTAAAACCCTTATTCTGCAATGAATTACGTGCTAGATTATCAAAAATTACGACGCGGTTTTTTTCTACTAACCGTCCTGCGATGGCTGAACCAATGAAACCGGCTCCGCCCGTAATAAAAACTGTTTTTCCTTCTATCAAGCTACCCTCTCAGTTTTCAGTGCATAAGCCAATGGCAATATTCATGAGTGAAAATTATCACTGTATTTTGTAGCATTGACTATCGAATGCACCAGATATGCAAAAGAACCCGACCAGCCAAATACGCGAATTGCCAACACACACCACCTCGCATGCATTATATCCCACTATCCAACTCAAATACTAATGTTCTTTAACATTCTCGGCTGCACTAAAGAGCTATCCACATGGTTTAAGCTACTACATTCTCAAACTATACACATTCAAAGACTTTGACATCTGGTTAAGGAATTTCAGCATTCATTTTTTGAATTCTCATATGAAACCACTCTTTTGTCAAGGGGCTATTCATTCTCCGACAATCGCATAATTATCATGAACTCTTGGGGATAGAAGAACCCGCGCGACGCTATTGACAAACATGATTTTCGTCACATTTTGGCTCAGGCAATGGACAACGTAGAGGCGCCACAGGAGAACGATGATAGGCAGTTTGATTATCTAACCAGATGAGTGACCATGCATCCACAGCAAATTTCCCAGTGCAACCGATAACAACAACATCGGCGCCATTTGGCAATTGGGGAATCTCGTCCAATGGAAGAACGATTCCAGAATTAATATCGGCGCCAATTAGGTAAAATGTTAAGCGGGGATAAGGGCGGATACGGGTGTAATTCTCGGCTTCACCTTGATCCTGAAGATAAAAGCGCGGATAAAGCGCCCGGCCGCGCGCCACCCAACCATCTTCAGCACTGGAAAATGCCGCCAGAGCCGCAAAATCAAGTCCAGTCTGCTTCAAGATACCTGACCGCTCCAACTCCCCCAGAAGTTGCAACTCACTTTGCTCATTATAAATGCGAGGGAAAGTGACATCTGCAAGCAGCGGCGAACTGCCAATGACCAAAAAAACCATCACGACCAACACCGAACGCAGTAACTTTGGTCTTGCACCGTAAGATAACAGCCGCTGCTCTTCAGGAACTTCAAAATCAATCCCAAGTAGAATACACAGCCAGTTCAGAATCTCCCCCCATCCGATTGCATAGTAAACCAGCACAATCCAGCTCACAGGTACAATGTAGCGCCCACCAGAAGTGCGCGCCACTGCGCAAGCCAGCAAATAGGTGATAAACACCGCCAGCGGCGCCCAACCTGCAAAGCGCCAACGCTGCCAAGCAGCCGCAACTCCTAGGGCAATCAAAAATAGATTAAAAATTAGCACTATCATCACCCAGGGAGGTATTGTTCCATTCCATGATAGTTGCCAGAATGGAAATACTTCACGCAAGATATGCCCTAAATCCTCGAAGACCGGCGTCAGAGGGAGAATAAACACCGAAGCAATCAGATTATGAAAGAAATGCGCTGAAATAAACGACATCGCGCCAGTCAATTTTCTCATCATATCTGGCTCGCTCGCATTGATGTCCGCCAATGAAGACTCGGCTCCACTGTTTGGTTTCGCTGTGATAATTGCGGGCATCTGCGGAGTCAGCAACGGTGTGGGAGTGCTTATAGCGGGCAAATAGCGTTTCATCCAGACTACCCCACGTATCGGTCCCAGGAAGTAAAAAGGTGTGCCGGTGACCTGTGTAGTGCGCCACATCCAAGGCAACGATGTCAAAAATAAGGTTGCCATCATTAAGGTTACTGAGACCAACCAGGCACGCCAACGCCGCCAGAAAGCCGGCAAAGCGAACAGAGGCGTCGCCGCAATCAGCAGCCAGACATTATGGCGCACCAGCGTCGCCAGTGATAATGTCCCTCCCACCACCAATGGCGCAACCTTATTCTTGTTTGGTCTCGCTAACCAGCGCACCAGCCAGATAACAAACAACCCCAAAAACACTGCTAAGAAAAATTCACTCATAACCAGCTTGGGGTGCGAAGTTTGAATATAGCGGCTAGCTGTTATGGAGTTTATGCCCTGAAAAATCATCAGTGTAGCCGCTAATAAACCCGTTGGACGGTTGGACAATTGCCCCAACAATAAATATAACAACGCTGGCAACACAGCAAGAATCGCTGATTGCACATTAACCAGTAACAAATAATCCTGACCTGCAACCAGATGCAAACCAAGCAAGAAAGTAGAATATAATGGTTTATCTACATGAAAGCCATTACCCAATTTTTGACCTATCAACGCATACTGTGCTGATAGATCGTAGGTTGCAGCATCTGAAAACGGATACAGTTCTTCATTCGGGGGATAGGGTCCGGGGGCAAAAAAAGTGGGCGGCTGCGGCTCAGCTACCCACAAGACCGCGGCTGTCAGCCAGATCAGAAAAAAAAGCGCTGTACCCAGCCAGCGTTTTACTTGCCATTTGCCGGTTAATCTTTCAACCGCCCACCCGGTAAGCGCTGCAAGCAACGAAATCATTACCTGTTCGCTCAACAATGGAACGCCGCTTTCATTCCAATGCATGACATCCGGCTGAATACCTATGCGGGTAATTACCATGAAAACCCCAATGACTGCAAACACGAGAAGCAATCCGAGCACCCAGCGGAGCATAGGGCGGTTTGCAGTCAGATATCTTCTTAACACACGTGTACGAAAACCAACACGCCGTTCCCAGAACAGAACTGCCGCCTGTCCGCCCACCAGTGCCAGCCACAAAAGCAACGGACGCAATCGCTCCAGCACTGCACCCCACCGTCCTGCACGGTATGCGGGTAATAACACAAAACAGCCTGCTAAAGCAAACACACCAAAAGCCAAAACTATCAAGACGCGCCAGGCTTTTTCTTGCAGACCAATGTTTTCCAGCAACGCTTCGGGACTCCAGTTTCGAAACCGCACTCGCACTGCCAGCCACAAAGCACCGAGAAAAGCCAACAATAATCCACCTACCAGCACTAATCGAGATAGTGAAAAACCAAAAAGCACACTATTTTTCGGATCACTTGGTATTGAAAGCAGATAAAGCGTCGCAGCCAACGCTTCAATTGAAGTTAAGAGGAAAAAAGCAAGCCAACGGGTATTTTTCACTGCCATCGCTTTGGATCATCCAGATAATAAAATGTTAAAACAGCAAGAAATAAGCACACAGCAAACAAGAGATTAGCCGGCAAAGGCGGCAACCCAAGTGCAATGAAAGCAATACAGGATAACACCAGCGCCGCTAAATGCATCAATTGCACAGCTCGCTCAGCGCCGACTCCCAACGCGACCAGACGGTGGTAGGTATGATCGCGTCCAGCCTGATAAACTGGCCGGCCCCGTCTCAGGCGCGAGAAAAAAACTAACGATGTATCAAAGATAGGAACACCTAACAATAGAATGGGCAAAAACCAGGATGAAGCTTGGAATCGGTCAAGGGGATTATATAAAATTGCAATTACAGCGATCAAAAAACCTAAAAATTGCGCCCCCGAATCACCCAAGAACAAACGCGCCGGCGGTGCATTAAAATAGTACAACCCCAAACAAATCCCCAATAACAGGGCAGTCAACATCGAAAGCGCTATCTGGTTCGAGTCATATGTGACAAGCATAAAGAAAGCCAGCGCCCAGCCACTTAAACCAAGCGCCAGGCCATCCATACTATCTACCAAATTAAGCGCATTGGTCACGCCCACAAGCCAAAAAACTGTCAAAAGGCGATCCAACCAGACATAAATCAGAGGGCTACCCCCAATATAAAACGCACTATTTTCAAAAACTTGTATGGATACACCTGATACCACAACCGCCACAGCACCTAGCAATTGGCCAAAAAATTTTTGTAAAGCAGAAAGCCGCTTGAAATCATCCCATAGACCAAAGGCAAAGATAATCAACGCCGGCCAGAGAACACCAGCCAAATTCATTCTTTCCAGCCCAAATACAAAGAACAAAGCCAGCAGTACAATCAGGATGATCAATCCACCCACCAGCGGAACTGGCGCAGTGTGTTGTTTGTGCGCCTGAATTCCCGGTCGGTCAAGCAAGCCCATTTGGTGGGCAAGACGAATCATAAACGGGCTGATCAACCCCGTCAGAATAATCCCTGCCAGTATGCTTTGAAACATGTAGGAGATAGATGAAACACTCAAAGCATACACCTCAAAATCATTGCTGTTGATATATCTTAATAGTATCAGATACCACCCGCTCGATCGAAAAATCCCGTATCGCGATCTCGCGACCACATTTTCCCATCATAGACCGCAGCGAGGGATCCAGAATCAACCGCTTTAAGGCATCCGCCAGTGCACGAGCATCGCGCGGCTTTACCAGCAAACCATTGATCCCATCTTTGACTACCATCCTGCAACCAGGCACGTCTGTTGCCACCACCGGCCGTCCGCTCGCACCCGCTTCAGCCAACACGCGAGGCATTCCTTCCCGATAAGAGGGCAAGCAGACAATATGTGCCTGCGCGTACACTGCCGCGATATCCTCTTGCCAGCCCCACCATTCGACCACTTCCTCTTTTTGCCAAGCTGTCAATTGGTTGATGGGGATAGCCGCAGGGTTATCACCATCAATTTTTCCAACCAGCGCAAAGCGCGCCCGAATACCCTCTGCGCGCAGTATCCGAGCCGCTTCGACGAATTCGCCTACACCCTTATCCCATAACAGCCGAGCCGGTAAAATCACCACCGGCATACCTGTAGTTTCTTCACAAGGAAAGAATCTTTTTATATCCACCCCTGAACCGGGGATCAAATAGGAGTGCTGCTCATCTGTAAACCGATATGACAGGAAAAGCTGTTTGTCCTCCGGGTTTTGAAAGATGACATCTGTCCCACGCAGTGCCATGCGATACCAACGGCTCACCAGCCAGCGGATCAATCGTGCTTTGACAGATTGGCTGATGAAAACATACCCTAAACCCGTAATCGAATTCACAACCCGTGGCACTCCCACCCGGCGCGCCGCGAACGAGCCATATAGAACACACTTAATAGTAAAATGGTGAACCAGATCGGGTTTTTCGCGCCGGTAAAGGTGCTCCAACCGCAACAGAGTGATAACTTCAGAAACCGGGTTAAGCCCCCGGCGCGAAAATGCAAAAGGCAGCCAGCGAAAACCCATCTCCTGTAACTTGAGTCCATATTCACCAGATGGCGAAACCAGAAGCACCTCATGCCCTTGTTTTTTCAATGCCTGTGCCAGCGCCAGACGAAAGTTATACAGATACCAATCTGTATTCGCAAACAGGATAATTTTCACGAATCCATCCCTATCTCAAGAATAATATTCCAACCAGGACTCAAACAATAGAATACTCCAAATATCATATTGCCAGTTTGCTTTACCACTCAAGTGTTCCTGCCACTTCTGACGAATCGGAATAGGGTTAAGGAACCCTTCCCGGCGCAGACGCGTCTCACCCAGCAACGCTTCAGCCCAATCTCGCAACTCATGCTTCAGCCAACCATCAATAGGCAAGGCAAATCCCATTTTGGGGCGCTCGATCAACTCAGCCGGCACATACTGGTAAAGCACCTGGCGCAATAGCCATTTACCCTGGCCGTTACGCAGCTTGAAATTAATGGGCAAGCTCCAGGCAAACTCAACCACTCGATGGTCATCCAAAAGAGGAACCCGTGCTTCGAGGCTGACATTCATGCTGGCACGATCTAACTTGACCAGAATATCATCCGGCAGATAAGTGACCAGATCCATGTACATCATCCAGAATAAAACATCATCAAACATTGGAGATTGCACCGGATCTGTGAACGGCGTAAGCGGCTCAGCCCCTCTCAAAACAACCTGTTGCGGCTGTTTCCAGTGAGAAGCCTCGATTAGATACATTTCGCGTTCATCTTTTGCGCGCAGAATATTTGCAAACTTTTGAACCTTATCTGCCAGAAGTGATTGTCGATAGGTTGATGGCAGAGCTTGTTGCAAATATTTCAACAGGTTTGCCCACTGCGCAGGGGTAAACCTCCCAACCAGCCAACCAACTGCCTGCCGACCGCCAATACCCAGCCAGCTAATATACCTCCAAATTCGCTTAGACCAGAGATGACGCACATAACCGGCAAACAATTCATCTCCGCCGTCTCCCGATAAACTCACCGTAACATGACGACGCGCCAATCGGGAAACCAGGAAAGTTGGAATTTGTGAACTGTCAGCAAACGGCTCATCATAAATTTGTGGTAAATATGGGATGACTTCCATGGCTTCTTTCGGTGTTACGTACAATTCGGTGTGGTCTGTACCTAAATGCGCTGCTACCTTTCGCGCAAATCTGGCTTCATCGTAATCTGACTCATGAAAACCAATCGTAAATGTCTTAACAGGAATAATGCTCTGCACCTGCATCAAAGCAACCACGGTGGAAGAATCAACCCCACCAGATAGAAATGCACCCAACGGCACATCAGCAATCATGCGCAAGCGCACCGATTCGCGCAAGATCCGATCCAATTCTTGCCTTGCCTCAATCTCATCACCATGAAAAGGTTCACTAATGCCATGTTCTGCCACTTCACGCGCCGACCAGTAAGTTACAAAAACCGGTGTTTGTTCACCACTCTTGAGAACAAGAATAGTGCCTGGTAACAGTTTGAAAATTCCTTGATAAATTGAATAAGGAGCAGGAATATAACTATAACGCAGATACAGAGCCAGCGCATCGCGGTTAACCTCTGCCTCAAACTCTGGGTGCGCCCTAAGGGCTTTTAACTCAGACCCAAACAGAAAGGTATTCTTGTTCCAACCGTAATACAACGGCTTAATGCCAATACGATCACGTACCAGATAGAGAACTTTCTCTGTTTGATCCCAGAGCGCAAAGGCAAACATACCATTGAAACGCCTGACTGCAGTTTCTACACCCCACTCACAAAATGATGCCAGCATCACTTCAGTATCTGAGCGGCTACGAAAATGATGTCCGGCATCAATCAACTCTTGGCGTATTTCGGCAAAATTATAAATCTCACCATTAAAAATAATCACATAACGGTCATTAGCTGAAAGCATCGGCTGATGCCCACCCGGTGAGAGGTCTAAAATCGCTAGACGGCGGAACCCCAAAGCTATCCCACAGGTTTCATCCACCCATACCCCGTGATCATCAGGACCGCGGTGAATGACGGTATGCGCCATGTTTCTCACGCAGGTTTCCATTTCCTGGCGGGTCATCCCTGAAGAAGGGGTCAAAAAACCGGTGATACCACACATGCTTTTTTCGGTGTCCCTTAAGTTGACAGCTATACAGCCGGGAAAAACATATCGCTCCTGCCCACACCAAGGTGGAACATCCTGAACCCTGCCTCTACCCATTCTTTCCCCCTCCAGGCATTGGCAGCAACCACCAGCAGGCGCGCGGGTGTTTGAGAGACAAGTTGTTGCGGCGTCAGAGAAAGAAATCGTTTATGGCCAACCAGCAGCAAAACAACTTCAGCATCAATTAACGCAGTTTCTAACCTATCAACCGTTTGAATCCCATCTATCATGGCATCCACTTTGTATGGTTCATAGGCTTTAACCACGGCGCCCGCCTCAGCCAGTGTTTTTACCACTTCAATCGCCGGGCTTTCTCGTAGATCATCTACATCTGGTTTATAGGATAATCCTAATGCAGCAATTCGCTTTCCCAAAAGCTGGTCCTGCAACGCCCGCCGTACCAGCGTTATTACATAATGTGGCTGGGCATCGTTCACCCGTCGAGCAGTATAAACCAATGAAGTAAACTCCGGCGCAGCCTCAACCAGAAACCATGGATCAACTCCAATACAATGCCCTCCAACACCAACCCCCGGCGTCAGAATTTTCACTCTTGGGTGCAAGTTGGCTATTGAAATCGCCTCCCAAATATCCACGCCAAAGCGGTCCGCCAGACGAGAAAACTCATTTGCAATGGCAATGTTAATATCGCGATAAGTGTTTTCCATCAACTTGACCATCTCAGCCGTTGTGCAATCGGTCAAAACAATCTTCCCTTTGGAAAATATACCGTACAGATCACGGCCAGCTTCTCCTGAAGTTTCATTTATTCCACCAACGACGCGAGCGTTTTCCACTAGTTCTTTCAAAATTCGCCCGGGAAGCACGCGCTCTGGTGAGTAAACAACATAGAAATCTTCGCCCGCTTTCAATCCAGAACGTTCCAAGATGGGAACAACCAGATTGCGTGTGGTCAAAGGCGGTGAAGTTGATTCTAACACCACCAGATTGCCTCGGCGCAGGTGTGGGACAATTGCTTCCGTAGCTGCAGTCACTGCGCGCATGTCCGCACGTTTATCTTCATAAAACGGCGTAGGGACAGCAATGATAAAAGCATCTGCGGGCTCGGGTTCAGTGCAAACCTTCAACTTCCTTGATCCAAGAGCTTCTGTAACCAGCTCGTCAAGACCTTCCTCACAAATATGCACTTTCCCGTTCTTTAAGCCGTTGACAATATCTCGATTGATATCCACCCCAATCACATTAATTCCATGCCCTGCCAACACGGCCGCCGTAGGCAGGCCAATATACCCTAATCCCAAAACACATACTTTTTCAAAGTTCATAGCACCTCGTCGTGAGAGTTTTTATTTGCGTTAATGAATTCTCTGTTAACTTGCCTCGCAGGTCACAGATGCATTTGACAAGTGAAAGCGATTCACCACATACGACGGAATATATGAATAACCGAGCGGTTTCGACAGGGAACCGTTTGTGGCGTTGGTGCCAGTTCGTCAAAATGACCAATCTGCGCCAGATTATTATAGAACGATTCTTTTACATATCGCTCGGCAACCAGCAAATAATCTGCTTCTGCACGCCATTGCTGATCCAGAGCATCATTCCAGAAGCCAAGACGATAAAGCCTCTCGGGGTTGCCACCCTTCAGATAGGTATACCAGTGGTTTAATTGCGGTGGATAAATGGTGTTTTCTGGTAACAGATACAACAATGGCAAGGGAGATACATCATTCATCCAGTACACCTTCACACCCGCCGGTACCAACTGCCGCAAATGATTACCCACCGCTTCATGCGAGGCGATTACATCCCAGCCACAATCTGAAGGCAACTTACCGCCGCCCAGCAGACCGGTTGGTGATAACAAAGTTCCAATCAAAAGAAAGGAGCAAATCAACAGAAATCCGTAATTTCCAACCACCTGCCCACGCTTGAATAATACCCGATATCCCAAATACACTATCAGCAAAAACAATATGCCAAACACCATCCCGGCAACGGTCGGCAAAATAACCTGAAGCTGCTCATAGGTTAATCCAAACTTGTTACTGAGTAGCCTCCAAAGTTCTGTCATGCCCGGCATAATACGCAATTCCTTTACACGCGGCACAGGGATTTCAAGCAAGCCACCCAAATGCTGGTAGGCGCCAAACCCAATTCCGGTAGAACACACCAGGATCAGACCAGCCGCTAGAATCTGCCGAACAGGGTGAAACTTGCGCTGCCAAGAGGAAAATGAAATCACCACCAACAAGATCAGTAGCGGGCTGAAGAACGCCATATATCGAGAAAAACAAAAAGTACAATAATCCTTACCAATGGCGGCATACAAATGTATCGCCACCAGTACGGTCAACAATGCAAACAAAATGACTGAAGCGCGAAACAATACTAGACTTTTCCAACCTTTGGGCCGCGGCAAAATCAACACTGCCAGCAATGATCCCACCAAACCGAAAAAGTTAAAACGTACACCTTCCCAAAATGAAAAAAGATTAGCAAAAGTCCCTAGTTCATTGCGCCAGAGAGAGATACCCCCTCCTCTTGAAACTATAAAACGCCCAAACAACCATTGTTTAAACGGGGAAGGGGTTAAATCCGTCCAAATCTGCATAATGCCCGGCCAGTAAATGGCGTGACTAACTACCAGAGTCGACAGCGATACGACAAGAGCCAAAGTCCCTTTACGCCAGCCATGTTCCCAATAGATATAGGCAAGAACAAACGGAATCACCGGTGCCATATTCTGGCGGGTTAAAACCACCGCAACCGCCAACAGCGACCCCAGCGAGATTTGCCACCACGACCTGTTCTGTCCGAGAATAAACACAAACGACCATACCAGCAGACAGGCAGTAACGACCTGCGATAGCGCCTGAGTATAATTTGCCAAGTTAGCCGGATTGAGCGCTGAAACCCACAACATGCCAATCGCCCATCCCCTGCCCGCCAGGCGCCTAGTTAACCACCATAACCCTGCCAGCATAAGCAGGCTCAAAAAAATGGAAAAATAACGACCTGTGCGTAACCCGGGCTCAAATATCGCCTGAGCAATTCCAGGTATCAAATACGACAACGGCATTTTATTGGTCAATGGTCCGTATTCCTGAAACGGGCGATAAACGCCGCGTACGAATAGAAGCCCTTTGGTCAGGTAAGTACCTTCGTCCATTGTCACATCCATCGTATGGGCAAGGACAAATGACTGCGTCACATAAAGGACAACAGCCAGCAGAGCCAGTACCGTTTGAAACCACGAACGATGAAACAGCCGCCAGAACATTCCTCACTCACTCTCTTTGACAGTTGCGAATGTCCAGCAGCCGCCGAAATTCATCCGTGCGTTTCGCCCTGACTTCATCAAAAACCTTTACACAGGTATCCTCAATCAACTTCCGGCCTTTCGCGCCAATTTGATCCCAGTATTTTTGGTCTAAGTATATGTAGTCAAAACCTGCAGAGCGGATCGCATAGGGATCAGGTGTTTCTGTAAGCTTTTCCCACTCTGGTTTGCTGCGATACCAGGTAATGTTGGAATTTGTAAATCGGCCAAACACTGTTGGCGCGCGGTACGAAATCGGATCAAAAATCAACGCATCGGTTTCCAGACTATTCCAATGCCTTTGCATCATCTGGGCATCTAACACATCAATGAAAGTGGAATAGATCGGCTTTGGTGCCGAAAGCAACTCAAAACCGAATAACACCATCCCCCCAAACATGCTGAGCAAAACCAGACAGGCAACTACAACCTTAACCCAATCCTTACGTCTAGCGGCAACAAAGGGTAGGTATGTAAAACCTAGCGCGCCCAAACTAGTCAAACTACCCTGCGCCCGTGTTAATGCTGTTGGACCTGCCGGACCCGCATACTGAGCAAACGCAAGCAAAATTGATGCCAACGACCAAGCAAACCCAAACACCAGATACCAATGTCCAGAACGGAAAGCCTTAAATGCGAGGACAAAAGCAATTGGTAAACCAACCAAAAGCAAGCCGTTGGATTCAAAGAAAAGAACCAATAAATGGTAAGGATTGGTTAATTCAAGATAGCCAAGATGAGTAGATAACAGAGCAGGCGGCCAGCGCAAATGAAGACTACCGCCAAAATAGGATTGCTCTGTAGCAACGGGGAAAAACAGGTTATTGATCGCATCCAGAAACACACCGCTGATCACTCCACCCTGTACCAACGTAACAAGACCAGCAAAAAACGCTACCACAAACCACTTGCGCAATGAACCTGGAATCATGCGTCGGTAACGGATTAGATAAGCCAAAGCTACCAACACCAGCCCAGCGCACAGCCCCACAAAACCCACCTCATTGCTGAGCGCCAAAGCTGATAACAATAATACAGTCACCAATCCGCCCAACCAGCCGCGCCAGTGATGATAACTGAGCAGTAGAAGACCGGTTATGATGCCCCCCAAACCACCTGCACCGGATTGAAAAGTCCAGACTGCTGCTGTGTCCATCCCGCCCATATAGGCAAAAGGAAAGTTCCAGGTTGCACCCGACTCAATGGGGAATGGGCTGAGCAGGGCATCAATAAAATTTGGTCCAAGCCCTGCGCTTGAACCAATAAACGTGATCTGCCGACCAAGCTGTTCTAAAAGGTTCTCAGGTAAAAGCAACATTCCCCAGCGCAGCCCACCACTGAACAGACCAAACATTACCGCCACAAAACCCAAAAAACTGCTACGGGTAAAGCGTCGTACAAATAGCCCACTCAGGATCAACGCCAGTGCTGTACCAAAACCCCGTACCAAATCAAGCGCTGTCCATACAAAAACATTACCTACACGCATAACCTGTGCCGAAAAAAGCAATGTCGCGTAGTGATAGTTGAATGAAAGTTTCGGATCGAGCGCGAAATGAGGCGGTATATCACCAGCGGCCAGGATCGAGGTCATCGGAAGATTTTGATAGTCGTCCAGAATAGCCAGTCCACGCCCCACAGCAAACAGCATATACCCTAGTAAAGCCAGAGCCAGAACTTGCAACGGACGAATAGGAATTTCAAGAAAAGCACGCCAGTCGCGCCGGGCAATCAATCCCGTTGCTAATCCTGATAGAAATACCAATCCTGCCGCCAGCCAAAACGCAAAAGGGACAGAAACAAAACGCCCCAACAGGTTTGCTAGCCAATTTTCCAGAACTAATCCTAGACCAACGCCAGCCAGCACCTGTTCATCGCGACGCAGGTTAAAGGCGTCTCGAAGCAGCCAGACTCCACCTAACGCCCACAAACATGTCCAAACAAAAAGAGCAAAGGCTTCTTGCATTCGATGTTCCCGGGTTTACATCATAACGGATACCCTGTCTTTCCGTCAATGGTGCGAAAAACGTGCCGCGTTCAAAAACCAACGCCATTTTCAATAAAGTTTACTGACAATATGCCCACACATCGCGCTATAATGCAAGCAGGAAATGGAGAGGCGCTACTTTGGAAGAAACTCTGGAAGTTAAAATTGGCAGCTGGCTGCGACAGCGTAATCTAAAACTGGTCGTGGCAGAATCATGCACAGGCGGACTAATCGGACACCGCATTACCAATGTCCCTGGTTCTTCAGAGTATTTCCTTGGCGGCATTACTGCCTATTCTTATGAGGCAAAAGAACGGCTGCTTGGCGTTCCGCATGAGATTATTGCCCGGCACGGCGCTGTAAGCCGCGAAACGGTGATTGAAATGGCACGCGGTGCCCGGCAGGTTCTAGCAAATGATTTCCCAATTCAAAACATCATCGGACTGGCAGTCAGTGGTATTGCCGGACCCGGCGGTGGAATGCCCGGAAAACCCGTGGGGCTGGTTTGGATTGGCTTGAGTGCCCCAGAAGGAAATCGAGCCTGGAAATTCGTATGGAATGGAAGTCGAATTGAGAATAAAGAATATTCTGCCCAGGCTGCCTTGCAAATCCTCCTGGACTATCTATGCGGAAAGCTCAGCGACTGACAACATTTCAGCATTCATCGGATAACTATTATTTAGCTCATGTGTTATAGAGTTTGAAGGAAAAATGCGATGGAAAATCAGATGAAACGCATACTGATTCTGACCGCAGATGCCGGCTTTGGACACCGCAGTGCAGCCAACGCTGTTGCTGCTGCTTTGCACGAACTATATGGCGACGCCTGTCAGGTTGAGATTGAAAACCCACTCGAGGACAAACGAACACCCGCTTTCTTGCGAGAAACCCAATCCGATTACGACCGCATTGTCCGCGAAATGCCCGATCTTTACCGCGTGGGCTTTGGAGCCAGCGATAAATTGGTTCCATCTGCGATCCTGGAAAGTGCCCTGATACCTATGTTGTTTGAACCATTATGGGATTTGATCGAAACATACAAGCCCGATGCGATTCTGACCACTTTTCCCATTTATCAGGCGCCGCTGACGGCAGTATTTTCAATAAAAAAAGTTTTCACCCCCTTCTTTACTGTTATCACCGACCTCTCGACCATCCACCGCATCTGGTTTCACCGCAAGGTGGATGCCTGTTTTGTGCCTAACGAGCAAGTTTACAGCCTAGGTGCCAGCTATGGTATGCCTTACCGCAAAATGATCGTTACTGGAATTCCAGTGAACCCCCTAATCACAAAAGAGCGACGTTCGCCAAATGAACTGCGCGCTGGTTTGGGTTGGAGCACTGACTTATTTACCGTTCTGGCAGTGGGCAGTCGGCGAGTGGAAGGTCTTACGAAAATCTTGAATGTCTTTAATCACTATGGTTCTCCACTCCAACTGGTGGTTGTTGCCGGCAAGGACGAAGAGCTCTATCGTACACTTCAACAAATTGAGTGGCACATCCCCACCCACCTCTACGAATACACCGACCAGATACCTATTTTTATGCATGCTGCTGATGCCATTGTCTGTAAAGCAGGTGGACTGATCGTCACCGAATCACTTGCCTGTGGGTTACCAATGATGCTTATAGATGTAATCCCCGGTCAGGAAACCGGAAATGCTGAATTTGTAGTCTCGAATGGTGCTGGTGAACTAGTAGAAGACCCTATTATAGCCCTTGAAACGTTAACTCACTGGCTGCTCAATGATCGTGCGCTACTAAAACAACAGGCAAAAAACGCGCAACGGCTGGGAAGACCATATGCCGCCTACCGCGTTGCCAGACTGCTGTGGCGGGCGGCAGAACGCGGCGTGTCTGATAGAACACACAAGCGGATCAATGGTCGTCCCCTGTTGATCAAATTACTGGATCAAAGCCGAATTGCATGGCGCAAACAAATCCAGCAGACAGACAAGCGGTAACTCAAATTCATGATGGTTTTCCCAGACGAGCCCGCTCCTCTACAACAATGGAAACATCCAGTTTTCGGAATAGAGGTTGGGGAGATTGGAGACGTGTGCCCGGTGCCAGTTGGCTGGCTTCCCACCGCCCGCTGGCTTGGCCAGGATAGTAGCGAAGAACCATATGTTCTCCCAGTTCATCCTGTACCGTCTCAACTTCCTGTGTGCCAAACAAAGGATTAGAATAACCCAGATAAGTATTAAGCTTTTCACTGGTGAAAGGCAAGAACGGTGAAAATAGGATTTTTAGTGAATCAATGGCGCGCAGCGCAGTATAAATTGCTCTGCCAGCGGCAGCTTTGTCTGTCTTGATTATGTTCCAAGGGGCTGTTGCATCCAGATAACGGTTCACCTCGGTCGCCAGCCGCATCGCCTCGCCTACCGCATTACGCAAATGTACAGCCTCCAGCTCATTGCCAACAGTCTCAAAACCGCTTTCTACAGTTTCTAACAGTTCCTTATCCTGAGCGGTGAGCTCTCCAGGATCGGGCACAATTCCTTCCCAATGCTTACAAGCAAAGGAAAGCACCCGATTCGCCAGATTGCCCCAGGTCGCCACCAGTTCATCATTGTTCCGCTTCAGGAAATCTTCCCAGCTCCAATCTGTATCTTTCGTTTCGGGCATGTTAACGGTCAGGTAATAGCGCAGCGGGTCAGGATCATAGCGCGTTAACGCATCCCTCGCCCACACTGCCCAGTTACGGCTACCAGAGATTTTGTCACCTTCCAGATTCATAAATTCATTGGCTGGCACATCATACGGCAACACCAGCTCCATCGGTGGATAGCTGCCCTGCAATTCATCAAACGTTGTCCCACAACCCATTAGTTGCGCAGGCCAGATAATGGCATGAAAAGGAATGTTATCTTTGCCAATAAAGTAAAAGGTTTTGGACTCTGGTGTATGCCACCACTCTCGCCAAGCTTCTGATTGCCCGGTGATTTTTGACCATTCAATTGTTGCCGAGAGATAACCAATCACCGCTTCAAACCAAACATACAGACACTTTCCATCCCAGCCTTCAATTGGCACCGGAATTCCCCAGTCCAAATCACGGGTAATCGCCCGACCACGCAATCCTTCAGCCAATATCTGCCCCAACGACTGACGCACCACATTAGGACGCCAGTATGACTCACGTGCGCGCAAAAAGTCAACAATGCGATTTTGTAATTTACCCAAATCCAGATAATAATGTTCTGTCTCGCGAAGTTCCGGTCTCGAACCATCAATTCTTGAACGAGGATCAATCAGTTTCTCCGCTTCAAGCAAATTGCCGCATTTATCACACTGGTCGCTACGAGCATTGGTATAGCCGCAAATGTAGCAAGTGCCTTCTACATAACGGTCTGGTAAGAAGCGCCCTTGACTTGGGGCAAACCACTGAAGTTCATGATCTGTATAAAGATATCCATTGCGGAGCAGAGCCAGAAAAACATTTTGCGACACCTGAAAATGATTAGATGTATGCGTGCTGGTGAACAGATCGTATGTTAATCCCATCCGCATGAAGAGGTCTATAAACGTAGCATGAAAACGCTGATAGACTTCATAGGGCGAAACTTTTTCGGCATCCGCCCGAACAGTAATCGGTGTGCCATGTGCATCCGAGCCGGAAACCATCAAGACCTGCCGTCCTTTTAGCCTGTGATAACGAGCACAGATGTCAGCCGGTAAATATGCACCGGTCACATTACCCACGTGAATTTCTGAATTAGCATAGGGCCAAGCCACAGCAATCAGAACAGGGAAGGACATTCTTCACCTCATGCAAATAAATATAGACGGATGAATTCTATCACGGAATATGCGAATGAAAAAATTTGTTTTAAATTACTCTGTTGTGCAGCGTCTTGAGGCATACGACGCCAGTTTCTCCGATATTTAGTAATCTTTCACTTGCCTAAGAATACGTTAAAACAACTTGAATAGTCTGCTCTGGATGCGCTGCTAACAGAGCATAAGCCTCTGCAGCTTGTTCGAACGGGAAACGATGTGTAATCCATCGCTCCGGCTTGATTTGACGCAACTTTTTCCATGCCAGCATCATCCGGCGTGCTTTATTCCAACGGCCGCCCAGTTCTGGCGTCACTGTACTGACCTGGCTACTAATCAGACGCATTCGACTTTGGTGGAATCGTCCCCCCAGCTCCAGCTTAACTGGATTTTTACCATACCATGACCCAATCACCACCCGGCCATCGAAACCAGTCACCGCAATTGCCTGATTGAGCGCCACCGGTTTTCCGGAAAGCTCAAAAGTCAGATCATATTCCCCTGTTAGGCCAGCTTGAATAACCTCAGCCTGCGCCTTTTGCAACCAACCGGCTGAATAGGGATCAAGACTGGCAGTCGCTCCCAATTCCAAAGACACCTGACGCCGGCGAGGATATTTATCAAATGTTACCAACGCACCCAGTGGAAAATCCACCAACAAAGCTGTTGTCAAAATTCCAACAATTCCCAAACCAAAGACCGCTACCGCTTCACCAATTAATGGGCGGCCATCCAGCAAAAAATTTACCGCCGTTTCCATACTGGGTAGGAATAAGGCATCTTCTACCGAGATTCCAAGCGGAAGTGGTACAAGTTCGGTCAGGCTTGCAACAAAAGCGCTTTCGTGTGGGTGAAAAGAGAAAACCTTACGCCCTATCCATCCTGGGTCAACACCTTCTCCAACCGCTTTCACCTCACCAACCACAGAATGACCGTACTTAAACGGGTACTCAAAATTATTGGCTAATGAAGGTATAGGTTCATCCTGTGTGATCTCTTGAGGCGCCTGTCCTCGATAAACCAGCATCTCCATCCCTGGGCTGATCGCCGAAAAAAGAGTTTGAACTACAACCTGGCCGCGTCTGGGATGTGGTAGTGTTTCTTCCCGAATCTCAACCTTTTCAGGAGCAGTGAATATTAATGCCTGGCGCTTCATCATTGGTTCTCCCGTAGAGTGAACTAGCTAAGCCCTTGAGCCTGTATTAGTATCCTACTCTAAATTTGTTTCACTTTTACCATTATATGCGCGTTTGCAATTTTCTCTGAGTGAACCGACGAGCAAATAATTGGCCTCTCAAAACATATGAATACATCATTGTTACCATGTGCTACGAATTTTCAAATCAAACCAGGCAAGAAGATGTTGCCATCTTCTTGCCTGGCAGTCCTTGCACAACAAGACGATACGCTGTTTTTTCTGGTAGAAAATATCAGCCTATCTTGCGCAAGCCAATCGTTACCTTTTCACCGTCAAACCCATCACTGCTTGTTGATAAATGCTGTGGCACATCGCCAACATTCATTTCCACCGTCAGTGTTTCACCCATAATGTACTCTCTAAACCGCTCAACTGCCTGTTGAAGTCCATCGGTGGCTTGATAATGCAGGATAATGCGATCAGCTATATCTAAACCTGCTTGCTTACGCAAATCTTGAACACGGCGCACAAATTCACGCGCCAGCCCTTCCTGCACCAGTTCAGGTGTCAAATCGGTTACCAGAGCCGCCAGATACGCACCTTCGGATGCGACTGCAAAACCAGCCCGTGCATTGACACGCACCTCAACCTCTTCTGGCAGTATTTCATAACGCTCGCCATCCACTTCAACAACCAGTGTCTCACCCTGTAATAGCTTTGCGGCTGCAATGGAAGCATCTAACGATAATAACGCTTCGCGGATTCGAGGGAAACGAGAGCCATACTTCTGTCCTAATTGCTTGGGCAATGGATTCAAGGTGTAATCTACCGCCTCGGTAGTGGCATCCAAGGCGCGAACTCTCTTTACATTCAGTTCATCTGCCAGCAAATCAGCATATTTATCAATCACAGCGCGTTCATCAACATTGCCCACCGCAAATGCAGCCTCAGCTAATGGCTGGCGCACTTTACGATTTGCTTTATTACGAGCCGCATGACCCAGTGAAGCCAGCTTCATCGTTAGTGTCATCTCGCGGTTTAACCGCTCATCAATCACCGAGGCATCAAATTCAGGCCACATCGCCAGATGAACGGAGAGTGGGGCTTGAAGATCGAGCGAGCGGACAAGGTTCTGATATAGTTCTTCTGCCAAGAAAGGCATGGTGGGCGCCAGCAGTTTGCTCAAAGTCACCAACGCCTCATATAGAGTGGCATAAGCTGCTCGCTTATCCGCATCTGAACCACTTTTCCAGAAACGCCGACGAGAGCGCCGCAAATACCAGTTAGAGAGTTGGTCAACAAACGTTTCAACTGGTCGCGTTGCTCCAAGAACATCATAATTTTCCAGTGCATTGGTTACCTCACGTACTAGCGCGTGCAGTGCAGAGCGGCACCAGCGATCCAGTGCGCTGTACTGCACAACTTCCGTTACGTCAGGTTTCCAGCCATCCAGATTGGCGTAGGTCACAAAGAATGAGTAGGTATTCCACAAGGTCAGCGTAAAATTCCTGACGACCTCTTCCACTAGATTAACAGAAAAACGCCGTTCCTGTCCTGGCGGGCTAGCAGTGTAAAGATACCAGCGCATCGCATCTGCGCCATGCTTATTCAAAACATCCCAAGGGTCCACTACATTGCCACGTGACTTAGACATTTTCTGTCCTTCAGCATCCAGGATCAACCCCAGGCAAATCACGTTCTTGTAACATTCACTGTCAAACAGCAATGTGCTGATCGCATGTAGAGAGTAAAACCAGCCACGCGTTTGATCCACCGCTTCACAAATGTAATCAGCCGGAAACTGTTCTCTAAATATTTCCTGATTTTCAAATGGATAGTGCCATTGCGCCACAGGCATTGATCCTGAGTCAAACCAGACATCAATCAGCTCAGGGACGCGACGCATAATACCCTGGCACTCGGGGCAACGTAATTTGATTTCATCCACATGCGGACGGTGTAAATCCAAACCAGAAAGATCCATACCGGATAACTGAGAAAGTTCCTGGCGCGAGCCAACACAAAGCTGATGGTGACAGCTCTCGCATTCCCAGACCGGCAATGGCGTTCCCCAGTATCTTTCGCGGCCGAGTGCCCAATCCACATTATTCTCCAGCCAGTTACCGAATCGTCCGTTCTTAATATGACCAGGATACCAGTTAATCCGCTCGTTCAACGCCACCAGCCGGTCTTTCAATTGGCTGGTACGGATGTACCACGTGGGGCGAGCATAATATAACAATGGTGTGGAGCAGCGCCAGCAGAACGGATAAGTATGTGTATATGTTGTGGCGCGGAATAACAAACCGCGCTCGTCAAGATCGCGAGTGATAAACGGATCAGCATCTTTAACAAACTTGCCGCTCCAAGGGCGAACTTCCGGAATGAATGTGCCGTTCTCAGCAACGGTCATCAAAATCGGAAGGTTTTCTTCTAGAGCCACCTGCATATCCTCGGCACCAAAGGCAGGCGCAATGTGAACAAGTCCGGTGCCATCCTCGGTAGTTACAAAATCACCTAGGACAACCCGATGAGCCGGCTTTTCCGGTGGCAAAAATGTAAATAAAGGCTGATATCGCTTGCCTTTCAGTTGCTTGCCTTTCATCCGTTCCACAATCCGTACCTGCTCTTCACCAAACACAGCACCCAGCAACGATTCCGCTAGAATCAACCGTTCCGTTTCTCCTTCAGCGAGTTCACGCTCAACGACAACGTACGTGACGTCTGGGTGTGCAGCGACAGCAACATTGCCCGGCAGCGTCCATGGTGTGGTCGTCCAGACCAACAACGAAGTACCAGGAGTGTCCATAAGCGGCATGCGCACAAAAATCGAAGGATCGGTGGCTTCTTCATACCCCAATGCCACTTCATGATCGGAGAGCGGTGTTCCACAGCGAGGGCAATACGGCACGACTTTGAAACCCTGATAGAGCAACCCTTTATCCCAGAAATTCTTTAAGATCCACCAGATACTTTCAATGTAGTCATTTTTGTAGGTAATATAAGCCGTCTCCAGGTCCACCCAGTATGCCATGCGATCGGTCAGGCGCTCCCAATCGCGAATATATTCAAACGCGGACTGACGACAAAGCTGATTGAATTTATCAATACCGTAGGCTTCAATCTGTTGTTTGTTGGTAAACCCCAGCTTACGCTCAACTTCAATCTCAACCGGTAAGCCATGTGTATCCCATCCGCCGCGGCGGATACAATGGTAACCGCGCATCGTTTTATAGCGCGGAAACACATCCTTAAACGCACGCGCCAGCACATGATGCACTCCTGGCTTTCCGTTTGCAGTTGGCGGACCTTCATAAAAAACATATTTTGGTCCCCCTGAACGTTCATCCATTGACTTGTGGAAGATGTCATGTTTTTTCCAAAAGTTCAACACACCTTCTTCAAGAGCGGTAATGTTCAATTTAGAAGATACTGGTCGAAACATCATGCCTCCTTAACTTCAGAGCACTCCGTATAAGCTCAAAATAAAATTCTCCCATCCCTCAGGGACGGGAGAGCAATTCCCGTGGTACCACCCCGTTTCCCGTCGGTTGACGGGCACTCTGTCAGGTACATCCATCCTATGGATAGACCTGAGCCGTTGTAACGGTCGGCTTTCCGTCGCACCTACTAACAGGGCAGATTCCTGCGTTCAGCTTGAAGCTCCGGAAGGATTTTCAGTCTGTAGTCACGCCCCGGCTCGCACCATTCCCGGGTTCGCTGACGCTTCCATCAGACCTACTCGTTTCCATCATCGCTTTTTGATACTCAAATTATGCCACAACCGTCGAATTTGGTCAACAAATTAGCGACTTTTTCTCTGTTCCTTAAGGGGGAGTGTTGTTTCCTACCCAACGTGCTCCAATAAGGAAGTGATCCGCACCGAAAATTTTTATGGTATAAAAGAAACACTAACCAGCGAGGTGAAGCATGTACCTGATAATGTTGATACTGGACCAACCCAACAAGCTGATTGAAGTGCTAGACGCCTGGGATTCTGTTGGCATCTGCGGTGCCACTATTTTGGAAAGTACGGGGGTGTTTAAGCTACGAACTCGTCAGCTTAACCTACCAGCACGTTATGCTTTTCCACTCAGCGAGATTACTGAACAGGGCAACTACACCATTATTTCAATAGTGCCTGACGAACCCATGATACAGCAATGTCTTGAAGCAACCGAGCAAATCATCGGCGATTTGAACCAACCGAAGACCGGTATCTTTGCTGCTTGGCCTCTTTCTTTATGCAAGGGGTTATCCAAAGAATACCTCAAGGGTGACAAATCATGATCTGGCTACAGTTTATTGTCAGTTCTGCCTTGCTTGTTGCGGCAGCTATTAAACTTGCAGAATACGGTGATGTTATTGCCATCCGCACCAAACTAGGTGGTATGCTTATTGGTACATTGTTGCTGGCTGGGGCGACTTCTTTACCAGAGTTTCTTACTACTATTAACTCTATCAACCAGAACGTGGTTGATCTTGCGGCAGGTAATCTTTTTGGCAGCAACATGTTCAATATGTTTATGCTGGCAGTTCTGGATATGATATTTCTGGGACAACGGCTTTTGCGCAAAGCTGCTACCAAACACGCCCTTAGCGGCAGCCTGGCAACCCTCATGATTGGGCTGGTAGTGTTTTTCATCCTAGCAGATATCGACATCCGATTTGGATGGGTTGGACTGGATAGCTTGATTGTGATGATAACATATATTGTGGGCGTGCTGATCCTCCAAGGGAACAAGCCATTACAAACTGTAGAGATAGAAGGTGACGATCTAAAGAATCTACCATCGTTAAAGAAGGCTTTGCTGGGGTTCGGCATTGCTACGCTAGTACTTGTTGTGGTTACTCCTTGGTTAGTGCGCAGCAGTTCCGGAATTGCTGAAATCACCGGCATTAGCACCGGATTTATCGGCACCGCTTTACTGGCAATCATCACATCACTTCCCGAACTTGTCACAACTGTTTCCGCGGTGCGAGTTGGAGCGATTGACCTTGCAATTGGCAACCTGTTTGGCAGCAATATGTTCAACATGTTCGCTATCGGCGCAGCCGACCTTTTCTACTTGGATGGCCGCTTTCTAAGTGCTATTGCACCCGGTTTTGTGCTGGTGGGCTTGCTTGGCTTACTATTAACCGTCTTCGGATTAATTGGAAACCTTGCCCGTCTGGAACGCAAAATTCTGTTTCTGGAAATTGACGCTCTTGTTTTGGCAATCAGCTATTTTGTTGGATTGTGGTTTCTATACAACAGAGGCCTTGGGTTTTAAGGAAGCAGCGCGCCGGACTGGCGCGCTGCTTTTCTCTCATCAGTAAAAGTTTAATCAGCAATGACATCATAAAAGAGCGGCAAAGGTGGACAGGGTTGTTCGCTCCATTGATGAGCCCTGAGCAAACGATCTTTTGCCTCCGCCAGTTTTGTGGCGTCATTCGCATGGATAGTGAAAAGTGGTTCGCCCTGTTCCACCCGGTCGCCAACTTTACAGTGAATAATCACTCCAACGGCATGATCAATCGGGTCACCTTTTTTAGCACGTCCCGCACCTAAAACAACTGCGGCTTCCCCCACTTCTTTGGCATTAACAGCCAACAGATAGCCAGAACGCGGTGCTCGAACAGTCTCTATCAGACTGGCACGCTCGAATTTGGAAACATCATCCAGATAACTGACATCCCCGCCCTGCGTTTGCACCAACTTACGAAATTTTTTCCAGGCAGCACCGCCATCCAACGACTTCTCAGCCATTGCGCGGCCTTCCTCAAGTGTGGACGCCATATTGCCGAGAACCAGCATATGACTACAAAGCACCAAACAATGCTCTCGAAAATCAGCCGGCCCGCCGCCCTGCAATGTTTCTATTGCCTCAAGCATTTCCAGCGTATTGCCAACCGCAAAACCAAGCGGCTGATTCATATCAGAAATCACGGCAACAACTCGCCGGTTGCTCAACTTGCCGATATTCACCATCAATCGTGCCAGTTTACGGGCATCCTCAAGGGTCTGCATAAAAGCTCCAACACCGGTCTTGACGTCCAAAACAATGGCATGTGCACCGGCTGCAATTTTCTTACTCATCACCGAAGAAGCAATCAATGGCAAGGAAGGCACCGTCCCGGTCACATCACGCAAAGCGTACAACTTGCCATCCGCCGGCGCTAGATCGGCACTTTGACCGCTTAACACGATGCCGATTTCTTTTAGCTGGGTTAGAAACTCCTGTTTAGAGAGATTCGTGCGATACCCCGGAATAGATTCCAGTTTGTCCAGCGTTCCACCGCTAAACCCCAAACCACGCCCGGACATCTTCCCGACTGCCAATCCACAGCCGGCAACAATTGGTAAAACCACCAGCGTCACCTTATCCCCCACACCGCCGGTTGAATGTTTATCAACAGCAATAGGAACAACGCCTGATAAATCCAAAATCTCGCCCGAGTGCGCCATTGCCAGTGTTAAATCGGTTGTCTCTCGATCGGTCATCCCGTTTAGCAACACCGCCATTGCCCAAGCAGAGACCTGATAATCCGGAATATCACCCCGCACAAAACCATTGACAAAAAACTCAATTTCCTCGCGGCTCAGTTCTTTACCATCGCGTTTCTTGATAATGATGTCAACAGCCCGCATCGCGTTCCTCTCTGTTCTGGAAAGTTAAGCAAACACATTGTTCATGGAAGGTTTCAAGGGCGATTTTCTCTAACTTCTCTCGAAAAGACAACTCTTTATTTTTTCGGTACGATAGTCACTTTGCGGTTAGGGTCCTCGCCAATGCTTTCAGTAGTCACATGCGGATGATCGCGTAATTCGAGATGAATCAATCTGCGCTCATCGGGAGGCATTGGCTCCAATACTTGACGACGACCAGTATGAATTGCCTGCTCAGCCATGCGCCGTGCCAGAATCCGTAACTGACGTTCACGTCTGGCGCGATAGCCCTGCACATCAATCAGCACCGGTACCCAACGACTAAGTTCTTTGCCCACAATCAAATTCGTCAAATACTGCAACGCGTTCAAAGTCTCAGAGCGTCGCCCAATAAGAATGCTTAAATCGTTCCCCTGAATTTCAATCAAAACGGTTGGCTGTTCTACCTCGTCTGGAACTTGCAAATAGCGAGCAGACACCTTAGCACGCACATGCATCCTCTCCAGCAAGTCACGCACCACCATGCTTGCCACCTGCAACGACCGCTGATTTTCTTCTGCGGTTAAAGTATCGAGTGATAGAGATTCCTGTTCAGTTTCTATCTTTTGCACTGTTCCAGTATCTGAAACAGCCTCTTTCTTTATCATTCCGAAAGTCAGACGAACGCGTGCCTGGCGTCCACCCAAACCAAAGACCCCTTTGCTACCCGGATCAAGCACTTCCACTTCGACTGCTTCACGCGGCAAACCTAACTGATCCAATCCCATTTCAATCGCATCTTCAACGGTCGGACCAATCACTTCCAACATCGTTTTTCCATCTTCCATAATCCGCCTCAAATCACCAGACCAAATTTATCCCTATTTCGTACTGACAGGTTTTCGGGCAGGGAACAAATTCTTCCAATTCACCTTTCCCAAAAGCGCATATTGCAGGATGCCAATCACATTCGACACAAAGAAATAGAGCGAAAGTCCGGAGGCAAACGTCAGCGCCAGATACCCCATCAGAAACGGCATATACAGGTTCATCATACCTGTCATCATTGCCGTTTGATCCTTCGCTCCGGTGGATGGCGGCGACATCAACTTGGACTGGAGGTAAGTGGTTATGGTAACCACAATCGCCAGCACTGGAATGCCAAACGGCAAAAAGTCCAATCGTAACCAGTCTGGTCGCGCCAGATCCATCCACAAAAAGCGGTTGTCCAACGGAATGATCGAAGCCACGTTGAGAAGTGAAGGATAGACATGCCGCGTCAGGTTAAGAAGCTCAAGCGGTGTTGTTGCTAAAGCTTTGATCACCGCCTGATACAATCCGATGATAATGGGTAGCTGGATCAAGGTCGGGAGACAGGAAGCCATTGGATTAATTCCTAACTCCTGATACAGTTTCATCTGTTCCTGAGCCAGCTTTTCCTTATCATTTTTATACTTCGTCTGAATCTCCTGCCAACGCTTGTCCTTTTGCAACTCCTGCATTGCCGCACTTCCCTTAAGCTGCTGTACCGTCAAAGGATGCGTGACCACACGAATCAAGATTGTGAACAGAATAATTGCAACACCAAAGTTGCCGACCAGCTGATAAATAAACAGCAGGGTATTAATAAAAAATCCTATAAACGCGTCCCACATTTTTCACCTATCCTTACTTGGGTGGCGCAAAAGACCACAACTCATTTCCATTACTGTCAAATGCCTTCAGCAATTGGTCGCCCTGCGTTATGGCAACAATGATTTTGTCATCTGCAACTTCAGGGCCGGTGTAGAGTTTACCCTGAATCATCTGCGTCCACAACCTGCGCCCATCCAAACCAACCGCCACCAAATTACCGTCTTCGCTGCTAAACACTAGACTACCCCCCACAACTGCCCCAGAACCGGTAATTGCTCCACTCGAGAGGTCAATTTTCCATAGTCCTGCTCCGTTCGTCACATCAACTGCATAGATAGATCCCGCAGCATCACCAAAATAAAGAGTATCTTCCACCAAAACCGGACTGGACCAGATAGATCCGTCAGTAGCATAACGCCACAAAATCTCCCCAGCCGTACTGACAGCTACCATCTCATTTCCCAGCGTTCCTAAATACAAGGTATCATCTGTCAGAACGGGTGCCGCAACAAGCGCTGCACCCAAGTCCTTCTTCCAAACCTGTTGATGATCTGAAAGGCGAACGGCGTATAAATAATGGTCCATAGAAGCAATGTAAACCTGTTCGCCATCGCTAACCGGCCGTGCCCAGATCGCCTGTCCGGTAGGAAAACGCCAAAGTTCCTTCCCGGTCAGGCTCACAGCATACAGGTTATCGTGACCGGCAGTGGGCGCCAAAATCATATCCTGGTGGATGAGTGCGCTGCCCACAAAACGTGCCGGATTTCCAGATTTGATCTGCGGTGTAAAGGGCCATTTTTGAACACCACTCGCCGCATCCAGGGCATGAAGCGTCCCGGCATAATCTCCCACAACTACCAGGCCATCAGAAACCGCAGGTGCAGCGTAATACGTTCTGCCACTTTCAACCTTTTCAGGAAAGCGCCAAACCAGACTACCATCGCTCAGCCGCACCGCCATGACCTCGCCGGCATAAGCCACATAAACTGTACCCTGGTCAACCGTTATTCCAGGCCAGTTGTTCGCAATTGTCCCTGCCCCGCTGCACCCCCCTATAAGCATGCTGGTCAATACCAGCAATATTACAATAGAAAAATATTTCAGCCTCATTCGATTTTACACAACCTTATCTCGAAATTTTATTAGTATGGAAAAGCCTTTCACACAAAATATCAGGGTACCGGATCAAAGCCGCCGGGATTAAAGGGATTACAGCGCAAAACACGCCAGATTGCCATCAGACTGCCCTTGAGCGCCCCGTGCTTATAAACCGCCTGATAACCATAATGGGAACAGGTCGGATAAAAGCGACAGGTATTCGGTGGCAAAATTGGGGAAACAAACCGTTGATATCCTCGAATAAAAAGTAATAACACCCAGCGCGGTATTGTGCTGAGCTTAAACGGCAAATCCCGCAAACGCGGTTCAGGTTGAAATTCCTGCGTTTGTGTCACTTGGAAATTCATTGGTCTCTTTCAATAACTGCGCTTTGATCAGCACATCCTTTATCGCTGCGCGCAATTCAAAATAGCTAGCCCGAGTAATTGCTTCACGCGCCATAACAATCAAATCATAACCGGGCTGTAACTGCGGCACAAATTCATCTAATATCGCTCGCAACCGCCGCTTGGCGCGGTTGCGCTTCACCGCTCCGCCCACGGATCTCCCCGCCGCAACGCCAATTTTTACGCCAGGTTGTTCTTGAGGCATGACCAGCAAAACAATTAATGGATGCGTGAAAGATTTCCCAAAACGCCGCACCCGCTGGAATTCGACAAAGCTTCGCAGGCGAACATTCCGTTTCACCCATCAACCCATCTTTCCAATTTGTGTTCATGCCGCAACCCTTAAGCATTAACCAGCGGCAGCCAGGTTGCCTATGACCAGCGGACGTGCTTGGCACGCAGTTTATCACTCACTGTCAGCCTGTGTCGCCCGCGTAAACGGCGTCGGCGCAACACTTCACGCCCATCGGCAGTTGCCATCCGGGCTCGAAAGCCATGCACGCGCACGCGGCGACGAATCTTCGGTTGATACGTTCTTTTTACCATCTTGCTCCTTTACCTGTTTCAGATAATTGCTGTAAAATCAACAAGTTGAAATTATACCGCAGTCAGGCTTTATTGGTCAAACAACCCCAACCTGTGTACCACACATCTTCTACACGTTCCTCTCTTTATTCTCATCCCTTGACTGGGGTTTGCCCAGTAAATCCGCCAGATAACGCGCACCTTCTGCATCCGCCACCGCAAGCACCTCATCGCCTTCTTGGAATGTGGTAATGCCTCGCGGCACAATGATCTTACCCTGACGAATAATCGCCGCAATGACACAGTCCTCAATACCCAAATCCTTAATTGCCAGACCAATCCCTTTTGCATCCGGCGGCACCTTTTCCTCCACCAGCGAGTAACGTCCTCGGCGCAACTTAAGCAAAGTCATCATGTCGCCCATGGACATTTCTTCCTCGATAATGCGTGCCATAATTTCAGCCTGATTAATTGCCACATCCACACAGAACAGCTCATTAAACAGCCATGCATCGCGAGGATTGTTGACACGGGCAATCGTGCGGCGAACATGAAAATTCGTCCGAGCTAGATAACAAACCACCAGATTTATCTCATCGCTGGTTGTACAGGCAACAACCACATCAGCTTTATGAATATCAGCCTGTTCCAGAACCAGCAGATCCAGCGGATTTCCTTCGATAATAATCTCCGTAGGCAATTCTTTGTGAATGCGCGAGAGTACTTCTCTACGGTCATCCACAACCATTACGTCGTGGTTCTGTGCCAGCAGGAAACGCGCCAGTTGTGCACCAGTCCTACCGCCGCCAACAATCAAGACATACATCTTAATGCTCCTCCTGAGAAGAAACCGTTAACCGTTTTTGCAACTGCACAGCCCCTTCTGCAGTGGCACTGATGCTCAACAAGTCGCCCGCTTCAAGAATTTGATCGGGCTGAGGGATATGCGCTCTACCACCTCGAGTGATTGCGACAACACTACAAAAAGAGTTCACCAATTTCATTAAGGGTTTTCCATGCCAGGCTTCCGGAATGGTAATCTCATACACTGCCACCTCACCCTGACCAGCGGAAAAAACCCGCCGCAATGAACTTTGCCCGAGAATCTCTTCCATACGCTGAGCACCCCAACTGGCAGCGCTAACCACCTGAAGACCAAACAACTCGTACAAACTACTCGCATGTGGGTCATAATTACGCGCCACAACATTGGGAATATGATAAACTTCACGAGCTATTCGTCCTACCACCAGATTGAGCGCATCCGAATTGGTAACAACTGCCAGTGCATCGGCGGTTTCAATCCCTGCCCGCACCAGCACGTCCTGACTGGTCGCCTCACCGTCCACCAGCCTCCCCCCAAAATCGGTTGGCAAAACCGAAAAAGACACCGGCGAATAATCTACTACCGTGACCTCATGGCCTGACTTGAAAAGACGGTATGCCAGCTCAGCGCCAAAACGACCACAACCCACCACAATGACTTTCATCCTACCCTGCCTAATTATTTTCTAATGAACTTCATAAGGAACTTCCGTGATCACAATTTCAGTGCGGTTCAAGAGCACCTTCCGCAAGGTGTCCGCAGTGCGGGCATGTAAAAACTTTGCCCACCAGTGTTTGGGAACAAATTGGGGCACCACAACTGTAATGATTTCGTTCGCCTGCCGCTGTTCATCTATCTCTTCAATGTATTCCAGAAGCGGCTCAAGGAATAAACGATACGGGCTGTCTAAAATCACCAATCGAACACCTTCTCCCCAGATTTCCCATTTCTTCTGGAGTTTAGCCGCCTCATTTGGATCAATCGAAACATACACCGCTGTGATATCGTCGGACAGAGTTCTAGCATAGCGCAGCGCTGCCAGCGAACCGCGATGTACGCCGCCCACCAGCAGAATCACCCGATGCCTTGAAATCCGGGGGTAGGCACCAAAGTGTTCTAACGAAAGCCGGTCTGCAACACTGCGGTAGTGATGATGGATTGATGAAAATATAAATACCTGAAGCGGGATCAGAAAAACTACAATCCAGGCACCATCTGAAAACTTGGTTGCCCCGAATACCAAAGCAATCACCGCAGTAACAGACGCACCAAAACCATTGATGACCATCTTGTACTTCCAGGCCGGATCATAACGTAGAGTTGAACCGCGTTCTACTTTTTCTTCACCCGGTTTGAGATGGCCAGATTTCCACCAGCGGTGCGCCATGCCCGCTTGTGATAGTGTAAAGGACACAAACACGCCGATGGCATACAGCGGAATCAAACGGGTAACACTTGCTCGAAAGATGATAATCAGCGCACTGGCAATAAATGCAAGGGCAACAATGCCGCGTGAATAAACCAGACGACTGCCGCGATAAGTAAATTGGCGGGGAAGAAACCCATCCGTCGCTGCGATTGCGCTTAGACGGGGAAAGTCTGCAAAAGCAGTATTCGCCGCCATCACCAGAATGACCATTGTCGCCGCTATGGTCAATAAGTATAAAATCCCACGTTCCTCAAAAACTGTCCTGGCAAGTTGTGAAATAATGGTCTCGGACTCAGAAGGTAATGCCTGGATTTGATGAGCCAGTATCGTAATCAATAAAAGCAAAGAACCAAGGATACTTGCCATCCATATCAAAGTAATTCCTGCATTACGGCTTTTCGGCTCTTTGAATGCTGGAATACCGTTTGAAATTGCTTCTACGCCGGTTAGAGCAGACGTACCACTTGCAAAAGCTTTAAGAATCAAAAAAGGTGTTACTGCCTGGAGCGTCTGGACAATTTCCATCTCCGGTGGGTTAACCACTGTGCCAAGCGAACCAGTCAGCCAACGAATGACACCCCAGCCAACGGTCATGTACATCATTACTAGAAAAAAGTACGTTGGAATTGCAAATGTGATCCCAGACTCACGCACACCGCGCAGATTGACCAGCATAACAAAAAAAACCAACGCAACTGAAACCCAAACACGCCAGGGGAACAGCGCCGGGTACGCCGATACCACTTGGGCTACGCCAGAGGAAACGGATACAGCCACAGTAAGGATATAATCTGTAAGCAACGCCGCAGCAGCGATTTGCGCTGGCAATTCACCAAGATTGTCTCGCGCAACAATATAGGACCCACCACCACTGGGATAAGCATGGATCGTCTGCTCATATGAGAATATAACAATTGCCAGCAAAACCACGATGGCTACAGCCAGTGGAATGGAATATGAAAATGCAGCCGTACCGGCTACTGCCAGGATAATTAATATTTCCTGTGTGGCATACGCCACCGAGGACATGGCATCAGAAGAAAAAACCGCCAGACCGATGAGTTTGCCAATGGTCTGGTGCGGTGCATCTGCAGTAGGAAGGGGACGACCTATCAACCAGCTACGCCAGGACCGTCGGGGTCTTTCCCCCACTGTCCGGCGCATGACGGCCGTACCATTATATTCGTCTATGTCCATAATCCATCACAAATCTGCTCGCCTTTATATCTGCACAAAGCCTGTGATTATAATGACAGCCATGTCAACTGTCAAGCAGAATCACCCAAACGAATATTATTATAATACTGTAACCACTGCTGGACAGTCTCAACGGTTACCAGTTCACCTGTTCCGCCCCATTTCTGAGTTGAGAGTCCGCCAACAATATTGCCCCATTGCAAACATTGCGCTAATGGCAACCGATTCAACCATGCTGCCACAAAACCAGAGCTAAAACAATCCCCCGCACCGGTGGTATCCAATGCTTTTACCGGAATAGCCGGCATATGGATGACCTGCCCTTGCTGACAGCCCCAAGCCCCGCGCGCACCATCCTTGATTGCCACCAGTGGGCAAAGTGTTCCCAGCATCAAGGCAGCTTTACGCAAATCGTTCTCGCCTGTCAAGCAGCGTGCTTCAGCCGCGTTCGGTAAAAAGACCTCACAGGTTTCAATTGCCCGCCGCACTCTTGCGTCATTGATGGACGGCTCTCCCAACAGGTTACCATCCATAACCAGCTTGATTCCCTTGTTTTGCAACACGGTTAAAAACAAATCCAACACCCAATCCTGACAAAGTCCGGGCAGGTACAGGGCGTACGTTTCTGCTTTTGGCAGGGCAGATGCAATTGCTGGCGGCTGCGGGTCTTCATCATAGTAGGTCATAAAAGCCCGATCTTCAGGGAAAGAAGCCGAAGCGCTTACCCGCCGCAGCGGTCGGTCATGAATCACAAACAACGATTCATCCAACCCTTCTTTGCGGACAAATTCCAGCGCAATACGACTCAAGAGGTCATTTCCGAAGTCCCCTGCCCAGCCCACCTTCAGTCCCAAACGGTGCATCGCAACCGCCGGCGTATAAGCCTCACCGGGCAGCATATCAAACCCTGTACCAATTGTATCTTTGCCGAGCTGTGGAAAATTGGGTAAGCCGGTGAAGATCAAATCAATACTGTAATTTCCAACCACCATGACATCATATTTCAGTGCCATTGTACCTTTTCATCCCCCATTAACATAACGTTGGAAACCATGCACCGTGCTCGCGCTGATAATCCGTCAGAATGCGTTTCGCCAGCTCGTAATCTGCTACCAATGGATGAATAGTCAGCGCGGTCAATGCTTTCTGATATGAACCTTCCACTGCCGCCTCAACGGTCAACCGTTCATATGCTTTGACCTGCTTCATCAAACCCAGACAATGATCAGGTACATCTCCGATTGCCAGCGGCTCAATGGCACCGCGGTGAACAAAAGCAGGAATTTCCACCACGTCGTCTTCGCTCATGCCACGAATTGCGCCACAATTGGGAATATTGAGCAGCATCTGACGGGGCTTATATCCCACCAGCGCCTCGATCAAGTCCAATGCAACGCCGGCATATCCCTCTCCCTCTGCTGCTTCGGCAGCCAATCGCTCAAGATCGCCATGAACTGGAGCGCGCCCGGTTTCAGCCTGCATGTAACTGCTACCTCGTTGATCCAGATAACGCATATAAGCACCGCGCATCCCCTCAAAATCCCCCTTTGCTTTGAGCCGGTGTAATTGTTCAAACAATTCAAGATTTAATGCCGCAATCTGCTCACCGCGACTGCGTTCTGCACGGAGAATATTTTCCACCGATTGCCGCCGGTAGTAATAATAGTAAAGATATTCATTCGGGATCATCCCCAGTGCCGTGATTAAGTCCGCTGCAATATTCAACCCGCCAACACCGCCAGAGCGCCGCAACAGCTCAATCATTTCTCCAAGATACTCCCGCCCCCGATAGCGCACCGAACGGATCCAGCCCAGATGATTCAACCCAAAATACCCCAGTGAAACCTCATCCATCGGTGCCTTTAAGACAGCCGCCGCCAGACGTAAAATCTCAACTGGACCATCACAGATGCCCACTGAGCGTTGCCAACCACCCACCCGCGTTAGCGCCTCAGTGCACATACCGGCTGGGTTGGCAAAATCAATCATCCAGGCATTCGGACAGAGTTGGCGCATTTGTTCAACATACCTCAGCAAAACCGGGATTGTCCGCATACCCATCGCAAAACCACCCGGTCCGGTCGTTTCCTGCCCTAAAACACCATAATTTAAGGGCACGCGCTCATCAACCATGCGCGACTCAATCCCTCCAACGCGGAACGTGGCTATAACAAAATCTGCATCCTTTAGCGCCTCAACTAAATCGGTCGTGCGTTTAATGCGAAACTGCACCTGGCTGGATTGTTCCAATGGCTGAGTGATGGCACCAATTAATTCCAGACGCTCGCCGTCTATATCCATCAATGCCAGTTCATCAATGCCAATGCGCTCCTGGCGACGTAGAATAGACTGGATCATCAATGGGGTGCGAACCCCTGCCGCGCCCAAAATCGTCAACTTCATGAGAAAATCCTTTCTTTACCCTTTGATTGCTCCGCCCAGCAGGCCGCGAATGAAATAACGCTGGAATAGAACATACACGAGGACAATTGGGCCTGCAACAATAATCGAGCCAGCCGCCATGCGTGGAATATCTGCTACGTAACGCCCCTGAAAGAATGCCAGCCCGACCGGCAGGGTACGCAAGCGATCATCCTGTACCATGATCAAAGCCAGCAGAAATTCATTCCAGGTCCACATAAAGAACAGCACTACGAGCGTTAACACCGCTGGCTTTGCCAACGGCCAGAGGACATGCCACAACGTTTGCCAGCGGTTGCACCCATCCATCGCTGAAGCATCCACCAGCTCCTGCGGTGCTGTGCGGAAAAAGCTGGTCATCCATAATGTGCCAAAGCTGATGCTTTGACCAATTTGCGGTAAGATCAAAGCCCAATAGGTATTGACAAGACCCAAACGGTTCAGGAAATGGTACAGAGGAATCACTACCGCCTCAAAAGGCACCATAAAACCGATTAACAACACAGCATAGATCAGATTTTGTCCGGGAAACGAGAGTATTCCAAACGCGTAGCCCAATAGGATGCTCAAAAAAACGCTCACCGCAACCGTAACAGTGGAAACAATCACACTGCTGCGGAAGTAATTATTGAAATGTCCAGCTACCCATGCTCCCACAAAATTATCAAAGTTGAGCCTGGCAGGAAGCGAAAAAGGACCCTTCGCAATTTCCTGATTGGTCTTGAACGCGCTCAAGACAATACCCAAAATTGGCAATATGACAACCAGCAAAAACAATGTAAGAAGAAAATAATTCGGGATGAGTCGGGCCCAGGAACGCATGATCATTCCTCAGAACGGGATTGAAAACGAAGGATAAGAAATGAGATCAACAAGATAATCAGGGTCAATACCGTAGCAACCGCCGCAGCGTAACCAATGCGGTTTTGCTGAAATGCCGCGCGATAGACTAGAAAAGCCACGACCAGTGTACGATCACCGGGCCCGCCGCGCGTCAGTACATAGACCAGATCGAAAACGCGTAGCGCAGCGATAATTGTGGTAATTAAAGCAACTCCAAACTCGGGGCGCAGACTGGGGAGTGTAATATAACGCAACTGCTGAACCTCGTTGGCGCCATCCAGTTCGGCAGCCTCATAGTAATCTTCTGGAATCCGCTGCATCCCCGCCAGAAATAACACCATGCAGAAGCCATACATGACCCATGTGCCGATGATACCAACCGAGGGTAGCGCGAGATTGAAATCCCCCAGCCATGGGCGGGCGAGCGAATTCAAACCAACCATTTTGAGAAAAGCATTCAGAGGTCCAAATACAGGGTTAAAGATCCAGCGCCACATAACGCCCACCACTACCATACTGATTACCTGTGGCAGGAACAACCCGGCGCGGAAAAAGGTCATTCCCGGCAGTCTGCGGCGGCCCAGCAGGCTGGCAAGAATAATGCCCAGAACAATTGGAATAATACTGTAGAAAATGATGAAAATCAGATTGTGAGAAAGCGCTTGTAAAAATTGACTGTCTATCAACAACTGACGGTAGTTCTGCAATCCGATGAATGTGCGGTTAACTGTAAAACCATCCCACCGATAAAAGCTGGTGCGCACCGTTTCCAAAACAGGGTATAGCACAAACAACAGATAAATCACCACCCCTGGCAGAATGTACAGGTAACCCAGAAAGCGAGACTCGCCAGGCCAATGATATTTTTTATTCATGAGCTCTTCAACGAATGACCATAAAAAACCCTCTTCTCCCCCAAAAAGAGGGAGAAGAGGGTAACAATTTGTTGGTTTATCGCTTCGCGTAATCCGCCTGAATAGCCGCAGTAAATTGCTCGGGAGTAGTTTCTCCAGCAAATAGCTTTTGCAATTCGGCGTTCAGAGTATCGTACATGGTCAGTGTCGCCCAGTCAATATAATGCCCGATACCATTCGACTTCAGTAAGGTGCCCCAAGCAGCCACCTGATCTGCCAGCAAAGTGCCTTCCTCAACTTTGTAATCTGCCGGGAGCGGTGCGGCTGGCAGCATACCTTTTTCAGCCCAGAGCTGGGCTGCGCGCGGGCTGACCAAGAAGTTGATATATTCCGCTGCCAGATCGGCATTCTTGGTACCTTTGCGGATGCAGAAAGGCAGGCCCACACCGCCAATCGCCAATTGCGGAGTATCCACGGTCTTTTGCGGCATCAAGAAATTGCCAAATTTCTGGTCAGTGTCGGTGACGAACTCACCAGCCGCCCAGGTACCGGTGATCATCAAGGCACCCTGACCCGATTTATAAATCTTTAGTGAGTCGTCATAGCCAATGCCCATAAACCCATCCGTGAAATACCCGTCCTTCGCCCAACCTTGTACAATTTTGGCGGCTTCGCGGTTCTCCGGGATATCAAAGCTCACGTTATTCAGACCATAGGTGAAGTTGTTGATATAGTCCACATCCACCAGCACGTGTTGAACCGAGCTGAAGGTATGGATACCAGGCCAGCCATCTAGATCGCCAAAGGTAATCGGGGTCTCGCCGGCAGCTTTAATATCAGCCAGCAATTTGGTAAACTCATCAAAGGTGGTTGGCAACTTCCAGCCATACTTCTCAAACATGCCTTTGTTGTAATAAACCCCGACAAACTCTGCGGTCACACTCATGCCATATAAATTACCCTGCCCAAAGCCGGTTGCAGTGGCGCTATTCCGGCTGTTGAGCGACTCGGGGAATATTTCGCGCCACTTATACTTGGTCGCATAATCATCCAACGGCAGAAGCAAGTCACCAGCTACAATGGCTACCATATCCTGCCCTTGATTAACTTGTGCGACATCCGGTCCATCTGGCTGACCCAGTGCAAGCTTAATTGTGGTTTTCAGATCATCAAATGACTTTACCACACGCTCAATTTTGACCCCTGGGTGAGCCTCTTCAAACTCCTTATTGATCTGGTTCATGACTTCACTTTCGACATCGCGAGCGTACTGGTCCCAGACCACTAGAGTGACCGTTTCCGCCGGCGGTTGTGCAGGTTCGGCCTGAGTGGGCGCAGGCTGGGCCTCCTCCGGCGCTTTTGTGGGTTCGGCTGTTGGCGTCGCCGCCGGGGCACAGGCAGTCAGCAGCAACATCACAATCAACCCAAGAACCAGAACTTGTAGAGCAACTTTCTTCATTATTCTACTCCTTTCATGAAACTCTGTATTTTGGCTTTATTTCCCCTGTCAGCGAGCAGTCAAATAAAAAACTCCTGACTTCAAGGGGCTCCTCTTCCATCCGTAATATATCATTGCTCAATTCAGCGCGCAAGTTTTCAGCGCCGGTTTTTTTACTCAATAATTTGGCCGCTCAAACCATCGCCGGTTTGCATTTTGAGGCTTACCCGACTGAAGGAATTCCATAGCCGTTTATCTGCCAATGCCTCTACCCTCAGATAATTATCCGTCAAGCCTTCCAGAAGCCAAAGACCATCTGGCTGTGCTGTTGCAGTTTCCCAAAGTACGGTAAGCTCGGCTCCGATGAAACGCTCGCGATAATGGGTTGCCAGTTCCGCCAGCAAAGCGCGCATCCTAGCACTGCGTTCCCTGCATACTTGAGACGGCACACGCCCCGCCATACGTTCCGCCGCTGTGCCAGGCCGCGGCGAGAAAACAAACACGTGCCCACCTGCGAATGCCATTTGACGGACAAATTCCAGGCTTTCACTGAATTCCTCCTCACTCTCGCCTGGAAACCCCACCATAATATCGGTAGTGATTGCCATATTCGGTACCACCTGCCGCGCTTTGCTGATCAAGCTGGCATAACCCTCGGGTGTTGTTTTGCGAGCCATGCGGCGGAGCACGCCCGCGGAACCAGATTGCAAAGGCAAATGTAAATGTCGGCACAGCCGTTGATTCTCCCAAAGCGAGAAGAAATCTTCGTCCAAATCCCATGGTTCTAACGAGGACAAACGCAAACGGGGCACATCAGTTTCCTTCAGGATATATCTAATCAGTTCACAAAAGTTAGATGGCGGATCAAGATCGCGCCCCCACGAACCAAGATTAACTCCGCTTAGCACCACCTCTTTTGTCCCCCCTGCTAGCGCCGAATGAATGTCTGCCAAAATACGGCGATGCGGCAAGCTTCTGGATTTGCCGCGAACAACACGCGTGACACAAAAAGTACAGAAGTTATCACAACCGTCCTGCACTTTGATAAATGCTCGCGTGCGCTGATGTGCTCCGGGGAGTGGCTGCCGCGCCATTGGTTCTAGATCAAAATCCTGCGACGGAACGCCCAACAATTCAGCAACCAACCTATCCTTGTGAGAATTTTCAAAGACACGGCCGACCCCCGGCAGTGCGGCAGCAGCCAGCGGTTCAAGCGTTGCCCAGCATCCGGTAACCACTACCTGACTCGCACCAGCGCGGGCTGCCTGCCGAATCTTCTGTCGTGAATCCGAAGCCGCCTCTGTCGTCACAGCGCAGGTATTGACAATGACAACATCTGCCTCGGCTGGGTTATCCACCAGGGTGTTTCCAGCCGCGCGCAGTTGCAGGGCAATTTTCTCAATCTCGCTTTGGTTCAAGCGACAGCCAACTGAATCAACATAAAAATTCATGCAAAAATTCTATCATGAAATCAGGCTGTTACTGCGGATATATTTCTGCACATTATCGTCGGTACAGCTTCAAGGCTTTTCGGCGACAAAATTATCAAAATATATTTCCACCCCTGGCGTACCAAAACTCCCGGCAATTACACCCACCTCACCAGCCAGGAAATCGGTATCTTCAACGCGCAGAATATCCTGTCCATTAACAGCAAACATTAGAGTTGATCCAACACATCCAGCACGCAATTGGTTGACTGCGCCTGTGCCTCGCTTTACTACTTCACTAAACTGCATCGTGTCTGTACCAAGCACCTGGTGGTGCCCATCTTTTATTTTTACAATACCGGCATAACCATCCGAACCGATCAGAAAAGCATAAAAGTTATTACGGTCTTTATAGCGGCAAATCAATCCAAAGTCATTATCATCTGGACCATCCACTTTTAGCGCATCTACAGATAAAATCACGTTTTCGTAATATTTTCCCGGTCGCGACCAGTAATCATATTGAGGTTGGTCAACGCGGATTCGCAGCATCCCGTCCTGATAAGCCACCAGTGAAGTACCATCACTCCAAGTATCCCAACCGCTATTCGGATTAGAAAAATCATCAGAAAAAAGAACTTTGTCCACTGGATTGCTTCCACTTTGGGCAAGCGAGGCAATAGAATTGTTACACCCCAAACTAACAAAACTGAACACGGTTATCAGGCAAACCAGATGAAACATAGCCTTCATCTTTGCTTCTCCTGCTACACTAAAAAGTGAAACCGGCTAATCCTCACTCGCCCGGGAAGTTGCGTTCAAGCAATCGCTTTGCCATTCGCCACATTGAATCACCCTCTTCTGAAAGCTCAATTGCCTGCTTCAGGTGATAGCGGGCAGCATCCAATTGCTCCATTAAGAGATACACCTGTCCAAGATGTAAATGGGCCTCAGGAAAAGCCTGGTCACGCTGTATAGCAAGTTGCAAGAAACGTTCCGAACTTTCCAAATCCTCCAGATTAAGGAGAACCGCCCCCATCAAATCCAGTGCAACTGGATCATCAGGCGTTAAAACAAGCAGCTGCCGGGCTGCCGGTAACCCCTCCTCGCGCAGCAACAGCCCCTGAGACAGGCAGAACTGCACCAGGCTACGCCAGACTAGCGGGCTCTGTGGTTCAATCTCCGCTGCTTTGCGGAAATAGCCTAGTGCAGTTTTGTTGTCCCCATTTTCAGCTGCGGTATTTCCTAGTTCAACCAACCAGACTGCCCGTTTTGGCTCCTTCTCAGCAATATCCAATAAATATTGCATAGCAACTTGTGGTTTTCCATGCCTTCGCCAGTAAAGTGCCAACAAAGCCTGGACAAGGGTAGAATCGGGTTTCAACTCAAGCGCATATTGTAATTGTGGCAAACCATCCTGTCCCAAATGTTGCTGCGCCTCACCCAGCAGTGCCCATGCTTCGGCATACCCGGGACTGGCACGTATAGCTGCCTCAAAAGCCAACGCTGCCATGTCCCACTCTTCCAGACTACCCAGCGTTCGTCCAATTTGGAGAGAGCGATAACCAGGATCCCGTTCGTGTGACACGGTTACGATAATACTCTCTAGAACGCTGGCTTTTGAAACCAGCCCCGGCTCTTCTTTCACCCGTTGCAAATAGGCGAGAGCTTCCTGCGGGCGATTGGGCGATAAAAGCAAACCAAGCTGGTAATTGGCTTGAGGATCGTTTTCCGCTTGTCTCAACCAGTTCCTTAAGGTCTTTTCAGCATTAGAAAAGTCTCCTGCCTTGCGATATAGCCCCGCAATTTTTGCATAAGCGCCGGCTGATAATTCCTCATTTGCCATCAACTGTGACCAGTACGCTGCTGCCTGCTCACGTTCCCCAAGATTCCAAAAGGCACTACCCAACGCGATCTGTCCTTCTGACGAAAGTCCACCCAATCCTCTGGCAGCCTGATATGCCTCAATGGCGTCCTGCCATCCTCCAGATGCCATTTCAAGGTTGCCAATTTGTTCCCAGAGGTCAGCTCGCCAAGGTTCAAATGTTGTAATCCCCCGCAACGCTTTGATTTGCTGCGAAAGCTGCTGCCAGCGGTGTGCCTGCCGCGCCTGCATCCAAAGTTCATCCAGGGCATATGCTTGCGGCGACAGATTAAAGGCAACTGCCACAATCAGCGGGATAAGCGCCCAAAGCACCAGCATCAAACGGCTGTCTTTCATCCCTCAAAACCCAGCCCTGTGCAAACGGATGACCGCCAGCTCAAAACACTTTTCGAAGCCGTCGATTCATCCGCCTGTTTTCGCTTCCGGCATATGTCCATTGAGTCCCTGGCCCAGCTCCTTCGAGCGTTCATAAGCCGCCCAAATGGCACGGGACATCGCCGTACGAAAGCCTGCTTTCTCAAGATAATACAACGCCTCAGCCGTTGTTCCACCCGGCGAGGTGACTTCATTGCGCAATTTGGCAACGTGCACACCTTTGGATTTGTAATAAGCAACCGACCCCAGAATCGTCTGGATCACTAATTGCTCAGAAATCTTGCGCGAGAAACCCAGATGCACCCCAGCGTCGATCATTGCCTCCATAAACAGATATACATATGCCGGTCCTGTTCCAGAGAGTGCGGTTGCCATGTCGAGATAGTTTTCCTCTTCAACAAATACTTCCACACCTAGAGCACCCAAGATGCGGCGCGCCTGGTCAGCCTGCTCTGGGGTGACAGAAGGCGAATGTGTCCAAACTGTAATTCCTTCACCGATCTGTCCAGGCGTATTGGGCATCGAGCGCACAATATGCGGATGGTTCAATCCTTCGCTAATAGTCTGTATAGAAGCACCCGCTACAATGGAAAGCACCAGCGCATGAGCGGGAATTTTATTCTTCAATCCCTTGAGCACACGTTGTAGCAACTGAGGCTTTATCGAAAGTATCACCACATCCGCCTGCTGAACAGCGGTGGCGTTATCCGAGGTCACCGATATCCCATACCGTTCGCGCAATTCCTCATTACGATCCAATTCAGGACCACTGGCGAGAATACACTGTGGCGAGGTAACGTTCTTCCGCAACATGCCGGCAATCATCGCTTCCCCCATTACACCGGGACCAACAACCGTTATTTTTAGCATATCACAAGCGCTCATCTTACAACCTTCCTGTTTCGTGTGAATTGCTGGTTTTTTTGCGCCGACCAGCGGGCAAATATTGACGTGGATAAATACCTTCCGGCACTGCTTTCCACGAGTGCGATCTCACCAGCTTCTGTTACCCCAGAGTACCCCGACATCATTTCCTGCACTGCGTAATACAATGTCAACGCCGAGGCTTTAACTGCATAAGCTGTCAACACCACAAAGAGCGGCTGTTCGCTCAACACCTCACGGCAAGCATTTAGCAATTCAGAAAGCAGCTTGTAGAACTCCCATACCTCGCCTTTAGGCCCACGCCCAAACTTAGGCGGGTCAAGGATCAATCCATCATAATGAACCCCACGACGGGCTTCGCGTTTTGTGAATTTCAACGCATCATCCACAATCCAGCGTACCGATCGCTCAGTTAACCCGGATAACAACTGATTCTTCTTTGCCCATTCAATGGCTTTTCGTGAAGCATCCACATGGGTTACTTTAGCTCCCGCCGCCACCGCCGCCAGAGTCGCCAGACCGGTATAACCAAACAAATTTAGAACCTGTACAGGGCGCCGGGCGTTTTTGATCTGGTCAGCGAGCCAATCCCACGAACAAGCCTGCTCGGGGAAAATCCCAGTATGGCGCGAGGCGGTCAGCATCACTTCAAAGCGCAAATTCCCATAGCCTAACACCCATGATTCCGGTAGAGGCTGTAGCTTTTCCCAATGTCCGCCGCTCTCCTCAGCACCGGGGTGAAAAACGGCATGTGCCCGATGCCACTCTGCTTCCGGGAGCGCGCGTTGCCAGACGGCTTCGGCTTCGGGACGTACAAGCCAATAAGTCCCAAAGCGTTCCAGCTTGTACCCACTGCCACTATCCATAAGCTCATAGTCTTGCCAGCCCGGCGAAGTCAAAATCAATAAATCTGGGGGAGTGTGATATTTTGTCATCCTTAGTAGTAGAAAGTATACCAAAGAAATCAGCCCGGTTTTGTTCCCCTTGATGCTGTACGAGGTATTCAATAACTTTGCAGTATAATCCCACCCAGTCAATTAACAACGAGGTGTAACCGTGAACTTCGACTTTGACCAAATCATTGATCGTCGCAAGACCGAAAGCGGTAAATGGCGCAGATATGATCCGGATGTATTGCCGCTATGGGTAGCGGATATGGATTTTGTCTCCCCACCAGAAGTCTTGCAGGCGTTGCACGACCGCGTAGAGCATGGTATCTTTGGTTACCCAACGGAAATGCCCGAATTGATTGAAGCTATTGTTGAGCGTATGGCAATACTCTATCAGTGGCATATTCAACCGAAAGATGTCTTGCTTTTGCCCGGAGTGGTGACCGGTTTCAATCTGGTTTGCCAGGCGCTTGTCCCCCTGGGTGAAGGTGTGTTGATTCAAACCCCCGTATATCCGCCATTTCTGCATGTGGCAGATAACGGTGGTTTGATCGGCCAGGAAATGGAATTAACTTATACCCCGCAAGGATACCAGATAGACTTTTATGACTTCGAAGCCGCCATCACAAACAAAACGCGTCTCTTCCTCCTCTGTAACCCGCACAACCCGGTTGGACGCGTCTTTCGTCAAGAAGAGTTAGAACGCATGGCTGAAATCTGCCTGCGTCATCAGATGATAATTTGTTCAGATGAAATACACAGCGATTTGATTTTTTCGGATCATCAACATATTCCAATTGCCTCACTTTCTAAAGAAATCGCTCAGAATACTGTTACGCTCATGGCACCCAGTAAAACATTTAACATTGCTGGTTTAGGATGCTCCTATGCCATTGTTCAGAACCAGCAACTGCGCAAAAAGCTGCAAACGTCTACTCGCGGACTTGTACCCCATGTTAATATTTTAGGGCAAATTGCTGCACTAGCAGCTTATCAGCATGGACAACCCTGGCTGGAAGAACTACTTGTCTATCTTGAAGCAAATCGCGATTACCTTTACGAATATATATGCAACGAATTACCGGACATCAAGATGATTAAACCGGAAGGTACTTATCTGGCATGGCTGGACTGCCGGGAAGCCAACTTGCCCGAATCGCCATTTGATTTCTTTTTGAGAAAGGCACGGGTTGCGCTGGAGGATGGCACACGATTTGGAAAAGGTGGAAAGGGTTTTACTCGTCTAAATTTTGGCTGCCCGCGTTCTATTCTTGCAGAGGCACTGGAGCGAATGAGAATCGCACTGCGTTCGCGATAGGGAATCACTTTAAAAAAGATGAACGAACAACCTTCTCTGCTTCCTAATCCGCCGCGTCGCTCATGCTGTCTGACCTCTATCGGCAGCGTGACATTAATATTCCTGTTTTTGATTGTATCGGCATTTGTTCTGGAAACTGCTCTGCTGGCAATCGGTGGCTTTCTGATTATTGCCGACCCATTGGAAAAAGCACAAGCGGTTGCCGTGCTGAGCGGCGGCGGCATGCCCCGTATGGAAGAAGCGGCACGTTTGTACCAAGCTGGTTACGCACAAATTTATATCCTGACCGAAACCGGCGAGGCGCTAGCGGGCTATAACATTGACTACATCGAACATCTCAAACTGGAAGCCTTGAAATTGGGTATTCCCCCGACTGCTATCCGGGTAACCGATCAACACGCTGACTCGACCTATGATGAAGCTGTTGCACTGCGCCAGTTGATGGAACGCGAGTTCATCAGTTCATGTATTGTTATCACTGATCCTTTTCATACTATGCGCACTCGCCTGATTTTCCGGGATGTGTTTAAGGGTAGCAATATGAAAATTATTGTCCGACCCGTAAGCGGACATTGGTATCGCTCCAGTACATGGTGGGCTACCGCACAAGGTCGAAAAGCCACGATAGAAGAATATATTAAATTATTTGTTTACTGGTTTGGATTGAAACAGTAATATAAAAAAATAATAAGGGGCTGTTGTTTCCAAACAGCCCCCGGTGGGTTTAAGACCGGTCCTTACTCAATGACAGTGACATCGGCTGCCTGAAGCCCTTTGGGTCCCTGCTCAATGGAGAATTCCACCTTTTGACCCTCCAGCAGCTTCTTATACCCCTCCATCTGAATCGCAGAGAAATGCACAAAAACATCCTCTGTCCCATCGCCACGACCAATAAAGCCGTAGCCTTTGGTGGCATTGAACCACTTTACGGTCCCTGTATAACGCTCTGACATAGTCCTTTCTCCATACTTAAACAAAAAATCGGAGATTGATTGACCGCCGGTCACCTACATCAAATACAAACCGCCCGACAAAACCAGCAAAGCCAATGTATCTCCCTTGCACATAAGATTATCACGGTTCAAAGCGCATGTCAAGAAGCGATTGATAAAGATTTTAGCAAAATCCTTGTCAAGGCATCTTTCCTTTGCTATAATCTAATTTGCTAGGGCGCGTAGCTCAGTTGGTCAGAGCGCACGGTTCACATCCGTGAGGTTCGAGGGTTCGAGCCCCCCCGCGCCCACTCACTGCGGGTATTCATTCGGCACCCGCTTTGTTTTGTTTATCAGGTTCAATAAGTGTAGTGATCAGGACACAGGCAAAAAATATCACTCACCACACACCATAAAATCTTCCCATCCCATAGGAGAAAGATGCCACAAGAAACCACCCGTAAAGTTGTTGTGACTGGAGTGTTGGGCGCGATTTCGGTGTTATTGGGCTGGACACATTGGGGGTTCATTCCCTGGTTCAGTGGAGCTTCGCTAACCATCATGCACGTTCCGGCTGTTATTGGCGCGGTGTTAGAAGGCCCGTTAGTAGGTGCTGCAATTGGTCTGATTTTTGGCTTATTCAGCATGTTGCAGGCAGCCATTGCCCCAACAGGTCCGGCAGATGTCTGGTTTACCAACCCTCTGCTGGCGGTCTTGCCCCGTTTATTTATTGGACCGGTTGCCTGGCTGGTATGGATAGCTTTCAAACGCTGGCCGGCAGTGGGTATGATTTTAAGCGGTATTTCCGGCAGCCTGACCAATACCATTCTGGTTTTAGGAATGATTGGAGTGCTTGGATTTTTACCCTGGGCTGCGCTGGGGCCAATTGCCGTGGCAAACGGACTGCCTGAGGCAGCTGTTTCGGCTCTATTTACTCTGGCTATCGTCGCTGCCTGGAAACGCATCGAAGTTGGTCGGCGACGCGGCGCCAATCTCTAAACGATAAGCGGTAATGAAACAAGCAAAAGCGATCAAAAAGGTTCCCGGCGGCAAGCTGGTACGTGTTGATATAACATACGGAGAGCGGTTAGAAAAAGTTATCATAACCGGCGACTTTTTTCTTTATCCAGAGGATGTTCTCCCAGTCATTGAAAATGCCTTGGCAGGTGCACTACTGCCTTTGGAAAAAACCAGCTTGATTGAAAAAGTACAAAATATCCTGAACAGGGAAAAAGCTGTGCTGGTTGGCTTTAGCCCACAAGACTTGATTGATATCCTGGAAGAGGCAATGCAATCATGAGATATCGCATGATTCCCTTCCGCTATTTCAATGCCTATATGAATATGGCGCTGGATGAGACAATCATGGAAGGTATTCGAACTGGCACAACCCCGCCCACTATTCGTCTTTACGGCTGGAAGCCTTCCGCTGTTTCTATCGGGTACTTCCAAGGACTGGAATACGAGGTCAATCTGGAAGCCTGTCGTCGGCAGGGCGTGGACGTTGTCCGCCGCATTACCGGCGGCGGAGCAGTTTATCATGACTGTGACGGCGAAATCACATACAGCCTCTTGGCACCACTCGCCTTGTTCCCGGATGACCTGATCCAATCTTATCGTCTAATCTGTGGTTACTTAATCGAAGCACTACAACTCTTGGGCATTGAGGGCAGTTTTCAACCCATCAACGACATTATTGTGGATGGCAGAAAAATCTCCGGCAACGCTCAGGCACGCAAGCAAGGGGTTTTATTGCAGCACGGTACCATCCTATACCGGGTAGATGTGGAAAAAATGTTCACCCTGCTAACAGTCAGTGAAGAAAAGATATCTGACAAACTTATCCGTAGTGTCAAAAAACGCGTCACCAGCATTTCAGACATTCTCTCGGTCTCTTTCCAAGAGGTTGTAACTGCTCTTGAAACCGCTTTCCGCAACAATCTGGAAACAGAATACGGTGACTATACCGATGAAGAATTGAAGCGCGCTAGGCAGCTTGCAGAACAAAAATACAGCACCCATTCATGGATTGCCATGCGATAGCACGTTGCCATGCCATTACACTTGGGAGATCAAACATGACCATCGAAGTTGGATTGACCAATGAGTTAAACCTGACCGTGCAAGAAAGCGATACTGCCGCCTCTATGACCGGTGGAGAACTACCGCCGGTGCTTGGAACACCACGCCTGATCCAGTTGCTGGAACAAACAGCCCGCATTACAGTTGCCAAGCATTTGGCAAAAGGGCAAACCACTGTTGGTGCACTGGTTAATGTGCGTCATCTAGCAGCCACGCCAGTTGGTATGAAAATTCGCACGCGAGCAGAACTGCTGGAGGTAGAAGGACGACGACTACGCTTCCGAGTCGAAGCCTGGGATGAGGTGGAAAAGATCGCCGAAGGAGAACATGAGCGCTTTATTATTGATGAGCAGCGCTTTAAGGAACGCCTGGAACAGAAACGTCAGAGCATCAACAGATAGCTGTAACAAAATGTACAAGCTACCACGGAATTTCACAAGCCAAATCCAGAATGTGGGAGAAGATAGGTTTTGATATTCTCTTGGTTTAGAGGGGGAGCATATTTTTTGTACAATTATGAATCGTGTCACATTTTTATTGTGATTAAAGATACTTCATAAGCCATCATTCCTGCGCGAAGATAAAGTTACAGGGTGAATGTGCTCCTGCTAAGAAGCAAGACCCCGCGTTGATTATTGGTGAACAGGACAAAATATTATCCCTGCCACGAGAAAAGATTCGCGGCAAAGGGAGGGGTTTACTGTTGCCCGAAAATCAGTCACATATAAAAGCACATGTTAAAAATCTTCTGGATTCATATGATGAGTTACAGTAAATTCCTTTTGTTGACAACCACTTGCCAGGGATATGCCGGCAGTGGTTTTTTTGTGTGTTCGCCCCAAAATCTTGCAGGAATATTCACAAACCTGCCAAACTATTTATCAATCAACTAGAAAGGATGGTAAAGTATGGACTTCAAATTTACCGAAGAGCAAGAGCTATTGATCCAAAGCCTCACCGACCTGCTTGAACGAGAGGCACCAGAAAGCCTGATCGCCGAGCTAGATGAAAAGCATGAATTCCCCTGGAAACCCTGGAAAGCACTGGCAGACAATGGTTTTCTGGGACTGGGCATCTCTGAAAAGTATGGCGGCACACCAGCTGACGTGCTGACACAATGCCTGGTTGCTGAGGTGTTAGGTAAATACGCCTTTCCGCTGGGCGTTATCTATGGACTGGGGGTGATCACTATCCGTGATATCGAACAATTTGGCTCAGAAGAGCAGAAAAGTACTGTCCTGGGCGGCATTTGCCGCGGCGACCCGCCAGTCGCACTGGGCATCAGTGAACCACAGGCTGGCTCTGACGCCGCGGGACTGAAAACACGAGCAGTTCTCGAAGGCGACGAGGAATGGGTCATCAATGGGCAAAAAATTTACTGCACAATTTCTAATGTAGCTAAATATATCCTGCTCATGACGCGTGACCCACAAATTGAAAATCCTTATAAGGGCATGTCCATGTTCCTGCTACCTACCAACACACCGGGGGTTCGCATCAACCCATTGCCTAAAGTTGGCTGGTGGTCGGTACCAACCTGTGAGGTTTTCCTGGATGACGTTCGATTGCCAAAGAATGCCCTTGTAGGACAGCTTAATAACGGCTGGATGCAACTGATGGCGAACTTCGAGATTGAGCGCATCGTGCTCTCTGCCTCCTGCATCGGCGCTGCCGAAGCTGCCTTTGAGGATGCCGCCACGTATGCCAACCAGCGTGTTCAGTTCGGCCAGCCGATTGGCAACTTCCAGATGATCCAGAAAATGATCACTGACATGGCAATCAAGATCGAAAACATGAAGAACTATTGCTATAAGGTGGCATGGATGATGGACAATGGAATGCCTGTGCGCCACGAACATGCCATGGCAAAGCTATACATCACGCAGGCTTCATTTGAAGTTATTGATGATGCCATGCAAATCATGGGTGGTCTGGGATACATGATGGCACACCGTATCCAGCGCCTGTGGCGTGATGTACGCGTCATGCGCATTGGTGGCGGAACTGATCAGATTATGTACAACATAGCCGGTCCGCAACTGCTCAAGAAATTCAAAAAATAATGCCTATGCACAGGTACCTGTTAGATTGATATTAAAACCATAAATTTTATCTAGAGAGGTATAACCATGGCAAAAACAAGTGATGTCCCAAAATTTGGTCAGCTCTCGGGGCTGAAGGTTCTCAGCACCGGGACTGTAGTTGCACAGCCCTTCGCAGCAATGCTGATGGCTGAAGCAGGTGCTACCGTAATCCATGTTGAAAGCGCAGTTGCGCCGGACACCTGCCGGGCAATTCGATATGCATGGAATCAGGAACATCGCAACGAACTAACAATGGCACTCAACATTCCCACCCCGGAAGGCAAAGAAATTTTCTTGAAGCTTATTCGCTGGGCGGATATCTGGATGGAATCTTCCAAGGGTGGCACATATGCGAAATGGGGGTTGACAGATGAGGTCCTTTGGAAAGAAAATCCAAAACTGGTCATTGTCCACGTATCCGGTTTTGGACAGGAAGGCGATCCGAATTACGTTTCACGGGCTTCCTATGACGCCATCGGACAGGCATTTGGTGGCTACATGTTCATCAACGGTATGCCAGAACCCAATCCGCCCATGCGTGCTGTGCCCTACACCTGCGACTATGTTACTGCGCTAAATGCCTGCTGGGCAGCACTGGCAGCTTACATCAATGTCCAGAAAACCGGAAAAGGCGAGAGTATTGACATTGCCCAGTTTGAGATGATGATGAAGATTCAGCTCCATTATCCAATGACCTACTTCCAGGACGGCGAGGTTATACCGCGCTTTGGCAATGCCGATCCAAAGTTTGCTGGCTACAGCGCTTACAAGTGCAAGGATGGCAATTACGTTTTCATTGGACTGGTAGGTGGTGGTCCCATGAAACGTGGCCTGCCATTGATCGGATTGGAAAACGACCCGGACTTCCCGCCCGGAATGCAACTTGCCCTGCGTGGAACTCCTGCCGGTACAAAACTCGATGAAGCTATTCAGCGTTTCTGTGATCAGCACACTGCCGAGGAAGTGGACAAGATCTTCCTGGAAGCCGAAGTGCCCTGTAGCATCATTCTCAATGTACAAATGGCAGAAAAGAACCCACACTATATTGCTCGCGAGGTCTTCACCGAATGGGAAGATCCACAATACGGCAAGGTCAAGGGTGTCAACACTGTGCCGCGCTTCAAGAAAAACCCCAGCAAGATCTGGCGCGGTGCGCCGCTGTATGGAATGGACAACGACGATCTTCTGCGCGAGTTCGGCTATAGCGACGAGAAAATCGAAGAGCTCTATCAGAAGGGCGTTCTGAAAGCTGGCAAAGGCTGCCATTAGGTCATTAGATCGCCTGACGAGGATACATCACCTATTCCTAGCCGATATCGCCTCGCACGATCAGCATTCTTAACTCTCAGGGTTCCGCTAGTCGTCATCCTTGATCCATCGCCGGAACCCTGAGGGCAAACAGGAAAACGGCTTATCATGCCAAAGCCGAGTTCTAAACACAAAAAGGATACAGCTATGGCGTACACATTTGAAACACTGGATATCGTCATAGAAGACGGCGTTGCAATTGTCACCTTGAACCGACCTGACAAGCTGAACCCGCTCAGCATGAAAATGCTGGATGAGCTTGGTGAGGCATTTGATGCATTACGCAAAGATGACGCCGTAAAAGTGGTTGTACTGACCGGCGCCGGCAAAGCATTCAGCGCGGGTGGAGACATCAACGATATGCTGGAAGGCAATCTTCAACTTGATTATGTCGCCGGCCGTAAACTGGGAAGAACAATACAGGCGATACAAGGTATCGAGAAACCGGTCATCTGCGCGCTTAACGGCATTGCGGCTGGCGGTGGCGCAGGAGTTGCGCTCGCTTGCGATGTAATCTATGCCTCTGAGAAAGCCCGCTTCTCTGAGATTTATACCAATATCGGCATGGTCCCCGATTGCGGCAACCTGTGGTTCCTGCCGCGAGTGGTCGGTCCTTACAAAGCCAAAGAGCTTTGCTTCAGTGCTGAGATCATTGACGCACAAGAGATGTATCGCCTTGGCATCGCCCAAAAAATTTTCCCACCCGAAGAACTGATGCCAAAAACGCTTGAATTTGCCAAAAAACTGGCAAGCGGGCCCCTACTCTCCTATAAACTCATCAAGACGTTCATTGACCGGGGCTGGGGCATGTCGCTGGAACAGTTCTATGACCTGGAAGCGTTAGCACTGGAAATTGTCATGAAGAGTGAAGACTTCAAAGAAGGTGTCGCAGCATTCATTGAAAAACGCAAGGCTGTCTACAAGGGCAAATAGCTCTGTTTTATAAAACTTGGATGTCCAGAGCAAGAGATAGCCATACCCTCTTGCTCTGGACAATCGCCAACTAAGATAATATGACCAAAAAGCCATCACTCGGCAATGCGGTCTGATTAAGCAGGAGGTTGAATGAACATTATTGTTTGTTACAAATTTGTTCCCGATCCAGAGGATATTATTGCCAAACCAGATGGCTCGATTTCATTTGAACAGGCAGAATGGGTCATCAGCGAGTACGACTTGATGGCGATCGAGACTGCCGTCCAGCTTGTCGAAGCTCATGGTGGAAAGGTCATGGCTTTAAGCGTTGGTGGCAGTCAATTGTCCAACTCCAAAGGCAAGAAAGATGTGCTCTCACGAGGGCCAGATGAACTATATCTCGTAATTGATGACGCACTGTCAGAATCAGATACGCACCTGACCGCTCAAACTCTGGCGGCTGCAATCCGTAAAATGGGTGAATTCGATCTGGTTATTTGTGGCGAGGGTTCAGCCGACCTCTATTTCCAGCAGGTTGGGTTGCAATTGGGCGAACTGCTTGGTTTACCTACCATCAACGCAGTGAGTAAAGTCGAAGTTGCCGATGGCAAATTGATCGTTGATCGTAGTTTAGAGGATGAAGTCGAAGTGCTGGAAACCGTTCTACCGGCTGTGATTTCGGTCACCACTGATATCAACCAACCTCGTCTACCCACCATGAAAGAAATACTCAAAGCTGGTAAGAAACCAATTACAGAATGGAAATTGAGTGATCTTGAGCTGGCAGGAAAAGCAGAAAAACGAATCGAGGTGCTAAATGTCCGCTCACCCAAACAGGTGGACCGCAAACGGATCAAAATCACCGCCAAACCAGATGAGGCAGTGCAAACCCTAATCGGTTATCTCAGTAAAGAGGGCGTCCTTTAGGAGGTATAACATGGCTGTCAAAGACCTGTGGGTATTTTCAGAAAAAACTTCTCTCCAGGCTGAACTGCTGGCGGGAGCACGCACGCTGGCAGAAGCCACCGGCGGAGGAGTAGCTGCCATCGTGGTTGGCGACGAAACATCCGCAAAAGCTGCTCTGGCTCAAGGCGCCGATAAGGTCTTCTGGTTGGGCGAGAAAGCAGACAAATTAGTTGAGGATTTTGTCCCAACCATTGCCGGGCTGGTGCAATCCCATAAACCGTGTGCACTACTGATTGGCGCCAGTAAGCGTGGTAAAGCGGTTGCTGGGCGATTGGGCGCGGCCCTGGATACAACGGTGATCACCGACGTCAAGAAATTTTTTGTTGAGGGTGATGTGATTCAGGCATCCCATCTCATCTTTGGGGGCGGTGCAGTCCGGGTTGAAAAATCAGCCACAGAGACAATGATTGCCACATTCGGACTGGGAATCTTTGAACCACTGGCAGCAGATCCATCACGTCAGGGTGAGATCATTCAGGTGCCATTCATCGAACCCAAAACACGCTGGACCCTGCGTGAACGCAAACCCAAACCCCCTTCAACAGTGAACCTCGCAGCAGCGAAAAAGGTCGTCTGCCCCGGCCGCGGTTTGCAAAAGAAAGAGGACCTGGATATGATCTTTGAGCTGGCAGGCTTATTGGAAGCCGAAGTAGGCGCTACACGCCCGCTCTGCGAAGGGTTAGACTGGCTGCCGCGCGAGCGTTACATTGGGGTCTCCGGCGCCTTCATTAAGCCTGATTTATACCTGGGTATTGGCGTCTCCGGACAGGCACAGCATACGGTGGGCATCACAGAAAGCCGCGTGGTGGTTGCTATCAATAAGGATGAAGAGGCACCCCTGTTCGCACAAGCAGACTACGGGATTGTCGGTGATCTATATGCGATCGTCCCAGAACTGATCAAAGCCCTTAAAGCCCGTAAGTGAGTGAGGCATCTGCTTATGGAAGAAAAATTTGATGTCATCATTGTCGGTGCAGGACTGGCAGGCAGCGCCGCCGCTTATAAGCTAGCAAAGGAGGGGTTGGAAGTCGTTCTGGTTGAACGCGGTCCATACCCCGGTTCCAAAAATCTGAGCGGCGGTGTGTTGTATGGACGTGTTCTCGAGAAACTGATTCCGGAATACTGGAAGGAAGCCCCTGTTGAACGTTACATCACTAATCAGATCATCAGCTTTATGAGTGAAAACGCTTCCTTCAACATTGATTTCAGATCGCAGGTATTCAACGAGCAACCCTATAATGCCTTCTCAGTCTTACGGGGCAAGTTCGACCGCTGGCTGGGGGAGCAGGCAGAACAGGCTGGTGCTATGCTGGTTCCGGGGATTAAGGTTGACCGTGTCATTGTCGAAAATGGCAGAGCGGTTGGCATTGCGGCCGGGGATGAGGAAATGGGCGCTGATGTCATCATCCTGGCAGACGGTGCCAATTCTTTCCTGGCGCAACAGCTTGGGTTGCGTGGTCGTTTCAATCCGGCTCATTTGGCAGTGGGCGTAAAGGAATTAATCGGTCTGCCACGCGAGACGATTGAAGAGCGATTTCGCCTCAGTGGGAATGAGGGAGTCGCCTACGGTCTGGTTGGGTTTGCCACGCGCGGTGTCGCGGGCGGTGGTTTCCTATACACCAATCAGGAGAGCATCTCGATTGGGCTGGTCATGCATCTGGATGAGTTAATTGAAACCGGACTCAGACCCGCTGAAGTAATCGAAGATTTCCTTGCCCATCCTTCCATAGCACCATTAATACGAGGCGGGAAGCTCCTGGAATATGGCGCTCACCTCGTGCCAGAAGGTGGTCTGGCAATGATGCCACGTCTGTATATGGATGGCTTACTGGTCGTTGGAGACGCCGCTGGTTTATCTGTCAACAACGGCTTCGTTGTGCGTGGAATGGACCTGGCAATTGGGTCAGGTATAGCTGCCGCTGAAGCAGTTCTCGAAGCCAAAAAGAAAAACGACTTCAGCGTCCAAACTTTGGGCGTTTATCAGCGCCTGATGGCAGAATCTTTTGTTTTGAAAGACATGCAGACCTATGCCGGAGCGCCGGACTTTATGAAAAACGAACGGCTCTATAAAGTTTATCCTGAATTTCTGGCATCTCTCATGACAGCTATTTATCAGCATGAAGGAGTGCCAAAACAACATCTCTTGCCAATGGTCATGCAAAGTCTGAAGAACAGCCACCTTTCACTGCTGGCGCTGGCGCAAGATGGACTGAAAGGAGTGCGCAGCCTATGAACCGCATGAGCTTACCCGAAAAACTGGCTGTCAATAAATACGAACTGGATGAGGGTCATCCGCACATTGAGGTCAAAGCAGAGATCTGCAATGCAATATGCAAGACAAAAGCCTGTCTGTTTGTTTGCCCGGTCGGCGTTTACAGCGAACAAGAAGGTAAGGTTGTTGCTGATTGGGCAGGCTGCGTTGAGTGTGGCACATGCAAAGCTGCCTGCCCGACTGAGGCGCTGGTATGGGAATACCCACGCGGCGGCTTTGGCATCATCTACCGCTATGGGTAATATCCGCGATGACAACACTCCTGCTGTTTCTGACTAAGTAAAGAAGAGGTGTCCGAATGGAAGATACAGGCATGGATAAGGTCAGAATCCGGGTCAAAAGCATCGCCGGTGAATGCCAGGCGGGTCATAAACCAGGGGAAGAAATCATCGTAGATAACGTCACTCTCTCTGGTTACTTGTGCCCGCACGCATTGCACAGTCTTTGGCCCTACATCGTGGTTCTGCAAATGCGTGGCAAGTTCCCCTGGGGAGATGGCGACAGCACCACAATATCTTGCCCGGATGGAGATAACCTGGCAATATTCGAAATCAGTCGCTTGAAAGAGAGCGAGTATCAAGCTTGAAACATTGCGGGGCAGTGTGCATGAATATATGACTGCCCCGCAGTTAATTTTCCCCCTATTGCTAAAAATTCGACAGGCCAAATTCTCTCAGTATTTCGAAAAATCCACCGGCTATCAATAGTCAAGCCAGATAGTTGAGCGTTTAGTCCAGGATTTGGTGACTATTTTTCCATAGCGACGTACCAAATTATTGTAACAACACAAGAAACAGTGCAATAATATGAATGCAGGAGAAACAATTCATACTAATCTCAGGGAGGGAGTATGGAAAAAATTTTTTATCCCAAGAGTCTTGTAGTTGTAGGTGTATCGGATAAAGCGGATAACCTTGCGCGAAATATCGCCAATAACCTGTTGTTGTTTGGCTATCAAGGTGAGATGTACCTTCTGGGACGCCAGGCGGGGCGCACCCTTGACCATCCCATTTATACCTCTGTTGATGAGCTCCCTCCCAACCTTGATCTGGCTGTGATTCTCACCCCTGCGGCAACTGTGCCGGGTTTGCTGGATGATCTGGGAAAGCGCGGCGTACGCTATGCCGTCATTGAAACCGCCGGTTTTAGCGAATTCTCAGAAGAGGGTGCAAAGCTTGAAAGAGAAATTGGGCAAATCGCACAAAAGTGGGGGATGCGCATTGTCGGCCCAAACTGTGTTGGCATTATTAATACCGAAAGCGGTATCTGCACCATCTTTGTTCATACGGAACCAAGCGAAATGATGCCCGGACGCACTTCGCTGATGTCGCAAAGCGGCGGAGTGGTGCTGACCTGCACGGATATGATGACTGCTTGCGGATTGGGGGTTGCTAAAACAGTCAGCGTTGGCAATAAGCTGGACCTAAAGGAAAGCGATTATCTCAAATACTTCTTACAGGATAATGCTACAGATATCATCATGTTGTATCTCGAAAGCATCAACGCAGGACGTGAATTGGTAGAGCTGGCTGGTAAATCACAGAAACCAGTCATCGTTTATAAATCCAATACCGGTCAAGCGAGTGCCCAGATTGCCCAATCGCACACTGCTGCGCTGGCAAACGACGAACGAGTAGTCAATGCCGCCTTTGCCCAATTTGGCATCACTCGTGCGTACACTTTTCGCCAGATGATGACCTTTGGTAAGGGATTCTCTCTCCCGCCGGTGCGCGGTAATCGGTTGGCGGTATTCTCTCGCTCGGGCGGTCATGCTATTATTTCGGTGGACTGTGCCAGCGAGTTTGGTTTTATTTTGCCACCTTACCCCGACGAACTGATTGAAATTGCCAAACCGTTCTTTCGCGTGAATGTGATTGAGCGAATCAATCCCCTGGATCTTGGCACCGTTTTCAATTTTGATTCCTATCCGTTGCTAATTGAAGAAGCCATGAAGATCATGCAGCCGGATGCAGTTCTGTTAATTTTCAACTATCGGCGTGAAACAATTCCCAAAGCGCGCGAAGTTGCCGAAAGATTAAAAGCCCTCAGCCTGCACTACCAGATCCCTGTCGCTCTTGTGTACTTCACTGAGATGGACGAGATCGCTTATCTAGAGAAAAATTTAGGCTTTCCAGTATTCCCAGAAGTGTATGAAGCCGTTCAAGCGTTGGCTGCCTCACGCGATCATTATTTTCGATTAAAACGCCGGGAAGCTTTTATCAGTGAAGCTACGGACCTTACCATCCCGGCAAACGCAGCTACTAAAGCTCGAAACGTTTTGAAAAACGTTCGAAACCGTGAAGTAAGCATTGATCAGGCAATGCAAATCTGTGAAGATTACGGTCTTTCAGTAGCACCTTGGGCAAAAGTTTCAAATGCTGATCAAGCTGCTCAGGAAGCAGGGCAGATTGGATATCCGGTGGTGGTCAAGGTTGCGGCAAGCGGAGCCACTCATAAAACCGATGTGGGCGGCGTAGCACTGGATATTAAGAATGAAGGTGAATTAAGAAAAGCCATTGAGCAAATGCAACAACGGCTGGGCCCGTCCAGTGGCTTCCTGATCCAGAAGATGGTATACGGCGGCCGGGAGGTAATTTTGGGTGGCAAGCGCGATCCTTCCTTTGGTCCCCTGATTCTATTCGGGCTGGGCGGCATCTATGCCGAGGTATTCAGTGATGTCACCATCCGACTGGTACCAGTTGCAAAAGGTGAAGTTGAAGAAATGTTAGATGAACTGCGCGGTGCCAAACTGCTTAAAGGTGTACGAGGTCAACCCTCAGCCGACCATCAGGCGCTTGTAGAAATGCTGCTCAAACTCTCGCGCCTGATGGAGGAATTGGACGAGATAACCGAAATTGACCTGAATCCAGTGTTAGTTTTTGAACATGGGGCACAAATTGTAGACGCCCGCATTATTCTGCGAGATTGAGAATAAGTTCATCTACAGAACGTTTTTCGACATGTTGGATACCGCTGGCATCCCGCCAAAAACGGGGAGACTGGCCGGGTGCTAGTGGTTCAATTACCACTTGTTCTGCCGGAACACCTAAAGCAATCACCAGCAAAACTCGGAAACGTTCTGGTATTTTCAACGCGTCGCGCAGACTTTCGCGGTCCAAAGCACCCATAATGCACCCGCCTAGCCCGCGTGCTACTGCTCCAAGTAGAATCGTTTGAGCGGCAATGCCAGCCTCCACACCAAAATGGGTGGCAATTTCGGTATCTCCCAGAATGACAATATAAGCCGCAGGGCGTTCGTTTTGTGCAGGTTTCGTCCACTCTCCAAAGACAGGCCAGACAAGATAAGAAAATACTAGTTCCTTGTTTTGGGCATCGTTAATAAGCAGATACCGCAATGGCTGCCGATTAAACGCAGAAGGGATTAAGCGCGCCAGCCCGATTAGCTCACGTAAGGTATCCAGTGACAGAGAAATTTCTGCGTGGTAACGCCGATAGCTACGACACTTACGTATCAGCTCGCTAAGCATAGTATTCCCTCCTCAAAGCTAAAATGCTTAAACCAAAAGTAATGCCAGCGAGAACACAAAAACCATTATAATCGCCGTTGCATCTCGCCAGCTAAAATGCATCACAAATAAAGAAGTATGCGGGGATTCGCTGTCATATCCGCGCGCCTCCATCGCAAGTGCCAGATTCTCGGCTCGGTGTAAACCAGTTAAGAAAAGCGGTACCAGCAAGGGAACAACCTGCCGGGCACGCTGGATAAGACTTCCGCGCCGGCTGCCCCATTGTGCACCGCGCGATGCCTGTGCCTTGGCGATCCGCTCCGCTGCCAGTGCCAAAAACGGCAAAAACCGCAACATGACCTGTATCATCATGACAAACATGCGGGTAGGAATACCAACGCGTTGTAACGGCGAAAGAAGCGACTCCAGACCATGAATCATTTCTGAAGTCGAAATACAGTACGTTGCCAGACTGAGTGTCAAAATCAATGCCGAAAAACGCAATAACAGCGTAACGCCTGCAAGCAAACTCATCATGCTTACACTAATCCAGTGCCATCGAAAAATCAGTATGTCTGTATCAACAGGACGAGGATTGAAAAAAACCTGTAACACTGCCAGAAGTAACAGAAACGGTAAAGGCGGTAGTAAATTACGAAATGCATACGCCCATGGGATGCGAGCCAAAGAAAGCAACGCCAACAAACCAAACATGGCAATCACCAAAGCAACAGGACGCCCCGTCAGGGTAAGTGACAATAACAAAAACACTGCTGCAAGGATGCGTGCTCGCACATCCAGCCGATGGATCCACGAGTTGGTTGGTAAATACTGTCCAAGATTTACGTAGCGCAGGAACTCAAACTGATTCATGATGAGACCCCATCTGTAAACGCGCTACTTGATCTGCCAGCTCCTGTGGTCGAATCAGCCCGGGCGGCAAAACCCAGCCGCGCTGTCGCAACGCAGCGGCTACACGCACAGCCACGGGCGGCTCTAAACCCAGCGTACGCAATTCATCCACCCGGTCAAAAACTTCGCGCACCCCTCCTCGCAGCACGTCCCTACCCTGATGAAAAACTGTCAATTCATCAGTCAATTCGGCAACCTCTTCCATGTGATGCGAAGACAAAATGACAGTCATACCTTCGCGTTGCAATCCCTTTAGCTTTATGAGTAAATCATGACGTGAGAGTGGGTCAAGACCCGCCAATGGCTCATCTAGAAGCAACAACCGGGGACGGAGCGCCAGAATGGATGCTAGCGCCACTTTGCGGCTTTCACCTCCGCTTAATGTAAACGTCAAACGGTCTTTGTAACGCTCAAAATCCAATCCAACGATTTCCATTGCCCAGCGCACATCAGTCCTGATCCGTTCTTTTGTGCGCTTGAGTAGGCGCAAGCCATAAGCAATTTCATCGCCCACATATTGCTCAAAAAACTGGGTCTCTGGGAACTGGAACACAAGACCCGCAAAACAACGCACAGCCTGCAAATCGGTATCCCTATGGTGCAACAAAAAATTTCCCACACGCACCTGTCCGGATTGCGGCAACAGTAAACCGTTTAAATGTTGGAGCAAGGTGGATTTTCCAGACCCAGTAGACCCCAAAATGCCATGAGCACTGCCGTCCGAAACATAAAAGTTAACGCCTTCCAAGGCGCGCTGCGCAAGCGGTGTATCCAATAGATAGGTATGTTCCAACCCATGAACCTCAACTAATGCTGGTTGACCAAGCGGGGAAGTACTTTTGGGGGAGGATAACTCCGCTTTTACCGCCCTCCCACCGGGATAGGTTGGTAAAGCTTGGATCAAATCATCCACCCGCAACAATCTATCCGGCAGGTCAAGCAAAACAGCTCTCAGTGCCCGTGCAGTTTGCACAGTCGCCGGCAGACCTAAACCGATTTCTTCAAGTTCCTGAACATGGGAGAACACCTTTTCAGGCACATCATCCATCACCACTTGACCTTGATGCAATACAACCACACGCCCGGCACGTGCAGCCTCATTCATAAAATGAGTCACAGTGATGATGGTAATTCCCTCGCGATGGAGTTGGTCAATCAGACTCAACACCGTCCTACGTCCCAGCGGATCAAGCATGGAAGTAGCCTCATCAAACACGATGCAACGCGGGCGCAGCGCCAAAATACCCGCCAGAGCAACACGCTGAATCTGTCCGGCGGATAAAAGATAAGGTGGTCGGTGACGCAATTCCCACATCCCCACCGCCTTCAAGGATTCCTCAATCCGGCGCCGGATTTCGCCAACTGGCAACCCCAGATTCTCCGGACCAAAAGCCACATCCTCTTCTACTCCAGTCGCCACGATCTGGTCTTCCGGATATTGCATGACCATGCCAACAATTGAGCGAATGCGTTGCCGATGACGAGGGTCACGCGTATCCATCCCGTTCACTCGGACACTACCCACACTGGGTAACAAAAGGGCATTCAAATGGCGTGCTAGAGTGGTTTTGCCAGAACCATTAGCGCCGATCAATGCGACGTATTCACCGTTCTCTATCCGTAATGAAATACCTCTTAATGCCTGAATCGGCTGTGCTCCCCCCACGGGATATTGAAAAGACAGGTTTTCAATTTCTATCAGTGCACTCACGATCGTTCTTATTTTACCCGTTTCTGTTCTTTTTGTGTGACATCATGACAAAAATATGACCAAAGGGGGATTGAAAACAGAAAAACGACCCGATACAATTCAGACACAATATCGTCGTTATAATATCAGTCTCTACAGGAGGCTGTTTTGTTCTGTATTCTTGGCGACCCAACCAATTTCTTAAGTTGCGAAAGGGTTACAACAATGAAAAGCTTTTTCACCAACAAAGTGGCTATTATCTCCGGCGCCTCAAGCGGTGTTGGGCGAGAAACGGCTCGATTACTGGCAGATCAAGGGGCACGTGTAGTCCTGGCAGCGCGTTCAGCCGAAGCGCTTGAGCACCTTGCACGCGAAATATCCCAAAATAGCGGTCAGGCATTGGCTATATCAACCGATGTCACACAAAAAGATCAAGTGGAACGCCTGATTCAAACCACTATTGATCATTGGGGGCAGGTGGATATTCTGATCGCCAATGCAGGGCAATACATTCGTTGCCCAATCAACAAGCTAACAATGGAAATCATGGAACAGTCCATGGCGATCAACTTTTACGGCAGCCTATATCAAGTGCTTGCAGTTCTGCCTCATATGCAATCACGTCATAGTGGTCACATTGTATTAATGCTTAGCATGGACGCCAAAACCCCCCTGCCTCCAGATGCCCCTTATGTAGCAGCAAAATCGGCTATGAGCGGTTTTGCAGATGTACTGCGCCAGGAATTACGCGGTAGCGGGATTCACCTAACCGCTATTTATCCGGGGCGTATTGACACACCAATGATTGCCAACCTGAAATTTTCGCCTATATCGGCAAAAATTCCACCTCAAACGGTGGCACGTGCTATCCTCAGGTGCATTGAACACCGTAGAGCACGCCTTCTATTACCCCCACAAGTTCATCTTCTCAACATACTCAACTTCTTCTCGCCCACTACAGCAGATCTTGCAGTTCGGCTATTCCGGCTAGAGGGCTGGGAAGAAAATTAGAGGTGCAAATGATGGAAATCCCGATTGTTCATCCCTCCCGTGTGGTACATCCTTGGCTACAAAAAACCCGTTTGGTAATTAAACCTGGTCCCACTACCCCACTGTTAGAAGAGGTGTTAACCGGATTAAGAGAACAATTCCAACAACAGGGGCATGTCCTACTGAATATACCTCAGGATGAAGTGGATATCTGGATCACGACCGCTGCGTTTAATCAGCCGGTCAACTGGCGTGAAGCGCCAATGTTCTCGGCTAAACGGGTGTTCAGGCTGGCATATCACCCCACCGTGTTTACGCTGGTGCAGATGAGCCGGAAACAATTTACGACCTTGCTGGATCACTTCGAGATCGCAGCCGCTAAAGAAGAACCAGATCCGGCAGATTATCACTTCCCAGGATTGGCAAGCAATGCTTATCTGACATTACATGAGCAAGGCAGGCGCGCCGGGGCAATTCTCTCGCTGATACGGCTTATCCAATCGCAAACCATGAGCGTGCGCGTCATCCTGATCATTGGCGAAAAACAAATAGAAGAAGCCTATACTTTCGACTTGGTTGGTGCTCACCCACGAACGGTGTATGAAGAAAACGGTGAGTGGTTTTATGAAGACCTGGTGTTGCGCATGGTCACTGCTGCGAGTACGCGCGAAGTAACACAACATGAGGTCGTCGGTAAACCAATCCCTCAGGCCATCTGGCAAAGCCTCAGCACGCCAGTCGCCATGCGCCGGGCGGGGAAAGAACTGGGGAGACGGAAGTTTTTTACCCGCATGGTAGAAGTTGGAAACCTGGTCAATATTCCTCTTTTCAATCACGCAATAGCCAGTCAGTACAGCGAAGGATGTTTTGCCACTTGGGATGCCAGCCTTGATGCGCTGATCACCACTATCACCGGCAGTGCTCGGCCGGTGGATAAGGACAATCTGAGTGACGATGAACTGGCAGTCATTGTCGCAATGCGTGCGGATGGTCTGGGTGCATGTATGCGGCATGTAGAAGGCAAACGCAACGACCCGCCTTCTTCAGAAGCAGTTGAGCTCATTGGTATGGATAGCCGCTTGCCTCGCATTCGATTAGGACAGGAAGGGAAATTACAAGAAGTCCCGGTAGCTCGCTCAAAACTACACGGCCATCGCGGCATTAAGTCCTTCGATCCAGAACTGGTTGAACATGTCTATCTCGACCCGCCTTACTATCATTTCCCGGTTTCGTGTTCCACAGAAGCCCAAGCGGTTGGCATTATGTCTGCCTTTGCACGCTCCGAAGCGCTCAGAAACCCAGAAGATGCCCGGCAACTGGTTTTTACTGTACTGCCCGGACACGGTGTCGTCATTGTTGAAAAATGGGTCGCAGGTAAAACCCCCTTCCAGTTGATCTGGGAGGCCATGGACAATGGCTGGCTGGAGATTGATAGCCACATCCCTCAAGGAATGTTTAAATATGTGGCAGACAAGACAGGACGCATGAGACTCGTAGAACAGTAATGTGTATAATAAAAAATAATATGCAACGCTTTTGATAAAGACCTAAACTTGCCTGTATGCGGTCTTTGTGGGTTGTTTTCTTAATTATTTCAGCCGGGCTGTTATTCCTTGTCAATGCCTGCCAGCCTGCCATTACAATTTCATCAACCCCCACCATCGAACAGGACCCATTTAAGGAAGCCCGTGAAAAAATGGTTAAAGAAACCATTGAGGCGCGCGGCGTTGCCGATCCCGGTGTCCTGCGCGCAATGCGAACCGTACGGCGTGAGTATTTCGTGCCGGATGAATACCTTGCACTGGCATACGCGGATCATCCCCTGCCCATCGGTTACGGACAAACAATTTCTCAGCCATACATTGTTGCTTGGATGACCGAACTGCTGGATTTGAAACCGGGCGAGCGAGTACTGGAGATCGGCACCGGCTCAGGGTATCAGGCAGCAGTGCTAGCAGAACTTGGGTATGTCAGTATATACACTATTGAGATCATCCCTGAGCTTGCAGAGAGTGCCCGCAATCGTTTGATACGTCTGGGTTATCAACAAGTACATGTAAAAACTGGGGATGGGTATTTTGGGTGGGAGGAATACGCACCTTACAACGCCATTATTGTAACCGCCGCCCCTGATCATTTGCCCCCACCGCTGGTAGACCAGCTCGCTCCGCACGGCCGCATAGTCGTCCCAATTGGTCCCCCAGGAGGCTATCAGTCTCTATGGAAATTTGTCAATGAGGGCGATAAGCTCAAAGCCTATAATCTGGGTGGAGTTTTATTCGTACCGCTCACCGGAGAAGGCACAGGTATCTCACCTCCCACGCAACCCTGAAAGCACAAATATAACCCCCGCAAGCACATAACACAACGCACCAACCCACAAAACCCAACGCAAGCCAAAGCTCAACGCCAGCAAAGCAGCCAGAACCGCTGAAACCACCGATGCTGAGCCATTAATTCCCCACACCCAAGGAATCATCAGCACACCCTGGTGGATTTTTGTCAGCTGCTGAATTCCCGCAGGAAAAGGTACACCCATGCACAAACCCAAAGGCGCAATAACAATAATAGTCATTACCAAACGCACCCAAAACGACCACTTGAGTGTCAGGACAAAGAGCTGTGGCAGGAGCCAGGGCAAGCTTAGTAAACTTAAGGTCAAAAACAAGAAAACAAGCCAGACCGGGAGACGGTGTCCCCAGCGGCTGCCCAACCCTGAAAAGAACAATAAAGCAAATAGCACCGTTGATACTGAATAAGCCGGATGTCCTAAATACAACATGAAACGCTGAATCAACGGAATTTCAACCATTAAAAACGCCAGACCAAGCAGCCCAAAATACAGCAGAATCGGCAACCTGACAGTTGAAACCTGCAACAATCGGCTCCTGCTTTGCATTATCACTGGCAACACAATCAATAAAACGGTCAGAAACAGGACAACTGCCAAAATGATCAAAACAACAAAATAGCCCGCTCCACCAAAAGGCTGCCAGGTTTTGCCCATCTCCATCCATAATTCCCTCGCCTGTGACCATTTGAAAAAATGTCCAAAGAAAGGACGATCATCACTAGTTGGTGAAATGTCAAATGGATACTCAGCCAGAAATTTATCCCTTTGCTGTCTATCCAGCAACGCCTGACAGGCATCATAATCTACCGCTTGTGGCAGAACATTATGGATATTTGTCTCACTCCTGGCAAGACCGGGAAGATAAGAAAGGTCGAACGATCTTTCTTGCGTAAAACGCCGAATCTGATCCAGTTCCGCGGGCTTAAAAGGTGTTTTCTTGACCAACAACGTGGACAGGTTATAACCGCGCCACATTGCCAGTCGGCTACTCGGTTCAAGCCCGGAACGCTCGAGTGCAGTTACTGCCAGAACAAAAGCACGCAGCGACTCGGATGGCGGTGATTGTTCCCAACGCGCCACCATCAGAAAACCATCCTGATTCAGTACCCGCAGCATATCCTCAAAAGCCTCTACCGTATAACGATAATCTTCCGCCAAACTGTATGCCCCTGATCGCACTGGATGATAGGATGACGTTAACGTGAGAACAACAACATCAAAAGTTTGTTCCGCTCGGCGCAGATAACTCCGATCGGTATCTATCACTACCTGTATCTCTTGCGCCTGATACACTTCTGCGGCAGCTTCAACAATCAGCGGATTGGCTTCCACAACGGTTACCCGCCGCGCACCCATCGCTTGCGCTGTAATCACATCTAATCCGCCGCGTCCCTCTAGAACCAGCACCTCGGCTCTTGGCCGCAGCTCATATACCACCGCGGAAGGGAGATAAGGGATAAATGACAAATCACTGTCTTTGCGGATAATTCCATTTAGATCATCACCATCTACCAGTAAACCATCTTGCTGTGGTGGAATCCGGCGGTATTGAGTGCTCAGTCCGGGCAACGAGCGAATATTGGGGCTTCGCACTACATCAACGCGGGAAAAAGAATTCCAGCGGTGATAAACCACTTCCGCACCTGGTGTCCGTAGCACGTACGAAAGTCCTTTATAGGGTGATAGATTCAGCCGGTACAAATGCCAGCCTTCCCCCCCTGTCAGTCTCAGTGAAATATCCGGGACGGTTAACATAAACAAAACAATCGTCAACCCCAGAACAACTGGCGGCCGTCGCTTCAGTCTGCTGATCGCCCATACTCCCGCCAGCGCCGATAACATTCCGCTGAACACCACCACACCTTCACCACCCAGCCGGGAAGGTAATCCTAGCGCCAGTAAGCACCCCAAGGCAGAACCGGCAAGATTGTAAGAATATGTTTTCCCGGCAACTTCGGGGAAGCGTTCCAGCACCATGCCTGTAGCCAGACCGGTGAAGAAAAATGGTGAAGCCAACGCCACCAGATGGAGACAGAGGATCACCGCTTGCCGGAAATCCCAGGCAATGCTGAACGAGTCAAAAGGTAACCAGTTGGAAAGCAGATAAGAGAACAACATTCCAAATCCCCCAGCAAGCGATAGCTGGGATAACCGCTTCATGGGCACCCCCTGCCCAAAGGAAGGAAAAAGAGCCAGCCATGTACCGCTGATGCCATACCCCAAAAGCGCCATGCTGATGATCATGAAAGCAAAATGATAGAACTGTGCAACCGAAAATAAGCGCGTCTGATTAACCTCAAAAAGCAGACTGGCGGCGGATAGTAAAAAGATAACCGGGTAAATTGCCTTATCCATGATTTAGCCGTATTTCGCCAACATGTGCCAACTCATAGTGTATTCATTTCAATTGAAAAATACAATTGTGAAGACCCTTTACAAAATCATGATTGTATGTACAATTGCGAAAATTTTTAATAAAACGATAACACAGGTGCGACTTATCGGATTTATCCAGACAGCTCAATTCATCTTCTTATATCCGTAGAAGCACCCCCGATACATAACCACCATAAACAAAAACCGCCGTTCATCAAAACGGCGTGTAATTCTATATGTCACAAATCCAGCTCGCTTACCAAATCACAGCACGGATTCCACATTATTCGGCGGTTTCGGGATCAACCGTTCCATAAATTCTAAAGCCAAGGAGAAAAGCATGAACCAGACACATCCCCCAACATCAAGCGCTTATAACCCTTTTCGGGTTGCTCAGCAACAACTGGATGAAGCCGCAAAAATTCTACAGCTCGACCCTGCTGTGCATGAATTTTTGCGCTGGCCTATGCGCGAGCTGAAGGTCACCCTGCCAGTGAAAATGGATGACGGAAGCACCCGAATTTTTCATGGCTTCCGGGTTCAATATAACGACGCGCGCGGACCTATCAAAGGCGGCATCCGGTATCACAGCGAGGAAACAATAGACACCATCCGAGCCCTTGCAGCCTGGATGACATGGAAAACCGCTGTAATGGATTTACCGCTGGGCGGCGGCAAAGGCGGCATCATCTGTGATCCCAAGATGTTGTCGGCTGGTGAGCTGGAGCGCCTAAGCCGCGCCTACATCCGTCAGGTAGGACGCTTGCTTGGTCTTGAAAAAGATGTGCCCGCCCCTGATGTCTATACCACCCCTCAGATAATGGCATGGATGGCAGATGAGTTTTCCTTCCAGCGCGGTTATACAGAATTCGGCGTGATTACCGGTAAACCGCTGGCTTTAGGCGGCTCAGCCGGGCGGGGCGATGCAACCGCGCGCGGCGGAATGTTTTGTCTGCGTGAAGCCAGCAAAGCCCTTAATCTGAATCTCAAGGACGCACCCACTGCCATTCAAGGGTATGGAAATGCCGGCTCATTTGCGCATAAGCTTGGCAAAGAGCTACTCGGGTTAAAAATTGTCGCCGTTTCCGATTCGCGCGGAGGAATTTATAACCCCGATGGTCTCGATTATGAACAAGTGTTAGCCCATAAAGCCCAAACTGGTTCAGTGATCAATTTTCCCGGTGCTCAATTTGTCACCAATGAGCAATTGCTGGAGCTGGACGTGACGGTTCTCATTCCTGCCGCATTGGAAAATGCAATTAACGCCTCTAACGCCGACCGCATTAAAGCCCGTGTGATTGCCGAACTGGCAAATGGTCCTACAACACCTGAAGCAGATCAGATACTTTTCGCTAAAAATGTCTGTGTCTTGCCCGACTTTCTATGCAATGCCGGCGGTGTAACTGTTTCTTATTTTGAGATGGTGCAAAATGCCTATGACTATTACTGGGAAGAAACGCTTGTCCACGAGCGGCTGGACAAAAAAATGACCACCGCTTTCTGGACGGTACATGATGTTGCTCAACGGCACAAAGTCCATTACCGTCTTGCGGCTTACCTGGTAGCCGTGAACCGCGTGGCTGAAGCAGTGCGGCTACGCGGCTGGGCATAACCCAATATTTAGCTTCAGAGCTGTGCAGGACGGCAAAATGCGGTTCTGCACAGCTCCCAGAAGAAAGGAGGAACAAATTTATGCCCATCACTCCCCCAGAGTCTTCCAAAATTCTGGAAATTTATCTTTTGCTTGCTCAATACCCCATGCTTGCCTCATCGATTCGCCGCCAAATGCGCGAAGAATTGTTCCAACGGGGAATTATTACACCTGAACGGTTTGAACAGGAAGTCAGGGAGAAGGCAATCCTTTCCCAACAACGGGAAGGCATCGTTGATCCTTTACATAACGAGGACGCCGATCAATGGGAACTGCGTTATCACCGCGTCCAGAGAACACTGACAGATTTTTATTTTGCCTATAATCTGCCGCTGGAATTGCTTCATCAGATTGTGGACAACATTCTGGCGGACCGAACCAACGGGGAAAACAAGCCAATATCCTCAAATCTGACCCTGCGTTTTAATCCCGAACTTGCACCACTGGAGATGGTGCTGCGGCAGGCTGAAGAGTTTGAGGCACTCCCGCCCGAACAGCGGGTGCTGGTGGATCACCATTTGCAGGAACTGCGCGTTGTATTGCTCAAAAGTTTGTTCAGCGATCAACTGGCATTTATTAACATTGCTAAACACTGGTTTACCACTGCTGACTTCAACTTTGTTCTCAAACACCGCATTGGTACCGGGAAAATCGGCGGAAAGGCAGCCGGTATGCTGTTGGCTTACAAGATTTTGCAACAAACCGCACCGGAGATCACCGAACAAATAATCCTACCGCGCTCATACTTTGTTGGAGCGGATGTGTTTTACGACTTCCTGGCATTGAACCATCTTGAATTTGTCAATCAGAAATACAAATCAGCCGAACAAATACGCGAGGAATATGACCAGATACAAAAACGGTACGCTAGTGCCAGATTCCCTGAAGAAATCGCCGATCAGCTACGCGAAGTGTTGCATGAGGTAGGTAACACACCGCTCATCGTTCGCTCTTCCAGTCTGCTGGAGGACAATTTTGGCGCGTCCTTTGCTGGTAAATACATGAGCGTTTTTTGTCCCAATCAGGGCACAATAAAAGAGAATCTTCGCGACTTGACCTTGGCAATTCGGCGCGCATATGCCAGCATATTCAGCCCCGACGCAATCTCATACCGCCAGCGTATGGGACTGCTTGACTACAACGAGCGGATGGCAATTTTGCTTCAGGAAGTTCAGGGAGAACGCCACCGCCAGTTCTATTTTCCGGCAATTGCCGGGATCGCCTATAGTTACAGCCCGATTGTCTGGAATCCCCGCCTGAAACGGGAGGATGGTTTTACGCGCCTTGTGGTTGGTCTGGGAACCCGCGCGGTTGAGCGGACAGCCAGTGACTACCCGCGTCTGGTCAGCCTGAGCCACCCGCAATTGCGCCCCGAAGTAACACCAAAAGCGATTCGCTATTACTCACAGCATTTTATGGATGTTATTGACCTTGAAAATAACGCGCTGGTCACATTACCTGTGAAATCCGTGTTAACTCCTGATTTTCCCTCTCTGCGCTGGGTTGTTTCCATTTACGATGGCGATTTGATACGTCCGCCACTGTCGCTTGGTTTAAATCTTGACCCGCGGGAATTTGTCATCACTTTTGACAATTTGTTACAATCCGGCGGCTTTGTCCCACTGCTGAAAACCGTCCTGGCGCGCCTGACCGAAAACTACAGAAAAGCGGTGGATATTGAATTTGCTCTTTCCATCTCCCGCAACGAGAATGGCAAGCCGAAACCAATTTTTCACCTGCTGCAATGCCGCCCTCATCATAGCTGGAGCTTTGAAGGAATCAATGTCCTCATCCCCAAAGACCTGCCAGGGGAAGATGTTCTGTTTGTCTGCAACCATATGGTACCGGTTGGACGTGTTCCAAACATTGAGTACGTTGTCTATGTTGACCCAGGTGCATATTACCGGCTTTCAAAGCCCCACGATTTCACCGAAGTAGCCCGAAAAATCGGGCAATTAAACAAAGCGCTTGAGGGGCATTCGTTTATTCTTATTGGACCGGGACGCTGGGGATCAACTGATTATCTGCAAGGAGTTTCAGTTACCTACGCAGATATTTTTAACGCGCGTGCCCTGATTGAACTTGCCAGCCAGAAAGGCGGATACTCGTCAGAACCATCCTACGGCACGCACTTTTTCCAGGATTTGGTCGAGTCTCAAATCTATCCGCTGGCAGTCTCGGCAGAAGATGAAGCTGACCGTTTTAACCACAGCTTTGTGATGCAGGCGAAAAACTGGATTCATGAACTTATTCCTGAAAATTCAGCCGCCATAGACTGCATCAGGTTAATCAAGATTAGAACCGAGCGCCCGGATCACGAACTAGAAATTGCAATGGATGGGCAAAAAGGTACTGGCTTTTTCAAGAAATAATCCAAGAAAAAGGTGATTTTGGGGTACTCACAAATCCTAAAAAAATTGATTGTACCGTGATTACTTTCCCTGTATAATAAATCCAGAGCATTGCCAGGAATTGAAAATAAAAAATTGGAGGTGTCCTATGGCTACTGTGCAGGATTTACTGCGAGTAAAAGGCAGTGATGTCTGGTCGGTGAGTCCAGATACATCTGTGCTTGAGGCGCTAGAACTGATGGCAGAAAAAAATATCGGCGCCTTGCTGGTTTTGGATCAGGAAGGTAAGATAGCAGGAATTGTCTCTGAACGCGATTTCGCCCGCCACATTGCAAAAGCCGGACAGTGCATCGTTGATGAACCAGTGAAAAATTTTATGACTGAGGAAGTAATCGGCGTTCACCCAGAAACATCCATTGACGAATGCATGATGCTGATGACCAAACAACGTATCCGCCACCTTCCAGTGGCTACGAAGGAAGGCAAATTGGTGGGTATGATTTCGATTGGTGACGTTGTCAAACAGGTGATTGCTGATCAATCTATTCTTATTGCCAGTTTGGAGAATTATATTCTGGGCCGAGATTATCCAAGATAAAATCCATCGGTACTGTGAACCCTTGTCTGCTCAGGTGTTGTCGCTCGCCTGAGCAGATTTTTACCCTATCAATGATTTGTCCTACTGAGAACTGACTGTCAACCACAAAAAAATTTTGAAATCCCCGTACCCATCCGTTTATCTGCGGGTTAATATCCACAAGTAATCCAAAAATTGAGGCATCTGATACATGGCAAATATGATTTCTGTACTGCGCAACGAAAATACAATCCTTGGTTTGTTTTGGCAAGGTCCTGCAAATACCATTCTATCTGAACCAGACCAGTTGTATCAGCTCTTAACCAAACTGAATAAACCGCTGTATGTGGTCCAAAAAGGGAATCAAATCGGGATGACTGCTCAAGGATCTATCACCAGCCAGGGTGATTTTTCCTTGATTGCCTGTGCACCCCCTTTACCTATCGAACAGCTTGGCAACCCCGACTTTCGCTCGGCTTACCGTACTAATTATGCATTTTACGCTGGTTCGATGGCAAACGGAATCTCATCGGAAGAACTGGTGATCGCGTTGGGAAAGGCGGGTTTTTTAGCATCGTTCGGCGCAGGAGGATGCTCACCGGCACGTATCGAATCAGCCATACAGAAAATCAAGGATGCACTCCCTGAGCGGCCCTTTGCATTCAATCTACTCAACAGCCCTAACGAACCTGCACTGGAGCGGCGAACAGTTGAGCTGTATTTGCAACATGGTATCCGCGTCCTCGAGGCTTCTGCTTATTTGATGGTCTCGGCAAATTTGGTCTGGTATCGCGCGGCAGGTCTTTCACAAGGAAGCAACGGAGAACCGGTCATTGGAAACCGTATCATTGCCAAGCTCTCGCGCAAGGAAGTGGCACGCAGGTTTTTAGCCCCCGCCCCAACGGAAATTCTCAATCAATTGGTCAATGAAGGACGTATCACCCCCCTTCAGGCTGAACTGGCACTCAGGGTGCCAATGGCAGACGATATCACCGTTGAAGCCGATTCGGGAGGGCATACCGATAACCGCCCGCTGGTCGCGCTGGTTCCCGCCATACGGGCATTGCGTGATGAATTACAGGAAAAGCACCAGTTTGCGGTGCCGGTACGGGTTGGCGCAGCCGGGGGAATAGGCACCCCTGAAGCCGCTCTGGCAGCCTTTATGTTAGGGGCAGATTACATTGTAACAGGCTCCATCAACCAGAGCTGTGTGGAAGCAGGGACATCAGCGCACGCTAAAAATCTGCTTGCTCAGGCTGAAATGACCGATGTTGCCATGGCACCAGCCGCGGATATGTTTGAAATGGGTGTCAAAGTGCAAGTGTTAAAGCGCGGTACGATGTTTGCCATGCGCGCTCAAAAACTACATGAACTATATTCGCGTTACGACTCACTGGAGGAGATTCCACCAAAGGAGCGCGAGCGTTTGGAAACGCAGGTTTTTAAGAAAGCCTTTGGCGAAGTCTGGGATGAATGTGTGCGTTTCTTCAGCGAACGCGACCCGCGTCAGCTTGAACGCGCCCGAAACAATCCTAAAGATCAGATGGCACTGGTCTTTCGCTGGTATCTGGGATTATCCTCTCGCTGGTCGAACACCGGTGAACCGGGGCGCGAGATGGATTACCAAATCTGGTGCGGTCCAGCAATGGGCATGTTCAACGATTGGGTGCGCGGCACTTACCTGAGCGACCCTGCCAACCGGCATGTGGTGGACGTTACGCTACATCTCTTGACCGGCGCGGCTTACCTTGCCCGTGTGCGCGCTCTGGAGATGCAGGGAATAAGCCTGCCCGAACCACTGAGGCGCTATATTCCCGAAAAACCGCTGATTTAACAATTCAATTTTTTATTTTTTAGCCTTCGAGAGCCTCAAACCTCAACATTATCCTGGGACCATTTGAGATACGAGATGTTCCAACCGTATCAAAAAATTTCGGCGCTATTGATTTGTTGAAAACCAATTTCTTTCGGTAGTTTTTCCCGCGAAAGCACCGCCAGCGTTAGCACATAATCGTTCCACCGCTGCCACTTGACCACCCAGCGGTCTACACCAGCCAGTGCACAGCAAACACCGAGCGGAGACCATCCAGCGCCACTGCCTGAAACTTCTGTCACTTCTACCTGACGCGTATCTAGTCGCAGTCCTTTACCCAGTGCTTTGAGCATTGCTTCCTTTGCGCTCCACATTAGGCTCGCCAGAAAGTGGCTCTCCAGCGGGTTGCTACAAATGAAACCCGCCTCAGAAGCCGTGAAATAATCCGCGATAAATTCCGCTGAGCGGGGTTCAATGCGCTCGATATCTGCTCCTACGTATAAAAGCGGTTCAAAGGTAACCGCACAAAAGGCTACCTGATCGCGGTGGCTGAGGCTCAAACTACCCTCAAGCATCTGCCCGTTGAGCACCGCATACGGGATTCCTTCAATGGTGTTTTCAATCTCAATTTGCTTAAACGGAACCGCCCTTAATCGCAGATGACTGGCACAGAGCAAACACTTCGCCGCCCATCGTCCATTCAGCCACTCAGTGCGGCGTTTGGGAAAGCGTTTTTCCGCCAGAACATAATGTTCCCTTGGCGAAAGAAAATCCGATGGTTCTGGCGGTTTTTCACTGGACACCAACCAATATATTATTGATTTTGCCATGTGTTGGGCGTCCTCCCAATATGCAAAAATATACCGCCCCTTTCCAAATTATCAGAAAGGGGCGGCAATCATTTATTAGTTAACCCCGCCGGTCAATTGCTTGAACGGCTCAATCAGGTTTTGATCCGGTGCATAGGGGAGAGGTGAAGTGCGATAATCCTTCAATTCCAGATACACACAGCCATCCGCATCCACTACACGCGCATCAAAGCTCAGGTTTCCTGCCTCATCTTGATGAGGTATCACTTCTGCAAAGACCGGGGTATCTTTAGCACAAGCCTGATAAATGGTCAGGCTGCGAATCGAATGCGGGAGCGCCAGAACGCCGGTCTTTGCCACTTCCCAGATGCCTGCGGTCTGAAAGCACAACTCTACTAGCATGGCAGTATTTACCAAGTGGCTGCCATTTTCGGCTACTGCGTGACCGTTACGCAACCGCCCCAAAATGCCCTCGCCATTGGCTTGAATACCCTCTAGAACCTGGAAACTGGGTCCATGGAAGTACAACCGATAAATATCTTCAGCCTTGACGAGCGCTTTGCCTTTCCACAGCGGCGGTTCAACGGTCGCTGAAGGCATTTCTTTACCCGGTTCCATGTGCACCATTCCAGAGAAATGGAGCAGGTGTTCCATCCGCCCCGAATGCAGCGGCAGATCGGACTCAAGCGTGACATAAGCTACCAGACCGCTTGTCTCACGCACCATTTGAGCTTTCCACATTACTCGCCGCGACTGATTTCGATAGAACTTGAATGGCGTCAGAAACCGGATATTTTCCAAATGCGAAACAGTAAAACCTTGCTTTGGTCCAGCCAGTACGGATGCGATATGTCTGGCTGCCACAACGAACCCTTCAATGCCCACCACTCCCGGCAAAACCGGGATGCCATTTAGGGCATGATCACGCAGGAACGGTTCCGATGTGGGGTCTAACTCAGCTTCAAGCAGGATGCCATCCTGTAGTGTCAGGTCAGTCAACTGGCTCAGCATCTTGTGCACCACCTTGCCTTCACGCAAAGCTGTATTGGCACGTATCAGGTTCAAGCCTGCATTTGGACAGGCAGAAGTCTCCAGCATACCCAATGAGCTTGCCAGCACAACCTCACCGTTGCCCGAGAGCAGTTCTTTGCGTACAAGCGACGCACCTTCAGCCGGTGGGATCATTTCGATTCCAGCCATTTTCATCAGCTCAGGTGTATGCCCGCGGCTCGCCATGCCAACTTCTGCCCATGCACCCCAATCCAGCACGAGCGTCTTGACCGCCGGGTTCTGACGGCGAAGCGCAGAAGCCAGCTTGCACAACAAATCATTAGCCGCCGCATAGTCCACCTGTCCGGCATTACCAAACCGCCCGGCAACAGATGAAAACATCACAATAGCGCCCGGCTGCAACTGAGCTTCCTGCAAGGCTTTATAGAGATGGAAAAAACCATCTGCTTTAACCTGAAGGGTCTGGCGAACTTCCTCCAGCGGCTTGCTTTCCAATTTGCGACTGCGCTCGATACCAGCTGCATGAATCAATACATCCACGCGGCCTTCTGCCTGTGCCACATGCTGTACTGCTGCCTGTACCGCGGGGAAATTGGTCACGTCACAGACAAGGTATTCCACTTTACCGCCACGGCGGCGGATTTCTGCCATCGTGTCCAGCGCAGCAGCTGCCCGTTCCAAAGCCGCCAGTTTTTGTTCTACTTCAATAAATGCAGGGCGGCCGCCCGTCTGTTGTGCCATGCGCTGTAGCAACACCTTGCGAAATGCCTCGCGGTCTGTCTTTAGCTGTTGTAAATCGGGGTCATTACACTCCGGGAGCGGTGACCTTCCTAGCAGATAAAACGTACTTCTTTCCACCTGTGCCAGGTCAAGCAACACCGGAGCAATGATCCCTGCAGTCCCGCCGCTCACCAGAAACACACTGCCGGGTTTTAGCTCAAAATTCACTGCATCGGGTAAAGGCTGATCACGCAGGACAATTGTAAAACGCAAATCGCCCTCATAGCCAACCTCAACCACTGCTGGATCATTCAGAGTTTCCTCCAACAGACAGTTGGCAATATTTTTAGCAGTAGTTTCAGGTTCAAAATCTATCACTTTAACCAGCGTGCCTGGGCGTTCGCGAGCAAGCGCCTTGGCAAATCCACTGACTGCCCCACCGAGAGGCGCGCTGGCACCCTTCGGACCGTAGCCATGCAGTCCATCCAGCCGTGTGGCACAAATCAGAAACGGATTACCAGCAATATTTTTCATCAACGTATACAGTGCATAAACCCTTTTTTCCATTGCTTCCTGCCAGCCCTCAAGGGTCAAAACGCTTAAGTCGGGCTCATTATCTAACGCTGGCAGGAAGTAAACGCCGTCAATGTTGCCTTCCGACTGCCACTTCTGGATATGCTGTTCCAGCGCCTCATAAGCTCTTATCTCTAACACATTGACTTTACGTTTTTGTAACAATCGGATCAGAGAATCGGCGACCTTGCCTTGATCCCGCACGATGACCACACGTTTGCCTTCTTCAAGTTTTATTTGAGTTGGTACACATAGGTCAAGACGCGGGCGCAATACCGGAACAGGAACGCGTCGGCGGACAACGCCGGTTTTTACTTCAGATGACTGACTGGTTTGGCTTTCCAACTCTGCATTGACCTCATTAGTTGACTCTGTTACGGGTTGAATCATTACATTTTCAATTTTACTCGTCTCTGAAAGCTTCGCGGGCTGAACGGCTTCCTCCACAAACGCAATCACCTTCGCCAGCGTGTTATAGTCCGCCAGACGCAGGTCTTCGCGGCGCGGGATGTCATACAACCCGCGCACCGACGCAAACAGCTCCGCTTGCTTCACCGTGTCAATACCCAAGTCTGCCTCAAGGTCCAAATCCAAGTCCAGCATCTCCACCGGATAACCGGTCTTCTCGCTCACCAACGACAGCACTTTCTCCTTGATCTCTTCACGCAACACTTGCGATGATGCCGACATATCAGCTCTCTGCGGATGGGTTACAACTGGAGCTTCAGCAACGGCTTCCACCTTCACTTGCACCGGCGCGCCGCCTTGTGCTTTGACTGCCTCTTCCACAAAGGCGATCACTTTCGCCAGTGTGTTGTAATCTGCCAGACGCAGGTCTTCGCGGCGCGGAATGTCATATAACCCGCGCACCGACGCAAACAGTTCCGCTTGCTTCACCGTGTCAATACCCAAGTCTGCCTCAAGGTCCAAATCCAAGTCCAACATTTCCACCGGATAACCGGTCTTCTCACTCACCAGCGACAGTACTTTTTCCTTGATCTCTTCATACAACCCCGGCGATCCTGCAGACACAGCAACACTTGCTGCTGGCGGCGGGGCTACTGCCGGGGCTTGGGCAGGCGCCTCCGCCGGCGCCTGTGCCGGCGCGCCGCCTTGTGCTTTGACCGCCTCTTCCACAAACGCAATCACCTTCGCCAGTGTGTTGTAATCCGCCAGACGCAGGTCTTCGCGGCGCGGAATGTCATATAACCCGCGCACCGACGCAAACAGTTCCGCTTGCTTGACCGTGTCAATACCCAAGTCTGCCTCAAGGTCCAAATCCAAGTCCAGCATCTCCACCGGATAACCGGTCTTCTCACTCACCAGCGACAGTACTTTATTTTTAATTTCTTCACCGCTTGCCGAAACAACCACCGATGGAACCGCTTGGATTGGCTGTTTCGCTTCCAAGGGCTGCTGAACCTCAATTACAGGCTGCACCGGTTCGGTTTCCACTTTCGGTTCTCCAAATGCCCACATGGTCGGACCCGTGCCATACTCCCACGTTGAGCGTTTTGGCGGTTTTACCGGCGCACCCGTGTGTTTGATACGCAATGTATGTTGTACAACCTCAGTTTCTGCGTGTTCATAACCCGCAACATCCGACAGCCAGCGGTTATATACCTCCGGGTTGATACGTTCGCCAACTCCGGCAATCTTGCGTGTCAACGTCATAGCAATTTGAGATCCAAATCCGGCGCCCAGACGAAGCGCATACTTTACGTTGTACTTACCGCCTCTGGAAAGGTTCAGGTTGCCCAGTTCTGGATCCGGCTCGAAGCCCTCATGAATATTGGCAATGGGCGGGACAATGCCGTATTCCAGCGCCTTTGCTGCCAGCACATCCTCAACTCCTACACCCATCGTGTGGCCGGTATAACCTTTGGTATTGGCAATAATGACCTGATCTGCAGCTTCCCCAAAGGTGTAACGCAGAGCACGGATTTCAGCAGAAGCGCTGCCGCCGCGCGCAGGGGTGTAGGTCTCGTGCGAGACAAAAACAGTCTGAGGGGCGATCTCTTTGCGGTTTATTCCATAACGCTCTTCTGCCACGCTGATCAGGCGCTCCATCACCTCACAAACATGCTGTACGTCCAACCGGGTACCATGAAATGCACTGTTGGCAATCACTGTTGCCAGAATCTCACTGATACCTCTCATCCCGCGTTCGCGCACTGCATCTTCTGACTCTATCACCAGCGCCGCTGCGCCCATGCCCATGATCATCCCGTTACGGCGGCGGTCAAACGGCAGAATTGCCATGCGTGGGTTTCCTTCTGTGGTTGCCGCGCCGCTTGCCATCAAGCCGGTTCCAATCCACCCAGCCAGGCTGTCACGCGTCACATCATCACCAGCAATCACGACCACCCGACGGCAACGCCCTGTTCTTATCCAGTCCTCCGCAACAGCAATCGCATGGGTTGTCGTAGCGCAAGCAGCGTTAACATGTGTATTGGGTCCGCGTGCTCCGATATGTTCGGCAAATTGCGAGTGCCCCATCGCAAGAATACGGAAAATGAAGCGCCGGTCAAAGTGGTAATCCTCTTCAGCAAGTTGTGCTTCCAGTTCGGAAATGCGTTTCTCCAAAAACACTCGCACATCTTGCTGCCCTTCCGGTAATAGTACCTTAAGGGTGCGTAATTCGTTCAATTGAGCAGTCAACGCTTGATACCGATAATAACGTTCTGCTTCGACAGCCATCTGATCCAGGCCGGGGAAAGCCGAACCGAAGATCACGCCAGTCTCATCTGCCAGCGCCTCCGGCAGCCGCCAGCGGTCGGGTAACAGTGTACCTTTACTGGTCTGCCGGTATGCCATTACCAGCGGAATACCGGCATCACGCAGGGCGTCTATCCCGGCAGCGATTGCCAATTGAGTCGAAATATCGGTTGCCTCTACACGTTCTTGGGGAATACCGAATTCTTCTTCCAGATTAAACACCCCTCCCTGTCCCCCTAGTTTAACCGTTTGTTCAAGGTCATCAATGGTTTCCATTACTGCCCCAGACTCGCTTTTTACCAAGCGGGTCACCCGTTTTGCTAGCATTGCGCGGCGTTTTTCTTCGGTCAGCGGTTCAATCAGCATTTCGCCGTTTAGAAGACGCAGTACATTCCGCTCATCAAAAACAGCTTTTCCGCGCCCCGGAAGCCCCAACCCAGCCCCGCTGATGACCACCGAGCCAGTCAACGGCAGACGGCCATTTTTATGATGGATAACCACTGGAGCGCCGTGAACAGCAGGCGTTTCAGTTTGCAATGATGGCATAGCAACTGCTAAAGGTTCAGCTACCGGTACAACACCCGCCGCATACAAGCCGCACAGCGCTTCGTTCAAGCTGACCAGAGCGCCTTTACGCGGGTGATTTGTCCCTAGAATAATGACATCTTGATAGTGTTTCAGATTGTCGGCAGCTAAAGCACTGATCACCCGCTTTGGCCCGATCTCAACAAAGACGCGAGCGCCCTCGCGGTAAAGCGTCTGCATACTCTTGACCATCTGTACGGGTGAAGCAAGCTGTTGTGCCAGCATTTCGATGATTTCTTCCCGGTTCGTTGGATACAATTCACCGGTAACATTAGCAACAACTGGTATTCTGGGCGGGCGGATATTTTTACTTTCAATTACCCTGCGCAACGGTTCGCTGGCAGGAGCGACAATTTTCGTATGAAAAGCGTGAGAAACCGGAATTTTTGAGGCTTGAAAACCAGCTTTCTGAAAGATCGCCAGTGCTGATTCCATCGCTGCCGTTGAACCGCCAATCACTGATTGCATCGGGCTGTTGATGTTGGCAATTACTGCATAACCTTCCACCGTCTTCAATACCTGTTCCACTTCTTCCAGCGGCGCAGAAACTGCCACCATCGCCCCATTATCATCCAGCGATACCTTCGTCATCTCGCGTCCGCGCGCGCTGACCACCTCAAGCGCTTCGGCAAAGCTCATCACTTCAGCCGCTACCAGCGCTGCATACTCACCCAGACTGTGACCAATCACCAGATGCGGGTGAAAGCCGTATTTCTCCATTACCCGAAGCACCGCCACATTCGCGGTCAGCATTGCCGGCTGGGTGATAGCAGTATTGCGTAATTCCTTTTCAGCCTGAGCCAGAGCTGTTTCATCACCATCCACAAAAATGTAACTGGTCAACGGGCGGCCTAAAATCGGTACCATTATCCGATCGGCTTCTTCAAAGGTCTCTGCCACAACCGGCTCTACATCTCTCAATTCACGCAGCATGTTAACATACTGCGATCCCTGACCGGGAAACATGAACACCACCTTCCCCGGTTCTCCGCTACCGTAAAAAATGCCCTGAGCCGTTAGAGCTGTCCAGATGCCCGGGGTGGGATTTTCCAACGCTTTCAATGCCCTTTCGCCGCGCTTGAGCAATTCATCCGCATTGGCAAAATCAATTGCCAGTCGTTCCGGTTTGCGGAGCTGTTCTTCACTTGGACAAACCGAGAGGGGCAGCTCACCACGGGCTGCCCGCTCTAGTGCCACGCGCAAAGCCTGCATCAATCCGGCCGTGTCGTTTGCACTGAGAAACAGCAAGCCATTGTAAGGTTTTAGCGCTGGTTGGACACCGGCTGATACCGTCCGAATGGCCGGCTCAGCCACTGTTTCAGCCTTAGCCGGCATTTCGGGCACTGCATACACCTTTTCGCCGGTCAACATGCCGGGCAGATACTCTTCCAGCACCACATGAAAATTTGTCCCACCAAAACCGAATGAGCTGACACCCGCACGCCGCACTTCGCCCTGACGGACCTCCCACGGACGCGCCTGTGTCGGCACATAAAACGGCAGACGGGCAAAATCAATATTTGGATTCGGCCGCTCAAAGTTTACTGAAGGGGGAATCACTCGTTCATACAAAGCGTAAACCGCCTTTAACAATCCGGCAGCTCCGGCAGCGCTTTTTAAATGCCCGATGTTGGATTTGACGGATCCCAGCGCCACTTTTCCTACCGGCAACCCTAGCGGAGCGAAGACTGCGTTCAGACTGTTCACCTCGGTCACATCGCCAACCCGTGTGGATGTTCCATGGGCTTCAATCATTCCAGCAGTTGCTGGCGAGAGGCCAGCGTTGCGCCAGGCACGCTCAATCGCACGCTGCTGGCCCAGCGGGTTGGGAGCAGTAATCCCTTTGCCTTTGCCGTCACTGCTACCACCCACTCCGCGAATGACGGCATAGATTTTGTCGCCGTCCTTCTCGGCATCTGCCAACCGCTTCAGCAGGAAAACTGCCGCACCTTCACCCATTACAAAACCATTGGCGCCCTCCGCAAAAGGCCGCGAACCATCCGGGCTGAGCGCGCCGATCTTACTGAATTTAACAAACGCCTCCGGTCCCATCCCCCGGTCAATGCCGCCGGTCAGCACTGCATCAAACTGATGCGCCATCAATCCCTCAACCGCATTTTGCAATGCAGCAATGGACGCTGCACAGGCAGCATCTGTTACATAGTTTGGTCCCGAAAAATTGAAGACATTCGCGACACGACCAGCAATAATATTGCTCAATTCACCCGGCATCGTGTCTTCTGTAATATCCGAAATTCGCGATCGCATCCGCTCCTGTAACCCATTCATCAGAGCCGCCTGTACCTCGCGGGGTAAATTCTGAAAATCGGGCAAAGAAGCCAGCATATCCAGATACTCCGGAAGATAGATACGCATGGTTGTGCGATAATGATATTCACCCCCCAAGGCATTACCAAAAATGACCGCCACTCTTTCCGGGTTGAGGGGACGCTTTGGGTAGCCATAATCGTTTAACGCCTGGTGAGAAGCGGCAATTGCCCACTGCTGCGCTTCATCCATCACTGCCAGCACCTTGGGTGGGATGGCAATGCCAAGTTTGAACGGCTCAAATTTGAATCCCCTTACCCACGCTCCAATCTTGCTGTAAGTCTTATCTGGAACGGAGGGATCGGGATCATAATATAAATCAACCCGCCAGCGTTCCGGCGGCACTTCGGTGATGGAATAACGCGCCTGCTTGATATTTTGCCAGAAGGTCGGCGCATCAAATGCATCTGGCATGATTGCGCCAATCCCAACAATAGCAACGGCTTTTGTCTCGCTCATCGTTCTTTCCTTTCTTCCAAAGTGATCTTATGTGCAAACGGCTGCCAAAACCAACCATAAAAACCCAAAAAGCTCATGCCCTTAACAGACATGACCTATTTCACCACCCTGATATCAAAGCAGACGGAAAATCAAAAAGATATAATAGTTGGTCGTACAGCCCTTATCGTTCTTTTCAACGCTTACACCAATAACTAAAACTAACCGGTAACTCTTTTCGGTTTTTATAACCCCCCAGCTTTTGGGAAGTTGCGTACAAATTGACACAGAACTGGAAAACCAATAGAATTTAGTTTATGGATACGCGACAGCGAATCATTCAAAGTGAAACTCTCTATGGCATCCCGACACTGACCATCTACCCCAAAGATGCTGAAAATCTGCCCGTCGTCTTCTATGTACATGGGCTGACCAGCAACAAACGCTCGGGGATTGAGCTGGGCGACATGTTAGCTGAAGCTGGCATCTGCATGGTTGCTATGGATGCCGCCATGCACGGCGAGCGGCTGGACGACCGTATCCGCACCGCATGGGAAAAACCCTCTTCAGAGGATATATACCCTTTTGAAAGCGGGCTGGACCGCTTGTTTTTGATGTTCCAGATCGTTGAACAAACCGCGCGTGACATGGAAACGCTGATCCACCACTTCAGCACCGATCCACGCATGAACATCCATCGGCTGGGTGTTTGTGGTTCTTCAATGGGCGGTTTTGTTGCTTTCCTGATGGCTGCCCGGTTTGAAATGGTTCAGGCGGCGGTAACATTTATCAGCCATGCCAGTTTTTTGGAACACTGGGAAAACGCCCTCATGGAAGCCGGCTCAAACCCCAAATGGCAGAAAACAATTCAAAGCGTGGAAGCAGAAACGCTGAAAAGAACTGCTTTTATCCGTCAGCTTGACCCATTGGAAAAACTGCAAACCCGCTTTGCTCCCAAACCTTTGCTGATGATTGTTGCAGGACAGGATACGGATATTCCAAAAACCTACGCCACTCGTCTCGGCAAGGTCCTGCAGCCATTCTACGCTGGATACCCAGACCAATTACGCCTGAGTTACCACAGTGGAATTACTCACCGTGTAACCAGCGACATGCGGCTGCAAGCGCGTGACTGGTTTGTGCGTTTTTTGTGAGGCGGACACATCATAAGCGTGCAAAAAATTCGCCCACCATTTTCCTACCCAATATAAGCCAACATTTGCTTCCATGTTACTAATGATAAAACAGCGGTGGGTCTGGGTTTATGCGATTTTGCTCATGGCTTTGACCAGCCTACCGTACGCAATCGCCCTGCAACAAGATAGTCGCCTCAATCCGCAGACAAAGTGGGTTTTCTCCGGATTTATTTTTGGTGTTACAGATGGTAATTCATATATTGCCAAAATGCGCACGGGCATGGAAGGCGCGTGGCTGTTTCGTTCGCCTTATACCGCTATGTCCCAGCGCGGAGTGATTGCTTTTTTACCTTACCTGCTACTGGGCAAACTTGTTTCGCCCCCGCAGGTTCACCTGAAGCTAATTATCCTGTTCCATAGCTTCCGCGTTCTAGCAGGCATCTTAAGTGTCTGGGCAACTTACCATTTTCTTTCAACGTTCATCGAGAACAAATTACAGAGGCAAATCTCGCTGGTCATCGCCACCGCGGGCAGTGGCCTGGGCTGGCTGTTGCTTTTCAGCAGAAATCCTGACCGATTACCGCTAGAATTCTACTCACCGGAAAGCTTTGGATTCCTAAGCCTTTATGGTATTCCACATCTTGCCTTAGGGCGCGCCGCATTGCTTTGGACACTGCTCGCTTACCTTCGTCTCTGGCAAACGCCATCGTACCGCAATTCAATCATTCTTGGCTGTTTCTGGCTACTTTCAGTTATCTGCCAGCCTGTTCAGGCTGCCATGGGGGCGGGTATCATCTTCTTTCACTGGATAAGCATGTGGATGCTGGAATGGCGAAAAAAAGCAGCCATATACGAAACGCCACATAGTAGCATAGCGATATTGCCTTACTGGGTGGTTGGGAGCCTGCCGACTGCGACGCTTCTGTTCTACACTGCATACAGGTTTATTAGCGATCCATATCTACGCATCTGGACTGCACAAAACATTCTCCCCGCTGCACCGCTTCTCATGTATCTTGCTTCTTACGGATGGCTTTTGCCTCTTGCTATCGCTGGAGCAAGTAGTATGTGGACAATCAACCGTCATAAAACACTTCTGCCTGTCTTGTGGATGATGATCGGTCTGATAGGCATCTGTATCCCCATCAGCATCCAGCGTCGGTTGATTGAAGGTTTCTGGGTGGCACTCATTGCGTTGACTTTTGCGTTCTTAGACAAGCCACCGCGCTGGCTGAGTAGCAGATACAAAAACGCGGTGACCCTTGGACTGCTGATATTCTCACTGCCCGCCACCCTTCTGCTATTCGCAGGTGGTGTCCAAACTGCCAGAACACCAGCCGAACCGGTGTTCCTGCCCCGCGAACAGGTCGCCCTGTTCGAATGGTTCAATGAACAGGACTTACAAGTTTCCCCGCTTGTACTGGCGTCTTTTGATAGCAGCAATACCCTGCCGGCTTTTGCACCGGTTCGAGTATTGATTGGTCATGGCCCTGAAAGCGCGGGGGGAAAAATACTTCAGGAGCAGGTCGAAACAGTTTACCATCAGGAAACCAGAGACCTTCAGCGTATTCACCTGTTACGCGAGTATGCTGTAAATTATCTGGTTTGGGGACCCTCAGAAAGGGCATTAGGAGAATGGAACCCCTTTAAAGCTGAATACTTACAACTGGTTGTGAAAGAAGGTCCCTATTCACTGTTTCAGGTGATTGAGTGAATGTAAATAGCCGGGTGGTTTCTTTATACAAGCCCCAACTTTACCTGCCCTCTACCGTTTGTTTCATCTGGCGAGCTAACGCCGTTTCAAACAACTCAAGGTCCTGACGCAACATTTGCGGCGCATCTTTCGTGTAAACTCCCACACAAACCATATCCGCTGGACGCATGTGGCGCGCCGCGAAAGCAAACGCCTCCTGCGGCTCGTTGCGCCCGGCAGCCATGATTTTATAATGCACCACTGGTTTGCTCAGCGTTTGAATCACTTGCGCCATAATGACACGGTCCTCTTCCAGAAACCACTCTTCCATACCGGGAACATGCTCGGCGCGCTGGTCACGGTGAGCGGAATTGTAATAGCTACACATGTAATAATCCACATCCAGACGGACATCCTCCGCCCACAAAAAAACCTCCGGATTATGCCCCGCAATTCCCGCCAGCATACCTTTCTGATGGATCAAATCAATCATCGGAGGAATTTCGTCCAAGCGTCCCTGTGCAAGCAGATAATCCATGACACCGCCATGAATGTGACAGGCTTTTGCACCTCCGCTTGCGGCGCGGTTAATACAAGTTACATGATCGCCTACCTCCGGGCAGGTCTGGGCAAACCATTGTATCTGACCGTCCTGATCCCAGTATTCTAGCAAAAAGCGCATCACGTGAAAATCTGTGCGCGCAATCAGCGTATTGACACCTAGTTCTTCCGCCTCTCGCATGGTTTGCTTAATACGCTCGGTGGTGTAATACCGTTTCATTTCCAGATCAACCGCCGGGCTTTGATGAGAAAAACCACTGAACGGGTTACTGCCAAGAATAAAGCGGCTCACCCTCAAGGAACCAAGCGTTACATAAGAGACCATACTCCACCTCCTAATATAATCATATCATTATTGAGCCGCTACTGATAATTTGAGGATTGTAAACAAATTTGCTAGTACCAAATGCTAACGTTTGCATTATAATAATAAAAATATTCGGCATTACTCAGGAGGTGTAACATGCCAGGACCAGGTTTCTTCTTTTTTGGCGACGAGGAACGCAAAGAAGTAATGGATGTTTTAGAAAGTGGTTATCTTTCCCGCTATGGGAAGGATGACGACCTCCGCTTCAAACAAAAAGTTTACACGCTCGAGCGCGAATTTGCCCAAAAGATCGGAGTAAATTATTGCGTTGCGGTCAATTCTGGTACCAGCGCGCTGATGGCATCCCTAGTTGCGGTTGGATTACAGCCTGGCGATGAGGTGCTTGTGCCCGGCTATACATTTATTGCTTCAATGTCCTCAGTAATAGCCGTAGGCGGCATCCCAGTACTGGTTGAAGTGGATGAGTCTCTTACGATGGACCCGCAAGATGCAGAGCGTAAGATCACCCCACGTACTAAGGTCATCATGCCCGTTCACATGCTGGGCAATCCATGTGACATGGAAAGAATCATGGCTTTAGCACAAAAATACAACCTGATTGTGATTGAAGATTGCTGTCAGGCGCTTGGAGGAAGTTATCGCGGGCAGCGATTGGGGACGTTCGGTGCCTGCGCGGCATTCTCACTCAATAACTACAAAGTGATCAACAGCGGCGATGGCGGGTTGTTGGTCACCAACGATGAAACACTTTACCGCCGCGCTTTCGCTTTTCACGATCAAGGACATTTTCCACTTCGGAAAGGTGTTGAAGTCGGCAATCGCACGCTTATCGGCATTAATATGCGCATGAATGAATTGACCGGGGCTTTTGCACTTGGACAGCTCAGAAAACTCGACGTAATTCTAGAAACCTTGCGGATGAAAAAAGCTCGCTTAAAAGCCGGCATTCAGGCTGGCGGACTGGAGGGGGTATCTTTCCGGCGCATTAATGATCCTGGCGAATGCTGCACACTGCTGACCGTTCAATTTGAAGATGAGGAATTAGCAGAAAAAGCTGCAAAAGCCTTGAACAGCAAAGTGGTCTACCATAGTGGCTGGCATGTTTATAACAATATGGAACATTTACTCAATTTTCGCGATGCCAGTGGAACCCAACGCTATCGTAAAAACATGCTGCCACATACTGATTCCATCCTGCGACGCAGTATTAACCTGAGCGTTGGTGTTGTTGATCCCGGCCTGGGTGCTGATTTCGGCATTAACCCTCTCACCCCAGAAGAAGAAATAGACCGCAAAGCAGAAGAGTTCATCCGATTGGTCAAGCCAATTACTGGCTAGCATGACTTCAGGAATATCACTTATCCCTATTGACTTTTGTCTTTAATTTTGTTACACTACCTTATGCAAACATTTGCAAAAAATGTGTGTTTAGGGATGTCACAGGGGCAGGACACCAATTCAATTCATCTTTCTGAACCTTGAGGTGCCAAATGGATTTGGTCACAAAAAAACTGCCACAGATTCGACACCGCTTATCCTATATGCCCGAAGCTGTTGCGCTGATCGTCCTTCTCCTGCTTTTCACCTTCTTCTCATTTGCGGCACCCTATTTCCTGACCCCACTTTCGATTGGCAATATATTGACCTTTGGGAGTATCACCGGAATCGTCACGATTGGTGTTGCGATGCTGATGATTTCTGGTGAATTCGATCTTTCAGTTGGCTCTAATTTTGCGGTTGCCAGCTATGTCTTAGCATTATCATTGATAGCGGGTTGGCCAGTCTGGCTCTCCATACTTCTGGCACTGGTTTCCAGCACCCTGTTAGGATGTTTGAATGGCTTGATTGTTATCAAGACCAGAATTCCCTCTTTCATTGCCACTCTAGGCACCATGTTGGCTTATCGCGGAATCGTGCGTGCCATTGGCGGAGGCGATTTTGCAACCTACAAAGGCGAGCCTATTCCAGTCTTCAAGATCATGAACGGTGATTTCACCCTGCTTAACAACCTCTTTGGTGTACAGGCTTTCCGCACCTCAATGATTTGGTTTCTCTTGCTGGCGGCGATTTTTACCTTTGTTTTGATGCGTACCCGCTATGGTAATTGGATCTTCGCTGCAGGTGGAGCACCAGAAGCTGCTCTTGCACAGGGTGTGCACGTTGCCCGAGTCAAAATCATGAATTTCACACTCACTGGAATGCTAGTCGGCATCGCCAGCGTCCTTCAATTTGCACATCGCATGAGCGTTGACCCGTTGCGCGGGGAGGGCATGGAGCTGATTGTAGTTGCCGCTAGTGTTATTGGCGGTGTACGGCTGACGGGCGGCTACGGCACCATCATTGGTGCTGTGCTGGGTACGTTTTTACTTCAGATGCTCGACCAGGGTCTTGTGCTGATGCAGATTCCAATCCAGGTCTTCCAGGCAACTGCCGGTCTGATCATCATCCTGGCAGTCATCAGCAACACCTATTTAGGCAAAGCCGACTAGTAAAAACCCTGCTGCCAGCATGGTATTTCCAGTCGTTAGTCTAATGAGGAGGTGATACGGATCAAATACTGCAATAACTGCACCACATATCTTTTCAAGAAAAAGGCGAAATGAACGGAGGAAAAATGAAAAAATTGCGTGTCCTGTTAAGCATTGTCGTACTGGCAAGCATCCTGTTGACTGCTTGTCAGCCAGCAGCAACGCCTGCGCCAGAGAAACCCGCTGAGCCAACCAAAGCCCCGGAAAAACCCGCCGAACCCACCAAAGCGCCCGAAGCACCTGCCGAGCCCACCAAGGCACCTGAAGCACCCGCAGGTGAAAAACCGCTCAAATTCATCATGGTACAGCACGCCCTGTGCGCCTGGGATTCCTTCTGGTGCACTGTTGAGCAGGGTATCAAGGACGCCGCCGCTCAAATGGGCGTTGATGTGCAGGTTTTGGGACCGGACAAGTTTGACCTGGAAAAGACCGCTTCATTGATTGACCAGGCTGTCGCCGCCAAACCGGACGGCATCGCCCTCACTGTCACTGATCCTGTCCTCTTCAAAGAACCCATCATGAAAGCCATTGACGCCGGCATCCCTGTTCTGGCATATAACGCCGGCAAGGGTCCTCTGGAAGACGGCATCCCCTACCTTACCTACCTTGGTCAGGATGAGTATCAGGGTGGCTACCAAGGCGGTGTCCGGCTGATTGCGGCTGGCGCCAAGCGCGGCGTCTGCATCAACCATCAAGTCGGTCACGCCGGTCTTGATAAGCGTTGCCAGGGTTTCGTTGACGCTTTCAAAGCTCAGAATCTAAAAGCCGAAGTCCTTGGCGTTAAGGGCGAAGACGCCGCACAGAGCCAGACCACCATCAGCGACTTCTACGCCGCCAACCCGGATGTCAACGCCTTCCTCACCCTCGGGCCTAGCGGAGCCAACCCCTTCTATGCCTTCCTCGATGCCGAAGGTGTCAAGGGTGTAGTGCATGGTACCTTCGACGTCACCCCCGAAGTCGAAGCTAAGATCAAAGACGGCACAACCCTCTTCGCAGTTGACCAGCAGCCATACCTCCAGGGATACGGTGCGGTCATGTATCTGATGCTGGCGAACAAATTTGGTATTCGCCCGGCATTGCCCGTCACTGCCACCGGTCCAGGCTTCGTGGATGCCAAAATGTTAGGCAAGCAACCCGTACCAGCAGACAAACCGCTCAAGTTGGCAATGGTACAGCATGCGATGTGTGCCTATGATCCGTACTGGTGCGTCGTTGAAAGAGGTATGCAAGACGCTGCCAAACATATGGGCGTCGAGGTCACAATCTACGGTCCGGACAAATTTGACGTCGAAAAGACCGCGGCTCTGATTGATCAGGCGGCCGCTACCAAACCGGATGGCATGGGTGTTGTCATTACAGATCCAGTGCTCTTCAAAGAACCGGTCACAAAAGCCATCGAATCTGGAATCCCGGTGGTTGCCTATGATACTGGTCAGGGACCCGAAAAAGATGGCATTCCATATTTAACCTTTTGGGGTGCTGAGGACTACGTGCAGGGTTATTATGGTGGCTTGAAGCTGGCAGAGGCTGGCGTCAAAAAAGCTGTCTGCGTCAACCATCAGGTAGGCCATACCGGACTAGATGCCCGTTGCCGTGGCTTCCTGGATGCCCTGAAAGAAAAGGGCATACCAGGAGAGGTATTGGGTGTCAAAGGCGAAGATGCTGCGCAAGTTCAAACAACCATCAGTGACTACTATACTGCCCATCCAGATGTTGACGCCTTTATGACGGTTGGTCCGGCTGGATCTGATCCATTCTATGCCTTTGTAGAAGCACAGGGCATCAAAGCCGGCGACCTTAAGCATGTCACCTTTGATATCAGCCCAGCGAATATTAAATATATTCGCGAAGGGATCACCCTGTTTGTGATGGACGCTCAACCATATCTAATCGGTTATGGCACAGTCATGTCCCTGGTGCTTTATCTGCGCCAGAATATCAGCCCCGCCCTTGGCATTTCAGCCACTGGACCAGGCTTCATTGACAAATCCAATGTGGATATCGTCGAGGAACTGGCAGGCACATACCGCTAAATTTAATCTTGAACTGGTCTGATGACTGATTAGTCATCAGACCAGTAACCCAACCTAAAGGAGGTGACAACTCACAAGTAGTAGCCTCTCAATTAAAGCAAAAGTAATGAAAACCGTTGTTCAAGGGTATTCTCACATACAGGAGGAAGAAAATGAGAAAGTTTCATGTTCTATTGACACTGGTCGTCCTGTTAAGTTTGGTCTTGACAGCCTGCCAACCGGCAGCAACGCCTGCGCCAGAGAAACCCGCTGAGCCAACCAAAGCCCCAGAAAAACCCGCCGAACCCACCAAGGCACCCGAAGCGCCCGCCGAACCCACCAAAGCACCTGAGGCACCCGCTGGCGAAAAACCACTTAAATTCATCATGGTGCAGCACGCCCTATGTGCCTGGGATTCTTTCTGGTGCACTGTTGAGCAGGGTATCAAGGACGCCGCCGCTCAAATGGGCGTTGATGTGCAGGTTCTGGGTCCGGACAAGTTTGACCTGGAAAAGACTGCCTCATTGATTGACCAGGCTGTCGCCGCTAAACCGGACGGTATCGCTCTCACCGTCACCGATAACGTCCTCTTCAAAGAACCCATCATGAAAGCCATTGACGCCGGCATCCCT
>DYEC01000026.1 GCA_020725865.1 Anaerolinea sp. | reverse complement strand
CGCCGCACCTTGAATCTCGATGACCTTGCCTTTGCCGTTTAACAACTTGGCGGCATATTCCCCAGATAACCGCCCCATTTCAAAATTGTCGCGTCCAACAAATGATGCAACCTTCGGCGTAATCGGACGATCTACTGTAACAATGGGAATATTGGCTTTGTTGAGTGCCTCTACTGCTGGTGCAATGCTTTCCGGGTTGACCGCATTAAGGATCATGACATCCACACCGCGCGTGATCAGGTCCTGAATGTCCTTGATCTGTTTTTCAATGTTGTTTTGAGCATCCAGGTATACCAGCTCTGCACCATTTTTCTCTGCCTCAGCTTGTGCTGCCTTCATCAACTCTACATAGAAGGGCGAATCCAGGGTTACCTGCGAGAAACCAATCACAACTTTCTTCTCAGTAGTTTGTCCTTGTTGCTGAGCAGGCGTTGCCGTTTGAGTAGTGCAAGCCACCATTGCAAAAACAAGAACAAACAAAGTCAGAATTGTAAATATGCGGTAACTTTTCATTTCCTTTTCTCCTTATTATTCAAATGTATTCGGATGCATGGTCACAAAAACCTTTCATTACCCTGTCTTCCTGTTAATCACCACCTCCTCTCTACAAGTGTTACCTGGTTGTCCGCACCGACAAGTACTTACTTAAGACAACAGCAACGACAATGATTGCACCCATAAAGATTTGCTGATAGTAAGAAGAAACACCCTTAAGATTGAAAATATTAGTAATAATTGTCAATAACAAAACACCAATTAATGTACCGCTCATCCCCCCTTTACCTCCACTCAAGCTCGTGCCTCCTAATACAACTGCAGCGATTGCCGTTAATTCCATGCCTGTGCCTGTCGTCGGTTGCCCAACGCTTAACCAAGAAGCCAGAAGCACACCGCCTAATGCAGATGTAAAACCTGAAACAACATAAGCCAACGTTGTATAAAATTGTGTTCGAATGCCAGAAAGCCGTGCTGCCTCGTAGTTACCACCAATAGCATAGAGACTCCTTCCAAACACTGTGAAACGCAATACCAAACCCGCTATAAAAGTGCAGAGTAACCAAATTATTCCCGCGACAGGTACCGGTCCAATATAGCCAGCACCCAGAAACAAGAACGGTTGCGGCAAACCAAAGACCGGCTGACCATCCGTGCTGAGCAATGCCAGCCCTCGGGCTGCTACCATGGTTGCTAATGTGGCAATAAAGGGTGGAACCTTACCAATCGTAACCACTAAACCACTAATAAGTCCTAGAAAGCCACCGACCAATAACGCTATAGCAACGGACAGCGGAATAGACCACCCCCAATGCATCAGCGCAATTGAAACAACCATAGCACAAACTGCCATGACAGAACCCACCGCCAGATCAATTCCCCCCAGCAGAATGACAAAAGTCATTCCAATTGCTACAACACCCGAAATGGATGATTGCTGCATGAGGTTAAAAATATTTCTTGGCGATAAGAAACGATCTGAGACAAATGAAGCTATTATGACCATCGTCAAGAATAAAAATAACAGGTTCTGCTCCTTCACAAATTTTAGAGCTCGGGAGCCAAATGACATTCTGGTTTGAGGAAAACTTTCCGACATCATCTTGGTTATACTCCTCCACACTCACTTTTGAATGCTGGCTCTGGTACAAACTGAATATCGCCAATAATGGCACATTCCATGATTTCTTCTTTCGTCGCTATTTTTGGATCAAACTCGCCCACCAATCTCCCCGACCTCATTACTAAAATACGATCACAAACTGCTAGCAGGTCTGGAAACTCAGACGAAACCATGATGATACCAATGCCTTCGCGACTTAACTCGCGAATAATTTGATATATTTCTTCTTTAGCTCCAACATCAATGCCTCGCGTTGGCTCATCAAGCAAAAGCAGTTTAGTTCCTGAAATTAGCCATTTTGACAAGACTATTTTTTGCTGATTACCGCCGCTAAGCGTACTGACTTCAGCGAACATTGAAGGTATTTTTCCCCTAAGCCGCTGTGCCTGAGAAGAAGCAACTGAAAGAGCCTCTCTACGTTTCATCACACCGGCTCGTTGAAACTTATGTAAGCTTGTCAAAATCATATTCTCAAATACTGAAAGGGAAAGCACTAATCCTTGAGTCTTACGATCTTCAGGAACAAGTCCCACACCATATTGCTTGGCCACACGCGGATTTTGAGGGACAAATGGCCTGCCTTCAAGAAAAATCTTCCCTTGTTCAATTGGGTCAGCACCAAATAAGATCCTTAATAATTCTGTTCGTCCCGAGCCCACTAACCCAGCCAGCCCCACTACTTCTCCGCGGCGAATACAAAATGAGATGTCCTTGAGTAACTTGCTTGTTGATATTCCTTCCACTCTCAATAACTCATCCTGCTTACTCATGTTGCCAGATAAAGCACTTCGCGATACAGGATGACCAATCATCTGTTCCACAAGAAAATCTTGAGTAATCTCTTTGACTTTCCAAGTACCGATTAACCTGCCATCTCGCAAAACGGTTGCACGATCACCAAGCAAAAAAACTTCCTCAAACTTATGCGTAATATAAATGATCGTGGTGTTATGTTTCTTGAGATCACCAATAATCTTGAAGAGCTGCTGCTGTTCACGCTCTGATAGCGAAGAAGTAGGCTCGTCCATAACAATGACCGATGCGTTATAGCTGACCGCCTTTGCAATCGCAACCATTTGTTGTTCGCCCGGACTCAATTCATTAATCGGGATGTTAGGATTTAAGGTGCAACCCAGTTTCTCCAAAATATCTCTTGTGTCGTTACGTACCTTGCCCCAGTTAATAATTCCCCCCCCTCGAGTTGGGAACCGTCCCAGAAAGATATTTTCCATCGCGGACAAATGGGGAACCAAATCTAACTCCTGATAAATGACACTAATACCCATTTCTAATGCTGCGTGAGGATTAGGAATGAGAACTTTATGACCTTTATAAAGAATTTCTCCTTCATCCGCTTGATGGGCGCCTGTCAGAATTTTGATCAGGGTGGATTTTCCTGCCCCATTTTGCCCTAAAACACAGTGAACTTCACCCTCTTCTACCGAAAGAGTCACTTTATCTAATGCCTGGACACCAGGAAACCGTTTTGAAATATCTTTTAGGTGTAAAACCATTATCTCTGACCTCCTGCCGAGGACATTGAGAGATCTGTCATGATTTCTTTGAGCTGATGATAAATTTCTACATATTTGCGATATGAATACTCATATTGTTCATAGACTTTGGGGTTTGGCTCAACCACACCCTCCACGCGCGTCATGGATGATGAGGCTTCAACTAATGACGGATACCAGCCGGCACCTAAAGCTGCACAAATAGCCCCCCCCAATAGAGAACTATCTTGGAATGCTACTGTTCTCAAGGGCCGTTGACACACGTCAGCATGAATCTGAAGCCATAGACGATTTTTGGAACCGCCCCCACCAACAATAATCTTATCAAAGACACAACCCGCATTTGCCATAGTTTCCAGGATATTTCGTGTACCAAATGCCACCGACTCTAATATCGCACGATAAAGATGAGCTCGAGTATGATTGAGTGTCAACCCAACAAAAACGCCACGGGCATGGGGATCGCGATAAGGGGTGCGATTACCCTGCCAGAAGTCAAGTGCAATCAACCCATCTGATCCCGGCGGAACGCGACTAGCCTCATCCGCCAAAATCTGATAAGCATTTATCCCCATCTGTGTTGATAATTGAACCTCAGGATATCCAAGCTGTTCGCGAAACCATTTTGTAATTGCACCTGTTGAAACTTGCCCACCCTCAGCAAGCCAAAGTCCCGGTATCACCGCATCAGGATAAGGGCCCCAAATGCCTTTGCTCCATACCGGTTCTTCCATTAACCCAAGATGAACAGAAGAAGAACCTATGGTTAAACTCAAATCGCCAGCAGAAACCACACCCATACCCAACATACCAATATGGGCATCAATTCCTCCCTGACATACCGGAATACTGGCAATCAAACCTAATTCATTCGCAGCATCCGAAGTCAAAACACCAAGAACTTCTCCTAGCGAAACCACTTTTGCAGGCCATTTTTCTCGAAAATCCCCCAAACCAATCAATTTGAAGAAATCATCTGGCCACCCATTTTCTCGGCTAACATAATTCCATTTACAGGTTGCATTGCAAATAGAAGCAACCCATTCACCAGTTAGCTTAAAATTCAACCAATCTAAGCACTCAACGATTTTACTTGCCTTCTGATAAATCTCTGGATGGTTTTTCTTCAGCCACAACATCTTAGGCACCATCCACTCGACTGCATCCTCACCACCACTGTACTTGAGCACCGGATGATTGGTCTGGCGAATCAGCTCTATTTCTTTTGATGCCCGCCCATCCATCCATAGTATTGCATTGGACAGTGGCTTTCCAGTCGAATCAACTGGAAGCACAGTAGAAGAGGTTGCATCTATCGCAATTGCTTTGACTGCTTCCGGAAGAATATTTGCTTGTTGAATACACTCTGCCACCGTCTTTTTTAATCCATCCCACCAATCAAGTGGGCTTTGCTCAGCCCATCCAGGATACGGAAAGAACGTTTGATAAGGGTGGGATGCAATTGCAATTGGTTTTCCGGATGAATCAAATAGCCCAGAACGAATGCTCTCTGTGCCAGCGTCAATTGCTAAAACAAACGGTCCAGGGTTCATTGTTAAGCAACTTTACTGAAGATTAAAGACCACCTTGTTGAACGCGAAATCGCGTTGTATAAGCTTCTGGAAAACTTGAGGTGCATCCTCCAGTCGATACCGATGAGAAATCAACGTTTTAGCATCTAAGTACTTGTTGGCCATATAATCCACCGCTAGTTGCCACTCATGTCCGGGAAAAGGTAGAGAATTAGAGTTCCACGAGCCGGTTACGTAAAGCTCTTTTCGCATAATTTGATCCACAGCCTTGGGGGGCAAATCTAGCTTCTCGTAGGAAATCCCAAGAAACACTGCATACCCGTGTTTTCGGGTACTAAGAATAGATTGCAGTTGTGTCGTTTCCAATCCGGCCGCTTCAATGACCATCTGAGCGCCAAAGCCATCTGTTACATCCATTATTGCTTCGACTGGATCAACTTTTTTTGCATTGATAAGCACGGTAGCGCCAATTTTTTTTGCTAATTCCAGTTTCTCTTCAAACACATCTACCGCTATAACTTGCTTCAGTCCCAAAATTCGTGCCCATTCGATAATGAAAAATCCAATTGGTCCCACACCATACACCGCAACAGTATCTTGCAAACCCAATTTTCCACGCTCCAGGGTGTGCAACGCAGTTGCAGCCGGATCAGACATAGCGGCTTCTTCAAAGCTAAGATTAGAGGGGACACGAACTAAATTTGTCGCGGGAACCTTAACATATTCCGCAAGAGCACCATTTGTTCGCGAGCCAAAATAATCATAATCCTCACAAAGGCCAAACTTTCCATGCTGACACCAGTAGCACTTAAAACAAGGCATTAATGGGGCAACAGTAACCCGATCGCCCTCTTTCCATCCATTCACACCTTTCCCTACTTTCGCGATTTCTCCCGAAAATTCGTGCCCTATGGTAATTGGCATATGATGCGCCCCCTTGGTCATGACACGGGGAATGTCTGATCCACAAACTCCCACCGATCCAACCTTTACTAAAACCTCCCTGTCGTTTACTTCAGGTACCGGGACATCAACTACCCTCAAGTCCCCCGGTGAAAATAATACTGCAGCCTTCATTCGATCGTCCTCCAACGTTAGAAATGATGAAACTCCAATTATTGATCACCCAACAATTCTCGTGCAGTATACTCATCGGTAATTAGTACATTGCAATATCGCTGTGTGAGTGCGGCTCGGATTGCTTTAACCTTATGATTCCCACCAGCAATCGCAACTGAAAACTTCTTCTGTCGTAATGTTTCTAACTGTATGCCAATTGTCCTTTCGTTCAAATCTTTATCGACAATCTCGCCTTTTTCATTAAACCACCTACCGCAAATATCACCAACACAGCCCAAGCTTATTAAGCGTCTTGCTTCTTCTGACGTAATATAACCTGCCTCCAACAACACTGAGGTTTGGTCTAATGTCCCAATCGAAAAAACACACATATCCGTGTGATCGATGATTTCAAAAACTGAGGAGACAAAGTAAGCAGAACGAATCGCTTTACTTGCCTCCATGCTTTCTACAATTGCAGGTGCATTAAGCAAATAGCTTTCAGCTCCAAAAGCAGTACTAAACTCTATTACAAGTTGACCCGCATTGGTCAACCGTCCTCCTCTTCCAAGACCACCATTCAACTGGACAATCTTAACTCCCCGAGTCTTGCGTGGCACCAGCGACTCAGCAACTTTCGCCATGGTCCGCCCCCAGGAAATTCCCAATATCATATGATCTTCCAGGTGATCGCTTATATACTGGGCACCAGCACGCCCCAGTACCATTTTCGCAACTTCGTCGTCGTCACTTTCACAGGCAACAACAACCGCCTCTTTTAACCCATATCGACTTTCCAGTTTTTCTTCAAGAGAAAGAAAAGGAAATGCCAGAGAATTCACACGGATTTCCACTACCCCCTTTTCTTTGGCATCCTTCAGAATTCGACCTACCATCTGGCGCGAGATCCCTAGCTGTCTACCTATCTCTTCCTGCGTTAAATTTTTTATGTAGTAGAGAGTCGCCACCTTGGCGGTCAAACGCTCATCTTTATTCATTATTGTGAGCTCAGGAAAATTTTTTGAGCATTTGCTCAAATGTTGAGCATTAGCTACAATAATTATAGCAAAAAAAATGAAATTGTCAAGAGGTCATTGTGGGTGTTTGTAACATCAGCGATGGGTGAATTTCGAAAATAGTCAAGAGGCAAGAAATTCCCCTCCTCGATCTGTTTCCAGAGCTCAAACAAGCGGCAGTTGCCTTCAGGGGACAATTCAGCCAGCAAGCTCCCGATTTCAGCCAATACCCACAACCATTCTTTGGGTACGGTGTCCCTGAGCTCCTGCAGCGTTCGTCCCCCCCAACGGCGCAAATGGAACCGGCATACTTGATGCTCCAGTCCCAACTTGTCCGCCACTGAGCGAAAGCTGTTCAGATCATCGGTGACAATCGCGCTCTTCCCAAGGCGCTGAACGAACAGCAGAGCATCAGCCGCGAGGAACTGGAAGCGGTCGGCTCGCTCTACCGCCTCCTGCAGGACAAATTCGGCATCATCCCCAGCGAAGCCGAAGAGACGCTGGAAGTGACGCTTGCCACGCCGCAGGAGGCGGCACTCCTGCAGATCAAAGCCGGTGCGCCGCTCCTGCTCAACGAACGGCTGATGTACAACCAGAACCGCCAGCCGGTGGAGTTTGTCAAAATCCTCTACCGCGGCGACCGCTACCGCTACCTGATCCGATTGACACGGTAAACCGAAGTTATTGTCCATCCCCCGCCAGCAAGCCGCGCGCCGCGGCGCGGGCAACTGCCTGAGCGCGCGTCTCCGCCTGCAGGCGGCGCTTGATCTCGGCGATCCGGCGCTGGATACTGCACGGCCGGCGTTTCAGCCGCAGGGCGATCTCTTTGGTCGTCAGCCCCTGTGCGAGCAGAAGCAATACCTGCCGCTGATAGGGCGTCAGCGAATGCGGGGAACGGGTGCGGGAAGGGCTCATGCGCTCAGGCTCCTTGCGGCGTGTACCCTGCTCAATCCTCCAGATAGTCCGCATACTGTCCCAGAAAGCGGCTGGGTTTGCCGGTGCAGTCTTCGGCATGTCCGCCGTATTTGCCGCAGTGCGGACAGGGCGGCTGGTAAAAGCGCGCCGGTGCGCAGGCGCCTGCACGCAT
>DYEC01000025.1 GCA_020725865.1 Anaerolinea sp. | reverse complement strand
TAAGCGTCGCCAGACCTTGAGATGCCTTGGGACATACAGCCACTCCAGGGACCATAAGCCCAATTGGACAAAACTCAGCCGATCCCGGGAAGCCAGATAGGCTTGCCAGCGCTTTGGCAGGTGCAAGCCGGTCAGTGCCGGGAGCAAATAGGCAATAGCCAGCAACTGTGTTATAAATTCTTAAGATTAATGCCTTGACATTTGAAAACCAGCATGTTATAAATTGTTTTGATGTTAGTCTATTTCGGAGCTAAGCGAAGCGTAAATAGTCCCGACCTTTCCAGGGAGGTTCGGTTGTTTACGCTTTGAGCGACCTAGATAAATCTACAGCGTAGAAAAGACCTTCCGGAAAGGAAGGTCTTTTTTTATTACGTGATCATTGGGAACTGTCTTAAGCGGTCCAAAACATTGGAGGTGTGAGAAGAAGGTCTACATCTTATACCCTTCCTGGAGAGATTGATGGAACAGAGCCTGGCACAGCACAGCTTGGCCAGCTTCAGCAATCTCTCCCTATCGTGCCGTTCGGCTGACTGTGCTGTTATCGTTGATTAAACTATCATGGAGTTTTTGGATTCTGTTCAAATTCAATCAAAAAATTCGGAGGATATAAAGATGAAAGAGAGAACTCTTCTGCTCATTGCTGTCTGGTTTGCAAGTTTGTTGGCGGCTTGCACACCTGCTCAAACACCAGTTGCCGGTCCGACTGAGGCTGTACCGCAGGGCACCCAGCCTACTGCACAACCTCAAGGTTGTCTTGGTTCAGCAGAAACTGCAATTGTAGATTTGGGCTGTCGCGAAATTAAGATAGCTGTTGAGAATGCTTATTTGCCGTTTAATTACATTCTGGTTAGTACTGGCGAGCCAGGAGGATGGGACTACGAAGCTTGGAATGAGATTTGCACTCGCCTGCACTGCACCCCAGTTTTTGTTGAAGCAGCGTGGGATGGATTGATCCAAGCTGTGGCGGATGGACAGTATGATGTGGGCGCCGATGGGATCACCATCACTGAAGATCGAGCAAAAATTGTTGACTTTTCGATCGGATATATTAAGATTCAACAGCGTTTGCTGGTGCGCAAGGGGGAAAACCGCTTTAGTAGCATTGAGGATATTGTTAAAGACGAGAAATTAGTGTTAGGCACTCAGGCGAATACAACCAATTATGAAACCGCCAAGCAATATTTGCCTGAGAGTCGCATCAAAGCATTTGAGCAGTTTCCCTTTGCTGTGCAGGCGCTAATTTCCGGCGATCTGGATGCGGTGATTATAGATGCAGTGGCGGGCATGGGGTATATGGGTGAGAATGCCGATAAGCTGGAGCTGATTGGTCCCTCGATTTCCAGTGATGAGCTGGGCTTTATTTACCCAAAAGGCAGTGATCTGGTTGAGCCTGTCAACAAGGCATTAAGCGCCATGCAGGCGGATGGGACGCTCGATAAAATCAATCAAAAATTCTTCGGCCCAGATTTCAAAATCACCTCAGAAGATATCAAACAATAGCGGCTTTTCGCGCGGTTCGGGCATCCGGGTTTTGCCTGGGTGCCTGAATTGCCGGATGATGGAGGATATTAAAATGGCTTATGAAGATTCTTACCCGGCGATACGACCTATTGCTCCGGTGACACCGCGCACTGCTAGGCTTTTGGAACGATTGAACAGATTTCCTTGGTGGGTTATAGCAGTGGTATTGATTGCTCTGATCACTGCAAGGACAATTTATCTGTCTGAAACCTACTTAGAAGCATTTCGGTTTATTGTGGCTGGTTTGAGTGTGACGATGATGACCACACTGACAGCCTTTTTGATTGCACTGGTGATTGGTTTGGTGACCGGTATGGGGCGCATCTCGCAAAACATTCTGGGGCGCAATATTGCGACTTTATATGTTGAGCTGATTCGCGGCATTCCTATGCTGGTGTTGATCTTTTTCATTGCGTTGGTGGGTGTCCCGACAGTGGTGCAGTTGTTAAATAGCTTTGGACACTGGTTGAACGCGTTGGGATTTTATAGTATAGCGCAACCTCTGGTCTTGCTGGAAAACAAAGGTGTGCCGATGAACGTGCGTGCAATCATTGCGCTTGCGGTCACCTATGGCGCTTTTCTGGCAGAGGTGTTTCGTGCAGGTATCCAGTCCATTGATCGGGGGCAAATGGAAGCAGCGCGTTCGCAGGGGATGACCTATTGGCAGGCAATGCGTTATATCATCTTGCCACAAGCGATTCGCAATGTGTTGCCGGCGCTGGGGAATGATTTTGTCTCAATGTTGAAAGATTCATCGTTGGTTTCGGTGTTGGCGGTGCGTGACATCACACAGGTGGCACGCTTGTATGCTGGTCAGACTTTTCGCTATCCCGAAGCTTACGCAACGCTCTCGGTGATTTATCTGTCTATGACTATGCTGCTTTCTATGCTGGTCAAGGTGTTGGAAAGGCGGTACCACAGTCATGAACGATGATGGCGAAATGATTGTTATGCGTAATGTGTGGAAGGAATTTGGTACGCTACAGGCGTTGCGCGGCGTGAGCTTGACGGTTAGACAAGGGACTGTCTTGGTGATTATTGGGCCCAGTGGTTCGGGAAAATCCACCCTGCTGCGCTGTATTAATCGGCTCGAAGCCCCGACGCATGGTGAGGTATGGGTGGATGGGCAACCCGTCGTTGCTGACGAGCGTAAGCTGCCCCCCTTGCGTGCTGAAATTGGCATGGTGTTCCAGCATTTTAACCTGTATCCACACCTGAGTGTATTGCAAAATGTGACCCTGGCACAACAAATTGTACGCAAACGCAGCCGACAAGAGGCTGAACGGATCGCCTTAGAACAACTAGAGCGAGTGGGAATCGGTGATAAAGCGTACAACTATCCACGCCAATTATCTGGTGGTCAACAACAACGCGTGGCAATTGCACGCGCGTTGGCGATGAATCCAAAGATCATGCTTTTTGATGAGCCAACCAGTGCCTTAGATCCCGAAATGATTAAAGAAGTGCTGGATGTGATGCTCATGCTGGCACGCGAGGGTACCACGATGGTTGTGGTGACTCACGAAATGAATTTTGCCCGGGCTGCCGCTGATGAAGTAATCTTTATGGATGAAGGACAAATCATTGAACAGGGTCCGCCGGAGCAAATATTCTCTTCTCCGCGCCACGAGCGAACTCAGAAATTTCTTTCGCAAATTATGGTGTAGAGCCTGTGTATCCGGAACGCAATATTTGTGATACACCGGGCCCCTTGGGTGTTGTATGCAGGGTTTCGAACGAAAATTTGAGTTGACAAAATAACAGTAACGTAATAAAATTGCGGTCGCTGCTGTGGCGAGGTAGCTCAATGGCGGAGCAGGGGACTCATAAGCCCTTGGATGTGGGTTCAAATCCCACCCTCGCCACCTGTTATTTTTTAATTTATCGAGTTGTTTTATTTCCCAAATTCCTAACTGATAGTGCGTAATTATATACCTTATTGGCTTCTGTGATTCGCTAGATTTGTATAATAGGGATTAAGAAGCGATGAAACAGGACACTCGAAGATTTTGGATTGGTACCTCAGGTTGGTCTTATGATCACTGGTGGGGAGATTTTTACCCCACTGATTTACCCAAGAATCGCTGGTTTTCATTCTATCTTGAGCATTTTGCAGCGGTTGAAATCAACGCTACTTTCTATCGTATATTTGCTGATACCACATATCACAAGTGGCGCGAACAGGTTACCCCGGCTTTTCGTTATGTATTGAAAGTTCCCAAGCTGATCACACACCATAAATGTCTGCAAAACTGTGAGACAGACATTCGGGGGTTTAATCGTTCGGCTAACTTGTTGGGTGAATGTTTGGGTATGTTGTTGTTGCAGGTCTCTCCAATAACCCCTTTTGATCCGCAAAGACTACGGGAAGTTTTACAAACGTTTGATGATCCGACTCGTATAGCGGTCGAGTTTCGTTCCAAACATTGGGAATGCGACGAGACGCGTTCTTTATTGTGTGAAATGGGAGCAGCATGGGTGAGTGCCGATTCACCGCGCTCTCGCTTGACAGATTGGGTAACCGGACAGCGAGCATATATTCGCCTGCATGGGCGCAGGCGCTGGTATGCGGATAATTACTCGATGGAAGAATTAGAAGAAATTGCCCAACTGGCACAAACAATGACGACAAAGGGGGCACAAGAAGTTTACATTTTTTTCAACAATGATTTTGGTGGTTACGCGCCCAAGAATGCTCTCACCTTAGCTCGGTTGTTATGGTAGGTCCATCTACATTTCAACCAATGTTCACAGCACTGCCCAAGCCAGGTGTATCACTGGCAATTAACCATCCATCTTCCAGATGAAAACCGCCCTCTGATGGGTCCGTTGCCAGACTGAGATGTCCATCCAAGTCTCCATAGTGAACATTGGAGCTGGATAAAGCCAGGCTTAGTCCGGCTGAAATTAACAATGCAGGTTCAATATAACAACTAATCATTGTTGCCAGATGCGCTGCTCGGGCAATAGCATCCATTTGCCGGCCATTGCGTAACCCACCGCAAGCGACCAGTTTAACGCTCAAGCCGTTAACAACTTGATGTGCTGCCAGTCCGAGTGCAGAGGATGGGTCAGTTACACTTTGATCAGCCAGAACCGGCACCGGACTGTATTCTTTGACCTGTCGAAGTGATGTCAAGTCATTAGCGGGTGTTGGTTGTTCGAGCATTTCCAGGATATTTCCTAAAGCTCGGGATACTTCTAGCGCTTCCTGAACCGAATAACCGCCATCTGCGTCCAGGCGAAGAACGTGGTGAGGAAGTGCCTGATGAATGGCCTGAACGCGGCGGACATCTTCTTCGGGATTCGCGCCGCCTTTAATTTTTAACATACGGAAACCTAAGGCAGCATATTCCCGCGCCATTTCGACGCTTTCATCAAGTGGGGCGAGCGGGATGGTGATAGAGGTTTGAATGCGATTGCGAAATCCGCCCAAAATTCGATACACTGGCATTCCGGCTGCAAGGCCAAGCAGATCATGAAAGGCGAGATCAAATGCACACATCACAGGGGCCGGCGCTTTGGATAAACAGGCTAGTTGTGCAATGGAAAACTCAATGTTGAGTGGATTAAGGTCTGGGACCAAAGATGCACACTCATGACATTTTCGGATGACGTTTTCCGGCTTTTCCCGGGTGAGGTCTGCCTGGGCAACTGTACATCCCCATGCGCTTTGACCTTGGCGGGTTTCCAAACGGACAAAAATTGCGGTGATGCGGTTAATCTCGGGTATACCGGCAGCCCGGACCGGTTTTTTCAAAGGCAGTTCAACTGGGATAACCTCAGCCTTTGTAATCTGCATCTTCCACCTCCTTCGAGATTTGAACCGATGCCCAATTGCGGATGAGGCTACGTTATGCTATTCATGAAGTATCTTGAAACTACAAGGACTATTTCATGTAATTGTGCATTTTTATTATATCTTGAATTGTGAGAACAATTTTGATTGGAATCAGTACACCGACACAGAAAATAAAAACTCGGAAGCCTGCAGGCTTCCGAGTTTTGGGAAATTTAGGCGTCAGGTTAGACCATGACCTCTTCAGGAATGCGCATTACTTCATTTGCTTTGACAACTTCATCGGGAACATTGAAATCGAGATCTGCGCCAGCCATCTGGCGGATGTAGTCCTTGACAACCTTATCCCAGTATTTCTTGGTGATGTAGTATACCCGTGCACCACCCAGTTCGTGTTGATAATCTGGCCAGGGGTAAGAAGGTTGTGCCATGCCCAGCCCCCAACGCATCCAACCGTTGTAGCTTTCGTAGGTTGCCCACCACTCTTTGTTCCCCAGGATTTCAAAACCATAGTACGCTTTAGCGTAGTACATTACTGCTCCTATGCGACCACCGCGTACCAGTGCCATTGTGTGCAGGCTGATATTGATATCTTCATTCAATAGACGGCCATTGGCAAAGCCAGCCCATAAACCATCAATCAACCCAACGAGGGTGTAGGGGTCTTTGAGGCGTTTGCGGTACCAGCCCAGAATTTCTGCATAGACGCGAGCACCAACGATGTCATAGAAGTCATGATCAACTTCCATAACTTTCTTCATGTACCCTAACATCATTGGGGCTTCTTCCATCTTTGCCTCGCGGATGTAGAGGGTACGCCCATCTTTGAGCTTGACAATCGCACCGGGCCAGGGTTTCAAATCCATAGAGGGTGCTTGAAGCAAAGGCTCAATTTCACTTACGTGAAAAGTCAATTGCTCTTCAGATACTTTCTCAGGGGGGTCTAGTCGCATTTCTGTACTCCTTCTTTACTAACTGAATATAGTTTATGCCAGGTTGGCAGCGGTCAGCTTATTAATGCGTTCTACATGGACGGGATCGTAGGCATCGCCAAAGCGAGTCTTCGGCATTTTGGCTTTCTTTTCCATGAGCTTTTCGTACTCGTCGTCATCTACGAAGGCGACAGCGCGCCCGATGCTGGATTCGCCGTCTACAAAGCGCCAGGGGAAGAAGCCAACTGTTACGCGCCGGTTCAGAAGCAAGTCAATTTCACCGCCAAAGCATTCGGCATGGATGATGCCGTCGGGAAACATGTCAATGTGCATTTGCTGGTATTTGGAGTCGTCAAAGACTTCTTCCATTGGTTTGCCGAATTTCTTGCGGAAGACTTTGTCAGCCAGTTTTGCCTGGCGGGGCATCCAGTTACGGATAATGGTATTCATTGGATGGTCAGCACTTCCACAATCCACCGCGATCCAGCGCAGTTTTTTCTTCTTGGACCACTCGATAAACTCGCGGTCCGGTCCCGGGTGGCAGACCATATAGCGAACTTCGTCGGCAGTCGGCATATCCCAGCCGAAGTGGTGATAACCGGTATGAATCACAAGGATATCGCCTTCTTTGACCTCAACACGCTCCTCGATCATTTTGCTGGTGTACACGTCGTAATCACCGCAGGCATCGCTCAGATCAACCACAGCGGCTTCGTGTACGAGGAAATCCATGGACAGAGAAGCGATGTCCTTGCCAGGAGTGTAAAAGTGAATTTCGCCATCCAGATGAGTCCCCAGATGGTTTGAATGGGTCAGAAGCTGACCATTTGCGCCGTTTGGAGCCAGCCGCTTGAAATATTTCACTTGTAGCGGCTCATATGTAGGCCAGGGAGGGGTAGCGATACCCAGAGGAATGGTCAAATCAATTAGTTTCATGGTTACTCCTTTCTTGAAATGGTTTATAAGTGAGCAGATATTTGAACATGGAACATCTGAGAAGTATTTTATAGTATTCCAGCAACAATTGCCAGCACTACACCACCGGCGACAACACTTCCAAGCTGACCTGCGGCATTGGCGCCCATCGCATGCATCAGCAAGAAGTTTTCAAAGTCATACTGTTGACCAAAACGCTGGACAATGCGGGCTGACATGGGAAAAGCTGAAATGCCGGCTGCACCAATGAGGGGGTTAAATTTTTTGCCAGAAAGCACATACATCAGCTTTCCGAACAACACACCACCAATAGTGTCAAAAACGAAAGCCAGTAACCCCATTCCCAGAATAGCCAGCGTTTGAAGCTGAAGGAACTTTTCTCCATTCATGGTGGAACCAATGACAATGCCCAGGAACAAGGCAGTCAGGTTGGAAAGTTCGTTTTGTGCTGCCTGGTTTAGACGTTCGACTGCGCCCGATTCTCGAATCAGGTTTCCAAACATTAACGCTGCAATGAGAGGAGATGCTTTTGGAGAAATTAAAGAAACAACAATGGTAACGACAATGGGGAACAGGATACGGACGGTTTTGGTGACTTCTTTTTGTGTGTACGGCATGCGAACCTTGCGCTCAGCATCGGTTGTTAGGAGGCGCATGACTGGCGGTTGGATGATTGGCACCAAGGACATATAACTGTAGGCACAAACAGCGATTGGGCCGAGCAGATGCGGGGCCAGTTTGGAAGAGACGTAAATCGCTGTAGGTCCATCAATGGCTCCAATGATACCGATGGAAGCGGACTCATTGATATTAAAGCCAAGAAAAAGCGCCAACATCAGTGTGCTGAAAATCCCGAACTGCCCGGCCGCGCCAAGCAGTGCCATCTTGGGGTTTTCCAATAGCGGACCAAAATCTGTCATGGCACCAACGCCAATAAAGACAAACAGCGGGAAAAGTTCGGTAGCGATGCCGAAGTTATACAAAATGCCTAAGAACCCGTCTTCATTCGTGATGCCGGTCAATGGGAGATTGGTCAGGATTGCGCCAAAGCCAATTGGCAATAAAAGCAAAGGTTCATAGTCTTTCGCGATCGCCAAGTAGATCAGAATACCACCGACGATCATCATGACAACGTTCTGCCAAGATAGCTCGCGAAAGGCTTCTAGAAGAACAAGCATTCGTGATAGGTCCATAGGTCTGCCTCACGCAAAGCGAACCAGAATATCACCGTAGGCAACTTTTTGCCCATCGGATACTTCCACGCTCGAGATTGTTCCTTCTCTGGGGGAGCGAATAGCATTTTTCATCTTCATAGCTTCAAGGGTGCAGAGAACCTGCCCAACGGCCACCTGATCGCCAGCCTTCACCATTACATCCAGGATGACACCAGGCATAGGAGCGCGGATCTCGTCGGCTGAGCTGGTCACTGCTGCAGTTGCAGCTGGTTTTACTGCTTTTGCTGGCACTGCGGTTGGCGTTGCAACGGGTGCGGACGCGGTGGAGGAGGTTTTAACTGCTGCGGGTGGAACAGAGGTTTCACCTTCAATAGTAACGCTATATCGCTTACCGTTAACGATGACCTCAATAGGTGAAGTCATGATGTCGCTAAATTCAATTTCATACGTTTTTCCGTTGACAATGATACTTTGCTTCATTCTTGACCTCTTATGGAATCATTTTTTTATTACGGTTTCCTGACGTGCAGCCAGGAGGTTGGCTGCCCACCAGTTGCTGCGCCCTGCTTGCAGCTCTGCTCCCAGTTTGCTCTGCGCTTTCGCGCGAGCGGCATGGAGCGCTATGGTGATTGCTGCAACAATTGCTTCTTCCTCCTCATTATCCTCGGCTTTTGCAATGATGGGTTGTTCACCCTCTTCTAACGCTTCAGATGTTTCTTCTGCTTTTGGTGGGAAGAATTTCTGAAGGAGGATGATCACTAAAATAAAGGAGGCCATTGAAGTGAAAGCGACAATCAACCCGGCAACACTGATAATGAGACCTTGCGTGATGGGACTTGCATCCAATTTACACCTCCTTTGGTCTCATAAGGGAATATTGCCATGCTTTTTGGCAGGCAACCGCGTTTGTTTATCTCTCAACAATTCGAGAGCTGCGATCAGGCGCGGGCGGGTTTCTGAGGGCAGGATAACATCGTCAATGTGTCCGCCAGCCGCAGCATTATAGGGGTTAGCGAATTTAGCGCGGTATTCTGCGACTAGACGGGCACGCTCGGCTTTCGGGTCGGCAGCATCTTTCAGCTCTTTACGGAACAGAATGTTGACTGCCCCCTCGGCGCCCATAACGGCAATTTCGGCGTTGGGCCAGGCGAAGACCAGGTCAGCGCGCAGATGTTTGGACCCCATGACAATATACGCCCCGCCATAACCTTTGCGGGTAATCACAGTCAGTTTTGGTACAGTTGCTTCCGAATAGGCAAACACGATTTTTGCCCCATGGCGTATGATGCCGCCATGTTCCTGTGCCACACCGGGCAGAAAACCGGGCGAGTCGGAAAAAGTGATAATGGGCAGATTGAACGCATCGCAGAAGCGAACAAACCGGGCAATTTTATCAGATGCGTCAATGTCAATGCTTCCTGCCAGGAAAGCGGGTTGCTGTCCGACCACGCCAACCGATTGCCCGTGTAGTCGAGCAAAACCGACGACCGCATTGCGGGCAAAATTAGCATGCACTTCAAAAAATGATCCTTGATCAAAAATCTTTTCGATGACTTCGTGCATATTATAGGGTTCGTTCGGATCCACTGGAACAATCGCATCCAGTGTTTTATCCATGCGGAAGGGGTCATCGGTAGGGGGGATAACAGGCGGCTGTTCGAGATTATTGGATGGGAGATAGCTGAGCAATGTGCGAGTGAGCTCCAGGGCATGATCTTCATTCTCAGCGGCAAAATGCGCCACACCGCTCACACTGGAATGGGTACCAGCACCTCCCAAAGTTTCAAAATCCACTTCCTCTCCTGTTACCGCTTTAATGACTTCGGGACCGGTGATGAACATATTGCTGGTGTTTTTGGTCATGATGATGAAGTCGGTAATGGCAGGCGAGTACACTGCCCCGCCCGCACATGGACCAAGTTCAACGCTGATTTGCGGGATGACACCGGACGCCAGCGTGTTGCGGTAAAACAGTTCACCGAACGCCCACAGACTCCAGACACCTTCCTGAATGCGGGCACCGCCGCCGTCGCTTAATCCAATTACCGGGACGCCGGCTTGCATCGCCATATCCATCAGCTTTGCCAGCTTGATACCAGCCACTTCACTAAAAGAGCCGCCCAAAACCGTGAAATCTTGTGCGTATAGGCAAACCCGCCGTCCGTTGATCTTGGCAAAGCCGGCGATCAACCCATCGCCAAGAAAACGTGATTTTTCCATGCCAAAATCCGTGTGGCGATGTAGCATAAAGGGCTGGACTTCCTGAAACGTACCAGGGTCAACCAGTTTTTCAATTCGTTCTCGCGCAGTTTGTTTGCCTTTTTCATGTTGAGCCTTGATACGTTCCTCACCGCCCCCTTCTGCCAGCTTTTTTCGCATTTCTTGAAGCTGGCGAATCTTTGCCTGTAATTCATCCTGGTTGTTGTTGGTTTGGGAATCCATAAGATAAGTTTTTCCTCCGTTTTCAGATGTTGTACAAGCCTACAAGTTCAACCGCAATAGACTGATACACCATGCGTATTTTTAGTTTAATAAGTAATGTCAGACATATCAAGTGATAATATTCGCGAACCGATTGCCGATTGTCACAATTTACTACCGATTTTTTGCATCCAGATGACTGTGCCGGACAGTATTGTCCGGCACAGGAATATCAGCTTTGATAAATTTTTCGTCTTACTTGACTACACCTGCATCCAGCAAAGCCAGATAGATTTTCTCCGCACTTAGAGGTGGATTGCTGACGCGCACACCTGTTGCATCGTAGATGGCATTTGCCAGACAGGCAATGGTGGGCACCATAGGATGCTCACCAACTCCGCGAGCTCCCCATGGACCGTCATCCTGTGGCGCTTCAACGATGTAGGCTTCAATAACTTTGGGAATGTCGGCAGTAGTAGCAATACGATAGTCCACAAAGCTTGGGTTCTGCATGACGCCGTTGACCAGCTTCATTTCCTCAAAGATAGCAGAACTCATGCCTTGAACAAAACCACCCTCAATCTGGCTCTTGACCAGATCGGGGTTGATTGCTTTGCCAACGTCAAACGCTGAAGCGGCTTTCAGGATCGTAATTTGTCCTGTGTCCAGATCAACTTCCAGATCAACTGCCTGAGCGCCGGTCGTGTAATGCACGACAGCCCGCTCGCCCTGACCAGTTTCTTTGTCCAGCCCGGTCACATAAGTTGGCATGAAGTTGCCACTACCGACAATTGGACCGCCCACCCAGCCGCTATAATCCGGTTTAGGGATGCCATAAACTACAATATCCTTGAGGGAGATAGACTCTTCCGTCTTGTAAGAAATCACATAGCCATCCTTAATGTCCAGATCTTCTGGCTTTTCTCCCCAAGCTTCGGCAACCATGTCAATGATCTTCTTACGCGCATCGAGTGCGGCATTGCGGACGGCATTACCCATGCTCCAGGTCAGGCGGCTGGCAACCGTTTGCCATTCATAGGGGCTATATTGGGTGTCAATGGGGCCTTTAACTTTGACCGACTCAAATGGCACGCCCAAGCTTTCAGCGGCAATTTGTGCCATTGCCGTAAAACTGCCCTGGCCAATTTCTTGACCGCCGATTAGGACAGTAACCGAGGCGTCTTCATTTAGTTTTACCAGAGCGCTTGAGCCGGCATTGGGCGGCATGGCGGGTGCTTTCCACATGACCGCAAGTCCTTTGCCACGCCGCTTGTTTGGCGCGCTGGGCGGTTCCTTGATGCCCCAATTGACTGCCTGAGTTACTTTGTCAATGCACTCTTTGATACCCGTCTTGTGCATGGTCATGCCGGTCAGGATTTTGTCGCCCTCTTGTACCACGTTGAGTTTGAGAAATTCGGCGAAATCCATACCAATTTTTTCCGATAACATGTGCATTGCCTGAACGATGCCGGTATGTACCTCGGACATGCCGAAACCGCGATAGGCACCGCCGACCGGATGATTGGTATAAACGCACATGCTGTCCACCTTGACATTGGGGCAGTCAAAAGGTCCTGAACCACTATATCCACCTGCGCGGGTGATGTTAACACCGTAATCGGTATAACCACCGCCATCCCAGTACATTTCATTCTGGATTGCCAGCAAGCGGCCATCTTTATCACAGCCGACTTTGATTTTGGCGACCAATCCCTGGCGGACAAAGTTGGTGAAGAACTCTTCCTCACGGGTCAGGCGGAATTTTACCGGGTGTCCTTTGGCTTTCATAGCAATTGCTACCGGGATTGCTTCCATCGTAATACCAGCTTTACTGCCAAACCCGCCGCCGATTAGAGGCGCTATCACGCGGATTTTACTTTCGGGCATGTTTAACGATTTCGCAATCAGATTTCGCTGGGCGAAGGGTGATTGCGAGGATGCCCAGAGTGTAATATTTCCTTCGCCATCCACCTGGGCGATGGCAACATGCGGTTCAATAGGAACATGCTGGACATGCGGCACGCGGAAAGTGTGCTCAACAATCGCTGCACATTGTGACCAGGCAGCATCCACATCGCCCTTGCGCACTTTGAAGTGATTCGAGATGTTGGTATTGGGAACGGGGAAGATAAAATTCGGTACTTCGTAGTTCCCCAGATCAGGGTGAAGCAGCGGGGCTTCTGGTGAGGCGCCATAAACCGGATCATGAACACCCGGTAATACCTCATATTCTACCTCGATCAGGTCAGTTGCTTTTTGAGCGATTTCTTCTGAAATGGCCGCTACACCGGCGACTGGCTCACCGACAAAGCGGACACGATCACGGGCAAAGATATAGCGGTCTTTCAGGTAAAGCCCAGTTCGATGTGGAAAATCTTCACCGGTTACTACAACCTTAACACCCGGAAGCGCCTTCGCTTTGCTGGTGTCAATGCGTTTGATGATGGCATGTGGGTAGGGGCTTCGCTTGACACGTGCGTATAGCAAACCGGCACCGAACTGGATATCGTCGGTAAAGATCGCAGCTCCAGTGACCTTTTCCCGCACATCCACACGCGGTTTGGATACGCCGATATTCGTTGTTTCTTTTATAGATGCAGTTGTCATCGCTCGCCTCCTATTTATTGGGTTGCCTCTGCAGCAGCTTTGACAGCGCTGATAATACGCGCGTAACCGGTGCAACGACAAAGATTACCCACCAGTGCTTCGCGGATTTCTGCTTCAGTGGGGCTCGGATTCCGATTAAGCAGGGCGCGGGCAGAAATCAACATACCCGGCGTACAGAAGCCGCACTGCACGCCTCCCTCGTCAATGATTGTTTGTTGGACGATATCAAGTTGACCATCCTGCGCCAGACCCTCAACGGTAACAATTTCAGCACCATCACACTCGGCCGCCAATACCATACAGCTATTGACTGGCTCGCCATTCATTAAAACAGTGCAGGCACCACATTCTCCGGCTGCGCAGCCATTTTTTGTGCCAGTCAGAGCCAGCTTTTCGCGCAGCATTTGAAGCAAGGTCATGTTTCCAGGTACGTCAACCTGTTCTGTAGAACCATTAACGGTCAGGATAATTCTGTGAAATGACATAGGGACCTCCAATACCTTTTATTCTGCGCGGCTATTCTGTGAGTTTTTTCCAGACGTCTGTCAATGCCTGGCGTGTCAGGTTGCGTACCATGTACTTGCGATAACGGGCTGAACCGCGCACGTCGTCAATCGGCGTTGCCGCGTCCATAGCAGCTTGAGCCGCTTCCATGATGGTTTCCTCGCTGATTGCCTTCTCTGCCAGGAGTTCCTCTGCCTGTGTTGGGACCAGAGGAGTAGGTGCCACAGAAGCCAGGGCAATCTTAAAACGGTAGCCTGATTTTGTTGTCTTGTCCGGGTAGCCCAGTACTGTTACACCGACAATTGAGAGATCGCTGAGCATGTTGCGCCCCAGTTTGATGTAACGACCAACGGCACCATTGGGTGGCAGGGGGAACGAAATTGAAGTGACGATGTCGCCTGCTTCAAGGACAGTTTTCCCCGGACCCTTAAAAAACGAACTCAGGGGTTCTGTACGTTTGCCTTTTGGTCCAAAAACATTCAGCACACCACCCAGGACAATACATGCACCCGTAGTATCCCCCGCAGGTGAAGCGTTGCAAATATTACCAACAATTGTGGCACGGTTGCGTAATTGATAGCTGGCAACGGTGCGGGCAGCTTCAGAAAGCAATGGGTAGTTTTTGACGATATCCGGGTGACTGATAACCTGATTCATGGGCACTGCAGCACCGATGATCAGACCCTTCTGGCTGTCAAATGTGATGGTATTGGTACCATCCAGTCCTTTGACATCTACTAGATATTTCAATTCCCATGCGCCATCGCGCAGGCGAACGAAGCAATCAGTGCCACCCATGAAGGGTTTGGCTTCGCCAGCATGTGCAGCCAGAAACTTGCTGGCTTCTTCGAGCGAAGCGGGCTTGATATAGTCAAGTTCCGGTAGACCGGGATGGGGATTGATCATAGGAACTTCCTCTCCGTGAATTTTTAAGCTGATAAATTTTTCTTTAGAACACGTTGCCATCTTGATTGAGTGTGTGGCTTAGAACACTCAAACAGTCCAAAGCAAATGATTTTATAAACTGACGATGCACCTCCTTTTTATCCGGGCTGTTTAATTGTGTCATCTGAAAATAGGGGAAATGATGCAGCAACAAAATCGACTTTCACCTTATGATATTAGCATACCTGAAACGGGTTGACAAGTTTTAAACGTCATACTTTTGGGCGTGATGGGTTTCTTAAGTTTGTATGACAACTACTTTGAGATATTGGGTTCGACTTTAAAGCAAAATGTAAAAGCCAGAACACCCAGAGAGACCGGAATCCACCAGTAATCCTTATAGGCAGTTAAGAACGTCATATTATAAACCGCAAGACCAAAGAGCATTAACACCATTGCCAGAATAACCAGAAACCAACTGGTAACCTGAAAAGGCGGCTGATAGGGGTTTTTATCCGGCAGGGGGGAGAGTTTTACACCTTTTTTGCTCAGTTTCCTGCGCTCTAAGATGGCTTGTTTTTCCAATCGTTTTTTTCGCCCGCGCAACATGACAATCCGCAGGTAAAAGATTAACATGGTTACAGCAACGACAATCAGACCGGGGCTGAATCTCATTTCTTCCTCCGAATCGTTTTTTCCACTGCCTGCACAAAATCGCGCTTGGTGGGATTGATGTTCTGTGCCAGTTCGCGGAAGAGCGCGCGGGGGGTTAATTCTCCAAAGATGGTTCGGTATCCTTCGCCAAGCTGGTCTGCACGCCGCAAGGCGAAGAAGCGCGTGTTGGGCAGACGCACCCAGGCGAATCGTTTTTCGGGCTTGGCAAGTGCGGCAAGGTAATAGGCTTCTGCATTGTTTTGCGGTTTGGGCATTGTAATAATTACCAGCTTTGTGCTCTGGTCAATTTGCTGAATTTCAAAATTTAACCCACTGGATGAGGATCGCTTTTCAACTGCTACTTTGTCTCCGGCATGATCCCACCAGAATTTCAAAAATTTGATCCCATCCCGCTCAAGGTATTTCATGAACTCGCTGGTTTGACTGTGAAATAGGATGGGTAGCGCCTCAAAAGCGAACAGATAGTGCTGGCTCATGTGTTTTTCCATAGATGTTCTCCCAAACGATGTATGATGAGATCAACCAGAGGTAATTTGTTGATTAAGAAAATCTGCCAGCGTTGTGGGGTTCCTTTCTAATAACCAAGTGAGGATTCTTGGATTTCCCATTAATCCGAACGCTTCATAGTATTCAAACATCCTGATCAGCGTATCAATGGCATAAGCGGACATGTTGTTTGCCTGTGCTCGTTCTCTCCAAACCGCACGGTCAAGTGTCCTGGCGGTAACTGGATGTTTCAAGACCTGGCTCAATATTGCAGCCACCTCGTCTTGTGATAACGGCTGTGGACCCGCAAGCTCATAAATGGCGTATTCATGCCCTTTCTCAAGCAGTACTCTGGCGGCAGCTTCGGCAACATCCTTGAGGTCAACGATGCTTAAACGTGCCCCTGTATGATAAGGGACGTAATAGACCCCTTCAGTTACAATCGCTTGCCAGCTACCCAAAATGTTTTGCATATACGCGCAGGGTTGAAGGATTGTCCAGTTCAAATTCGACTCAAAAAGCATTTCTTCTACTCGCATTTTGAGCCAGTGGTGGGGCATGGCTTCGGTTTGGGGGTGTAATACGGAATGGTAAACAAAGCGCTGGATACCGCATACCTGTGCAACATGAATAACGGTCCGCCCGATTTCCACCTCATGAGGATTGACGTTTGGGCAAATATGATAAATTGCTTGGGCACCCTGAGCGGCTTTCAGCAGTTCTTCCCTATCTTCAAGGTCAACAGCTAAGGCTTCGCTGGCACCTGCTGCTTTAATGGTTTCGATTTGATGTGGCTGGTGAACGACGGCTCGGATGGTTGCGCCTCGTTTTGCAAGTGCTCCTATGATCGCCCGTCCGGTTTTGCCTGATGCGCCTATGATCAAGATCATAATGACCTCATGTCTGAAACGATAGCATTATACCAGATGATTTTCAAACAATGCTCCCCGATGGGTAAGCATCGGGGAGCTGGTATCGTCGTTTGCGGTTATCTAAGTTGATCTATTAAGGTAACCGCGTTCAAGGATGATTACTCCAACACGTCCGCGGGGCGAACCTTGGGCGGCTTAAAGGCCCGCAGGATCAGGTTCATGACGATGCCGGCAACCGCGCCGGTGGCAATGGCAGGCCAGCCGTAGGGGAAGGCGCCCTTCAGCAACGGAATGGGCAGGAAGCCGCCAGAGAAGCCAATATTGCCGCCGATACCGACGATCAGGATAGTGGCACCAATTGCCAGTGTGGCCGGATCGTACAGGTCAACCTTCTCAGCCATCATCAGCGCGATACCCTGCATGCCAATGACGCCGAACAGGTAAATGGAAAGACCACCAGATACCGCGGTTGGGATGCTGTACACAAGGTCGCGCAGCGGGCCAATGAAGCCCAACAGGATGGCAATGGCGCCTGCAGTGATCAGCACCGGACCGGAGTAGTTGCGGGTGATCACCATCAGCGAGTTGTTCTCACCGTAGTTAGTGCCGGCGGTAGATCCGAAGAGACCGTTCACCATGTCATCCAAGCCGTCCAGCATCAAGTTCAAGCCGATGTAGCGGTTCAGCCCAAGTTTCGGGCGGCCCTGCTCCAGCGCCAGATGGTCCACATACAGGCTGATCTGATAGAGGTGGGCTGTGGACTCGGGAATGGTGGCGATACACATAATACCCACACCGACCAACACAGTGGCAGTCAATGGGTCAGCAAATGTTGGGAACGTAATCCTGGGCACCGTAATCAGGCTGGTCTTGAAAATGCCTGCCAGGTCAACCAGCCCGAGCGGGATGGAGACGATGTACCCGAAGATGCCAGCCAGCAGAATCGGGAGCATGCCGATGAAGCCCTTGCCCTGCAGGTAGACAGAAAAGACGAACGCTGCCAGCAGAGTAAGCACGGCAGCCAGCCACCATTTCAGGGTGATATCGGGGGTGGCGACGGGGTCAACACCACAGCAGGTGCCCGCAGCCATTCCCAGAGCGGCAGCGCCAAGACCGATACCGATCGTGCAGGCCACCGAGCCAGTTACTACGGGTGGCAGGACTTTATCCAACCCTTCCTTGCCGCCGGTGGCGCGGATGATTAGACCGACGATGATGTTGAGGAACCCGGTGAAGATGAAGCCTGCCTGGACAACAGAGATGGTATAGGGTTTGGCAGGTGCGCCAAAAGCCAGATCGGGTTCCATGACGGCGACGACCGCGGTGACAGCGGCAATGTAGCTGAAGCTCGAGCCATAGTACAACGGAATGTAGTTGCCCATGGAGAGCTTGGCGCCGATCAGGGTGACAATGGTGCCGAGACCGGTGATGGTCAGGACGGTTGAGACATCGAAGTGCATCAGCAGGGCGCACAGCACGGTGGCGGGGAACATTGTCAGCACATGCTGGAAGCCGAGCAGAAGCATTTGACCAAAAGGCGGGGTATCTTGCGGGAGATAGCCCATCACTTTAGGAGCGGTAGTTGCCATAGGTTTCTTCCTTCCATCCTTTTATATGATATGGTTTTGAAGAATAAAAATTGGTTTTTTATGGTGGTTCCAGCCGCCGCCCACTTGGATAATCATCAATCAATTTGCTTATGGGTTTTGGCTTTTCCCGGTTTAAGAGCTGTATTGTTCTACTGTCTTGATCCGATAGACACCTCCTTTCTTCTTCTTGCCACCATCACCTTAATACTCTATTAATATACACCATTTTGTCAAGCCTATTACAGGCTGAAAATGGAGTAGGTGGAGGGAGTTACCCTCCACCATTGCACTTGCTGAGTGTAAAGGCGATAAGAAACAGCACAAAAGCAACCGGGATAATGTACATCAACATACGAACTTCGGTCACTTGTGTTAAACCCCCAGCCATGTCTTTCGCTACGTTTTTAGCAAATTCCGCTTCGGTGGGGGCTTTGAATTCCACCGCTGAACCGCTTTCTTTCGCCGCCAGACGGGCTTCCAGAGCTTTGTCCAGTGTGTCGAAAGCGGTTTTGATCATGGACTTGCTGACGCTGTCAATCATACGCTGACCAACACTGGCGAGTGTTCCGCCGATGTTGACTTCCCCGGAGTAGGTCATCTTAGTTGTTCCATCGCCCAGATCGGTAAAATGGACATTGCCGACACCTTTGGCAAAGCCTGGCGCGCCGCGGCCATCAACAGTCAGGGTACAGCTCTCTGGCGGATTCTCGTCAGAGACTGTCAGCGTACCTGCAAATGTCCCAGACACAGGTCCGATGCGGATATTCATGGTACCTTCGTAGTGCTGATCGTCAATTTTGTTCAGTGCCTGAGTGCCGGGCATGGCGCTTGCCAGGACTTCGGGATCGCGGAACATTTCCCAAACTTCTTCACGCGGTCCTTTGAAAACGTGCTCACCTTCAATTTTCATTGTAAAAACGTGCCTCCTTTTATATTGTACGCATTAAAAATTTTAATCCGGATGTGTTTTCCAGGATCATCCCTTCTTAGATGCTTTCTGAACATACTCAAAGATTTTGCTTGGGCTGAGGTTCGACTCGGGAATTTCAAGCTGATACTCGAACAAGGCATCTTCCACTGCCTGAACAAAGGCAGAAGGCGTGGGAATGGCACCTGCTTCACCTACACCTTTGATGCCCAATGGGTTGAGTGGTGAAGTGGTGGTCAGATGCCCAATTTCGATTTTGGGCGGCATATCGGTTGCTTGTGGCATTAGATAGTCCATGAATGAAGCCGTCAGCAGTTGCCCGTTTTCGTCATAGACCATTTTCTCGTAGAAGGCATTGCCGATGCCCATGGAGACACCACCTTCCACCTGTCCCTCCAGAAGAAGCGGATTGATTACTGTGCCGCAATCATGAACGATGACAAAACGCTTGATCTTGAGTTCCATTGTTTCGGGGTCAATTTCAACTATCATGGCGACAGCACCTGCACCTGTGGCGCCATAAGGAGGTCCATAGTATCCGGTAGCTTCCAGTCCCGGTTCAACACCGGGTTCGATCACACCACGTGTTGGATTGGCTCTAAACGCCAGATCGCCCAGTGTGATGAACTGTTCCGGTTTGCCTTTCACCCAGACTTTCCCGTCACCCAATTCAATTTGTTCCGGCGGCACCTCTAGCCATTTGCTGGCAGTGGCAAAGATCTTTTCCCGCACCTTCACCGCTGCGTTGTAAATCGCTGTGCCGGCAACGGCTGCGCCGCGGCTGGCGAATGTACCTGCACCCCAGTGGAAATGAGCCGTATCGCCAGTGACTACATTTACATCTTCAGCTTTGACGCCCAACTGCTCGGCAACGATTTGGGCAAAGACGGTAAAGTGTCCCTGTCCCTGCGTGCTGATACCGGTGGCTACACTAACTTTTCCATTGCCGCCAATAGTAACCCGAGCACCTTCATATGGCCCAACTGCTGTGCCTTCGGTGAAACAGACGATACCCATACCGACATGTTTGCCTTGGGCGCGTAGCGCAGGCTGAATTTCCTTGCGGAACTTTTCGTATTCCACCATTTCCATGAGCTTTTGGAGGTTGGCTTTGTAGTTACCGCTGTCTAGTACGCCTTCAACAAAGTCTTGTCCAATGATGCCGGTTCGCAGCGGAAGTTCATTGGGTTCAAGCAGGTTTTTCAGGCGGATTTCGGCCGGATCCATATTCAGCTCACGTGCGGCGGCATCCATCAGGCGTTCCATGACGAAGACACCTTCTGGGCGGCCGGCACCGCGCACTGGCGTGACCACCATCTGGTTGGTAAAGACCATGCGAATTTCTGTGTAGAAGCTCGGTACGCGGTAATTGCTAATGGTATGAGTCTGTGTGTTTAACGGAACGGTCATCCCATAGGGATCATACGCACCGGTATTGTGATAGAAGACATCCTTAACACCCAGAATTACACCATCTTTGGTTAAGGCAATTTCCGCATAATGTACCTGATCGCGCTCAGAAGTGGTGGCGAGGAAATTCTCACGCCGGTCTTCAATCCATTTGATCGGGCGCTTTAGTTTCATGGCAATCCAGGGCAGCAACACGTCGTCTGCCTGGGAAGTCATGATCTTAGGCCCAAAACCGCCGCCGATGAATGGGGTAATGACGCGCACTTGATTTTCAAACAATCCGAGCCGGGCTGCTATGGTATTACGCAATGGGATCGGAGCCTGGGTGGTAGCCCAGACAGTCATCTCCTGCTCACGCTCGTCCCAATTGACCACGAAGCCGCGATTTTCCATTGCCGCGGCAGCGTTGCGGTTGACCAGGATTTTTCGCGAAATCACTACATCTGCTTTGGCGCGGGCTTCCTCATAGTTGCCGCGTTCCTGCTTAACCAGCGCAGCCATATTTGTGCCTAGGTCATCATGCACCAGTGCAGGTTTATTTTCCCAGGCCTCTTCCAGGTCCACCACTGCTGGCAGGGGTTCCAGATCAACAATGATGTCATCAAAGGCATCTTCGGCGATGTAGCGACTTTCAGCAATAACCACAGCCAGCGGTTCACCAGAGAAGCGCACTTTGTCTTTGGCGATAGGCACCAAGGGACGGGCGTTGAACTGTGAACCTTTGATTGCGGTTGGTGGTGGTACTTGTAGCGGTCCAGGACGCCAGTAATCGCCAAAATCTTCGGCAGTGTACACGGCAATCACGCCCGGTCGCTTGAGTGCGGCTGAGTAGTCAATCTTCTTAATACGGGCATGTGCGTAATCGCTGCGCAGAAATGCCGCGTGCACCATGCCAGGAATTTCAATGTCATCGATGAACTTAGCAGTGCCGGTCAATAAAAACTGATCTTCAAGACGTGGAATGGGTTGACCAAAAACTTTGCCTGTCATAGTATCACCTCGCATTTCTAATTTTCGCGGGCAGACATCCGTTCGGATGCCAGTTTGGCGGCTTCAATAATACTCTCATACCCTGTACAGCGGCAGATGTTCCCGTCAATGGCTTCACGAATTTCTTCCTCGGTTGGATTGGGGTGTTTTTCAAGAAAAGATACCAGGGTCATCAGAAAGCCGGGGGTGCAGAAACCGCATTGCAGAGCATGTTTCTCGTGGAAAGCTTCCTGAAGCGGATGCATTTTCTCAGGTGTACCAAGGGACTCAACTGTACGAATATCATGGCCATTAGCTTGAACGGCAAACATTAAGCAGGAACGTACCGGCTCGCCATCAAAGATGACTGTACAGGCGCCGCAGATGCCGTGCTCACAGCCGACGTGGGTACCCATCAAGCCTAATTCGTGACGCAAGAAGTCGCTCAACAACATGCGCGCCTCAACATCGCGCTCATATTGTTTTCCATTCACGGTTACGGTGACATGATGAAGTTTGGACATTGTTAACCTCCTCGCTTTGCCCGGTCAAAAGCCTCTGTCAATGAGCGTACGACCAGTACTCGTACCAGACTGCGCCGATAGTCGGCTGTGGCATGCAGGTCAGTTGCTGGATCTGCTTCTTGTGTTGCAGCTGCTTCAGCCACAGCGCGGAATGCTTCATTGCTTGCTTCTTGACCCATAAGAATTTCGCGCGCTTTTTGGGAGAGAATAGGTCTTTCACCGACACTCATCAGAACCATGCGCACATCTTTGCAACGATTCCGGTCATCCAAGGTCACAACGGAGATGACGGCTGCCTGCGCGTATCCTCCCTTTTGTCTGGAGACCTGCTTGTAGCTGCTGCCAGTGCGAGGCGGGTTGGGTGGCAGAATCACCTCAGCCAGCATCTCATCCGGCTCTAGAACGGTCATGAAGGGTCCGATGATAAATTCGTCTGCAGTGACTGTGCGCTCCTGTCCTTTGCGGCGGAGGCGCATCGTTGCGTTCATAGCAACTGAGACAGCAGGCAGTTGCCCAGCAGGATCCGCATGGGCAATTGCCCCACCAAAAGTACCACGGTTGCGGATTTGCGGATGGGCAATGAATTTCATGACTTCCGGCAAGAGGGGGAAGCGTTTGGCAACTTCGGGGTTGTATTCAACTTTGCTGTCGCGCGTCATGGTACCGATTGCTAAACCGCCATCGCTTGTGGGCTTGATATATGCCAGCTCTGGAATATTATTCAGGTCCACCAGAGCTGCTGGACGTGCCATTCGGAAGTTTAACGTAGGGATCAGGCTTTGTCCGCCTGCAAGAACTTTGCCGTTATATCCCAGCTCCGCAAGGTTATCCAGCGCTTCGTCCACACTGGTCGGAGCATAGTAGTCAAAGTTTACTGGTTTCATGAAAGTCTTACCTCCTGAGCGCTATGATCTATTTGCTCACCGGAAAAGTTTTTCATTGAAAGGAAGCAATGCAGAAGAAGACACTTTGGTCAAACACCGCTTTTCCGGTTAACAGACCTCCAGTAAGGGAAAATCACCGGTACTGGAGGTCTGTATGGTGTACTAATTTATTTTTCTTTAAAAGCCACAAAGCGACCCCACATGGATTCAGCCTCCATAGCTTTCTGGAGGTAGCAACCGATGTAGTAACGACCGCTCTTGGCTGTGGCAATGTCACCGCCCAGGTTCTCCGCGTGGACGATCTGCTTGGAGAACAGATTGAGGTGCATGTCTTGATAGTATTTATCCAGAGGGTACATCTCATCCCAATCTTTGCCAAAGTCGCGGATCAGTTTAGCATTAGCTTCAGCAAAGGTCTTGGGGTGCCAAATGCGCATGATGGTGTTCATAGGATGGTCCGCGCTCACGCAATCCACGCCGATCCATTTCAAATCCATGTCCGCAGCCCACTTGGAGAAGTCTGGGGATGGCCCAGGATGTTTAACCATGTAGCGGAATTCATCCGAGTCTTCGGTGTACCAGCCGAATCTGTTCCAGCCGGTCTTGATGACCAGAATATCACCCTTGCGGATATCCACCACGTCGTGAATCATCTTTGGCGTATAGACGCTCGAGTCGCTGACCAAATGGGAAATGTCGGCAATGACGCCGGGTCCGACCCATTCAGAGAGCGGGACCTGTCCGATGGTGCGGCCATTGGGGTAGAAGTGTTTCTCACCATCCATGTGCGTGGCAAGGTGGATGCTGGCATTGCAAATCGAGCCGTTGCGTCCCATGCCGAAGAACTGACCACCAACCCGCTTGTTGTAAGTGATGCTGAGCGGAACGTAATTCAGCCATTGCGGTGTCTGGCAGCTAAAGGGGACGGTCATGTCAATCATCTCGGATTCAGACATTGCCTTGAAGAATTCATCATCGCTCATCCAGTCTGGAGCGGTATAAGCGCAAACGCGCGCCCAGGCGGTTTCAACTTCCATAAACGGGATGGGCATGATGGCAATCCAGGCACGCTTGTTTTTAAGCTTGTCAATCTCTCCAACGATGGACTCAGCAAGCACCAGATGCGCCTTTGGCATTGCAATATGTGTGAGCTGATAGTATTCATCCGGCGGGAACATTTCGTCCCAGCTTTTGCCGTATTCTTGCTTGAGCTTTTCTTCGGCAAGCTTGAAGTGATTCTCGTGCATGCGGCGGATTGGAGTATTCATAGGATGCTCGGCACATCCACAGTCCACGCCGATCACTTTTAGCTTCATGTCCATAGCCCATTTGTAGAATTCCATAGAAGGACCCGGATGGCGCACCAGGAAGCCAAACTCTTTGGATTCAACACCACCTTGAGCGGCTTCATTGTAGACATCTGGTTGATCCCAGGAATATTTATGGTAGCCAGTATTGATGATCAGGATGTCACCCGGGTGGACATCGGCTTTCTTCATGATCATTTCCGGCGTGTACACGCTGTAGTCGGAAACCATGTCCGAGATATCTACCACAACGCCGGGACCGCAGAGGTCGGTCAGAGGAATATCGGCAATGGCGCGACCGCCAGAGTGGAAGGCGCGCTCACCCACCAGGTGGGTGCCCACGGTGTTGCTCCAGTTGAGAATCTGACCATTAGCGCCCTGCCCGCCTCCGTAAGCGCCAGTGACGCGCTTGAAAAAGTGAACTTCCAGAGCTTTTTCGCCTGGCCAGGGCGGAGTAAAGATGCTGCAGTCCTGTGTCAGGTCATACAGCTTTGCTTCAGCCATCATTTTGATAAATTGTTCTCTATCCATAATTTTCCTCCAATCTGGCAAACAGATACATAATTAGAAGCCGTACTTTTCGGCAAATGCAACCAGAGCGTCTTCAAAGACTTTCATCGGAGCGCTTACAACACCAGCACCAACCTGACCGACGCCGGGATCTTTATGTGCCACGCCGGTATTGACACGTGGTGGCAGTTGTTTTTCAATTACTTTGCGAATGTCAATGCCGGTTGGTGTGCCGCGGAAATCCAGGAATGGAATGGTGAAGTACTTATGTTCTGCATAAGTGATCTCATACATATCCAGTGTGGTCTTAATCGCATCCTGGGGTGTGCCGCTGATGAAAGTGACAATTGCCGGAGCGGTTGCCATAGCAAAGCCGCCGATGCCGGCCGTTTCTGTGATCGTGCTGTCGCCAATGTCGGGGTTGGCATCCTTTTCAGTGAAACCGGGGAAGTATAGCGCCTTGACGTGCGGGGCTGGGGCGGTGAACCAGCGGTCACCCAGACCACTGACGCGGATACCAAAATCAGTGCCATTGCGTGCCATGATGGTCACGATTGTACTGCCCTCCACGTTTTCGCCGGCGGCGGTCATAGTCTTGCAGGCAGCCATGACCGGATTAAGAATGCTAAGGGCGTTCTCACCGAGGAATTTGATTACGTCAAAAGCAGTTTGTGTATCTTTGGCGACTTTTGCAATATAGGGGGCGAGTTGTGTTGTATACAGGATAGATGCGGCGTCCAGGCGGTTATGACCATCATCACCCATATGTAAAGCTTTGGACAGGATGGCGCGAATGTCAATGCCGCCGCTGGCTTCCAGTGCTGCTTTTACCGTTGGACCCAGCACACTTTCCATCCAGTACAGCTTGTCCAGCACATCCTGACTGTAAGCTCCCATGCGCAATACTTTACCACGCCCTTCGTTCAGGTTGGAATAGCATTTGATATTGTGTGTTTTGTTTTCAACAATATAGCAAAGCATGGAAGGGGAAATTACGCCTGCCATTGGACCAGTGCACATGTGGTCGTGACAGGGGGCAAATTCAAACTTGCCCGATTTCAGCATAGCTTCAGCCTCTTCAGGGGTTTTGGCTTTGCGCTCGAAGAGCAAAGCGCCAATCATCGCGCCGCGCATTGGTCCTGCCATTCGTTCCCAGGTTACCGGAGGCCCGGCGTGTAGTAGCATGTTCTCGTGCATACCCGGAACAACTTCGATGGCTTTGCCCATGCTGACCACTACAGGACGGGCTTCCATAAATTGTTCACAAACATATTGGTTTGCTTTTTCTATATCAACCATTTTTTCCTCCAGTTGGATTTATTTACCTGGCGTGTATGTCAGGATTGTTTTTTCATTCTCTCCAGAATGGAAGCGAGTTTTTCGTTGCCTCCTGCCACAGGCTTCCAATCTACATGTACTGTTGGAACACCTTGGGCTTTAAGATTTTCGGCAAAAGACTCTAATCCAACATTGATGGCTTCCAGCGGTTTCTTGAGGGTATCCAGATTCACTGGTGTTCCCGTAATACCGGTTTCGCTACCACTTTCTGCCAGTGCCCGCAGGATGCGACCTGCTCGGCGGACAACCACTTCGTTACTGGCATCTACGAAGGCGCCAGCTTGTTTTAGTTGTCTAATCTGGGAGTCAAAGTTCTGCGGATCTTCATCCGTGCCAGTGACCACACAGACAACCTCCAGGTGGCGGCCGGCTTTCCTGGCATTGGCAATCGCTTCGGCAATTGCTGGAGCCAACTCGCTGGCTGGGTCGGGGTGCGAACCGTAACCGATTACTACATCGAGCATGATCACAGCCACTGTAGGGTCGTTAGCCTCTTCCATTAGGCGGCGGATACGTAATTCGTTATCCATCATTGGGTGCAGGCGTCCAACCGTAAACTCATCTTCGCCCAAATCAACAATGCAGTGTTCCTGGCTGACCATGGAGTTCGGGAGTTTATTCTCTTTATTGATTGGAGCATTTGCCCACACTTTGGGGACATAGTCGGCAAGAATGTGCTGTGCTTCATAAGCCAGCGTACCGCCGGAGAATAGCCCGCGGAAGAACTTTTGTCCCGCTGCGAACCGATTCAGGTTAAGCTCATTGTCGGTTTCCAGTTTGGGCGGGTGATTTGCCAGTTCCACAGCCAGACTGGCGGCATCGTCCATTCCTGTAGCGAAATAAAGATTGCCATCCTGCCGGGTGGTCACTGCACGGCCGACGAAACTGATTACTACCGGCTTGCCGGCTTTGCGGGCAACCTTGATCACTTCTTCAGCAACTTTAGGGGCAGGAGGTTTGGAAACGAGGACAATCACTTTGGTGTCAGGGTCTCTCACAAACACATCAAGACCCATCAAAAAGGTGATAGCACCAACTTTTTCGGAAAGATCGCGGCCGCCTGTGCCAATGCCGTGCGTAATACCGCTGCCCAATTGGTGAATTCGACTGGTTACCTGTTGCAAACCAGTGCCGGCTGCAGCGACCACACCAATCGGTCCACGGCGAATTTTGTTTGCAAAGCCAAGCCCTGCGCCGCCGATCATGGCTGTGCCGCAATCTGGTCCCATGACCAGCAAGCCCAGTTCGCGAGCCTTTTGCTTTAGGTCAATTTCGTCTTCTACCGATACGTTGTCGCTGAAGAGGAATACATGTTTGCCCAACCGTAGCGCGTCGCGCGCAACACCGGCAGCATAACGCCCAGCGACAGAGACCAAAACCCAGCTTGCTCCGGGAAGCATCTGGGCGGCTGCTTCAATGCTGTGCGGCAGGTATTCTTGATCGAGAGTGGATTTGCGCGCTGCCAGCAATTCGTCTACTCTGCTAAGAGCTGTTTCGGCAGCTTTTTCGTCATCTGCTTTTACGATAATCACCAGGTCATCAGGTTTGGCACTTTGCATCTCAGGTGATACAAGACCGATGTGTGAGAGAAGTTCTTTGTTCGACTCGGTGCCCATTACCACGCCTGCATCCTGGATACCGGGAAGATCGGATAACTGACGCTGCAACTGCATCAGTTTGGCTGAGTCATAGTATACGCCGCTCCTGATTTGTGTTTGAATAACTGTCATGGGTTTTACTCCTGAGTTTTTAAGAGAATTAGCGCATCCCAGAAAATCTGTCTGGAAAGACATGGGATGTGAAAAGATGATGTATAAAATTGCGTATTGTTGAGGTCAACTTCATGGATATATCAGCTACCGTCATCAGTCCAGGGACATTTTCCAGTATAGCATTATCAAAAAGGCGAGTCAACTTACCTTTGACAGTAACCTGTATGACATATTACACATGATAAAGTCATACAAGTCCGCAATTTTTTAATAATAAAAACATCCCTTGATGCTGTATGTTAATTGGGTGATGGATCAAGGGATGTTTTTCCGCATATTCTCACTCTGCTTGGTTTAGAGTTCAACCGTCTCAGGGACTCGGAAGACTGCGTTGGCTTTGCGGATCTCGTCGGAGACGTTGAAGTTCAGGTCTTCTCCGATCATCTGCTTACAGTAATCTTTGACACCCGCATCCCACATTTCTTTAGTAAGGTAGTAAACGCGGGCGCCGCCCAGTTCATGCTGATATTCAGGCCAGGGCTTGGTGGGTTGAGCCATTTCCAATCCTGCCATACGCCAGCCGCTGTAGCTTTCAAAGGTTGACCACCATTCTTTACAGCCAAGGATTTCAAGCGCATAGTAGGTTTTCGCGTAGTACATCGGCCAACCGACGCGCGCCCGGCGGGAGAAAGCCATGGTATGCAAGCTGATTGCAATGTCTTTGTTCCAGACCCGTCCATTGGCAAAACCAACGACCTCACCTTCAACTAAACCGACCATCGCGAAGGGGTCTTTGATGCGTTTGCGCACCATAGCAAGGATTTCTCCATACACACGGACGCCAACAATATCATAAAAGTCCTTCTCGACTTTCATGACCTTTTCTAGATAGCCAAGCATTAGAGGAATGTCGCTTTCTTGGAGGGAGCGAATATACAGGACGCGTCCATCTTTAAGCGTGATCTGGGCTTCGGGCCAAGGTGGCAATTTCATGGGGGGGGCTTGCAGTAGAGCTTCAATCTCACGAACATTAACCTTAATTTCCTCAAAAGATACTGGGGTTGGGGGTTCTATTCTCATAAGTTATTCCTTTCTTCTGATAAGAATGTTGCCAAAAATCAGGATATTTTGAGTATAGCATCCAAAAGTCAGCTATGTCAACAAGTTATCAGACAACTTCACGCGCTTGGGAAGAATGTAACCTTCAGAATATGGCAATTATCATGTGTAATAAAAGTTAACAGGTCAGGGCAATAGCAATACCTGTCAGTGTATCTACCCCGGAAGAGTGTCCAAGGTGACAGATCTCATAAACGCTGGTTTGAATTGTGCTTTTACCTGTCATGATACAATCCAGGGCTTTGAGTAACCTTTCGTCAGCAATTCCGCCAGCAGCCTGCTCGATAATATTCGTGCTGAGACGGGTGGTTTTTTGCCGGGCATTCTGGATCAAGGCTAAATTTAATTCCTGACGCGGGAGGGCAGGGCAAACATGTTTGGGGTAGCGGTTGAGTGTCAGAAGGATACCGGCAATTAAGTCATCACCAGAGGGTGTTAGGCCGCGTCCCAATCCCATCAGCGGCAAAAGGCTGGATACAATTTCCGCAATCTTTTTTTTAGCCAAAGCTTTTTGAATTGTAGGAATGTAATGCCAGATGGATTTTAACTCGTCTGACAGTTGTTCTGCTTCTCTACCGTTCAATAGGATTTCCAAAAAAGGCGTAAAACCCTGTTCGCCCTGCTTGTTTTGCAAGACACCAGCAGCCAGTTCTTGAAGAGTTGTCCGGCGCTGTTTGGGAGGGGCGATAAATGTAGCAGCCGGAGGGGGATTCCAGATTTTACTCACATCCCATAGGATTCGTGTTTTGGTGTTGGGAAAAATGAGTTCACCGGACTGGAATTTTGCTTCTGCGCCGATTGGGAGCCGCTGAAATTCCTCAATTGTCTGACCAAGGCTGATAGTCAGAGGTCCGCGGTAGGATCCGAAGGATATAAAAAAAACGTCGCCATTAGCCAGAAGAAAAACCCCTTGTGAGGTGACACCAATAACTGTGCGTTTTTCGGCTACAGGTATTATTTCGGCTGCCCTTTTGCCAACTGAAAGCGCTTTGATACGTGTTACAAGCGTTAGGTTGTAAGAATCACCCATAGGAATTTGTATCTCAGGTAAAATCTTGCATGATGTTATCCAATTGTAATATTATAAGTGTAAGTAAGGAATAGTTATGAAAGTTGAGGTCGAATTTACCGGTTTTGCGCGAGCGGTAACCAACCAGAAGGTAATCTGCCTGGAGTTGCCAGAAGGAACCACTTATCGTGAGATCGTCAAACTGCTGGGGCAGCAATTTCCTGATCTGATTGGATTGCTGATCGACAGGGATGGCGAGACTTTCTTAAGCTCAAATATGTTTATTGTCAATGATGATATGGCATCGCCTGCGATGGTGATGGATGAAAGTCCCAAAGATGGAGATCGTCTAATTTTGATGTCACTCATTACGGGTGGCTAGGAAATCTACACAAACCAAATCTATAGGGGGTAATTTTTTAGCAGTATTTCGATTTTTATGGCATAATCATTACAAAGATTATCGAAGGCGGAGAATCGAGTGCCTCAAACTCGGAATATTATCAGCGTTGGGGTGGATATTGGTACAACAACAACACAAGTAGTCTTCAGTCAGTTAACGCTGATGGATGTTGCGCGTAGTGGCCAGATACCGCGCATTGACATCACAGAGCGAAAAGTGCTTTACGAGAGCCAAATCTTCTTTACTCCCTTGATAGATTTTGAAACCATTGATGCAAGCCGTCTGGCGATCATGATGCGGGGAATTTACGAAAGTGCTGGGGTTGTTCCACAGCAGGTCGAAACGGGAGCTGTAATTATTACGGGAGAGACGGCGAAGAAGAAAAACGCGGATGAGATTTTACAAGCCATATCTGGGCTGGCAGGTGATTTTGTGGTCACGGTTGCCGGCCCTCATGTGGAGAGCATGGTTGCCGGCAGAGGTTCAGGGGCTGCGGCTTATTCACGCCAGCATTTTACAACCGTGACAAACGTTGATATTGGTGGTGGTAGTGCTAACAGTGCCATCTTTCGTCAGGGTAATATGGTCGCTGCTGCAGCAATGAATTATGGCGGGCGTATCATAGAGATTGATCATGGTTCTAGTAAGATTCGACACCTTGCCCAACCAGCGAAAGTAATCCTTGAATATCTTGGGCTGCGTTACAAGATAGGTGACCAGCCGCAGATGGCGGATTTAGAGCGATTCACGAATTGTATGGCGGACTTAACTATTGAACTGATCGAAGGGACTGCTTCTCCGCTGGCACAAAAACTATACCTAACGGCACCATCTCCCATCTCCGGACAAGGTACGCTCCTGATGCTGTCGGGTGGAATAGGGTACTATTTTTATCATCCGGTGCCCATAAACTCCATTTCGGATGTAACAGTTCATGATGATATAGGTCCACTGTTGGGTCAGAGTTTGCGGCTTCATCAACGGTTGCGAACCTATCGGATTGAACGCCCGGCAGAAACAATGCGTGCAACTGTTCTGGGTGCCAGTTCTCAGCTGGTTGCGCTTTCGGGTTCTACCATCTGGGCGGAGGAGGGTATTTTGCCTTTAAAAAATCTCCCTGTCATCCGACTAGGGTTGGATGACACGAACTTTATTCCCGAAAAGATTGCTTCAAGTATTCAGTCCGCACTGGAACGCTGGGATGTCCACTTATCTGCCAACCGGTTTGCTATTGCATTGGAGTTTGAGCAATCGCTCGACTACTCTGTTTTAGTTCAAATTGCGAAGGGTTTGGGTTTGTTTTCTGCCCATTTGCCGCCTGAAGTTCCGCTGGTTGTAGTAATCAAGCATGATTATGCACGAGCGCTTGGACAGACGGTTCGCGGTCTGGTAAGTGATCGCCCATTGTTGGTAATTGACCAAGTTGGTCTGGAAGAAGGTGATTTTATTGACATCGGTGTTCCTATCATGGATGGTCGTGTTGTGCCCTTGAGTGTTAAGACGCTGGTTTTTTATCATTGATTGAGGTAAGAATATGCTTCTCCGCACCAGTCTTTTTGGAAAAGTTTATGAATTTCCTGATCTACGCGTCTTGATGGGCAAAGCCAACGAAGAAAAGTCTGGTGATCATCTGGCTGGCGTAGCAGCAGAAACGACAGCGGAACGCGTTGCAGCCAAAATTGTGCTGGCAGAGGTTCCTTTGTGGGTGTTGCGCGAAAATCCAGTTGTCCCTTACGAACAGGATGAGGTAACTCGCGTCATACAAGATGCAGTTAATGAGACGGTGTATCAGGAAATTAAGGATTGGACAGTGGGGGAACTGCGTGAATGGCTGCTTTCAGATGTTGCAGATTCGGGAACAATCGCGCGAATTTCTGAAGGTCTCACTGCTGAGATGATTGCTGCGGTAACCAAGCTGATGTCCAACATGGATTTAATTTATGCCGCGAGTAAAATACGAGTTGTGCGACATTGTAATAATACTATTGGATTGCCTGGTACACTTGCCAGCCGTTGCCAGCCCAATCATCCAACGGATTCGCCAGAGGGGATTCGGGCTGAAATTTATGAGGGGCTTTCATACGGGTCAGGGGATTCGGTGATAGGCATTAATCCTGTGGACGACAGCTATAACTCTGTCGCACGTCTTCTGGATATGGCTTATGACGTGGTGACAACATGGGAAATTCCCACACAGACCTGTGTACTGGCACATGTGACCACTCAGATGCGCTGCCTCCAAAACGGTTCGCCGGTTGGACTGGTATTTCAATCTATCTGTGGAACACAAAAGGGGAATGAGTCTTTTGGTATATCGGTGGGAATGCTGGATGAAGCTTTTGAATTGGCAAAAAAATATTGCTATCCTGAGGGACCGAATTATCTGTATTTTGAAACTGGACAGGGTTCTGCCTTATCTGCAGACGCACATCATGGATGGGACCAGCTTACCCTCGAGGCGCGAAATTACGGTCTGGCAAAACGATATTCCCCATTTCAAGTGAATACCGTCGTGGGTTTTATTGGTCCAGAATATCTTTATGATACTGCCCAGATCAACCGGGCTGGTTTAGAAGATCATTTCATGGGAAAGTTAACGGGAATTTCAATGGGGTGTGATGTATGTTATACCAATCATGCCCGAACGGATCAAAACAACAGCGAGAATCTGGCTGTACTTTTAACAGCCGCTGGATGTAATTATTTTATGGGTGTTCCATTGGCGGATGATTCAATGTTATCATATCAATCTACGTCTTATCATGATACTGCGACACTGCGTCAGCTGTTCCGTCTGCGACCTGTGCCGGAGTTTGAAGCCTGGCTGGAAAGTATTGGTCTGATGCGCGATGGCCGCTTAACTGAGATAGCTGGTGATCCTACATTTTTCTTGAAGAAGTGATAACATCAACGGCTATGGATGGGTAATTGGGAAAAGGTATTATGCAAGGAGATCATTTTGATGAATTGGTTGAAGCTGTGCTCAAGGAGCTTGCAGGTTTAGGTGTTGTTCCCGCTGAACCCCGACAGATATCTAGTGAAGTTGTTTTTTCAGCATTTGCTCCGCGTGGAGCAGTTCAAAAGGATGTTGAGCTACAGCTTGACCTGCCTGATTTGACAAAAGCCGAAGAGCGTGCCAAACCGGGCATAGACCAGGCACAGGATGCTGAGGGATTACTGGCGTTGATGGCAAGCACACCTGCCCGCATTGGAGTAGGTCGGGCGGGTCCCCGTCCACGCACTAAGAGCTGGTTATTATTTCAAGGCGATGCAGCTGTAACACAGGATGCTCTCTGGCGCGATGTGGATGAGACATTGTTGAATGAATTAGGTTTATTTGTGGTGCAGACGAAAGTAACCGGAGGGAAACAAGAATATCTCTTGAGACCCGATTTAGGTAGACAGTTGAGTGATGAAGCCAGGCAAGTTGTTCTTCAGAGATGTACCCAGAAGCCAAACATCCAATTGTGTGTTGGAGATGGTTTAAGCGCTGCAGCGGTGGAAGCGAATCTTCGCAAGATATTACCGGTGATACAATCCGGATGTCAGATGGCTGGATTGTCGTTTGGCGTGCCGTTTTTCATCAAGTACTGCCGTGTGGGTGTGATGAATGACGTGGGTGAATTGCTGCAACCAGACGTAGTTATGTTGTTAATCGGCGAACGCCCGGGTTTAGGCAGGGCTGAATCAATGAGTGTCTATATGGGCTATCACCCGCAGGCTGGCCATACAGATGCCGAACGTGATGTGATCTGTAATATTTATGATGGGGGTGGCACAAATCCACTTGAAGCAGGGGCATATGCAGTGCAACTGGCACAGAAGATGATTCGCTTGCAGGCTTCGGGGGTAAAGCTCAAAATTTTTGAAGGTGGTGGTAAGCAGGAATGAACTGTTCAACCTCTGTTATGAACTTTGTGAAAGGAGTTTCCCCATGGGAGTTTTAGATCCGATTATTGCTAGACCGCTGGCTGTGCGTATTATTCCAAATGTTTCTTCTGAACTCTCTCGGGTATTGGGGCTGCATTCTGATCAGCGGAGTTTAGGTTTGCTCACATCGGATAATGACGATGCCACGTATGTTTCCATTGACGAAGCGACTAAAATGGCGAATGTTGAGGTAGTGTACGCTCACTCGTTTTATGCGGGTGCCAGACATTCTTCTGGTCTCTTATCTGGTGAGATTATTGCGATGCTAGCCGGACCAGACCCCCAAGAAGTCAGTGCGGGTTTAGCGGCAGCTTGTCGGTATATGGAAACTCAAGCCCACTGGTTTTCGGCAAACGAGGATGGGAGTATTGCTTTCTTTCCTCATGTGATTTCCCAGACGGGTAGCTACCTTTCAAAGCTATGCGGGATTCCGTTAGGATCGCCAATCGCTTATTTGATTGCTCCGCCCCTGGAGGGAGTGCTGGCGTTGGATGCCGCACTTAAGGTAGCAGAGGTAAGTCTTGTTTCATATACCGCTCCGCCTTCAGAAACCAACTACATGGGTGCAATCTTAACAGGCGACCAATCGGCTTGTAGGGCTGCTGCTCAGGCGTTTCAAGATATGGTACTGGAAGTAGCCCGGAATCCCATAGACTATAAATAACGATAACCCGGCGACACCCTGAACCGGATTATCATCGAATGTGTTGATCCGTTCCTTATTTTTTAGGCAAAATTATTCACGCGTTAGTTCTAAAATCAAACAAGCTTCGCGGGGGAAATAAATTGTCACTGGGGCGCCAACTTGAGGGAGAACAAGATGTGGGTTGTTGAACGTGTCAAAGAATAACATCGTTTCTGCAATTCGTACTTGAATGCGAACGATGGAACCCAGGAAGGTAACCGTTTCAACTCTGCAATTCAACTGATTCAATTCGGCCCCACCGCCCACAAGCGTGATAATTTCAGGGCGTACAGCAACCGAGACGACATCACCGTTTCTGACTTGTTTGAGCGGTTCAGATGAATAAAATGTTTGTCCCTCGAGTGATAATAATCCTTTGTCAGCATCTAGCACTTTTGCTCTTAGCACATTGAGAGTGCCAACAAATGAGGCGACAAAAGGTGTCTGAGGAAAATTGTAAATCTCAAATGGTGTTCCAATTTGCTCAATCAGTCCATCTTTCATTACGACCACACGATCGGAAAGGGAAAGGGCTTCTTCCTGGTCATGGGTGACATAGATCGTGGTGATGCCCAGTTGCTGTTGAATGCGGCGAATCTCAGAACGAAGCTCAACGCGTATTTTGGCATCCAAAGCGGAGAGCGGTTCATCCAGGAGTAAAACACGCGGACGGATCGCCAGCGCCCGTGCCAGAGCTACGCGTTGCTGTTGCCCACCAGACAGCTGATAAGGATAGCGATGTCCGAATTGTTGCAGATGAATCAGTGAAAGCATCTCCTTCACACGCTGGTCAATTTCTTGGACTGGCATTTTGCGCACTCGCAGTCCGAAGCCAATGTTTTGCGCCACAGTGAGATTGGGGAATAATGCATAAGACTGGAAAACCATCCCGACATTGCGTCGGTTTGGCGGCGTAAATGTGATATCTTCTCCATCTAATACAATTTGACCGGTGGTTGGAAGTTCAAATCCGGCGATCATGCGCAAGGTGGTTGTTTTGCCGCAGCCGCTTGGACCCAGAAAAGAGACGAATTCCCCCTTTTCAACGACAATATTAAAGTCCTTTACAGCAACGGTGTTTCCAAATGTTTTAGAAATATTGGTTAGCGTTAGAAAGTTCATGAGCGGTTCTTCCAACAGGGGATTTAGCGGGCGCCAGCCATTTGCCCTTCGGCACGGCCACGCGTCAGGAGTTGAATCAAACCAATGAATGCCCAAGTCAAGATGAAGCTGATGATAGCCAAAGAGGAGGACTCATACGTTTTGTTTTGCCCAATTAGGGACATATATGGGCCGAAAGCTTTAATGCCGACCAGAAAACTCGCCATCGTGAACTCTCCCATGACAATCGCCAGTGTCAGGAAAGATCCGCTGAGAATGGCAACGCGCAGATTGGGGAATACGATTTTGAAAAGTATAGTTCCCCAGCCAGCTCCCAAGCTTTGTGCAGCTTCGGTAAGTGTACGAACGTCGATTGCTGCCAGTCCAATATCTATTGAGCGGTACATATAAGGCAACGCCAGCACTACATAGCCTGCTACCAGCAAGGCAGTTGTTCCAAAGTACGTGTCGGTTAGTGGGAGAGGTGGACCGCTGAAAACGCGAATCAGTCCAAACACCAGCACAATTGCCGGGATCACAAATGGTAACATGGTAATGAATTCAACCGCGCCGCGTAATTGGGGTAAACGTAGCCGTATCCAATAAGCGGTTGGAACAATTAACAAGACGCTTATGATCACAGTGAATACAGCCAGTTCAAGCGAAAAACCAAAGGATTTCCAGAAAGCCGGGTCCTTGAAAACGCGCTCATAAGCCAGAAAACTGAGCGTTCCTTTTCGGGCGCGCAGAGAAAATTCAAATGTTGCCAGGAGGGGAACAACAAAATATAACGTTCCAATGAAAATCCAGAACCATGACCAGAGTCTGCTTTTCCTCATATTCGCAGCCACCTTTCACTGCGGCGGCGCAGAAAATAGTACAGGGCTGTTGTCACCGCCATGATAATAACCATACCAACTGCCAGTGCGTAACCTAAGCCAGGATTGAGCAGTACATCTCCCTTGATTTGAGAACCGATCAGGATAGTGATGAGGTTCAAAAAGCCGCCAGTGAGCGAAAGTGCAGTTGCATAAGCCCCGAAGGAATTACCAAAGAGCAGGATCATTGCTCCCAAAATCGAAGGTGTCAAAATCGGCAATGCCACGCGTAGCCAGTAAATCTGCCCGGAAGCTCCCAGATTTTCCGCCGCTTCGCGCCATTCCCGTTTCAAGCCGTCCAAAGCCGGTGTAATGACCAGGACCATCAATGGAAACTGGAAGTAGAGATAAGTCAAACTTAAGCCCCAGAAACTATAAACGCTGAAGCCCTGAGCATATAAATCTAACCCAAACCATGCCTTTAGCAAAGCGGTGACCATTCCAGTTCGTCCTAAAGTAGCAATAAAGGCAAATGCGAGGGGCACCCCAGCGAAGTTAGATGCCACACTGGAAAATGTCAGCAAAGCGGCACGTACCCACTGCGGCAATCCTCCCAACGTGACCGCATAAGACAGGAAAAATCCAAGCAATCCACCGAGAAGTGCGGTTACAACACTGATTCGGATGCTGACCCAGTAAGCATTTACAACAGAGGGTGTTAAGAGCCCAATGAAATTTTGCAGAGTGAATTGTCCGGCGTTGTTTTGGAAACTTCCAACCAGTAGCGAGGCGGATGGCAGAAAGATGAAAAACAGGGTAAATGCAAAAAACGGTGCTACTCCCAACCAGGTCAGCCATGGAGTTTTGGAGGGGCGTGTCAACGACACGCCCCTATTATGTGATGCTTTTTTCATGTCAGCTTTATTTGACATCAGCGCCAACAGTTTCCATCCACTTTTCTGCAATGACCTTCTTGGCATTGTTGATCTGTTCAATGCTGGGGAAGACGGCTTTTGCATAAGCTTCAGCCGGCGGCAACATGGAGGCAATTTCTTCTGGGATAGCGTTGCGCGCGCTTAGATCGTTATAACGGATTGGGTGGCAACCACCTTTGAGCCAGATAAGTTGACCTTCATCAGAGTAGAGGAACTCCATCCATAACTTGGCGGCATTTGGGTGCGGGGCATAGGCGGAAATTGCCTGGATATAGACGCCGGCGATAACTCCCGTCTTAGGGATAACGACCTCAATTTCCGGGTTTCCTGCCAGCGCGGCTTTATCTGCCAGCGCATTGTAGTCCCAACGCATCACGATGGGGGTTTCGCCTTTGGCGATAGTTGCCTGTTTAGCAATCACTGGAACAAAATTACCCTTCTCGTTCAGCTCTTTGAAGAATTGCAGACCTGGTTCAATGTTATCCAGGGAACCACCATTCGCTAAAGCAGCGGCGTAGACGCTCATCTGAGCCTGTGCAGAAGCGCGCGGGTCTCCTGCCAGTGCTACCATGCCCTTATATTCTGGCTTGAGCAGATCAGCCCAATCCTGCGGTATGCTTGGCGCAACATCTTTGTTGACCTCGAATGCCAACACACCATAATAATCGCCGTACCAGTAACCCTCTGGATGCTTGACCTCATTTGGAATGGTGTCCCATGTGGAAACCTTATACGGCATGACAAGCCCTTCTTCTACGAGTTGAGGACCATAGCCATAGCCAACATCAATGACATCAGGTGCCTGGGGACCTTTGCTGCCCTTATTGGCTTTGATGGCTTCAATCTCATCTGCAGAGCCAGCATCGGGGTTAAGTTCGTTAACTTCTAATCCATATTTGGCTTTAAATGCTTCAATGGCTTCACCGTAATTACACCAGTCATGTGGAAGTGCAATGGTGGTCAGCATCCCTTCCTGTTTGGCGGCTGCGACCAATTCGTCCATTGGAGATGCTTGAGGTGCTTCGGTGGGTTTTGGGGCTTCAGTGGGTGGGGTTTCTGGTTTCTGTTCTGCGGGTGGTGGGGTTGCTGGCGGTTGACAAGCACTTAAAACAAGCACCAGAACCATCAGAATACCCAGAAACAGAGCACTTTTTTTCATCATACTCCTCCTGTGAAATTGTGGGTTTGAGATTAGGGAAATTTTGTTAAGTAAAGCCCTTTCTTCATAAGGGTATTGTAATAAACACCACCTCCCTTCCATTCCTTTGACACACATAATTATTTTAGCACAGATTACTAGCGCAAAAGTCTGTGCAGGCAAGAGGTTTCAGTTTCATTTCGGGATTTTTTCGGTGAGCTCTTACTTATGAACTAAGCGGTTGCATGCCTGACAATTCGTCAAAGGCACCCAGTGTCTGTTCCATTTGGTGACGGAACTGGCGGGTATAAAGCTGGTAGTATTTTCCACGCTGACGCAACAAATCGGCATGGGTACCCATTTCAGCAATTTTGCCATTTTCAATTACCAGGATGCGATCTGCACGCTTGATAGTAGAAAGCCGATGGGCGATGATAAAACTGGTGCAGTCTTTCAGCAGAACCGCTATGCCCTTTTGAATCAACGCCTCTGTAAGTGTATCTACTGAGCTAGTGGCCTCGTCCATAACAAAGATTTCCGGCTTTGCCAGCACTGCGCGAGCCAGACTGATCAGCTGTTTTTGGCCGACAGAGAGCAGGTTTCCCCCCTCTCCGACTTGCTCATCATATCCTTTTTCAAAGCGCATGATAAATTCGTGTGCTCCTACCAGTTTTGCAGCTGTTTCAATCTCTTCATCAGTAGCATTCAGGCGACCGTAGCGCAAATTTTCGCGAATCGTGCCAGAAAATAAGTGAGGTGTTTGTAGCACCACGCCAATCCGGGATTGAATGCTATGGAGTGAAAAGTCGCGATAATCTCGCCCGCCAATGCGGATACTGCCACGCTTGGGTTCGTAGAAACGGCATAAGAGATTGACAATAGTGGTTTTGCCGCCGCCGGTTGGCCCGACTAGTGCGATCGTTTCGCCGCGTCTCACCTCAAGGTTGAAGTTTTCCAGCACTGGCGGATCGCTATCATAGTAAAACGTAACATGATCAAATTCAATGTCGCCACGAATACTGCCCGGGTCATAAGCTCCGCTTCGATCAGCAACATCAGGGTGAGAGTCAATTAACGAGAAAATTCGCTCAGCAGAAGCGATGGCATGCTGCATCTCGGCAAAAACGCGTGCCAAATCCTGAATAGGCCACATCATGAAAGTGATGTATGAAACAAAAGCATGTATACCTCCCACGCTCATTCCGCCTGAGTTGACCTGTATGCCGGAAAGGTACAAAACAATAGCAACTGCCAGAGCGGAGATAAGCTGCACAACCGGCAGGAATAACGCACTAAGCCAGGCAGCCCGGAAGGCTGTGGCATACATGTCACCGGTTAATTGGCTGAATTCACGCATGTTTTCGCGCTCGCGCACCAGTGCTTTAACCACACGTACGCCGGTAATATTCTCGTTGAAAGAGGCGGTGATTTTGGAGTTTAGTTTGCGCACCATCCGAAACTGGCTCAGGATTCGCTTGCGAAATTCGATGCCGATGTAAACCAAAATCGGCAGGGTGGCAAAAACGATCAGCGCCAGTTTCCAGTTGATGATCAACATAAATATCATTGAAGTAATCAGACTCATGGCTCCCCAAGTAGCATCCAACGTGCCCCAGGTGATCAGTTCTGCAACGCGTTCGGTATCGGAAGTGACGCGCGCCATGATCCAGCCCACTGGTGTGCGGCTGTAATAGGAAAGCGATAATTCCTGTAGATGAATGAACATCTGTTGGCGCAGGTCATAGCGGATGCGCTCGCCAAGTACGCCAACCAGATAGATAAAACCAAACACGCAGGAAGCCTGAATGACGATTAAGCCGCCATAGATTGTCAGCAGTTTGATGACCACGGGCGTATTTTGTTGTATGATGCCCTCATCCAGAATGCGTTTACTGAGATAGGTGAAATAAGAATCGAACAGCGTTGAGGCGGTTACCAGCACTAAAAATCCGAGGACCCAACGCCAGTGTGGTCGCGCAAGACTGATAATACGCCGCAACACATTTCGATTAAGGCGTGTCTGTTGCTCAAAATCTTCTTCTTCGTAATAATTATTAAGCGACACTGGCGATCTCTCTTTCCAGCTCTTCTTCGATGCGAGTTTGTATGTCAAAAATCTTTTGGTAAAAACCACCTTGGGTCAGTAATTCCTCATGGGTACCTTTCTGGACAATGCGTCCCTGATCCATTACCAAAATCAGATCTGCGTTCATGATGCTCTGGATGCGGTGGGCGATAATAAACGTAGTCCGGTTTCGCATCAGATTGTTTAATGCTTCTCGTATTTCTGCCTCGGTTTCGACATCCACTGAAGAGGTGGAGTCGTCCAGGATCAAAATGCGCGGGTTCTTTAACAAAGTGCGGGCGATCGCAACTCGCTGTTTTTGTCCTCCGGAGAGTGTCACACCTTTTTCACCAATCATCGTATCGTAACGGTTGGGAAAAGAAAGGATGACGTCGTGAATGGCAGCAGCTCTGGCAACATTTTCGATTTCCTGTTGCGGCACGTCCCGTCCGACGCTGTAAATGATATTTTCGCGAATGCTGCGTGAAAACAGGAATGGCTCTTGTTCTACAATACCGATCTGTTGTCTTAAATACCGCCGCGGATAACGCTTTAGCTCTACTCCATCCAGGAGAATGCGGCCGCTGGTGTAATCGAAAAAGCGTGGCAATAGGTTTACTAATGTTGTTTTCCCAGAACCTGTTGAACCTAATAAGGCGATCACCTGCCCAGGCTTACATTGGAAACTTATGTCTTTAAGGACTATGTTGTCATGTTCGTATTCGAAGCAGACATTCTCGAAAATAATTTCGCCGCGTATCCCGTGTCCTGGCTGGTAATCACCTTCATCCAGAGGTTCTCTTTCCTCTCTGATGATTTCTATTACGCGTTGATAAGAAATCATTCCGCTGGAAGCCTGGACGATTAAACGCCCTAGGTTGCGGATAGGGAATATAATCCACACCACCAAACCGACGTATGCCAGATAGCTGCCCGGTGTAATTACACCTTGAATTGCCATCATCGCTGCCACCAGAAAGCCAACCACCATCTGCAAGCCGCACAACGTATCTGAGATGGGCCAAAAAAGTGAGTGCATTTTCAGCAGGCGCTTGCCTCGTTGATATTTTTCCCAGTTATCGCGCTCGAATTTCTGAATTTCATATTGCTGACGGGCGAAGGCTTTAACTACCCGGACACCAGTCAGGTTTTCCTGTAATGTTGTTGAAAGACTGGCATCCTGTTCCTGATAGGCTTCGTAGGCTTTAGATACTCGTTTGAAAAACTGAACCGAGATCAGCATGATTAACGGGATAATTACTATGGATAAAAATGCCAGTGTGACATTTAACTTCAACAGGGCGATGAAGTTGATGATGAAGAGCATGACAATGCGCCCAACATTGATTGCCTGATCGGCGAAGAAACGGCGAATGGCATCCACATCAGAAGTGGCACGTTGGATTAGTTCGCCGGTCTCCATTTGACGATGGTAGGAAAAGCTCAGGTGTTGAATATGATCGAATAAATAATTACGCAGTCTGCGCGTAATGCCTTCCGAGGTTTGGGCTGCAAGCCGTCCGCTCAGAAAACTAAAGCCACCCTCAACAAGTGCTAGGATGACAAAACCAGCCGCGATTGTCCATAATGGGAGGGGGTTGAACTGATTTACGAAAAAATTATCCACGAAGTATCTTAATAACAGATAGGTAGCTGTTTTGGCGGCGGCAGCAATGCCCAGAGACAGAGTTGCGATAAGATATTTAAGGCGAAAGCCGGTTAAAAGCCGCCATAATCCAATCAGGCGATTGGTGGATTGAATATTTTTAAGATCAAAGCTAAGGATGGTAGCAGGAATGGACAAGATGACTCCAGTATGAAAACGAGATGCACAAAATGCCAGGGGAATTATAGTCTGTTTTTGAAGGGCGAATCGTTACCTCGAAGCTGAGCTTGTGGTATCGTATTTTGGAGTTTCGGTTGTGATTTTAAGGCTATAATTTTGAATATGAGCGATGGACTTGTGAAACTGGTATTACTGCGTCATGGTCAGAGTGTCTGGAATCTGGAGAACCGTTATACTGGTTGGACGGATGTGGATTTAACAGAAGAGGGGATGCGTGAAGCCTTCCAAGCGGCTGAGACATTGCGTATAGCAAAAATAGAGTTCGATGTTGTTTTTACCTCTGTGTTGAAACGCGCCATTCGGACAGTGTGGATTGTACTGGATCAACTCGATTGCATGTGGCTGCCGGTTGAGAAAAACTGGCGGTTAAACGAGCGACATTATGGCGCTTTGCAAGGTTTGGACAAGTTGGCGTCAGCTAAGATATACGGTCAGGAGCAAGTTTATCTCTGGCGTCGCAGCTTCCGCGTACGCCCGCCGCAACTGCAAGAAGATGACCCGCGTGCTCCTTATTTTGACCGACGTTATGCTGAAGTCTCAAAAGAAGATTTACCGCTTGGTGAATCGCTTGAGGATGCTCAGCGTAGAGTGCTGATCTTGTGGCAGCAGAGCATTGCACCACGCTTGCGTGCTGGACAGTACGTGCTGATTGTAGCGCATGGCAACAGTTTGCGAGCGTTAGTCACCTATTTGAACCGGATTCCAGAATCCGAAGTGCCTGAACTGCATATTCCAACCGGTATTCCGTTGCTCTATGAGTTAACGCCTGAGCTCCGGATTGTCAATTTTCACTATCTAGGCGATCCGCAACGCGTGAAGGCATCAGAGGAAATGTTGCGAAAGCAGGGGATGATCCGCCGTGGGATAAAGTTACCAACGCGAGCAATACGTAGATCGATTTGATAATCTGCTTGTTGTTTACGAAGAGCTGCCAATAAACTGCATAAACACCTGATTGCCGAGTAACAACCCGCGCCGTGTTAACCGCAAAGTGTCACCACCCTCTCCTGCCCATTCCAGTAAACCATTTTGGGTCATGGTTTTGATTTCATTTCTAAAAACAATCTCTAGGGGTTTTTCAAACCGTTTTAGAAATATTCTTTTTGAAACACCCTCGCGGGTTAACCGCAAGCCGACCATCATGGTTTCCTGCATTTCAGTATTCTGGTCAATGCGTGTATGACTTGTTGTAGCTGGGCTGAAGGGAAATGCCAAGACTTTACCATTCTGTACATGTTGGATGTATGAGGGGATACGCAAGACATTGGACAGCCTGTAGTTGCCGGCAAAGCCATGCGCTCCGGCGCCAAACCCCAGATAAGGCAGGTTACGCCAGTATTGTAAATTGTGTTCACAAGCCATAATATGACCATTTTGGTCGCGTATTGCAAAATTTGAGATTTCATAATGCGCGAAACCGGCTGTTTCAAGTTGTTCTATAGCGGTCTCATACATATCCGCAGACAGGTCATCATCTGGTGCAGGCAGGGTACCATTTTGCACTTTTCGGTGAAGTGGCGTGCCATGTTCGATGGTCAGTGAGTAGAGAGAGAGATGTTCGGGAGCAAGGGTGAGCGCAATTTTAAGGGTATGTAACCAGCTATCCAATGTCTGGTGTGGTAGTCCATAAATCAAGTCCAGATTGAGATTTTTAAACCCTGCCCGTCTTGCCCAATCTACAGCACGTTCTACATCTTCTAAATTGTGTTGGCGTTCTAGAAGATTCAATTCAGTTTCATGTGCCGATTGCATTCCCAAACTGAGGCGGCTGATGCCTAACTCGTGTAGTTCAGCCAAATAGGTTGGTGAAACTGTACCTGGATTGGCTTCCAGCGTTATCTCGGGATTGGGTTGAATATCAAAGCAATCATGAAGGGTAAAAAGGATTTGTTGAAGCCCATAAATCGGTAACAGCGAAGGCGTTCCACCGCCGAAAAAGATTGTGTGTACTGGCAATCTTTGTCCGACTGAGCGACTGACTAGTTCGATTTCGCGACAGAGTGCAGACACATAAGGGGGGATCAAATCCTCTTTGCCAGCATAGGTATTAAAATCACAGTATCCACAGCGATGGCGACAGAAGGGGATGTGAATATAAACGCTATACGGTATGCTGATCATGATAAAAAGGATAGCATAAGGCTGGACAGATGAGAAGGGGAGAAGTTGCTTTACAAGATTTAGCTTATGGTATAATCCTGAACTGCCGGGGGTTTCCCCGGCGTTCAATTGTTTGAAAAAGAGCCTATGAGTCCTGATACGACATCCTCTCAAACCAAGATTTGTCCCACCTGCGGAACGCGTTTAAGCGAAAATGCTACCCGCTGTGTGGTGTGTGGACGCACTTTCAGCCCGGCCGAAATCAGCGGTAAAAAAGTACAGGGACCGCGTATGCCGGAGGTTACACTGAGCTTACCCGTTGCACTTGGCATTATGGCACTTGTGTTGATGATTGGTGCTGCGGTTGTGTTTGCATTATTGCGCTCGACGGGTCGGGTGATTGAGCCTACTGTAACACCAACGGTCACCCAGACACCCACTCTGACATTAACACCCAGCCCGACTGCAACCGAAACCCCAATACCCACATTTACTCCCCTTCCCCCCCTCGAATATGAGGTTAAAGAAGGGGATTACTGTGCAACTATTGCCGCTTTTTTCAAGGTCTCGGTGCAAAGTATTGTCCTTTTGAACAACTTGCCTGCGGACTGCGGCACGCTTTACATTGGACAGAAACTGCTGATCCCCCAACCAACACCAACCGCTTCTCCTCTGCCTACTTCGACCCTGAGCGGTGCGGAGGCAACCGAAGCAGCCTGTCCAAAAGAGTATTACAAGGTGCAGGAAAACGATACCCTGAGCGGCATTGCCCGCAGTTACAACGTTTCAATAGATACCATCAAAGAATATAATGGTCTGACCAGTGATGTGGTCTTCTCCGGTCAAACACTGACAATTCCACTTTGCCAGCGTCTGCCGACCCCCGGACCGACACCAACTCCAACATTGCCGCCGCCATACCCGGCTCCCAATTTATTGCTACCGGCAGATGGTACAGCTTTTATGGCAAGTACCAACATGATCACTTTACAATGGGCTGCCGTCGGTAATTTGCGTGAGAATGAAGCTTATCAGGTGAATGTGGAAGATGTAACCGATGGTACCGGACGCAAATTAGTGGCTTATGTGACTGATACCAAATTTACTGTACCTGCCAGTTTTCAGCCGGTGGGCGACGTCCCTCATATTATTCGCTGGTGGGTGGTTCCTGTGCGGCAAATGGGCAGCACGAAAGATGGTCAACCCATCTGGCAGCCGGCAGGGGCGGAAAGTATGCAGCGTACTTTTAGCTGGATGGGTGGTGTTGCAGGGGTTACACCTACACCCTGATTAATTCGTTATAGCTGTTTTTCCTGCAAATAGCGCGTTGCCTGGATAGCAGCCGCAGCACCCATGCCGGCTGAGGTGACAACCTGACGATAATGCGGGTCAGCTACTTCGCCAGCTGCAAACACACCTGCAACACTGGTGCGCATCAGCATATCTATGACAATATATCCGTGTTCATCCATCTCCAGTTGACCGGCGAATAGTTGCGTATTGGGGGTATGCCCAATAAAGATGAAGACACCATCTGTAGGGATGACGGTTTCTTCATTTGTTCTCACATTACGCATACGTACACCATTCACCGCGTTTTCGCCAAGCACTTCCGTAACAATAGAATTCCACGTGAAACTAATTTTGGGGTTTTCGAAAGCGCGTTTTTGCAGGATTGCACCGGCACGCAGACTATCGCGCCGGTGAATGATATTGACGCTGGTGGCATAGCGCGTCAAAAAGATGCCTTCTTCCAGGGCGCTATCGCCCCCCCCAACAACAACAACTTTCTTATCTTTAAAAAACCAACCATCACAGGTGGCGCAGTAAGAGACGCCTTTGCCGGTTAATTCGCTCTCGCCAGGAACGTTGAGATGATTGGGACTGGCTCCAGTAGCAATAATCAATGTATCTGCTAGATAGTCTTTGGAATAGGTTTTAATTACAAAGGGACGCTGTGATAAATTTACACTTGTGGCAGTCTCAAAATCAAAGCGCGCTCCAAAGCGTTCAGCCTGCTGTTGGAATAATTCACCCAATTTCAGTCCTCCGACACCTTCCGGGAAGCCGGGATAATTTTCGATGACATGGGTTAGCGATGCCTGCCCGCCCAATTCAGTGCCTGTTAGTACGACTGGCTGTAATTCGGCTCTGGCAGCGTACAATGCTGCTGACATCCCGGCCGGTCCTGCACCCAGAATCAGAACTTTAACATGTTCGCTTTCAGCAGTATGTGTATCTTTTGCAAAGGCAGATAAATTAAAATCCATGCTGTACCTCTCTAAAAAGTTGTCTGTGCGGGCCTAAACTTTTAGATATCTAAAAATGGAGAAAGGTTACACCTCAACTGCTTTATCCGTTATGTTAAGCGCTCGGTCGAGGATTTCAAACCCTTCAACAAGCTGTTCGGGTGTGATAATCAATGGCGGTATGACCAGAACGATATTCCAGTGAGTGTAAAGAAACAAACCGTTTTGCAGGCAATATGTCCGAAATGCTGTCATTTCGGGACTGGTGCCATTAAAGGGCGCCAGCGGCTCCCTGGTGTTACGGTTTCGGACCAGTTCAATTGCACCAAATAACCCGATGGAGCGCGTTTCTCCAACTGATGGGTGCTTTCCCTCTAGTTGTTGAAGCAACTTGCCCATGACTTTACCCGTCTCAGCTGCTTTTTCAACCAGATGATCATTGCGCATCACCTCAATTACAGCAATTGCAGCCGCAAGAGAGATTGGATGCCCATTGAACGTTAAGCCACCTTCATACACACGCTCGTCAAAGGCGGCGGCAATTTCCGGCTTCATGGCAACCGCACCGAGCGGAGCATACCCGGAAGTTAATCCTTTTGCCATGGTCATGATGTCTGGCTCTACTCCCCAGTGTTCAACGGCAAACCATTTGCCGGTTCGTCCAAAACCACTCATTACCTCATCGGCGATGAAAACGATACCGTATTTGTTACATAATTCTCTCACACCTTGCAAATAACCCTTAGGTGGGATGATGATGCCATTAGTGCCGGTGACGGTTTCGAGCAGGATGGCGGCAATGGTATTGGGGTTTTCATACAAAATGACCTCTTCGAGGTGATTGAGATAATCCAGTGCAAAATCTTCTTCTGAGATATTGGGATTGGTGTGGTGAAAGGTGGAGCGATAGCGGTAGGGATCGAGAAAATGAACAATGCCAGGCATAACCGTCGGTTCCCATGCGGTTCTGCGAGGGTCACCGGTCAGTGCAATGGCCCCGTAAGTTGCACCATGATAAGAGCGGTAGCGGGTCAATATCTTGTGCCGTCCAGTGTAACCGCGCGCTAATTTAATTGCGTTTTCATTAGCATCTGCTCCGCCCAATGTGTACAAAAAACGGGTCAGCCCTATGGGGGTGATTTCGCTGAGCAATTTTCCTAACACCGCGCGGGGGCGAGTTGCCATTTGGGGACCTGCAAAAGGAAGCTCTTGCGCCTGACGAATAATCGCATTAATCACCCGCGGATCCCCATGTCCAATGTTAACGCACATGACCATTGAATTGAAATCAAGATAACGTTTATCGTGAACATCCCAGAAATAGACACCCTGGGCGCGTTTGACCGGAATGGGGGAGACTTTTTTTTGTGCCGACCAGGTCCAAAAGTTATGTGCCAGTGAAAGCGGAAGAATTTGGGAATCGGGAATATCGTACATGTACACCTCGTGAGAGTGGCTGTTAGAATCCTATCATAAAATCAGTGCTAATGATAAGGCGGTGTTCATGTCGCATGTCTGAGGGCAGATGCAGCGCAGGTGAAAACTGAATTGTTCCACCTTGGACCAATCCACTCATATTTTTTCGATCAGACCTTGCTCAGGGCGGTCAAGCTGGACCTGTTACAACGATAGTAGTTTGTTGAATGACAGGTTTTTCTATGTAGGTGATATTTAAAAAAAATGCGTGAGCAAGATGATAACCATCTTGCTCACGCTTGGGTTTGAATAGCTTATGAAACGGGTTTTTCTCCCAGAATTACTTCTATCTTTATTGTGTCTCCCTTACGCAGCACGTTTAAAATAACTTTTTGCCCAGGTTCCATCTGACTGATTGCTGTTTTCAAATCTATCATGCCAGATATGCTTTGTCCGTTGATAGCTGTGATAATATCTCCACCAATCAAAATTGTCTTGCCACTGATTTCAAAGGGCTTATCACTCCCCATGATACCTGCCTGGTCTGCCGGGCTGTCTTTAGTAACCTGCTCAATTAGAACTCCGTGAGTATTTGCAGGGAGATCCATTGCCCGGGCAATTTCTGGGGTTACATCTATTCCGCTGATGCCAAGCCATGCTTGGCGGGTTGTTTTGGATTGTGTTTGAGTCTCGCCAGAAGAAGGGCGAGCAGCCAACGTAACTTCTATAGCATGTTCCTGACCGTTACGTAAGATATTCAGCGTTACTTTTTGTCCGACGGAAGCATTTGATGCAAGATAGGCAGCCAGGTCATCAAATTCTCTAACCGGTTGTCCGTCAATGGCGGTAATCACATCACCGCCCACTCGAACTGTTCGTCCCTCAATTTCCGCTTCTTTGGTGCTGCCCTTTACGCCAGCTTTATCTGCCGGGCTGTTCAGGGTGACGTCGATCACCAGTATACCACGTTGATTCTCGGGTAAATCCATGGCTTTTGCCAGATCAGGATTCAGGCTTCGACCGCTGATGCCAAGCCAAGGATGTTCATAACGACCATTCCTGATCAAGAATGGCACCACTCGCTGAACAATTGAAGCCGGGATTGCAAATCCAATACCGGCATTGGCACGTACCGGTGATTCGATGGCGGAGGTAACGCCAATCACCTGGCCATTGACGTTGACCAATACCCCTCCGGAATTACCCGGGTTGATTGGTGCATCGGTCTGAATTACATCTGGTATGGTATAGGTTGGTCCGGCAGCCGATTCGTTGCTCGGCAGACTACGCCCCAACGCACTGACAATACCAACGGTCATACTGCCTTCCAGCCCAAAAGGACTACCAATCGCAATTGCAAGCTGTCCGACTCGTACCTGCCTCGAATCTGCCAACGCAACTGGTTTGAGTTTTTCGGAAGCGACATCCACTTTTATCACTGCAAGGTCGCTATCGGGGTCTGATCCAACCACCTTGCCATCTACGATAGTTCCGTCTGCAAAAGTAACGGTAATTTTTTCGGCATTTGCGACAACATGGTTGTTGGTTACAATGTGACCATCCTTATCCCAGACGAAACCCGAGCCCAGGCTGGTGATAGGTTCATTTTGCACATCGGGTTCTCCGAATGGCAAACCTGGTATCTGTGGAAATCCAGGCACTTGTGGAATTTGAAACCCTTGAATGGAAGAGGTTTGTTTTTGAGTCACTTCGATGTTAACAACTGAAGGACTTACTTCTTGATAGACTTTTTCTAATGCACTCTGATATGCTGCAAGGGATTCAAAGGCGCTGGGTACTACCGGCAGAGTTGGGGCTGGTGTAGCCGTGGATACTGGTTGGGCAAGAGATGATGATACAGCGTTGGTGACCTTTCCCTTTAAAATGGGTAATACACTGCAACTGGATAGGGTAACTGCAAGCAATACTAGTAATGGAAACACACGTTTTAAGGTTTTCATAGAGCTAACCTCAACTCCTTTCTACGCGTTTTCAATCACCCCGATTTAATTTTCAGGGTGAGTCTGGATTCAATATAGCACTTCTGATTTTTTTTGTCCTTATGGGAAGATTACGGGAACCTTATGATAACCTTAAGAAAAATCCTCTATTGACTCTTCAGGTTTATGAACAGGAAGCCGCATGGTAAATTTACTACCGCTCTGACTTGAGCTTTCTAATAGCAGTGTGCCGCCATGCGCCTGAACTAGTTCGCGGGCAATACTCAGCCCAAGTCCCATGCCGTGAGGAAAGCGACCTTTACTGCTACCGCGGAAAAAAGGATTGAAAATGAGCGGTTGCTCTTCCGAGGGAATGCCGGGACCAGTATCACTGATGCTGATTTGAACAAATTCGGTGGTCGAATTGACTTCAATTGTGACAGAACCACCGGAAGGTGTGTATTCGATGGCATTGCTTAACAAGTTCCCCAGTGCCTGTGTCAACCTGTCACTATCTATCCGAAGTTGCGGCAGGTCACCTGAGATTCGCACATTCCAGCTCAATCCTTTTTGGGTGGCGGCTTCACGCCAAGGTGGAAGTATACTTGCCAGCCATTCCTTTAGCGAAACCGACTGCAAATTAAGTTCCAAAGATCCGATAACCTGTTCATGAAGGTGTGCTAAATCGTTGAGAAGCCGCCGTAAGCGCTGGATTTCACTATTCATGCCGGCTAAAAGTTCGTGACGAAAAGCAGCGTCCTGTTCTGCACCACCTTCTAATGCTTGCAGAGCAGATTGAAGAGCGCCCAGAGGACGTCCAAGTTCATGGATCAAATTAGCCAGCAAACGGCGGCGATTCTCTTCCAGTGTGCGTAGCCGGTACGCCAATGTGTTGAAAGCACGCAACAACTGGCGAATTTGCTCCGGCCCTTTTTCGGGAAGTGGTTCGAGTTTCTGTCCTGTGGACAGCATTTCAATAGCCCGGGTTGCACGGTTTAAAGGGCGTTCCAGGCTGTAAGCCAATCCCCAACCCAATAAAATACCCAGAAATAGCCCACCGCCCATCACGTAAAAAACAACATTCCGAAGCTCTGAAAAATGTTTTTCTGTTGCCGAGATAGGCAAGTTGAGACGGATAATTCCCAATAAACGTTGACTTGTGTCCACGACAGGTACGATCATCTCAATGACATCCGCACCTGATGCTGGATCATATGTGGCTTTGATGTACGAGTGACCACTCAACACGTCAGCCAAAGCGGGAATTTTGACTTGCTCACCTACCCGATTTTTTTGTACAGGGTCACTGGCAGCCAGCAAATATCCGTGCGGATCAATTAACATCACCTGAGCATTGATGGTCGGGCTGACACGGTTGACAAACGATTGGGCATCTTTTGTGCTATACCAGATGTTAACCTGCTGGGTTGCGACCTCTACAAGCATAACCGCCTGTGCCTGTATTTCACGTTGAAGATTGGCCAGTAATACTTGCGTTTGAATAATTCGCACTAGCACCAAACCAATAAGCGGGACTGTGACAATGAGTGGTAGGATATGAGTAAGGATTAATCGTAACCGCAGGGAGCGCATATCTTAAGCCTCCTGTGGAACCAATTTATAACCAATGCCTCGCACGGTTATTAAACGTTTCGGGTGATCGGGGTCATCCTCTAGTTTTTTTCGGAGCTCACGTATGCATACATATACGACTTGTGGCTCGCCATCATATTCGGCACCCCATACTTGGTTGAGAATGTCAGAGCTGGAGATTACACGCCCGGCTTCTGCAGCAAGCAGATAGAGAACTTCAAACTCCCGCGGGGATAAATCAAGGGGTTCACCTTTGCGGGTTGCTGTGTGGGCTTGGGGGTCAATATACAAATCACCTACATCTAATGCGGCACGATCGGGTTTGACTGTGCTTGCTTTTGCACGGCGAAGAACGGCTTTGATATGTGCCAGGAGAACATCCAGATCGAAAGGTTTTGTTACATAATCATCTGCGCCAATCTCCAGACCAAGAATTTCATCCAATTCCCTGCGCCGTGCGGTCAAAAAGATAACAGGCACATCACATTGTTGTCGAAAAGATTTTAACGCCTCCAAACCATCCATACCGGGCAGACTGATGTCCAAAAGCACGAGGTCCGGATTCTGGTGGCGAACAATTTCAAAAGCCTCTTCAGCCGAGGGAGCAGTCCTAACGCTATATCCATGTCGTTCCAGATTGAAAGCCAATGAACGACGGAATAATGCATCGTCATCTACAATCAGAATATTGAAAGGCATAAGATGATTATACCCTTTGTGTTGCTTGAAGTTGATTGGACAATCGTTTTGAATAACCTATTCTTACTACCCGCAATATAAGCCAAACCACCAAAGAACGCCAAGCCAGTTAATTGCAACGCTTGTCAATATAAGAATTTTCATCGTATTTGGAACCCGATTACCCACCGAAACGGCAAGGATTGACATCATGGGAATCAGGAAATCCAGTGTGTATTTGTAACCAAATTGCCAGGCGCCGGTGTTGTAATACAGCATAAGCGATCCCACAATCATGCCGACCGCAACCCAGGCGCCGATAAACCATGGTTTGCGTTGAAAACGACGAAACAGGTAGATGAATGCTGGTGTGGTGATAAACATGCTCATCCCTTCAACGCTTGGTGCTATGCTGTTACAGTCATCATCCCAGCGAGGCAGATTGAATAACATAACTTTCAGATTGCGAAGGATGAAGTGGGGGTGAAATGTACCGTATTGTTTTAAATCTTCTGCCATGAATCCAGCTACGTTTTCGGTCAGATAGCCAAAATCAAAAAGATTGTCAAAGCGTGCCAGATTGTACAGGAGCAAACCGCCCACAGCAATTATCATCGGCAGCGCGCATTTGACAGACCAGATCACCATCTTGCGCCATGCGGCTTTACCGGTTGTGTCCTTTTCAATCTGAAAAGTAATTCCGAGCAGGAATGGAAACAATAATGCCAGATTGGGACGGGCAATCATTGCCAGCGCCAGACATGCACCTGCCAGCCAGGCTGAGCGAATCTTAAGAGCTGCCAGAACTGCCAGTGCCATGCAAGTGATGCTGACCATGTTGCTTAAAAACCACATCTTACCGATCAGACTAGTGTAGAAGTGTGCCGTGCCGAAAGCGAAAAGGAAAATAAGCCAGAGATTATCTCTTGTGCGCAATGCAGACCAGCCGCGATCTGCAAGCGCCTCCAGTATCCAGTACATCAAAGCGACGTTTAGCGCAGCAAAGAGTAGGGAAAAAATAACAGTGTTGAGGGAATCCACCCCTTTCCATGCTACCCAGGGTACCATTAATATCGCTACCAACGGAGGGTTTGGTACATACCACTGCCCCTGATAGAATGTCAGGTCATGTATCTGGTCGGGTTTTGTTAGATACAGTCTTCCCTGCAGCCAGGCATCTGCTAGCAGATTGAAGTAAGCTTTGCCGGGCGTATTTGGAAAACCTGTATAGATTGTCACCAGGCGATACGACATGAATGCGAGGAAGAAGAGAATAAAGCCGGTCAAGTAAATGGATGTCTGGTGATGCCATGTTTTTTGGCGATGTTTATCGTACAACCAAAGCGATAAATATGACAGAGCCAAAACTACGAGCGACAGGTCAAAGAAAACGTAAAAAATTCGCAAGGAGAAATATCGCACCAGCAGGTAAAAAAGAATGAAAACGACAGCAGCAAACCGCAGGCAATTCCGGATGGCGGTTATCCATACGTCAGAGGGATAGAAATATCCGTGTTGGAAATTGAACTGGTAGATGAAATAAAGCAATACAAGAACTTGGCCAAACAGGACAACGAGCCAAATTGTCAACCCCTGAAACCGCTGATAGACCAGCCGCAACATGCCAAACCGTTCAGCAATTCGGGAATTAAGCAGAAACAGCAAACCACTGCTGAAAACGAATAGAAATGCAGTAGACAAAAAGATATTTAAAAAATGGCGTTTATCCAACAATGTATTATCTACCATTGAGATAATTTTTGCCCACCACGAGGGATATAGAATGGCTTTAAATGTCAGCAGCACCAAACCGGCACACAGGAAAAGTGTGAAGGCAATGGCTGTCAGCCGTTGTGCAGAATAACCCAAGAAGAGAGCGCTCTGTGGCTCTGAAGGATTCCAATCCAGCAAGAGAACGGAAGGGACACTCTCAAGCGTGATGACAATAAGGAAAAATAAAAACGCACGATTTTTGTTCAATACCGCCCTTTTCATTGGTTTACTATAAACTGTGACAAATTTCGCAATCTATTTTGGTTTATCATACCCTTTTTAGCAGTTCGGTTTTCTTCTGTTGAAATTCCTCCTCTGATAGGACACCTTTTTGCCGTAGCTCATCCAGTTTTGCAATTAGCTCGGGAATGCTGGTTTCAGTTTGTTTTGGCGCAGGAAGGTTTCCGTTTTCCAAATGTGCCTTAGCGTTAATCATTGCGGCCTTGAAACGGATAGGATCGCCAATAAAGGTGAACCGGTTGATGCCCAGTTCGCTGGCCGTGAGGATTTCGATATCCCCAAAGTTGAAAACACGCCCCCAAAAAGATTGCTGCATTTTAAGATCGTTCACTTTCTCCAACGAAGAATCGGTCACGTTTTTATTAACGATTCCCAGGATCTGTATAACCCGGCGGTTAGTTACAATGTATTTGTGGTTGTACCAGTTCAGGTAATCATAAAGGGCGCTGATAATGGGAATCAAGAGCAAAGTGAACCCTAGAGCAGCCAGCGGAATGGCAGTAGCAATAAGCAAGATGGTAACTAAAATAATGGTCAAAATAAATAGAACGATTTCGACTAGGATTGCCTGCAGAAGCTTAAACCAATGCTGGTGCGTGACTAGGATGATATGTTCGTTTTCTCCTAACAGATTTTGCAGGTACGTGTCTTTCATATTTACTAAACTCGCTTTCGTTTGAAAGGGATTGAGTGTAATTATTATCGCGCAAATTGGTCACGCAAAGGGTTGTCATTGAGGAAATTCTGGCGTATAATTTTGAAAATTATTTCGGGGCGTGGCGCAGTCCGGCTAGCGCGCTTGCATGGGGTGCAAGAGGCCCTGGGTTCAAATCCCAGCGCCCCG
>DYEC01000024.1 GCA_020725865.1 Anaerolinea sp. | reverse complement strand
TTCTACGCCGCCAACCCGGATGTCAATGCCTTCCTCACCCTCGGACCTAGCGGAGCTAACCCCTTCTATGCCTTCCTCGATGCCGAAGGTATCAAAGGCGTGGTACATGGCACCTTCGATGTCAGCCCAGAGGTTGTCGCAAAAATCAAAGATGGAACAACCCTCTTCGCCATTGACCAGCAGCCATATCTGCAAGGTTTTGGTGCGGTGATGTACCTGATGCTCTACAATCGCCAAGGCATCAAGCCGGCACTGCCCGTCACTGCTACCGGCCCGGGATTCGTGGACAAAACCAATGTTGACATCGTTGCCGAGCTATCGGGCAAGTACCGTTAATCTGATACACAACTCGGGGGCAGGATATAAAGTCCTGCCCCCAAAACCGGGAACAGAAAATGACAATAAAGGCAATATCTATCAAAGAACAGACTTCATGGCAATATCAGGTTCGACACCTTGTCTCACATTCACCTGTGATCGGACCTCTCGCTGTCTTCATCATAATTTTTGTTCTCTTGTCCCTTTTTGTTGATAAGTTTTTTACCTTTCGTTCGGTCACAGGAATCATCAATGCTGCAACACTATCTGGTGTATTAACCGTTGGTGTGACCCTGCTCATGATTGGCGGTGAATTCGACCTGTCCGTCGGCTCTATGCTGGCGGTAGGAGGATATATCTTTGGCGGGCTGGCAATGGCAGGACACCCATGGCTGGGCGCGATCCTGGCTTTACTTGGCACGGGAATTCTAGGGGCTATAAATGGCTTGATTCTGGTAAAAACGAAAATTCCCTCGTTTATCGTTACATTGGGAACGCGCTATTTCTATCGCGGCATGCTCTGGGTAATCTCTAGCGGTCAGATGTTGCAAACTGTTGAAAAAATCCCAGCATATAACTTATTAAATGGACGTTTGGACATTCTCAATGATATTTTACCTGGTGCCAATTTTCGCACTGCGCTGATCTGGCTGTTGTTATTAGTGATCGGATTTCAATTTGTTCTGACACGTACCGTGTTTGGCAATCACGTCTTTGCCGTTGGCGGCAATTCTGGAGCGGCAATCGGCCAGGGTGTCAATGTCAATCGGGTTCGGGTCACGTTATTCGTAATTACTGGTGTGCTGGCAGGTTTTGCGGGAATTCTTCTTTTCAGTCAATTTACGACTGTACGGGTTGCTTCAGGTGATGGCATGGAATTAAGTGCCATTGCTTCAGCCGTTGTCGGCGGCACACTGATCACCGGCGGCGCTGGAAGTGTCTGGGGCGCACTGGTCGGCGTTCTGACAATTAGCATGTTGCGTACCGGTGTTGTTTTGATGCAAATTCCCTTTATTCCGGCCGACAACTTTGAAGCGATTGTCGGCGTTACTATCATCCTGGCAGTGATTTTGAACAATTGGCTGCGCAGTCGCACCTGAGCCAACTGCCATTAATCCAAGCGGAGAAAACACATGGGCAGCAATCAACTCTTACCAGATAAAGACTATCTCGTCCGAATGGAAAATATCAGCAAGGTTTTTGGTACAATCACTGCATTAAGAGATGTCAATTTTGGAGTAGAACGTGCCGAAGTGCGCGCCCTATTAGGTGACAATGGGGCAGGGAAGTCCACGTTAATCAAGATTCTGATGGGTGTGTACCAGCCCACCACAGGACAAATTTATTTTGAAAACAAACTGGTAAACATCACCTCACCGGCACAGGCGCGTGCGATTGGCATTGAAGCAGTTTATCAGGACCTGGCATTGGTTAATCTGATGAGCATCTCGCGCAATTTCTTCCTCGGGCGCGAAATGACAAAAAATCTTGGACCGATCACTTATCTTGACATACGCAAAATGAATGAGGTCTGCAAACAATCGCTACATGATATCGGAATTGAAATTCGCTCGCCGAACGAGAGGGTTGGCAGCCTGTCGGGCGGCGAACGCCAATCCATCGCGATTGGTCGTGGCGTGTACTTCGGTGCCAAGCTATTGATATTGGACGAACCTACTTCGGCACTTTCAGTAGCCGAAACGCGAAAAGTATTAACATATATTGAAAATGCCCGTGAGCGCGGGCTGGGAGTAATCTTTATCACCCACAACGTTCATCACGTCTATATGGTGGCAGATAGCTATACCATCATCCGACATGGTATGAATGTGGGTACATATTATAAAGGTGAACTGTCCGAAGATGATATTGCGGACTTAATCACAGGAGATCGAGAAAGTTAGGAGGTATTCAGAACCATGAGTTTTAATGGACCCTTACATGAAATGTCTCAAACAACACCCACCAGTTATTGGAACGATTCGTGCTCGGTAGAAGAACTGACTTACGCCATTGAACGCGGTGCCGTAGGCGCAACCAGCAACCCGGTCATTGTATTGAATGTGCTCAAGAAAGAGATGTATCTCTGGGAAGATCACATTCGTCAGGTGATTGTAGATCATCCAACCTGGAACGAAACTGCTGTAGCCTGGAAAATTTTTGAAGATGTGGCGGTACATGGTGCAAAACTTCTGCTGCCTGTGTTTGAGCGCGAGCAGGGACGACGCGGGCGCCTATCCATTCAGACTGACCCTGCCAGCTATCGCAATCCGCAAGCCATCTTGCAGCAAGCCATTCACTTTGCCAGCCTGCTGCCCAATATGCAAGTCAAAGTACCCGCCACAAAAGCCGGACTGGCAATTGTTGAGGAAGCCACTTATCTGGGCATAAATGTAAATGTAACAGTAAATTTCACCGTCCCGCAGGCACTGGCAGTCGGCGAGGCAGTGGAAAGAGGTCTCAAGCGGCGTGAGGCAGAAGGACTGGACAACAGCCGGATGTCGCCGGTGAACACGATGATGGTCGGGCGCAATGATGACTGGATGAAAGTTTTGGCGAAACGCGATGGCTACGAGGTTGAACCGGAATGTCTGGAGTGGGCAGGTGTGGCGTGCTTCAAACGGGCGTACTCTATTTATCAGGAGCGCGGCTACCGTTGTCGCTTGCTCTCCGCTGCCTATCGAAATTTCTATCATTGGACAGAATTCATTGGCGGTGATGTGAGCCTAACTATTCCGCATGAATGGCAGGTTAAATACAACTCATCGGATGTTAAGGTTGAGCCCAGAATGCACATACCGGTGGATGAAAAAATCATCCAGCAACTTTACCGCATTCCTGACTTCCGGCGTGCTTATGAACCGGACGGCATGACCATCGAAGAGTTTGACAGCTTTGGTGCTACTGTGCGCACATTGCGCTCATTCATCGAAGCCTGGCACAATTTTGTCGCCGTCATCCGAGATTTTATGTTACCAAACCCGGATGTAAAATGAAATACACACTTGAAAATCTTGTTGTTCATCCATACCGTTCGAGCGATCCCAACGTGATCGTCTCAGTTGTGCCGGAAGAAGCGGGCTGGAAATACATACACTTTCAGTCTCGCCGTCTTTCAGCTAGAAAAAGCTGGTCATTCTGTCCCAATGGCTTTGAAATAGCACTGGTCGTGTTATCGGGTACACTGGATGTCATATCTAACCATGGGACGTGGCACGAAATTGGAAAACGGGAAAGTGTGTTTACCGGTTTGCCCGAAGCGGTCTATCTGCCCATTAATTCGACATTGACCGTCAACGCGCTTACAGATTGTGAATTTGCTATCGCTTGGGTGCAGGCAAATAAAGAACACCCAGCAAAGCTCATCCGCCAAGAAGACATTACCGTTGAACTGCGTGGTGGTGATAACGTCACCCGCCAAATCAACGGCATCATCCGTCCCGGCTTCGATTGTGAGCGACTGGTAGTCGTGGAAGTTTATACACCCAGCGGCAACTGGTCAAGCTATCCACCCCATAAGCATGATGTTCATTGCGTTGATGAGAACGGTAACATCATACAGGCAGACCTGGAAGAGGTTTACTATTACAAGATAGACAAACCGGAAGGGTATGCTTTTCAGTGGATCTATACCGGGGAGACATCCCCCCTACAAAAAAGCGGCAACCCGATTGACGTTGTCCTGCGCCTGCGAAATGACGATCTAGTGCTGATCCCGGAAGGTTATCACCCGGTGGTTAGTGCTCCGGGGTACACCACTTATTATCTGAATGTCCTGGCAGGCAGTGCCCAGACCCTGGCTGCTGAAGATGACCCCGCCTACAGCTGGGTAAAAGAAAATTATCGAGGAAAAGACGTGAGGGTGCCTATATACCCTGTGGATCCCAAACAAATTATCAAATAAGCCTTTTGGGAGGGAAAATGAAAACAAAACGACTAACTACTGCTCAAGCTATCATTCGTTACCTAAAGAATCAATACATCGAATACGATGGCAGGCAGAATCAATTTTTTGCCGGTGTATGGGGCATCTTTGGACATGGCAATGTTGCTGGGATTGGTCAGGCACTGCAAGAAAATCCTGACTTTCCCTTTTACTTCTCGCGTAACGAGCAGGCACAAGTACATCTTGCGGTTGCCTTTGCAAAAATGAGCAACCGCAAGCGGGCGTTTGCCTGCACCAGTTCCATCGGTCCCGGCGCCACGAACATGGTCACTGGTGCCGCTGTGGCAACTATCAACCACATTCCGGTGCTGCTGATGCCGGGAGACATCTTTGCACGACGCAATGTGGCACCGGTGTTGCAGCAGCTTGAATCCGGTGCCACACAGGATATTTCGGTCAACGATTGCTTCAAGCCGGTTTCGCGCTACTGGGACCGCATCAACCGCCCGGACCAAATTTTGACATCACTGCCCGAAGTCATGCGCGTTCTCACTTCACCTGCGGAGACCGGAGCTGTGACCCTGGCGCTGCCTCAGGACGTGCAGACTGAAGCCTACGACTATCCGGAAGAATTTTTTGAGGCGCGCCAGTGGCATATCCGCCGCCAGCCCCCCGATTCGGTAACATTTCATCAATCACTGGAATGGATTCGCCAGAGCAAAGCGCCGCTGATTATCGCCGGCGGCGGAGTGCATTACAGCGAAGCTTACGATGCACTCGCCAGATTTGCCAGCCTGACCGGTATCCCGGTAGCAGAAACCCAAGCAGGCAAGGGTGCACTGAACTATGAACATGAACAGAGTGTCGGTGCAGTGGGCGTCACCGGTACGCTCATTGCCAATCAGCTGGCGTATGATGCCGATCTGGTGATCGGCATCGGTACGCGCTATTCGGACTTCACTTCCGCTTCCAAGACCGCTTTCCAAAACCCGGGTGTGCGTTTCATCAATGTGAATGTTGCAGAGTTTGATGCATATAAACATTCGGCTCTGCCTTTGGTGGGTGATGCAAAACTGGTGCTGGAAGCCTGGATCGAGGCGCTAAAAGATTACAAAGTTCCACCCCCCTATGGCGATAAAATCCGTCAGGGACGCGCGGCATGGGATGCAGAAGTGCAACGGCTCTATCATCTTGGTACCACAGGTCTGCCGGCACAAAGTGAAATCATTGGTGCTTTGAACGAGTTTATGCAACCTAAAGACGTTATCATCAACGCCGCCGGCAGTGCCCCTGGTGACTTGCATAAGCTCTGGTGTTCGCGCGATCCGAAAAGTTATCACATGGAGTACGGCTATTCCACGATGGGCTACGAGATTCCTGCTGCAATCGGCGTTAAGCTAGCAGCACCGGAGCGCGAAGTATATGCACTGGTTGGTGACGGCACGTACCTGATGATGCCTTCTGAAATCGTCACCTCCATTCAGGAAGGCATAAAGGTTAACTACATTCTGGTTGAAAATCACGGTTTTGCCAGTATCGGCAGTCTTAGCCGATCACTGGGCAGTGCCGGCTTCGGTACTTCTTACCGGATGAGAGACCCGAAAACCGGCGGCTATACAGGAGATTATTTGCCATTGGATTTTGTTTCCAGCGCCAAAGGCTTTGGCGCAATCACATTTGAAGCCAATACGCTGGAAGAATTCAAAAAAGCGCTGGCTGATGCGAAAGAGGCAAACCGCACCACAGTGATTGTTGTACACACAAATCCCGATCTCAAAGTGCCCGGATACCAATCTTGGTGGGATGTGGCAGTTGCCGAAGTATCACAAATGGAAGAAGTTCAAAAAGCACGACAGCAGTATGTTGAAATGCTTAAGAAAGAGCGCTATTTCTTCTAAGCAGTCCCTCAATAACTATCATAAACAACGATGAAGGAGAAAAATCTTATGGGAAAAATAGAAGTTGGCAATGCTCCATGCTCTTGGGGAACATTGGAATTTGAAGGGCTGGAATCCAATCCGGTCACCTACACCCAGATGTTAGATGAACTGGTCGAAACTGGTTACACCGCCACCGAGCTGGGTGATTGGGGCTTTATGCCGACCGAGCCTGAAGCGCTACGGCAGGAAATTGAATCGCGCAAATTGACCATGCTGGGTGCCTATGTTGGCATTGCCTTTAAATATCCAGCTCGCATGGCTGAAGGCAAAGAAATGGCACTCAAAACCGCCCGTCTCCTGGCAACCGCATTCCCAAAACACAAGCCCTACATCATCCTCGCAGATGATAATGCCACCGAACCAGACCGCACCCAATACGCCGGGCGTGCCACGCCACAGATATCATTGAAACCGGAAGAATGGAAAGTGTTCACTGCAAACGTTCAGGAAGTCGCCAGGCTAGTGCTGGAAGAAACCGGTTTGCCCACTCTGTTTCACCATCACTGCGCTGGTTATGTGGAAACCGAAGCAGAAATTGACCACTTTCTTGAGCTAACTGATCCATCGCTGGTCAATCTTGTGTTTGATACGGGGCATTTTGTTTTTGGTAGTGGACCGGATTCCCCCTATGCCAGCGGTAAAATCGTCCCGGCGCTGGAAAAATACGCCTCGCGTATTAAGTATGTTCACTTCAAGGATTGTCACCCGGAGATTGCCGCCCGCTCGCGCCAGGAAAATCTGCCCTATTTGACCTCATTGCGTCATGGCGTCTTCTGTGAGCTGGGTAAGGGCTGTGTCGACTTCCCCAGCGTACTGGAATGGTTGCAAAAGCGAGATTACAGCGGCTGGGTGCTGGTGGAGCAGGATGTCCTACCTGGTATGGGTACTCCTAAAGAGAGCGCCCAACGCAACCGCGACTATCTGCGTTCGATAGGATTGTAAGGAAATGGGGAGAATTCTGGGCAGGAATATTAATACTGGCTGGGTGAAATAGAAAGACTCTTTAGCCATGCCGCTTGAGCCGCGAGTTTCGATCAAGGACATTGCCAGGGCAGCGGGAGTTTCTTTCTCCACCGTTTCGCGCGCGTTGCACAACAGCCCGTTAATCAGTGAAGAAGTGCGCACAAGAGTCCAGGAACTGGCAAGAACGATGGGGTATAGCCCTAATGCGCTCGCACAGAGCCTGCAAGCCCGCTTGACATACTCTATCGGATTGATCATCACCACCATCGCCGATCCATTCTTTATGGAAGTGGTCTCAGCCGTTGAAGAAACCGCCCGACAGGCTGGTTTCAGCGTTTTTCTGGCAATGTCCAACAACGACCCGGAACAGGAAATTCAAATTCTAGAAACGTTCAACCGCCGGCGAGTGGATGGCGTGATCCTGGCAGCATCACGGATCGGCGCTGATTACGCCAGCCGCCTGGAGCGCATCCAGATTCCAGTCATCATGATCAACAATCAAGCAGAAGGAGAGTATAAAAATCTCTACTCGGTAAGTGTGGATGATTATTCTGGCGGTTGTATGGCAATGGAGCATTTGATCGCGCTGGGACATCGAAAAATCGGCTATATTGGTGTCAGCAACCGTCCAGGGTCGAATGGGCGGCGGATGAAAAGTTACTTCCTCGCCCTACAAAAGCATGGTATTGCTGCCCAACCGGATTGGGTGTGTCTGGATGAATCCGTGCATAACGAAGATCTGTCAGGCGATATCCGAGTTGGACAGATGCTGACACCAAAACTGGTCAAAGCAGGCGTGACAGCCATCTTTTGTTACTGCGACACCGTTGCCGCAGGCGCGTTGCTTGCCTGCCGTAGACTGGGAATTTCTGTTCCAGAAGAACTAAGTCTGATAGGTTTTGATGACAATGTATTATGTGAGATCGTCAGCCCTGCCCTGACCACCATTCATCAGCCAAAAGTCGAGATGGGGCAAATGGCTATGCAAATGTTGCTGAACAGTTTTCGTGGAGAGGATGTCCAGGACTGCCTCTTGCAACCCACGCTGGTTGTGCGCGATAGTACAGCACCGCCCCTCGCCCCGTAATACCTTTATTCTGTGGAGACAAAATGACAAAACAACGCTTGAATCTTGGAATTATCGGCGCAGGCATGATCGGTAAAGTTCACGCAGAAAATCTGGCGTTCCATATTCCCACTGCCAATGTTCTGATGATCGCCGACATCAACGAACAGGCAGCCCATGAAACCGCCGAACGTTGCCGTATCCCTAAAGCAGTGAAAGACTATCAGGAGATTATCACTCATCCGGACATTGATGCTGTCGTTATTTGTTCTTCTTCCAACACACACGCTCAAATCATCGGCGAAGCTGCAGAAGCAGGTAAGCACATTTTCTGTGAAAAACCGATTGATTATTCGCTGGAGAGAATTGACCGGGCGCTGGCACTGGTCGAAAAACATGGTGTCAAGCTTCAGGTTGGATTTAACCGCCGCTTCGACCCCAGTTTTGCCCGGGTGCACCAGGCGGTCATTAGCGGCGAAATTGGCGAACCGCATCTGCTACATATTGTCAGCCGAGACCCGGAACCGCCTACTCCAGAGTATGTCAAAACCTCTGGTGGTATCTTCATGGATATGACCATCCATGATTTTGATATGGCACGTTATCTGATTGGCAAAGAAGTGGTTGAAATTTATGCCGCCGGCGGCGTGCGGATTGACCCGGAAATTGGCAAAGCCGGCGACCTGGATACCATATTGCTCTTACTCAAATTCGAGGACGGCACCTTGGGAACGATTGACAACAGCGAAAAAGCCGTCTATGGGTATGATCAACGTGTCGAAGTTTTCGGCAGTAAAGGCGCCATCGCCATCCAAAATAACTATCCTAATTCCGCAATTATCAGTACAGAAGAATGTATCCGCCGTGATAAACCGTTATACTTTTTCATCGAACGTTATCAAGAAAGCTATATCCGTGAGCTAAGCAGTTTTATTGATGCTGTGCTGAATGACAAACCCACGCCCGTCAGCGGGCTGGATGGGCGGGTACCAGTTGTGATGGCTCTGGCAGCACGTAAATCTTATGATGAAAATCGCCCTGTCAAATTATTGGAGATCGAATAAATTTTTCTCTGTCCTGAATGGGAAAACCGAACCAGCAAACAACCCGTACCAGGACAGCACATAGAACAGGAGAAGTTAGAAATGAGTGATAATTTACAAGAACTTGTCGAACGAGCACGAAAAGCGCAGGCTGTGGTTGAATTCTGGACACAGGAACAGGTGGATGAAATGGTTGCCGCGGTTGGCTGGCAGGTATATAAGAAAGAAAATGCCGAAGCCTGTGCAAAACTGGCGGTTGAAGAGACCAGGATGGGGATATATGAACACAAAGTGCTTAAACACCAGAAGAAAACGCTTGGTACCCTGCGTGACCTACATGGCGTTAAATCGGTTGGGGTAATTGAAGAAGATCCCCAAAAGGGCCTGATTAAAATTGCCAAGCCAGTTGGTGTGGTCGGTGCACTGACACCTGTAACCAACGCCTCATCTACGATTTGCTGTAACGGCTTATCCATCCTCAAAGGACGCAACGCTGTCATTTTTGCCCCGCATCCTTCTGCCAAAAAGACCGCTGCGCTGACTGTCAGTTTCATGCGCACCGGGCTGCGACAGGTTGGCGCGCCGGAAGATTTGGTGCAGGTGCTCCAGGAACCCTCCATTGAAACCACCGGACAACTAATGAAAATGGTTGATCTAATCGTTGCTACCGGCGGCGCAGCCATGGTCAAGGCTGCCTATTCCAGCGGCACACCTGCCTACGGTGTGGGTGCGGGTAACTCAGTTACCGTTGTAGACGAGACCGCTGATATTGCCGATGCAGCGAAAAAGATTTTCCTTTCCAAAACCTTTGACAACGCCACTTCCTGCTCCACCGAAAACTCGGCGGTAATCTATGAAGGGATCTTTGATGCGATGGTTGCCGAACTTCAGAAACACGGCGGCTACCTGTGCAGCGCTGAGGATAAGGCAAAACTCAAAGCTACTATGTGGCCTGATGGTGAGCACCTCAACAAAAATATTGTCGGCCAACCGGCAAAAAAGATTGCTGATATGGCAGGCTTGAACACCCCACAGAACACCACTTTCTTGATGGTGTTGGGTGAGGCGATCGGTCCAGCCGATCCTTTCTCTGGTGAAAAACTTTCGCCGGTAATCACGCTGTGGAAATACCGGGAATTTGATGAAGCCATCCGTTACGTTCAGGACTTGACCGCCTACAGCGGTAAAGGACACTCCTGTGGCATTCACTCATTCAATGAGGATCACATTCTGGAACTAGGTATGAAAGCGCGCGTTAGCCGCATGATGGTTCGCCAGCCGCAATGTTATGCAAACAGCGGTGATTATGTTAATGGAATGCCCTTCTCGCTTACCTTGGGCTGCGGGACCTGGGGCGGCAATATCGTCAGCGAGAATATTACGTGGAAGCATTTCATTAACACCACCTGGATTGCTAAACCAATTGAACCGGTCATTCCGGATGAAAAGGTAATCTTTGGCAAAGTCTGGGAAAAATACGGCAAATAAGGACAACCAGAGATGAAATTACGTGTTGGATTGATTGGCGCCGGGCGTATGGGTAAGGTTTTTGCCCATACGCTGGCATTTAACGTTAGCGAGGTTGATCTGGTCGCCGTTGCTGACACAGATGAAACCACTGCCCGCGAGGTCGCCGCCCGTTATAACGTTTCAGCCAGCTTTACAGATTATCACCAGATGTTCGAGAAAGTCAAACTGGACGCAGTGGTCATCACCACCCCGACTGCCACCCATCTTGAAGTTGTCAGAGCGGCAGCCGCAGCCGGAAAACACATCTTTTGCGAAAAACCGCTGGCGCAAACCCTGCAGGGTTGTGACGAAGCCATTGCCGCCGCTCGTGATGCCGGCGTCAAGTTGATGGTTGGCTTCATGCGCCGTTTTGACGCCGCATATATGATGGCTAAACAAAAAATTGATGAAGGTGTTATTGGTAAACCGGTTATGTTCAAAGCAGTCGGGCGCGATCCCAAACGCACCAGTCTGGAATTTGCCCGGCGTGAAAACAGCGGCGGATTGATTCTCGACATGGGCATCCATGACTTCGACCTTGCGCGCTGGCTGATGGGCAGTGAAGTGGAGCGCGTATACAGCGAAGGCGGCTGTCTGGTCTACCCCGAACTAGAAACCGTTGGTGATATTGACAATGCTGTGGTCAATCTTAAGTTTTTTAGTGGTGCGGTGGGAAATGTGGACGTCAGCCGTAATGCCGTTTACGGATACGACATCCGCACCGAAATTCTTGGTTCGGAAGGCGGCTTGATGATCGGCAGAATGCAGATGACCGATACGCTCATTCTCACCCGTCAAGGCGTTTTTCACGATACTGTACCATACTTTATGGAACGCTTTGGCAATGCCTATGCTGAAGAAATCCGTAGTTTTGTTACCTGTATTCTGGAAGATCGTGAACCACCGGTGACTGGCTATGATGCACGCGCTGCGACCGCTATTGGTATCGCCGCCACTATGTCGCTGGACGAAGGCAGACCGGTTTATGTAAGCGAAGCCGGATAAAATCTATCTTCAGGGAGAATGATTATGTCGCAAAACCCTATTCGAATTGGAGTTATCGGTGCGGGACGTATCGGCAAAATCCATGCTGAAAATCTGGCAACCCGCATTCCGAATGCTCAAGTTGCTGCTATTGCGGATGTCATCTTAAGCGCTGCTCAAGAAACTGCCCACCGTCTCCATATTCCCAAGGCAATTGCAGATTATCACGAAATTTTGCAAGATGATCAAATTGATGCCGTTGCCATTTGCTCTTCCACCGATACCCATGCGCGCATCATCACCGAAGCCGCTCAGGCAGGCAAACATATCTTTTGTGAAAAACCCATTGATCATGATTTGAGAAAGATTGACGAAGCGCTGGCAGCAGTAGAAAAAGCCGGCGTTAAACTCCAAATTGGTTTCAACCGCCGCTTTGACCCGAACTTTCGCAAGGTACGCACCATGATTGCTGAAGGCAAAATCGGGGACCTGCACATCCTGCGCATTACCAGCCGCGATCCAGCACCGCCCCCCATTGATTACATCAAGGTTTCTGGTGGTATCTTCCTTGATATGACCATTCACGACTTCGACATGGCGCGCTATCTCTCCGGTAGCGAAGTGGAAGAGGTATTCGTTGCCGGGGGTGTAATGGTAGATAAACGCATTGGCGAAGCCGGAGATATTGATACCGCTGTCATCACCCTGCGCTTTGCCAGCGGCGCCATCGGCACAATTGATAACAGCCGTCAGGCAGTCTATGGTTATGACCAGCGTGTGGAAGCGTTCGGCTCTGGAGGTATGGTTGCGGTTGCCAACAATACCCCCGACACGCACGTGTATAGCAACGCCGAAGGGGTACATTCCGCCAAACCGCTCTATTTCTTCCTGGAACGCTATACCGAGTCATTCATCAACGAAATGAAGGAATTTGTCGAAGCCATTCAGAAGAATACTCTCCCCCCCGTTACCGGTATAGATGGACGCATCCCGGTTCTCATTGGCAAGGCAGCTTGGAAATCCTATCACGAGCACCGTCCCGTGAAATTATGCGAGGTTGAATAGCCGCTGGAGGAGATTTTAACTGCGACAGAGGGTGGTGCAAATTGTCCACCCTCTGTTTATTAATATCAGTTTTCGCCGGGTATAAACACTGCCAGTTGATAGGGCTGAAGCACGAAATCTGCTGTTGAGAATCCGGTTCCAGAAAGCAGTTCGGTGAAACGAAAATCCAGCCCATACAGGCGTAACAAATTCCCCGACAGACGCTGAACCTGTTCACTGAAATTGGCAAACACGATTGCCCGTTTTCCCTGAAAGCTACGCAAATAACCAAACACCTGAGGATTTTCTGTATCCAGCACCTGAAATTCCTGTCCGCTAAATACCGGTGTATTCTTACGTAACGCAATCAGATTTTGCAGACCGGCATAAATGCGCCCTTCCAGCGTATTCGGATCATGACGCCGTTCGTATTTTGACCAATCTGCCTTAGGGCGGTGAACCCAGCGGCTGTCTTTGACCTTTGCCAGATCATTGCGAAAGCTGTAATCATTGAGCGTCCCAATTTCATCTCCCAAATAAATCAATGGAATGCCGCCAATTGTCAGGATTACACCATGCAACAAAAGAATACGCCGGATAGCCAGATCTACCTCACGGTCGGTTTCCTCATTCAAGGCTTTTTCTAAACCTGCCAGTGAAGCGCAGCTTCCGGAAATGCGGCAATCCCCCGTACGCGGATTTTCCTGAAAAGGCAACCCACGCGCAAAACTTCCCGGAAATCGTCCCGTATAAAACGCATTCAGAAACTGACGGTGGTTAAATCCATTGATGCCAATCCGCTGAGCATCTTCATCCGAGAATGTCCAGCCAATATCATCATGACAGCGCACATAATTCACCCAGGCACAGCCATCCGGAATCCGAAAGCGCTCGCGCATTGAAGCAGTCAACAGGCGAACCTCGCGCGTTGCCAACGTTTCCCATAGCAGTGCCATGAGTAAGGGATTATAGGATAGTTGACATTCACCAGGATGAATATAGCGCGCCACCTCGTCTGGATGCACAATTGCCTCAGATTTGAATAGCAACCCTGGTGCAACGATGCGAGCCACCGCATTAAAAGCCTGGATCAGCCAGTGTGCCTCCGGTAAATTCTCACAATTTGTACCCAGCTTTTTCCAGATAAACGCAACTGCATCCAACCGCAAAACTTCTACCCCAACGTTTGCCAGCGAGAGCATTTCTTTGACCATTGCAACAAATACTGCCGGGTTTTGGTAGTTCAAATCCCATTGATACGAGTGAAACGTTGTCCAGATCCAGCGCCCAACATCAGGAAACCATGTAAAAGCGCCGGGATGTTCTTCCGGGAAAATCTCGCGCAAATGTCGTTCATAAGCATCCGGCATGGTACGGTCTGGAAACATTCGATAATACTCTTGATACTCCGGGTCACCTGCGCGCGCCCGCAGCGCCCATTCGTGTTCATTGGAGGTGTGATTAAAGACAAAATCCAGCACAAGGCTGATCCCATGATGCCGCAGGTCTGAAGCCAGCTCGGTCAGCTCTTCCATGCTGCCCAGCAGAGGATTGACCTCCCGGTAACTGCTGATCGCGTATCCGCCATCATTTTCCCCCTGCGGTGAGCGGAACAACGGCATCAGATACAGATAGGTCAAGCCAAGTTCCTTGAAGTAGGGGATACGTGCGCGTATCCCTGCCAAACTGCCGGCAAACAGGTCAACATAGCACACCCCACCCAAAACCTGATTGGAAAGAAACCAGTCGGGGTGGCTTTCGCGAGCTTCGTCCAGCGCTTTCAGCTCAACTGGACGCTGCACCCATGCTTCGCCAAGACTGATAAGCAGGCTCTCCAGATGATAAAAGAAATCATACTGTGTTCCATAGAGACGATAAAGCAGGTCAAACAAACGCGGAAAGTGTATTTCCAAACGCCTTATAAAAACCGCCCACTGTTGAGGGTTCTCTCTGGCATAGCCCTGGAAATATGTCTCCAGACGTGGACGCAGGCGTTTCAGCGAACGCGAAGCCAGAACAGCTGTGTCAGATTGCATCGCTTTCATTCCCACAAACCGTTATCAACGATTACCTGGCGATACCACTCAAAGCTCTTTTTAGGAATACGGCGCTGGGTTTTATAATCCACCCGCACCAGACCGAAGCGCGGGCGGTAACCCTCTGCCCATTCAAAGTTATCCAGCAAAGACCAGACAAAATAGCCGCGCAAATCCACACCTGCTCGAATCGCATCCGAAGCAGCAAGAAAATGAGAACGCAGGTAGGCTATACGCTCCCAATCCGCCACAACACCATTCTCATCCGGCACATCGCGGGCGGCACAGCCATTTTCGGAAAGGAACATCGGCGGAAGATCCCTGCCGTAATTCTCATGGTAATGTAACAACATGGCTGTCAAGCCGGCAGGATAAATTCCCCATCCCATTTCTGTATAGCCAGACATGGGCATCGTGCGCGGACTGACAAAGGCTTTCAGGTGTCCCGCAGGGCTATAGCGCACCCAGCGGGCAGTGTAGTAATTCATCCCCATGAAATCCATCGGTGTGTGAATGACCTTCATATCGTCAGGGGCAATTTTAGGCGCCATCGGACCAATCCAGTCCATCAGCATCTGGGGATATTGCCCCTTGAACAAAGGATCGGCAAAGAGTGAAACATACTGTTCTAAAAAGCGTTGGCAGGCATCCCGATCGGCAGGTGAGTCCGTTTCCGGTGCAGGATACTCCACATTCAACACAATGCCGATTTTCGACCCGCGGTTTCCCCGCTCCCGGAAAGCCTGTACGGTTTTCCCATGCGCCAGCAACAGGTGATGAGCTGTTTGATACGCCTGAGTGTAATCGCATATACCAGGTGCCATCATGCCATCCGCATACCCCAGAAAAGAAATTACCCAGGGTTCGTTAAAGGTGATCCAGTACGGCGCCCGGTCGCCCAGGGTTTCAAACATCAAATCAGCATATTCGACAAAGCGTTCAACCGTATCGCGATTGGGCCATCCGCCGGTTTCCTGCAGGACTTGCGGCAAATCCCAATGATAAAGATTGACAAACGGAATAATCCCCGCCTCCAGCAGTGCATCCACCAGCCGCTGATAAAAGGACAGCCCCTTCGGATTTGGTTTTCCCTTACCCTCCGGCATAACCCTGGGCCAGGAAATTGAAAAGCGGTATGCCCGTGCATTTAAGGCTTTAAGTAGCGCCACATCTTCCACCCAGCGGTGATAATGATCGCAGGCAACATCCCCCGTATCACCGCTCGCAACCCGATTGGGCTGATGGCAAAAGCGGTCCCAAATACTCTCACCTTTTCCATCCTCATTCCATGCACCCTCAATCTGATAGGACGAGGTAGCCACTCCCCAAATAAAACCTTCAGGAAATTCTCGGAAAGCCATCTCTTTGTCTCCCGTTTTTGAGATTGCTGTAAGAAACCGAACTGAAATTACCTAATCTCTTTCAGCCAGCGGTAATCGTACGGTTGCAGTATGAGCGAGATCATTCCATCAGCCGGTGTGAAATTTTCCCCGGTGAGCAAGTCATGCAAGACTGTTGTTTGAGGCAAAACGCTTACCGAGACTGGCTGAGACTGAGCGGAAAGATTGTGCAATGCCAAGATGCTCTCGATTTCATCAACACGATGAAAAGCAACCAGTGATGGTAACGGAGTTGGAATTTGTGCCCATTGAAGCTTGCCTTTTCCCAATACAGACTGAGCCTTGCGGGTTGCAATCATGCGGCGCAGAACGTTCAGCAAGGATTGAGGATCGTTTAACTGGTCGGTGACATTCACCCGCTCCGGTGAAAACTGCGGATCATCAATCACCGGGGCATACAGCTTTTCAGGGGATGCAGAAGAAAAACCACCGTTTGGAGCGTTTGTCCATTGCATTGGTGTACGCACTCCATTGCGGTCCTCCAGCCAGATATTATCCCCCATTCCGATCTCATCCCCGTAGTAAATAATGGGAGAACCCGGCAGCGTAAACAGCAACGAGTAAGCCAGCGAAATCTTGCGCCGGTCATTATCCAGTAAAGGTGCCAGACGACGGCGGATGCCCAGATTCAGGCGCATGCGCGGATGAGGGGCGTATTCCCGCCACATCCACTGACGATCTTCCTCGCTGACCATTTCCAGCGTCAATTCATCGTGATTGCGTAAAAAGGTACACCACTGACAGTTTTCTGGAATTTCCGGTGTGCGCTTGAGAATATCCACAAGCGAATCGGCTCGCCCCTCGCGCAATGCCTTGAAGATGCGCGGCATTACCGGGAAATGAAACCCCATGTGAAATTCATCGCCATCGCCAAAGTACGGGAGGACATCCTCGGGCCATTGATTGGCTTCGCAAAGCAAAATGCGCCCCGGATAATGCTCATCCATAAAACGCCGCAGCGACTTAAGATATTCGTGTGTCTCCGGCAGGTTTTCGCAGTTTGTGCCCTCGCGTTCAAACAAATAAGGAACCGCATCCGCCCGAAAGCCATCCACCCCCAAATCCAGCCAGAAACGCATTACATTACGCATTTCTTCCTGTACTGCAGGGTTATCATAATTAAGGTCTGGTTGTGAGGAGTAAAAGCGGTGCCAGTAGTATTGACCGGCAACTTCATCCCATGTCCAGTTAGACTTTTCGGTATCCAGGAAAATGATACGCGTCTCACGATATTTCTGATCAGTATCGCTCCAGACATAATAATCCCGATAAGGTGATTGGCGGCTGGAACGTGCACTTTGAAACCAGGGATGCTGGTCAGAGGTATGGTTCAGCACCAGGTCAGTAATTAGACGCATCCCGCGCGCATGAACAGCATCCAACAGTTCACAGAAGTCCTCCAGAGCCCCATAAGTTGGCAGAATGCTGTAATAATCCGCAATATCATATCCATCGTCGCGCAAAGGTGAAGGATAAATGGGTAGCAACCAGATACAATCAACGCCCAAATCCTTCAAGTAGTCCAACTTCTGCATCAATCCTTTCAGGTCCCCATGCCCATCCCCATTGCTGTCGAAAAAAGCGCGTACATAAACTTCGTAGAAAACTGCGTTTTTATACCAAAGCTCCGACACTACCGCAAAACCTCCTGTTTAGCCTTTCACCGAACCAGCCAGCAAACCGCGCACAAAGTAACGCTGTAGAGCAAAAAACACGCTTAACGGCAACACCATACTGATAAATGCACCAGCAGTCAGTAAGTGCCAGTCTTGTCCTTTCTCACCAACGATTGCCGCCAACGCACTTGTAACTACGCGGTTCTTGTCACCTAGAAATACCAGCGCAACCAGGTAGTCATTCCATACCCAGAGAAACTGGAAAATTGCAAAGGATGCCAACGCCGGAACAGAAAGGGGCAAAATCAGTTTGGTAAAAATCGTGAAATTGGAAGCCCCATCAATAAAAGCCGATTCGAGCAGGTCGCGCGGCAACGTACTAATATAGTTGAATAGCAAGTAGATTGCCAGTGGTAAACCGAAACCGGTATGCGCCAACCACATTGCCAAATAAGTACCGTTCAGATTCAGTCGGGTATAGTCCTGCAAGATTGGCACCAGAGCAATTTGGAGTGGAACGACCAGTAAAGCCACAACAATGGTAAAGAAAAACTTTCTACCCGGAAAATTCAACCAGGCGAATCCATATGCTGCAAAAGCGGCTATCAAAATAGGAATGATCGTGGAAGGCACAGTTACAGCAATTGAGTTGAGAAACGCGCCACCCAAATCATTCCCTTTGCGAACAATTTCGTTGCCAGAAGCATCTTTGAAGCGGATTTCTTTCCCGGTAAGCACGTTTTTGTAGTTATCAAACGTCAGGTTAATATCAAACCAAACCCACTTCTTTTCTTCCACTACAACCAGACGTGTACGCTTGTTACCGAACCAGGTCAGTTTGCGCCCATCTGGCAAAGTAATGCCATTGCGTAATTCCTCAAACGTGCTGGTAACACCTTCGATCTGGATGGGGCCATTGACATCCACTTCGGCAGGGATTTTGATCTCAGCCGTTTTTACCCACGCCTTGTGTGGAAAGACCGTCCACCATCCACTACGGAAGATGTCTTCGCTGTTACGAAAGGAGGTAACAAACACCCCAATAGTGGGAATAAGCCAGAGCAGGCAAATCAGAACCAGAACGCCATTGACCAGCAAACCGGAAATTAACCGTTGTCGTTTGAAACTGCGGGGTTTGTCGCTCATCAGAACGCCTTCCTTTCGCGGAACTGCCGCAGGTTATAAATCATGACCGGGATAACCGCCAGAAGCAGGATAATAGCAATCGCGGAAGCTCGCCCGGCATGTCCGTAAGTAAATCGTTGCAGATAAAACTCATTGGCAATCACGTTTGTGCCGTTATTGCCGCCCGTCATGACTCGTACAATATCAAATAGCTTAAGGCTGAAAATGATGATGGTAGTGGAAACCGTAATCAATGTGCCTTTGATCCCCGGGATGATGATATTGAAAAAGACCTGAAACTCATTCGCCCCATCCACGCGCGCCGCTTCAAGCAGCTCGGCAGGGATGCCCTTAATCGCTGAGGAGATAATCACCATAGAATAACCGGTCTGTAACCAGACCATGATAATGATCAGGAAAAAATTATTCCATGGTGGTTGCAGCAGCCAGGGTTGGGACTGTCCCCCCAAAGCGAGCACAATCGCATTGAGCAAACCGATCTCTGCAATGCCTGCCCCCTCACCCTTGTAGGTATAAACAAATTTCCAGATCACGCCCGCGCCGACAAATGAAATCGCCATCGGCATAAAGATAATCGCTTTGTAAACCGTTTCCAGCGGTGTGCGGTCTGCCAATACAGCGATTAACAACCCCAATCCAACGCTTAGCAAGGTGCCGAAGATCATCCATAACAGGTTGTTGCGGAACGCTTCCAGCATTACTCGGTCGGTCAGCGCAAAGACATAATTTTCCAGACCAACATAATTCCTGCTGACCGCATCCTGTAAGCTGAGGAAGAAAGTCCGGATGGTTGGGATTGCCAGATACCACGCTAAAATGGCAATACCCGGACCTACAAATACAAAAGGCTGAAGGCGCTGACGCCAGAGGTCTGGTAGTTTCTCAATCAGCCAGTTGGAAACGAAGTAGAGCAGTGCCACCCCCCCGACCCCCCAGACGATTGCCACAAGCACCGAAACAAGTTTCGGCGCCTGATTGTCGCGGAGAAATATAAAGCCCTGCCAGAGGACGACAAAGGTAACCGCAGGTACAAACAGGGAAATCAGCAAACGTCCGACATTCGAGAGCAGCCAGTAAAGCACCCCGCGTGAACCGGGTCTACGCGATACAGTTTGCGCCATCAGCCCCTCCTCTCAAAAACCAACTCCAGAAAATTCACGCAACAGCTTCTTAAGAATTGGGTGCTGTGAGAACAAACACCCACAGCACCCATTATATACTGCATTCACCTCTACTTGGGCCAGGAAGCATCAATTTCCTTCAGCGCTGTATCCAGATTGATGGAGCCGGAAACGTAAGAGGTCATGGATTTCCAGAATGAACCGGCACCAACAGCACCCGGCATCAGGTCAGAGCCATCAAAGCGCACCGAGCTGGCGTTCAGGATAATCTCAGCAACGCCGCGGTCCACTTCGTTGGTATACCAGTCCAAAGAAGAGTCCATGTGCGGGGAAATCGCGCCGCCAGCCGCCACCCAGTCTTTGACCGAGTCGCCGGTGGAGAAGTACTGAATGACCGCGCGTACTTCGGGGCGATCGTTGAACACTGCATAGATGTCACCCGCAACCAGTACCGGTTTACCATAAGCCGGGTCAATCGGAGGCAGATAGAAGAAGGAGTAATCTTTGCCGGCAACTTTGCCTTCAGGGAAGAAGGTGGTGATGAAATTACCCTGCTTATGCAACCAGCATTTGGGAGGTACATCGAACATTGGCTTCGGTGCATCACCGAAGAAGGTGGTGGGTATTGCCTTGCGACCGCCATAGACATACTTGTCATTGAACCAGATATTGGTCACGTATTCAATGGCTTTGCGGACTTCCGGTGAATCGAACTTGAGTTCGCCAGCTACCCACTTGTCATAGTTCTCCAGCGAGGTCGTACGCAGCATGGTTTCTTCGATCCAGTCGGTCATTGGCCAGCCGGTCGCGGCGCCGGATTCGATACCCACACACCAGGCAGTATCGCCATCCTGAGCAATTTGCTCAGTCAGAGCCATTAACTCATCCCAGGTTTGCGGAATTTTGTAACCGGCTGCATCGAACTCGGCTTTGGGATACCAGACCAGCGATTTGCCATTCACACGCCCCCAAACACCCGCCATGACTTTTCCATTCGGTCCTTCCATGGTAGCCATGTCCAACCAGGATTGATTGTAGTTCTTCTTGAGCCAGTCCTGGCTGACGACATTGGTCAAATCAACCACCTTGCCTTTCTTGACCATGGTATTGAGCAGGCCGGGTTGCGGAAAGTCAACAATGTCCGGGGCACTGCCACCTTCGACGCGAATGGTGATGGAAGCCTCAAATTCCTTTGAGCCTTCATATTGAATATCAATGCCGGTAGCGTCCTCAAAGCGCTTGATTGAATTGTCGAATTTGACAGCATCGTTATCGGTGAAGGGACCCGCCATTGTGACCACGGTACCTTTGTACTTGCCAGCATAGGCATCTGCAAGTTCCTGTCCGGCTGGCGGGACCTCCACTGCCGGTTTGGCTTCTGTTGGTTGCTCGGGTGCTTTAGTCGGCTCAACGGGCGGCTTAGTAGGTTCCGCTTTGGGGGCTTCGGTTGGTGCCTGTTCAGGCGCCGGGGTCGCTGCCGGGGCGCAGGCCGCCACAACAAAAGCCAACACGACCAGCAGAGACAACAGTTTAAATAAGCGTTTCATCTTTTTCCTCCAATTACTCAAAAATAGGTTTTTACGATCGGGTTGACATACAAGCAGATCAGAAACACCTTTCTTGATCAATCACCTCCTTTCGAAGCCAACCCATTTCAAACGGTTTCCCGTTCCACGATCTCCAAAGTCAATTCGATATGCTGTATGGAGCGAGAGCGATCAGCCAAACGAGCAAGCAGCAATTCAGCCGCTACCCGTCCAGACTCATCCAGATGCTGGCGGACGGTAGTTAAGCCAACATAATCAGCCAGGTCCAGGTCGTCAAACCCGAGCACTGCCAGATCACGCGGTATGCGCAGTCCTAATTCACGTGCCGCACGCATCACCGCCACAGCCTGTAAATCAGTGGCCGAAAAAATTGCTTCAGGACGAACAGGGCGCTTTAGAAATTCCAAAGCTGCATAACGAGTGGCTTCCATATCGTAAGCAACCAGCAACAAATCCTCGGGACGCAATTCCAAACCTGCGTTTGCCAATCCCTGACGTAAACCGCTCAACCGCTGGGTAATCGGATGAATGCCAAATTCCGGCACGACCGTATCTCCGACGAATCCAATGTGACGATAGCCCTTCTTCAGTAAATACTCGGCTGCTAACATGCCTCCACGAACATTATCAATTTCAACACTACTAAGATTTTGGTGAGGATATTCCACCACCACGGTCTCCAGCCCATATTTAACTAGGCGTTCCGCTAGGTGATCGGCAATGGGTAAAGAAAGAATGATCAAACCATCCAGAAAATGCATGACGGGCAAAATTTCCAGATAGCTCTTCACGCTTTCGGTCGAATCCACCGAATAGATTACCACTTCATACGATGTGCCCTTAAGGGCTGTTGCGATACCACGTAGACGCTGCACAAAAGAAGGTGCGGTGAAGAATGGTGTCAGTACCCCTATACGATGATGATCCCTTAATGCACGCGCCCTAGCATCCGCTTTCGGCACAAACCCCAGCTGATTTATAGCGGCAAAAACAATGTCACGCGTATTTTCATTTACTTTTTCAGGAGCATTCAACACCCTTGAGACCGTTGCAATGCTGACACCCGCAGCAGCGGCTACATCATAAATGGTGGGGATGGATTTACTCCCTTTGAATCTGCTATTTACCATCAGAATAACCCGTGATAAACTGCTTTCATGTAAGCACTTACATTTGTTTATACAAAATTTTGAACTCTATGTCAATAGGTCGAATCTTAAAATTTTTTTCACCACATTAAAAAAACAGGGTGACACTTTCGTGCCACCCTCGCAGTACATTTTTTTTTTGCCCTCCTCAAGCGCGAATTTCCTGCCGCTGGAACAATGTGTAACCCAAGGCAAATAACAGCAAAGTCGCTGCCAGCAAACCTGTCAAATGCGGCCAGATCAACAGCAGGCTTTGGCTAAGCGGCAACGGCGAGCCTAAAATCGCACCCTGCAGTTGCGTGGGCAAGATGAATCCCAACGAGCGAATGGAAGGCTGTAACAGTGCCAGAATCGCTTCTGCATATAACGTTGTCGGTGAAAGGCGGGTCAAACCCAGCTCAAGCTGAGCCTGCTTTAGGTATTCCTCTGAGAATCCAAATCGGATCGGCATTAGCGTTTGCGCTAGCACACCAGCAATGATGTCCCAGAAGACCATGAAAAAAAGCCACACCGCAAGCGAAGCCAGAGCCGCTGTTGCCGGCTGGCGGAAGATTATGGAAAACGTCATTGCCAGCGCCAGCCAGATGCCCCCATAGAAAATCGTTACCAGAAGGAAGAGAAAACTGCGCGCTACCTCCTCGCTACTGGGCGGCACCCCTAAACCCCACAATCCAAGACCCATGATAAGCAGCCAGATCGCTGTGAATACCAGCGCAAGGGTGAAGAGTGCGCCTAAAAACTTGCCCAGCAACAAGGCATCGCGGTAAATCGGCTGCGCCAGAATACGAGAAAGCGTACGTCGGCTGAACTCACCATTAATAGTGTCAAATACCAATGCGATCGCAATCAGCGGCACCAGCAGTCCCATGAAGCCGACAAAAGCGGGCAGTGGTTCCTGTGCAGTCGTAAACAATTTGAGAAACAGGAAACGGTCCTGCCCAATTGTAGAGCGAATATTCTGCATGGCGCCATAGATCGTTCCGGCTGCTGTCAAAACAATCAATATCTCCAACACACGCATACGTGCGCTGGTCAGATGATCTGCCATTTCTTTGGCAACAACTGCCCATAAACCTGTCCAGGGTGAACCTTCCCGCTCGCGCTTGCCTGTTGCCTGTGCGATTTCAATTGCCATGTTCCACCTCCTTGAAGTAATGGGCGTAGATTTCGTCCAGGTTTTGGGTTTCCACATCCAGCCTGAGCAATTTGCCACCGGCATTCATCACTGCCTCTGCAGCTGCCGGGCGCAAATCATGTTCCGCTTCTATACGGTATAATCGCCCATCGGCAAGTTCTACCTGAACCGCACCGGGAACTTTTTGCAAAGCAGACCGTATTGCGTTTTGGTCGCCTTCCGCCTCAATGTGAATACGATAGGCGCGTCCAAGAACCCGCCGCCCTAATTCAGGCACAGTTCCTTCCAGCACCATCTTGCCGCGGTGGAATAACCCAACTCTGTCGCAAACCGCCTGCACCTGAAACAGCAAATGGGAAGACAGCAGGATGGTGATCCCTTCTTCTTTCAGGGTGCGGATTAATTGCAAGAACTCGCGCGCCCCCTCAGGGTCAAGTCCTTGGGTAGGTTCATCCATGATGATCATCTGCGGACGCTTCAGTAGCATATCCGCCACACCTAAACGCTGCTTCATGCCGCGCGAAAACGTTCCGACATTATGATCCGCCACATCTTGCAGACCCACACGTTCAAGAACCTCGTCGATACGCTTATATGCATCTCGGCGGTCCAGGCCATTCAGCTTCGCCGTGTAAATCAAGTTCTCTTCGGCAGTCAATTCGTCATAGAAACCTACTAGGTCAGGCATGTATCCCACATGCGACTTGACACTCAGCGGCTGGCGAGAGGGGTCCAGCCCCAACACGCGCACCTCACCACTGGTTGGTTCGGTTAACCCAAGCAACATCAGGATCGTGGTGGTCTTGCCAGCACCATTCGGCCCAAGCAGGCCAAACACTTCACCATGTTTGACTGACAGGTTGAGGGCATCCACGGCAGTAAACGTGCCGTATTTCTTGGTTAAATCTTTGGTTTCAATCACCCAATCGTTCATGCCCCACCTTCCTTTGCCAGCCGTCACCGACGGCCAAAGCGCATCACAGCCATAGCCACAACAGCAACTGCAATCGCCACAAGTACAATCCCGACTACACCCCACAGAGTCGAGGTAAGCACGGTGATGCGAAAATCGGCAGATTGTGTTGTACCATTCGCCGGTCGAGCACGCACCGTCAGTACATAATCGCCAGCTACAGCTTTCTCGGGTGGACGAACTTTTGCAGTCACTTCAACCTGCTGTCCGGCATTCAATGTATCAATTTTCTTTGGATCAAATTCTATTGTCCAGCCGCTCGGCGTACTCGATGTAAGTTCAATTGCATTTGCCGGTGCAGTTCCATTATTGGCGACAATCACCTTCAGAGGCGTCTCACGACCAGCATACGCCTGCCCGGAAAGCCGACCTTCCGGTGCTGTCACCAGCAACGTTGCCTGCCCAGTCACTTCCGCTGTCAACTCGAGTGTAGCATCCACCACACCACCTTGCGCACGCACAACAATCCGATACGTGCCGCCCTCCAACGCGCTGACGGTTTGTGCTTCAATACTCAAGCGTTTACTCTCGTTTGCAGCCAGTGGAAAACTAGTTACATCCTGTCCGCTCACCTTAAAGTTAACCTGAAATCCAGCCGGTGCTTCTGCCACCAGATTCACGGTCAGATCATCACCGCCTTCATTTTTCAAATCCGCCGAATAGCGGAAAGTAGAACCTGGTGTTCCCTTCAGAGTTGGCAACTCAGTCTTTAAAGTTAGTTTCGGGGGGGTTTTTTCCTGAATGGTCAGAAAAACGGTCAATTCCGCTGAACCATGCTCGCCCTTTGCAATTGCCACAAATTTATAGGTACCCGCAGCCACATTTGCCGGTTGTTCCAGCCGCAAATCTACAGTTGCATCAACATTTGGCTCGGCATACACGGCTTCAACAGCGCGCCCGGAACCGCGGAAAGTTGCCGTCCATCCTTCCGGAACCTCTTTCATAGACAGGGAAATCACCTGCGCAGGTGCCGTGGTCCGTAAGCGCAATGGCAAAGTAACCGTTTCACCAATTCCAACTACTTGGCTTGGATAAGTCGTAAAAAAGGTTATCTCCTTGCCTGGAACTTCATCTTGCGCCAGCACAACAGACGGCGCTGCCAGCGCAAAAATGAAAATCAAAGTTAAAAGCAGAGCAAACCAACGTTTCATTGCTTCACCTCCATGTAGAATGTTTGGATTCAGGGAAATGAAATCTTCGATATCATCATAGGGCGAGGTTCTCTTCAGGCGAAGATTGACCACAAAGTAGTAATTATACACGCTATTCTGCCAAAAAGTGATTATCTACCAGGAATGTAAAATTTTCCTTAATTTTTGATAAGAGTTTTATTAAAAGCCAATCTTCCGCTCACCATTCGCCAAACACCATTTATAATTGCCCTGAAACGACATGGAAATCATTCCTGCCCTGTTAATTGCTCTTGGTCTGGCAATGGATGCATTCGCCGTTTCGCTGGGTATAGGCACCACCGGAAAGACCAACCCTCGAGCCATTTTCCGTCTGGCATTTCATTTTGGTTTATTCCAGTCTCTGATGACAACCCTGGGATGGTTATTAGGCAACACTATTGTGGCGTTAATCGCTGCTTTTGATCATTGGGTTGCCTTCGTGCTACTCCTTTATGTTGGAATCAATATGATTCGATCCGGCCTAAAACCGGATTCGCAAAGCTTTCCCAGCGACCCATCCAGAGGCGCTCTATTGGTCATGCTGAGCGTTGCTACCAGTCTTGACGCGCTTGCAGTCGGGCTGAGTTTGGCAATGCTACGCGTATCCATCCTGTTTCCGACCATCGTCATCGGTTTGACTGCAGCGGGATTATCCTTGATGGGGCTACTGACCGGCTCCAGACTGGGAAAAACTTTTGGCAAGCGCATGGAAGTCGCCGGAGGTTTAACATTGGTTGGAATTGGGACGAGAATCCTGTTCACCCATCTTTAAGCAGGAATTTAAAACTTTGACTTTTTAAAATAATTCGGGCAACCAACCCCACCCAGGCAGAGTTGCCATTTCATGTGTTCCGGTCGGATCAGACCGGACATGTCCCCCAGCTTGGCAACTCAGCGAAACGGATTACCCAAACCGCCCTTCTATGTAATCTTGTGTTCGTTTATCCTTCGGCCGGGTAAAAATTTCTTTCCCCACGCCATATTCAATCAGTTCCCCCTGTAAAAAGAAAGCTGCATAATCGCCAATCCGCGCTGCTTGCTGGGTATTGTGTGGCGCAATGATGACAGTGATCTCCCGGCTGATTTCACAAAGCAGTTCCTCAATTTTTGCTGTGGAAATCGGGTCAAGCGCAGAGGTCGGCTCATCCAGCAGAATGACCTCTGGCTGTAAAGCCAGCACGCGTGCGATACATAGCCGCTGCTGCTGACCACCCGAAAGCGCGTGCGCCGGGTCATTCAGCCGGTCATACACCTCATCCCATAAAACAGCCTGCCGCAAAGCTTTTTCCACCGCTTCATCCAGTCGGGCTTTATTTCGAATACCGGCAACTTCCAGTGGATAACTGATATTCTGGTAAATACTTAGCGGAAGTGGCACAGGACGGGAAAAAACCATACCAATCTTACGCCGTAACTCAATAACATCAATTCCGGACTCGAGAATATTCACGCCATTGAAAATTACCTGTCCCGATTGTGTTTCTAAGTCCCCTAGATCGTTAAGGCGATTCAACGTGCGCAGGAAAGTAGACTTTCCCCCGCCTGCCGGACCGAACAAAACCGTGACGGCATTCTCTTCAATCTCCAGGCTGATTTTGCGCAGGCTCTCGGTGCCATCTTGATAGTTTACGTTCAAGTTTCGGACGACAATCTTGGCAGCCATAGCTCACCACTGACGACGTGCCCGGGCACGCGAACGAATCATCGTAGCAATCAGGTTCATGCTCAAGACAAACACCAGCAAAACAAGTACTGTACCATATTGAATCTTCACCGGCATGCCCGGCACTTGGGTAGAAATGACAAACAAATGATAGGGAAGTGCCATTGTTGGATCAAACGGTGATTGCGGTAAACGGGGCAAAAAAAATGCCGCACCTGTGAAAAGAATAGGCGCAGTTTCACCTGCTGCGCGCTCCAACCCCAGAATGCACCCGGTAATTATACCCGGCAGCGCTTGTGGCAGGACAATCCGCCATACGGTTTGCCACTTGCTGGCGCCCAGCGAAATAGACACCACACGAAAACTGACTGGCACCGAACGCAAAGCTTCTTCTGCGGTGCTGATGATCACAGGCAAGGTCATGATGGAAAGCGTTAATGAGGCCGCTAGAATACTGGTACCGAACTGTAAAAACAAAACAAACAATCCCAGACCAAACAGCCCATATACCACCGAGGGGATGCCAGCTAGATTAATCATGGCAATACGGATTAAGCGAGTGGCTCGGGTATCGCCTGCATATTCCGCCAGATAGATTGCCGCCGCGATTCCCGGCGGAATGGAGAACAGCGCAGTTCCCAAGGTCAAATAAAAGGTTCCCAGGATTGCCGGGAGAATTCCCCCGGCATGCATTCCGTCGCGTGGCATACTGCTGATAAATTCCCAGCTGATGCCCGGTACTCCCTGAACAAGAATATAAATCCCCAATGCAATAATCGGCAGAACGGTAACAACGGTACAGGTTGCCAAAACGGCAAAACCAATTCGTTGTTTGTTTCTAGGGGTTAGCAAAGGAATAGAGCGACCCATTTCTCTATGATAGCAACCTCTCCGAGCGCTTGAGGCGACGCGAACTGACTGTTACCGCAATGATATTGATAATCAAAGAAAATAAAAATAAAACAATCCCAATTAAAAACAGTGTTTGGTAGTGGGCACTGCCCTTGGCAACTTCACCCATTTCCGATGCAATCGTGGCGGTCATGGTGCGGATCGGAGAGACGAACACTTTTAGAAAGCTTGGAATGTAAGGAGCGTTACCGGTAACCATCATCACCGCCATAGTCTCCCCAATGACGCGACCAACTGCCAACATGATAGCCGTCAACACACCCGAGCGGGCTGCCGGTAAGGTAATCCCCCAAATCGTCTGCCATTGCGTGGCACCCAAAGCCCAAGCTGCCTGACGGTAAGATGGCGGTACATTGTTCAGCGCATCCTCTGCAACCGAAACAATGGTCGGGATCGCCACCCACCCCAACAACAAAGAACCGGTCAGGGCGGTCAAACCGGTGGGCAAATCCAGTAAACGGCGCAAATATGGCGACAATACCAGGATACCAATGAACCCCAGTACAACTGAAGGCATTCCCGCTAACAATTCCACCAATGGTTTGAGAACCTCTTTCGCCCAGTTCGGCGCCACCTCGGAGATAAAAATCGCCGTTCCCAAACCAAGCGGTAAAGCGATCAAGATCGCGCCAAACGTAACAATCAGCGAACCAGCCAGCAAGGGCAGGATTCCATAGTAGCCTTCAATCGGATACCAAGTAGTCTGTAAAAACCTGACCAGTGGTACATCAAACAATACCGGTAATCCCTCTTTAAGCAAAAAGATGCAGATCAATCCAACAAACAGAATGCTCAAATAACCTGCCAGTTGAATAAGACGAGTGATTGCCAGCTCAGTCAAGTTTTGCCGTTTTGCCGCTAACACCGCTCTGCTCCAATGAGACAAATCCTAATCTGACCACAATTTCTTGTGCTTCCCTCGAGACAATCCAATCCAGATAGTCTTTGATGACGCCTTTTGGCTGTTCACGAGTGTACATGTAAAGGTCACGTGCAATCGGGTAACTGCGATTATTCACCGTCTCCGTCGAAGGCAGTACAAAAGGCTCACCGCGCCCGCGAGCAATAGCAATAACCTTCACTTCTGGTACAACATACCCCAATCCATCATAACCAATGGCGTTGGGATTATCGCGCACTTCAGCAATAATGCCCTCCGACGAAGGTAATAATAACGTATCTGGCGAAAAAATAGTTTTGTCCTTTGGATTCCCTAGCCGCACAACAGTTTCCAGGAAATAGACATGTGTCCCAGAATTAGTTTCGCGTGAAAGACGCACAATTGGACGATCCTCGCCACCTAATTCCTTCCAATTGTTAATCTCCCCGCGATAAATCGCCGAAATTTGCTGCATGGTTAGTTGAGTAACCGGATTTTGTGGGTTCACTATAATAGCAATCGCGTCCCGCGCCACTATGAATTCCTGTGGGTTATATCCCGCCTGCTGGGCTTTTTGCAACTCTTCTTCCTTGATTGCACGCGAAGCATTGGCAATATCCACAGTGCCATTAATTAAAGCCGAGATACCAGAGCCCGAACCGCCGCCCGTGACCGAGATGCGAACGTCAGGGTGTTCTTGCTGATAACGCTCTGCCCACGCCAGCGCCAGATTGACCATTGTATCGGACCCGCTGATTTGAATATAAGCCGAAGCCCGTGGCGCCGGCTCGAGAGGTACTTCAGCCTTTTGGCTTGAACAAGCTGCCAACAGCAGCATGATTAAAAACACAAGTGGGAATGCGCCTTTACACATTGAAATTAATTATACCAATCAAAACAATTTATCCGGGCGCGCGTTCCACATACCTCATGATTCCCCAACACGTCCCTTGATTGATGAAAATCGCTATGGTTTCCAGTGAAAAATAATAACCAAATGCCAGCTTATTGAAAAAGCCTAGAGTATAATCCGTTCGCCAGCAATAAGATAAAAGAAAAAAGATATACCCCCCCCATCAGTACTGTCTCACTCACCCCTCAAAAATCTGATTAATCCATACCTCAACACGCTATCCCTGAACCAAACCCACAGGATACCCGAATAACCACCAAAGATAAATGTTTACCTAACTTTTACCGGCGATTAACTTTTCCTTCACATCCTCTTAAGTGCCCTATAAGAATATTATTTATAAACAACATATTGGATGAAAAGCACCTCACAGTTCAAACAACAGATCAACATGCGACTTATCATATCCTGAGTTTCCAGCTATACTGACTTGGCAAACTCAAATATCGGAGAAGAAATTAAATGCATATCTTGATTACCAACGATGATGGCGTTCTTGCACCCGGTTTGCTGGCACTCGCTCAGGCAATGCGCCAGCTCGGTACAACAGATATATTAGCGCCAGACCATAACTGGTCCGCTTCCGGTCATGTACGTACACTTGACCGTCCCCTGCGTGCCCGGGAGATCAAGCTCGAAGACGGCAGCACCGCCTGGACCTGCGACGGCGCTCCATCCGATTGCGTGGCATTGGCTACCTGCGGCTTTTTCTCAGAAAAATTTGACCTGGTTGTCTCCGGCATCAATCCAAATGCTAATCTGGGTCATGACGTAACGTACTCTGGGACGGTAACTGCAGCTATGGAAGCGGCAATCATTGGGATTCCGGCGATTGCAGTTTCACTCGATGCACCGGAAAACCATCTTGGCTTTTTAGATTACAACGTAGCTGCGCAATATGCGCTCAAAATAGCTCGCGCCACAGTGAAATACGGATTGGCTGCAAATGTCCTCCTAAATGTAAACGTCCCTTACCTTCCTGCTGATCAGATTAAGGGAATCCAAATCACCCGGCAGGGTCTTCGTGTGTATCACAATCAGTTTGACCGACGAATTGACCCACGAGGTCGTCCTTATTACTGGACATTTGGTGAAGTACCGGGAGGTATTGCCGAGCGCGGAAGCGACATTGGCGCGCTGGCGGATGGTTATGTTTCCGTTACACCCATCCAGTTGGATCTGACTGCATACACTATGATTCCAGATATAAGTGCCTGGAAGTGGCAGGAAAGCTGATTCCAATCATCATCCATTCGGTCAGATCAGTTCCCTGGGGTTGGCGATTGAATTGTGGGGGAACGCATAAAAACAACTGCATCCAGCGCCGCTTCGCCCGGTGTGTTTCCAGCAATTTCCATTACAAGAGAAAGCTGGGCTTCCGGTGCATATAACAAAGGTAGCTCCCAGGAACCCAACAAAACCCAGGATCCTCCGGGATATTTTCCTTGTGGACTGGTTATTGCAGTTGCCCCGTCTGTACGGGATAACTCATTGCCATTTGCCAGCATCTTGTAGGTAACAGCCGCATTGCCCTGTATCTCTGGCACCCAAACCGCCACCTCATAAATCCCAACCGGCACGGCATCTTGCATTTCCCACACAATCCTCACATCTCGATCAGGATTGGCAATGATCTGGAACGAGTCCCCCCAAGCAACCCGATCGGTACGTGGAACCTGAAAATCCACCCCCTCAATGCGAGCCGTAGAATCGTCGAGAAAATATTTCACCCGGTCAGGTGGCAAAGCCCTTAATAAGGTCAGATCGGTGTTTGGCAGCGGCACAACAGCAACGCGATCAATCGCTACCACGCTCCACTCATCACGAGTATCCCACTGTGTGAAAACCGAAAGGATTTCAGGCGTATCCAATTCATACATACCGATACTGTGCCACAGGTTATCAACCTGAATCGGCTCACTGCGGGTTGTGCGATAATGGACACGTGGAACACCCGCCAGAGGCTGCAATGGGCGTCCACCCAAAAACACCCCAAAATCCAAGGTGCCAGCCGAGCTATAAAGCGTATCCAGAACATATATCTCATACAAACCAGGAGGCAGTGGTTGGTCCATCTGCCAGAGAGCCGAGCCAGCGCCAAACGTGGCATGAAAAGGTTCATCAATCAAAATGCCGCCCAGGTCTGCGGCAATTTTATCGGAAGCAACCCAAGCTGGATTGTTGAATTCTGGCTGTGGTGTCACGGCATTATCATCATTAAGAACAATTATCTTTCCTCCCATCCCCGGGATCGGCGGTACCAGATCGGCTGCTTCTATCTCAAACATTGAAGGCGGATAAGGGGTGTTCGTGGGCATAGGTGAGGGAGAAGGTGTTACAGTAATCGTTGGAGTGCGCGTGGGACGCAACGTAGGTGTTGCGACCGCAATTGTCTCAGCGGGGGCACGCAGATTTCTCATCCATGGCAAAAGAATCGGGGAATACAACCACCCTAAAAACGCCAGAATGGCAACCACTACAATAGTTGCCAGAACAATCTTGAGCGGCGAGATTTCGCCGCTCTCTTCTTCTGTATCTATCGGTTGCTCTTCAAAAAACCCTTGTTCTGCTTCAGATTCGTTTTGCTTCAGGTAATTCTTTTCCTCGTTCGTCATGATTGTTCCAAAAAAATCGAAAGATTATCTTTTGAGAAGCAGCTCTGTTAATCGAGCTACATCAAAATCAACCACAACTGTACCGTTAATATCAAAGGTCGGTGTGGTCTGACTGCCATTTGTCCACTTACGTACCTGGGCGGCAGCGCCTGGTACTCGTTCAATGTCCACCTCGACAAATGGGATGTTGTGTTCCTTCAGCCAAGCGCGGGCACGGCGACAATCCGGGCACCAGGACGTGCAATACATGACAACACCCCCATGGGGTAAAGCTTGCGATTCTCCACTTATTGCTCGGCGTTCTTCCAAAACTTTCCTGGCCTGCGGACTGATTTTTGCCAATTCCTCAAACAGCACTTCGTTGCTGGGCTGATCGTCAATATCATGAATATCAATATAGCGAATGACCCCTTCAGGATCAATAATAAAGATAGCCCTTTCGGTGTAACCCTCAGAACGCAGTACACCGTATTTCATTGCCACTTCGCCATGGGGCCAGAAATCGCTCAACAACGGATAGGTAATCCCACCCAGGCTTTCTGACCAGGCTTTCAAGCAAGGAACATGATCAACGCTGATGCCCAGAACCTGGACATTCATCCCTTCAAACTGAGGCAAATTTGCCTGGTATGAAGGGATCTGGCTCGTTCATATTGGCGTCCAGGCAAGAGGGAAGAAAGCCAGCACCACCGTTTTGCCGCGCAAACTGCTCAATGTGACCGGTTGATCCAGATGGCTGGGCAGGGTAAAATCAGGCGCAACGTCACCGACCTTTAATTTGGTCATTTTCTACCTCCTGCAAGGATGGAATGGCAACATTATAATCTAATCCACTTCAAGCGAGGAAACAATAAAACACATTCTACAAGATATCTGTCTCATCAACCAGAAGCGATCAACTCAACTTGAAAGCCGAAACGCCCGGCACTTGTGCCAGATCAGCGCGCAGGCTATCCAGTTGCGCTCCCCCCTTCACCTTAACAACTGTCTCAATTTTTACGCGCTTGCGTCTAAGATTGGTATCAATAGTGAATGGACCAACCTCGCTGGTATTTTGCACCAGAACCTGACGTATCTCTTGCACCAGTCCTTTGCGATCCTCTGCGCTGATCAATAGAACCATGGTCACAAACGGCTGAAGCAAACGATGTTCCAACATGTTTAAGATGGTCAAAGCTACCAGCAACAACACGGTCGCCGCTACAGCCGGGATATAGTACCCCGCGCCTACCACCAATCCAACGATTGCCATTGTCCATAGGGATGCAGCAGTAGTCAAGCCCTTGATGCTGGCTCCATAACGCAGGATTGCACCTGCGCCCAGAAAGCCGATCCCAGAGATCACCTGTGCTGCTAGGCGTGCCGGGTCACCATTTGGTACCAGCGGACGAAACTGCATCGCTAGATTGATAGACAATGACATCGCCAGGGATGCACCCGCCACTACAATGATGTGTGTTCTCAAGCCAGCCGGTTGTCCCTGACGCTCACGTTCCAGACCAACCAGCGCCGCCAACGCGCCTGCTACCAACAAGCGAATCACAATTTCAAGTTCATTTATCATCTTACTGCTCCCTTCTGAGTCTGGCCTCAATGTTTATTTTGTGCGTTTTTTAGAAACTCACATGCCCTCAAACATTGCATCTTTGCAACACTGATTGAAAACTATAAACAAACCTCGTTATAATGATACCAGAGTAAATAAGCGCCGCCGGAAATTACACCCAAGGTTATAGGGGCCTTATTTTATAGCGGGAAAGTGAGGCTCAATGGAAGTATCACCCATGACAACAGCCATTCTGACAACAACAGGGTACGGTATAGATCTCGATCAACTGGAATCAACTGAGCGCAAGCGCGTCCTGATCATTGATGATGAAGTTCAAAGCATGTTATTACTGAAATCAGTCATGATGAGAGCAGGACTGGATGTTATCGGCGCAACCAGCGGCGAAGAAGCTATACAAAAATGCAACAAAGTTCATCCTGATGTTATTCTACTTGATTTGATGATGCCGGTTATGGACGGTTGGGAAACATACCAGCAATTGCGAAGAATCACTACAGCTCCTGTGATTATTATCTCAGCCATTAGCAGTAAAGATGCAGTTGTGCGAGGGTTTCAGGTTGGTGCAGAAGATTACCTGACGAAACCCTTCCATCCGGCAGAACTAGTTGCCCGTGTTCAACGAGTTTTGCAGCGTAATGAGACAGCGCAAATCAGCACTTCTTTTTACTTTCCCAAAGTGGCGTTACAGATTAATCTACAGGCAGGCGAGGTCACTTATCGCGGCAAGAGCGTTGATTTGCCCGGCCGGGCGCTTGCGGTTCTTTCTGTTCTTGCGCGTCACGCTCCCCATGTGGTCAGCAATGATACTATTGCTCAAGAAGTCTGGGGAGAAAACAACGACAAGGTTCAAAATCGCATCAAGCACCTGATCTTCCTCTTGCGTCAGAAATTGGAAGAAGACCCGGGCAATCCAAAGCTCATCCTCAACCGCGGGCGTGTTGGTTACCGATTGGCAACAGAAGAGCCAAATAGGCAAAAAACAACCTAATCTCTGCCTATCCCAACCAGAAGCATCCCCAATAATCAAGGATTGTTCTAATCAGCAACAGCATGGCACGTATCCTGCACCGCTCCGTAAGCGGAGCGGTCATGTATGGATACTTATAAGACACATCAAACCACTTTCCTTCTCCTGGTCTTTCTCTTAACGCTCACTGTTTCGCTGAGTGGCTGCGACATTCTAGATTACCACTCAGAATCCCAATCCCAGCCTAAAACCCTGCCAGCAACACCTACACCCATTCCCGACTTACGTCTGGCCGAGATCGAAACAGAATTGCAAAAGACCATCCAAGGCCGTCAGGATGTCCTGACTTTCCTGATCTACCGCGTCTTCATCGACCACGCACAGTTTTCTGCCGACGGGGATCTGGCTCTACTCTGGCTGGGACTGGTTGACCCAGAAACTGGTGAAACTATTCCGAGCGAAGCCGGGCTGGCAATCGCCAGACGAGTTACAGGAGATAATGGAAGTCTTCAATGGAAAATTTTTTTACAGGCAGATGCTGATTGGGTTGAACAGTTGAACAAAGTCCCAGAGGATATGTTGAGTGCCGACCTTCGCGCTCGCTACCTGCCTGACCGTCAGGCTGAACCCAAAGACCACCCGGTCTATCGCGGTTATAAGTTACCCTGGCCTGCCGGGCGCAAGGTGCGTGTCAGCGGCAGCATTGGGCATGTATTCACATACAAAACCTGTCCATCCACTTGCCTGTACGCGTTCGATTTTGCTGATGGCACAATGTTTCCGGTTGTGGCGGCAAAAGCTGGCTATGTCAAATATGCTGTCTGGCGTTACCCCAATGGGTATTCTGAAGCGGGCAATTTTCTGGTGATAGAAGACCCAACCACCAACCCAACTACCTATCAGGTGTATTATCATCTGGCTCAGGATAGCATCCCACCTGCGCTGCGCGTACGTGGAGCACGGGTATATCAGGGGCAGTTCATCGGCAACGCAGATGACACCGGTCCAAGCACAGCACACCACTTGCATTTTCACGTGCATACGAACCCAAGTAGTTACTGGGGTAATTCGGTAGATATTGTCTTTGATGATGTACCCATCAATGGCGGGCGGCCACGCACTTGCACAGAAGCACGTGCTTTCCCAAATTACGGCAAGGAGTGCACACCCGGCAACTGGCTGACCTCGATGAACGGTGATGACCGTCCTCCAACCGGCACTCTTGATGCGCCCAAAGCAGGGGCAAAAATTACCACCCCGGAAATGCGCATTCGCGGGCATGGCGAAGACGATAACGCGATCGCCTCCTTTCAGGTGTTGGTTACATGGGATGGAAACTGGCGTCAGCTGGGACCAACTCAGACAAAAAACCCCTTCGATTTCACCATCAATATTTGCGAGGCAGGTATCCCGGTTGGCCCATTTATGCTGGCTTTGCGTATCCAAGATACGGCTGGGCGCCTTGCTGAGGGAAAACCGGGCTACCGATTATTGGAAAATCAGTACCCATGTACCCCCCCAACTCCAACACCCGTGATTTGTAACCCTACTCCAGATCAGGTCGCCCTTTACAGCAACGCCGGTTTCAGCGGTCACTGTCAGGTTTACACCCCTGGCGATTATATCACCATGGACAATCTGGAAATCAAGCCGAATGACGTTGAGTCAGTCAAAGTGGGTAGCAATGTCATGCTGAGATTGTTCACCGAAGGCAGTTTTGGCGGCGAAAATGAGCTTTTCTTATCGGATGACGATAATCTTGCCGATAATGCAATCAAGGCAAACCGCGCTGCTTCTTTTCAAGTCCGCCAGCGCCCCCCATTACCCGCACCGCCTCAACTGACTGCACCCCACAACGCTGCTGACTTGCCACCTACTGACCAAGATGAACTGACCCTGACCTGGAAAGGGGATCAAGCCAGCGAAGAATACCGCGCCGAACTGAACGGTCCTGCCGGATTTTACAAGGTGTTGGAGTGGACAAAAGCCACCTCATGGACGATTGGCAAATTAACTGCCGGTGATTACACCTGGCTGGTCTGGGCGCGCAACCCCGTGGGTGAAAGTCAGACAATGCTCGCCTTCTCTGTCACACATGCCGACAATCCACCCGCCACCCACCTGTTGCCGTTGAAAGCCGAAATGGATGGCACGGCTTTTACCTTGCAATGGGAAGTCACAGACGGAGCAGATGACCTGGAGCGTTTCGAAATCCAGTACCGAGATAATGGATCAGACTGGCATGACTGGAAACGCCCGTTATCCGCTCAAATGCGTCAGGCGCTTTTCTTGGGCGAACCGGGGCATCGTTATGAATTCCGCCTGCGCGGTGTGGACCATCAAGGAAATCAGGAAACCTATCCCGAACAACCCGAAGCAGTCACGCAAGTAAAAGAGACCTGTCAGGAAGACGAATTTGACGCCGCACCTCCCGGGGACGATCAATGGTTGGATGCCACACCGTTGGATATCGGCGCATCGCAGGAGCACAACATCTGCGGTATTGGAGACGAAGACTGGGTGGTTTTCCCTGCAGAGGTCGGCAAATCCTACCGTCTCAGCGCCATGCCCAGCAACGAGACAACTGCCATTAGTCTTCAACTGTATGATAATAATGGTTACACGTTATTGGGCGAGAACAAGCCCGCCGATTTTGGACAACCGGCTCAATTAGAGTGGATCGCTCCCAGCGACGGCTTATACTTCCTGCATTTACGCCCTTATGATGCTGGGCTGTCGGGTAATTCAGCACGCTATACCGTGCATGTAGAAAAGCTTGCCAGAGTCTATACCCCCACACTGTTTTGCAGCACATTGATTTTACCGCTCATCTGGCTGACGGTAAAAACTTTTTACCGATTGAAAACCAGCCGGCGAACATAGGAAACTGAGTCTTGATAAAATCATAAGGATGTCTTTTTTGCCTGCAGGAAATAACCCGCAGGCTTTTTCATGATCCATACAACAAAGAAAGTAACCATCAATCAAAAACGGCAGTTCGCAGTAAAATGATATTAGAAACATCACCCTCTGAAACCGAAAGGAAACCCGCATGTCCGAGCGCCTGTCTCGCCGCACCAAAATTGTGTACGGTTTGGGGGATATTGGTTTCAGCCTCACACTCACCATTATTGGCGCCTACTTTGCCATCTTTCTGACCGATGTAGTTGGTGTTTCCCCCTCCATCGCAGCCATAGCCATATTTATCGGGAGAAGCTGGGATTATATTAACGATCCGCTCATTGGACATCTTTCCGACCGGGCGCGTACCCGCTGGGGTCGGCGGCGGCCATTCCTGCTCTTCGGCTCATTGCCCTTTGCCCTTGCCTATGTTTTAATGTGGATACGCCCTCCATTCGAGAGTCATCTGGCGCTGGCAGTTTACTATGCCGTTGTATATGTCATCTTTGATGCGGCTGCGACCTTCGTGTACATGCCCTACTTTGCCCTGACGCCCGAACTCACGTCAAACTACGATGAGCGCACTGCGTTGACCAGTTATCGCATGTTCTTTTCCATTCTTGGTAGTTTGATCGCCTTTACTGTGCCGCTGGCGATCATCGGCACCTTTCGGCCTGAAAATGCTCCCCGTGTACTACTGATGGGCACCATTTTCGGTTTTGTTAGCGCCGCACCGCTACTCGTCGTCTTTTTCTGTACCCGAGAGCGGAAGGAACATCTTGAACTGGAACAGCCCAAATTTCGCGATTCGCTGCGTGCAGCAATAAAAAATCGTCCTTTCGTTTTCGGGGCAATCATCTTTTTGATTACCTGGGTTTCTATAGACATTCTTCAAGCCACACTATTGTACTTTATCAAGTATGTGCTCAAAAGAGAGACGCAAAGCGATGCCATCATGGCAGCCATTTTCATTACCGCTATTTTGGCTTTGCCGCTATGGGAATGGGCAGCACGTCGTTTGAACAAACGTCTGGCTTATGGTGTTGGAGTAGCATTTTGGGCGGTCGTTCAGCTCATTTTGATCTCGATCAATGCTACAGTACCTTTTCAAGTGATCTTCTTTCTTTGCATTCTGGCAGGCATTGGAGTGAGTGCAGCGCATGTGTTACCTTGGTCTATCCTGCCGGATGCCATTGAATGGGATGAATACCAGACCGGCTCCCGTCACGAAGGCATGTTTTACAGTCTGGTCACACTGGCGCAAAAAATCGCCTCCTCGCTGGCTATTCCTCTGGCATTGCTTATCCTGGATGCAAGTGGATATGTCCCCAATGCTACCCAACAACCGGCAAGCGCCCTGCTGGGTATCCGACTGGTTATTGGTCCGCTGCCTGCCTTGTTGTTGACCATTGGGATCGTCTTCGCCATTGCCTACCCGCTTAACCGCCAGACACACGCCCGTATTGTTCAAGAGCTTGAAGAGCGCCGTCTGTCTCACAAACAGGAGGTTGCATGAGTGAAATCCAGGTTCTTCCAGTGCTCAATCACCGGGATCGGGAAACATTTTTGACCTTTCCATGGAAAATTTATGCAAATGACCCCCTGTGGGTGCCGCCGCTTTTGCCGGACCTGAGAAAGCGCACCGACCCCAAACGCGGGGTTTTCTTCAAGCGCGGTACGGCAAGATACTTCGTCGCATGGCATAACCACGAACCTGTTGGCACAATTTGTGTCGCCGAGGACCGAAAAAGCAATGAGGAAACCGGGCGCAAAGAAGCCATTTTTGGCTTCTTCAACTTCGTTGAAGATTATACAGTGATGGAAGCTCTACTCGAACGCGCCATCCATTGGGCATCCGCGCGCGGATTAACCTCTCTGGTTGGACCTTTTAACCTGGATTATGAAGACGGATACGGCATTTTAGTAGAAGGACGTGATCGCCCGCCAGCTTTGATGTGTGGGCATACGCCCCCTTACTATCTCGAATTTGTTGAACGCTATGGCTTCATCCCGGCGCGCGGCGATAATCTGGCTTTTGCCCTTGACATCACAAAGGACAAACCCGTCTTCCAGGAACTGGCACAAATGGCAGAGCACGTACGCCAGCGCCGCAAGGACATCCTCATCCGCCCGGCTGATTTATCCCATTGGAAGGATGAACTGGAGCGCGTTTATATCTTGCTTAATCGCTCGCTAGCACATCTTCCTGATCACCGTCCCTGGCAGCGCGAGGTAGTTTTTGAAAACCTAGCGCCATTTCGCAAGATTGCCGACCCGGAACTAGTGTTATTTGCCGAAGTAGATGGAAAAACCGTTGGGTGGTTTCCCGGACTACCCAATCTGAATGAAATCTTTATTCATGTAAATGGGTTGCGCAAGCCATGCGACTACCTCAAATTATGGCAGCACCAGCGTCAGCCAATTCATTGTCTGACCATCAAAAGCATTCTGATACTGCCAGAGTATTGGGGTAGTGGTGTTGTCATTCTCTTATTTGACGAAATGCTAAGGCGGGCTCGGGAGCGAAATTACAAGTGGCTGGACTTTTCACTGACATCTGCGGATAACCCGCGCACGCCGGTCCTGGCTAAACGCTTCGGCGCCACCCTTTATAAACGGTACCGTGTCTACCGCCTGGAAATCTAGGAAAGATGCCTTCTTAAGTCACCCGAAACTTACGCAACCGCAAACTATTGGTCACAACAAAAACACTGCTGAATGCCATTGCTAGCGCAGCCAACATTGGGTTCATCAGCCCCAATGCAGCCGCCGGGATTAACACCACATTATAGAAAAACGCCCAGAACAGGTTTTGTTTGATGGTTCGCAACGTTCGGCGTGAAAGCTGGATCGCCCGCGCTACCCCCCTTAAATCCCCGCTGATCAGCACTACCGGTGACGAAGCCATCGCCACATCAGCACCGCTGCCAATTGCAATGCCCACATCCGCCTGCGCCAACGCTGGCGCATCGTTGATGCCATCGCCCACCATCGCCACAACTTCCCCGCCAGTTTGTAGTTTCTTTATTTCCATCGCCTTATCACCCGGCAGGACTTCCGCCAATACGGTGTCAACGCCAACCTGTCGGGCAATCGCTCGAGCAGTCTGCTGGTTATCCCCGGTGATCATTACCACCTTCAATCCCATCTCATGCAAACGGTGCACAGCCTCTACCGATCCTTCCTTAAGTGTATCGGCAATCCCGATAACACCGCGCACCACCCCATCTACTGCTACCAGTACAACCGTTTTAGCTTCACTCTGTAATCGTTGAATCTCCGAATCCAGCCCATTCAATACCAACTGATACGCTTCAGCCATACGCAGGTTGCCAATCAGGACTTCATGGTCATCCACGACTGCTGTTACACCCTGTCCTGCCGTCGCGCGAAAACCTTGTGGTTCAACCAGGGTCAAACCTCGCTCCCCGGCCTCAGCAAAGATTGCTTCACCTAGTGGGTGCTCGCTACCCTTCTCAACTGAAGCCGCCATTCGCAACAATTCATCCTCACCAGCAGGAAACTCACGCACGATGATATCTGTCACCTTCGGCTGACCGCGTGTGATGGTACCGGTTTTATCCAGCACCACGGTCGTCAAACGCCCGGCGCGCTCCAACGCTTCGCCGCTCTTGAACAGAATCCCTAGTTCAGCACCTTTCCCGCTGCCAACCATGACCGCCGTCGGCGTCGCCAGTCCCATCGCACAGGGACAGGCAATCACCAGCACCGCCACCATGTTAATTAAGGCGCGGGTGAATACGCTCTCTTGTGAACCTGCAGGCAATGGAACTAGAAAATACCACACTGTAAAAGTGGTCAACGCAATCAGAATCACAATTGGAACAAACACCGCCGAGATGCTATCAGCCAGTTTTTGAATCGGCGCTTTGCTGGCTTGTGCTTCTTCGACCAGACGGATAATTTGCGCCAGCGCGGTTTCTTTGCCAACCCGTGTCGCTTCAAACTTGAGCAATCCCAATTTATTCAGTGTCGCCCCAATTACTGCATCCCCTGGTCCCTTTTCCACTGGCAACGACTCGCCTGTTAGCATGGACTCGTCCACTGCCGAGCGACCTTCAAGGACCACACCATCCACGGCGATCTTCTCTCCGGGACGGACAATGACAATATCACCTACCTTTACTTCCTCTACCGGCACTTCCAGTTCCTGCCCCGCGCGTATGACGTGTGCCGTCTTTGCCTGTAAACCCATCAGTTTTTTGATGGCTTCGCTGGTGCGACCTTTAGCGCGCGCTTCCAGAAACTTACCCAGTTTGATCAGGGTGATAATCACTGCTGCTGTCTCAAAATAAACATGCCCCGAAAGCAGGCCAAAAGTCACGGGAAGGGAATAAAAATAGGCTGCCGATGACCCCATCGCTACCAGCACATCCATATTGGCAGACCTGTTACGCAGGGACTTATACGCCCCAACGTAATATTGCCAGCCCACATAAAATTGTACCGGGGTTGCCAATACCAACATCAACCAGTTCATCCATGAAGCATGTGCCAGCATCTTTGGAAGCAACCCAAGATCACGCCCCATCGCAAGCAAAAACAATGGAACAGTGAAAAGCAGACCAATGGTCAGGTAACGGCGCTGCTGATTAATTTCCGCCTGCCGGGCGCGAGCTTCGGCATCGTCAGCCTCGCCGCCTGCTTCAAGAACGTCAAAGCCAGCGGAGATAATCGCTCTTCGTAACTCCGCCTGACTGATAATCGTAGGAATATAACGGATATACGCTTTTTCCACAGCGAAGCTGACCTGTGCTTCAAGCACACCTTCTAATGTGGATAGTGTCTTCTCCAGCCGGCGAGCATCGTTGTCATCACTCATTCGACGAATGCTCAGATTGGCTTCTCCGCTGGCTACCCCATATCCGGCGCGCTCCACCCGCCCAATTAAGTCTGGCAATTTCGCCAGTGCCGGATCAAAAACCACCGTTGCGCGCTCGGATGATAAATTAACTGACACCTCCTGCACACCATTTACCTTTTTTATATTACGCTCGACTGTCGCTACACAGTTCGCGCAGGTCATTCCGGTAATAGGTAGGGTTAATTGTCTTGTATCTGACATCGCAGCAATGATCCTTCTCCAACCTCTAAAAACCTGAACAGTGTAAGTTCACAGTCTGGTCAGGACGATCCCATTCCCAGACTATGCAAGACTGGGCGGATAATTGATTTCTTTCAGAAGATTAATGATCGTTTTCTCGCTGGCTGGCGCATCAAAGGCAATTGTGGCAGATTTCTTTTCCAGACTGACCTCAACCGAATGAACACCCTCCAAATCACTGAGTTCCATTGTGATTGTATGAACACAGTGTGCACAGGAAATATTTGGAATAGAATAGGTGACTGTTTGCATGGATTAAATCCCTTTCTTTTCACACAGATTTTTCAAACACGGGAAGCCGCCTCAAAAACATCTACAATTTCATGCAGCACACGTTCGCGCTCTGCAGGGTCCTCACCCTGCACAGCCGCAATGAGACAGGAATTGAGATGCTTTTCGAGAATCAACGTGCTGATCTTATTCAAGGCGGATTGAATAGCCTGTATCTGACGGATAATGTCAATGCAATAGGCATCTTCTTCTACCATACGCTGAACGCCGCGCAGGTGACCCTCAGCAGTTTTTAAACGCCGAATAACATCCTCTCGATCTTTCATCACAACCTTCCGCCCCTCCCCGGTGGGAGGGGATAATTCCTTAATATTTTACCATTGTTGTCCGAATAGTCAAGTTTTTAATCTTTTTTACCCGAATTTCGGTTAACCCGCCCCCATAAAATAAGTGTAAAATGATGATAACGTTTGTAAGCCGATTTTCCAGAGAAGGATTTAATCATGAAACGAAATCCTCTTGACCTTTTCTCGCTTTTTGCGTTTGTTCTGCTCATCTCCGCCTGCATCCCTGCCCAGCCCGCTGTACCTGCGGCCGATACCCAGTTAACACTTCAGGCTTTACAGAACACTCAAATTGCCCTGGCGCTGCAACAAACGGCAATTGCTGGCAACCCGCCCACCGCCAGCCCCAAAGAACTTCCTGAAGAACCCAGCCCAACCCCAATTGTGGTCGTCGCTACGCAGCCCGAACCGCCCACTGCCGAACCTACCGTTACGGAGACGGAAGTCCTCCTGCCAACAGAAACTCCAACACCAATCCCCACGCAGACTCCAGATGCAGCCGAACTGACCAGACAGTTTGAGGCGCGTATTTTGTCAGCAAATGTTCTGGTCTATGATGAACCTGATGCTCAGGGACGGCTTGTCCCCCGTCTGAGTAAGGCTCTGGATGGCATGCGTTTTTCGGGCGGGAATGTTGTCAATACCAATAATTACCTGGGCAACTTTGACCGTCTGCTACGCAACGGGGGATGGGATCTGGTGGTCATGGCAGTTGAAAACCGTGACCGGACTGAACTCGGCAGTCTAGGTGTGTTGGATGGAATTATGAACCATGTCAATTCGGGCGGGGCATTGATTGTGGAAACCTGGAATCTCGATGAGGACCAGTCCGCGTTGGGTCAATTCATGCTGGATATTTGCGGCGCCCACGTCGAAAAAGATTGGCATCATGCCACCGGAAACTACCTTGACTATTACATCCCGGCACTGATGTCCGGCTCACCTGTGTTTAGCACACCAAATACGGTCGCCATGCCGCTTCAGCCGAGCATCTTCTGGCCCGGTGATGCTGGAGACCTGATCCGCATAGATCCAAATGGGCACAATCACATCCTCGCTGGGCTGCTATCGAACGACCCTAACAATTACGGGTTGCTCACTTCCTGCCAGGACGGACGAGTGATTTTACAAACTTTTTCCACCCACGATTACTCACTCTATGATACAGTGCGCCTGTGGCAGAACATGATCCACTATACCCTGTCCAACAAGTTTGCAAGGAGATAAGTCCCTCACTGATAGAAACTGCCCGGCCGCCCTGAAAGGCACCGGGCAGTTTTTTGCCCGGTTAATTCTCTCAGGGCTGGATGCTAGTGATAAAAACAATCCGCCCGTCCTTAATTTGCATCACCACAGCGGGCTTGATGGGATTGTGATGTCCATCAAATTTTGTCCAACCGGTGACGGCTTCAAATCCTTCGCTGGCAAGTGTATCCTTCACTTTTGCAGGATCATCCCCTCCAGCTCTTTTAATCGCGTTAAGCAGAATATGGATTGAATCATATGTTAATGTAGCGATTGCATCGGGTGCTTTACCGTAACGTTCTTGATACTTTTTCACCCATTCCTGCACAATCGGACGCGGGTCTTCTGCCGAATAGTGGTTGGAGAAATATCCGCCATTTGTCATCTGCAAATCGAGTTCTGGCGAATCCCAGCCATCGCTACCTATCAACACTGACGCCACCCCTTGGTGTTTTGCTTGTTGGGCAATCAGATTGATCCTGTAGTAGTAATCAGGAAGGTAGAGAAAATCGGCTTTGCTGTATACCGCTTTAGTTAAGATGGGAGTGAAATCAGTTGTTTCAGAAGTGTAAGGCTCAATACCAAGCACCCTGCCGCGCGCTTGCATCCAGGCTTGTTCAAAAGTTAGACCCAGACCGCGGGAGTAATCATCATTTTTATTAAAAAGAATGAAAGCGGACTTGAAACCCTGATCCATGGCAAATTTTGCCATAATTACTGCTTGAAAAGGATCGACAAAACAAGCACGAAAAACATATTGCTTTGTTGAACCATCCGCATTTAACGTGACAGTTGGGTTTGTGGAGGTCGGGCTGACCATCACCACGCCCTTTTCCTCAGCAATTTGCGACACGGGAATGGAAGCCATCGAACAGACTTCTCCAATAATATAATGAACTTTGTTCTGATCAATAACCCTTTCAGCCGCTCGAGTTGCCAAATCAGCCTTACACTGGGTATCCTCGATAATCGGTTCAATCCTGCGACCAAGAACACCGCCTTTGCTGTTCCATTCCTCAAGTGCCAGTGACATGCCATCACGTGCCGAAATGCCAAATGACGACGATGAACCGCTCAAAGGTAATAGAAACGCAACCTTGATAGGTTCGGATTGTTCAAAAACCACCGCAGAAGGCAGTGCACGTGTCGGTATCAAAGTGGGGGAAAATCTTTCAGCGGTCTGCTGAAATATATTCCACCCATTCTCGCTAATAACCCAAAAGAAACCCACCAGCGCCAGCATCACAATCAGGATAGGGATTACCCCGCCTATTCTTGGGTGTGGTTTGCTTCTTTCAGGAGGTGTTTTGAGAGCTGGCTCTGGCGGTTCGGGTTGTGTTGGCGCAGACAAAACCAGCGGATGTGCCATTGTTTCGACAGGCGGTTTTACTTCAGGCTGGGCGGGAGGGGCAAAACCCGAAGGTGCCGCTACAGCCGGTACACCCGTTACCGTTTCTGGCTCAGCTGGTAGAGCTGGTACTGTTTCCATTTCGCCGGGTACCCCCGACTGCGGGATGCTCGCTGATAATACAGTTGGTGGAAACGCCTCGTCTGGTAACTGCATCAGATTTTCCAGGGCTTCAGCCATCTCAGCTGCTGTTGTATAGCGTTCCTCTGGCTGCTTGGCTAAGGCTTTTAGTAATATTTTCTCAACTGTCTCCGGCAGAGAAGGATTAAGACCTCGCGGCGAGGGCAAGGGCTCATTTAGATGTTTAAGGATCACCGCCATAGGTGTATCCGCTGAATAGGGCAATTGACCAGTTATTAGCTCAAAAAAAACAATTCCCAGCGAGTAAATATCACTTTGCGGAAAAACTTTTCCCATCGCCTGTTCTGGTGCCATATACTCAGGCGTCCCAATTCCCACGCCCGTACCAGTCAAAGTGGCTACAACCCCTGGCGCAACGATCTTGGCAATACCAAAGTCTGAGAGCATGGGAATGTCCTGCGTGGTCAGCAAAATATTGGGGGTCTTGACATCGCGATGGATGATGTTTTGTTGGTGCGCATAATCCAGTGCCCAGGCAATTGGTATCAGCAGGCGGGCAGATTTACGCCAATGCCAAAGTTCACCTTGTTCCTTTAGACACTCTCTCAGCGACCCACCCCCTACATATTGCATCACCAGATAAGGCGAACCGCCATGCTCGCCATAATCGAAAATTTTAACAATGTTAGGATGATCCAGTTTCGCCAGTGACTTTGCCTCGCGTTCGAAACGTTTGGTCAAGTCCTGCATCTCCTTGGGCGCAAAAGCATCCTGGCGAATAACCTTGATCGCCACCATCCGCTCCAGGCGTGTATCAAATGCTTTATATACGTAAGCCATGCCGCCTTGCCCCAGCAGCTCAATGATTCGATAACGCTCAATGAATTGCCCTGTTAGATCCGACACGCCATACCTCACATATAAACCTATTATACTTCTTGCACTGCGAAATACCAGGTGAGCGTTACGCTATGACCAGCAGATACAAAACAAAGCTTATTTTCGCCACCTTCGACGAGTAATGTCGCGCAAGCTGAGCAAAACGGTCAGTTCTTCGTCATGGACAGACTTACCCAGAACTTCCATTGCACGGTATACACCGTCTTTATGACGAAAACGAATTTCAAACCGTCTCAGCTGTAACGGATGATCACGCAAGTCATGCATAATCTCCCGAATACTTGCCCAATCCTCCGGCAATATATAATCCATAATATCCTGACCCAATAACTCTTCAGGCTGATAACCAAGGACATCTTTAACAGATGGGGATAAGTAAAGGATGTCTCCACCACGTTTTATCTGGATCAGCACATCGGGTAAATGATCAACCAGCGTACGAAGATGCGCTTCATTGCGCTGTAAAATTTGCCGTGTTTTATCAAACGCTTCAGCCTGAGAGCGAATTTCATTTTGTTGACCACGAATCTTATCTGACATCTTAAGAAAAACGCGGTTCAGAGAGGACATTTCATCTTCATCTGAAACCATCGCTGCTTCTCCAGAGTGATCACCAAGCACCTGACTCCCACTCTGATAAAGCAAACGCATCTTCCGCATCACCCGACGGCTGAAAAATACCAGCCCGGCAACCAGAAAAGCCCCGGTGATTCCACCAATGATGATCAGATTGAACATCAAGCGCCTTGCCGGGTCATACACGGGTGACCGAGGTGTTTCCACAAGCAAAGCAAGCTCGCGATGATCCAGCCAGCGATAGACGCCAATAACAGGGTCGCCGGCATAGTTGATATATTCCCCAAAACCATCTTTGTGTGCAAGCGCCTCATCAATCCCAAAAGAATGGGGATTTCCGAATCGCCGTTGACGCGCGGGAGAAACGGAAACGAATTGGCGATCTGAATTGACCAGATATACCTCACCTCTCATATTCAATCCGCTCCGTTCCAGCATAATGCGATCGAGCCGCTCAATATTCAGATGACAGACCAGCACAGCCACCCGCCGTCGGGAAGAATCAAATAATGGCATGGCAATACTCATCATTGGTTCGCCATTGCGGGGAGAAGAATAAACATTCTGCACATACAGCACAGAACGCCCCTGAATAAAAAATGGTTCTTGACCCCAATTTTGACCCTCGCTTAGCCTATCTGTAGATAGCACCACATTGCCATCCAGATCCAGAATGGCAAGCTCACGTAAATCCGACAGGTTAGCAACAGCAAACTTCAAATATTCACTTAATTGCTCGCGGGATTTTTGCCTAGCAGATTCGGGTTGTCCGGTGTTCAATATTGTCTCAACCCACTCCCGCACTTCGGGCAGCGAGCCGATTAAGACCGCACTCCGTCGCTGCTCTTCTACCCAGCGATCCAACGCATCCTCTTTCAGGTTAGCCACTGCCTGCAGCTGCCCAATAGCAGAAGAGCGCGCCATTACACCGACCCTTGAAAATGCGATATACCCGATCAGAACTGTGCCGATCAACACGACCAAAGCAAAGTAACCTGCTAGCCGAGCTGTCAAACTGTTGGAGAAGAGCTTGATCAGTCGCTTCATGGGTTGCTTTCCCGATCAAACTGGTGAAGTGACTCAAAATCAAAATTTTCCACAAGCCCGCTTAAATCCACGCCATAATACTGGGTTGAAAGTTTACGCAATAAACCTTCGCGATTTAAGTCAAGAATGATTTCAGATATCCTATGCACCATTAACTCGGCATTCTGTTTACCTTTACGATCAACTGCCGCGGCGATGTATGAATAAAAGACCGGCTCGTCAAGCCTGCGCAGCGGCATTCCATTGCGAATAGCCTCTTCACCAATCTGTTGTCCCGTCAGCACAGCGTCCAAAATCACCCCATCGCCTTTTGCCAGGTCCTGCAACGCCCAAACTTCCGTGTAGTACACAACCATTTGAGGGGACTGTACCCTAAACTCAATCTCAGAACCAGGCAACTGCAAGGTCTGATTAAGATAACTTTCATATGTGCATTGAGCGCAGGTGCCAATACGCCTACCGCTCAAATCCTCAACAGTTTGGAATGCCGCATTATCTTTGTGTACATAGAATACCGCCGGTTCGGTCAGATATGGGTGGGTAAAATAGAGCGCCTCCATGCGCGGGTAGGTGATCGCTAGCGAACCAAAGACAATGTCCCAGCGTTCCTCCCATCCTCCCGTAATCATTTCCATCCATGAGGGAGTAACAAAACAGGCTTCAACACTTAACCGTCTGGCAACCTCTTTGGCAATATCGGCATCAAAGCCGGAAAACTGTGATGCGGTATACTCCGCAGGGGTGCAACGGGTGCCGGCAGGGCGCGGTTGTGTCTCATCCAGCATTGTGCTGGGCGGATAATTAGGATCAACCCAAACTACCAGTTTACCGCGCTCCAGAATGCTCTCCAGTCTATCCTGCGCTTCAGCGGTGAATGACGAAACAGGGACACAAGCGGCTAGCACACCGACAAACGCAAGGATAACGACTGCCACCCGGCATGTCATCACGCCTTTGCATCTTCTGCGCTGAAACACCACAAAACACCTCTATAAACAAAAAATAAGTGCAATGATTTCATTTTATATCAAAACCTATCACCAGAGAAATAAATTTATCATTACGGTATCCATCATGGTATATAATGAAAATCAAGACCGATGAAGTCTTTCAAATGGAGTCAGGCTCATGTCCGATGAAGAATTGCGTCAAGCCATTACTCTCATTCGCGGCGGTAACCTGGATCAAGCGCGACAGATTCTGGTACAGATTATACGCGCAGAACCCAACAATGATAAAGCATGGGGATGGCTGATAGAGACGCTGGAAGACGAGGATGACCGCCTGAAAACAATCGAACAATGGCTGAAGGTCAACCCCGGCAGTCCGGTCGCCCGCAAGGCAATGGAAGTGATCACTGCACGCCGCATTGCTCAAGCTGAAACCACCAGCCCGCCTCCACCTCCGCTTCCCCCCGAACACCCCCCAAAACCCCTGCCGCAAATGCCACAACGGCTACCGCAAACCGCCCCTCTCAAGCCAAAAACCCCAGCTAAAAAGAAAAAATCGCCGCGCTGGTGGCGTATCACGGTGCGCATTTCCGCCATCCTTGGTGCCGGTCTGATTCTGGGAATTGTCAGCTTTTGGCTCTGGCAAACCTATCTGGCACCGTTTTTTGTTATCACCACACCGAGTCCACCACCGCCCACGCCCACCGCTTCTGTTACCCCAGATGTAGGTGCCACCGCCACCGCGCTCATCCTGGGCGGCGTTCCTCAAACACCCGAAGCCGTCCTGCCAACGCTCTCCATCCGCACACCCACGCCGGCTGCTACCCCGACTATACAGGTCGCCAGCGAGTTCGCTCCAATTACCATCGAAAACGCAACCGAACTTCAACCGATTCAACAACTGGCTGTTGGCGGGTATGCGGTATTTTCCCCATCCTGGAACTTTCTGGCTGTTGCCAACAGCAATGAAATTGAGATTTGGGATGCAAAAGGTGAGAAAACCATCTTTATTCTAGGCAACCATACGGATACCGTGACCAGCATCGCATTTTCTCCCGACGAACGTCTGTTGGTTTCGGGTTCAAAGGATAAAACGGTGCGCCTTTGGGATTTAACAAAAATGATGGAAATCCGCCAGTACGACCCTTCACGTCCCGACCTTGTTGAAAAAGCAAGCCGGCAACACCCAGATGCAGGATATGCAGTTGCCTTTTCACCGGACGGCTTACGGATTGCCGCCGCCATGCCGGGCTTTCTCGCTGTCTGGGATATTAACACCGCTGCTGAGCTTTTTGTCAGGGAAGGCGCTGTCGGCGAGAAACTGGCTTTTTCCCCCGATGGAAGCATCCTTGCCGATGCTGGAGAAGGAATTGTGCAATTATGGGATGCCTCGAACGGAGATAAACTTCACCTGGTCCCCTCTGTCCAGGATGAAAGTGGAGCACCCAGTCTGGCATTCTCACCCGATGGCATCACGCTGGCATTCGAAACCAAAGACGAGCAGGGAATGCAAAACATTTCCCTGATAGAAACCAAAACCTGGAGACCCTTAAACACTTGCCGCGGTTTTGAAACACCCGTCGCGGGTGTGGCTTTCTCAATTGATGGTTCCATCCTTGCTGCCGGAACACAGGGGAGTATCCGATTATGGGATGCACTCACCTGCACCGAACTGGTTACTCTGGAAGCCGGCGATATCAACGGATTGATCTTTGCAGCAGACGGGCGCAGGCTGGTCAACGACCTGCTAATCTACGCCATCCCCGCTACCAGCGCCAGTCAACCCGTACCTGAAGGCGCCCAACCAGAATTGGTGCAAGGGGGACTCCCCAAAGCGTATAATCCATGGAATCCTTCACAGGGTGCACTTTTTCTGACCCCCGCTGGCGGCTGGTTGTATTTCTTCACTTCCAAGGAAGATAGCTGGACGCTTTGGAAAAGTGGGGGAACCACTGTCAGTACCCAACCGATTGCCGATTTACCCATCAAGGGGCTGTACGCTTCCGCTGCAATTGACAACACCCTGTACCTTGTCGCTTTTCAAGAGAACGGCTGGGCAATCTGGAAAAGCGATGGCACTGATCAAGGTACACAAAAAGTTAAAACCTTTGACATGAACAAGCGTTTTTACACGCTCCTGCCGGTAGATCAGGCGTTATATTTTACTGTCTTGGATAATGTCAACGGCGGAGAACTCTGGCGAAGCGACGGGAGCGAGCGGGGAACAGTGCTGATAAGGGCTTTGGGGGGCGGCACCGAAGACCTGACAGAGCTGGTTCTGGTCAACAATACCCTGTACTTCCCAGCCTTCAATCTGAACAAGCTCAGTGTGCAGTTATGGAAGAGCGATGGTACTCGCACCGGGACAATGATGGTCAAAGAATTGCCCTCAATTACCACTAAGTTGTTTCGCTATAAAACCTTTTTGACCAATTTCAACAATAACCTGTTTTTTGTCGCCCCTGATCCCACACAGGGCTGGGGCTTATGGACCAGCGATGGCAGTGCCGAAAACACCCGACCGATCAAAACTGTTTTGCCCTTTAGCGTTAATGCCGCACTCACAAACCTGACAGCGATGGAAGAGGCTTTGTATTTCACTGCCCTCGCCGAAGATAATTCCTGGGAACTCTGGAAAAGTGACGGCGGACCCGATGGCACAATCTTATTGATTAGACAAAAGCCGGGGCGCCAGGTCATACCCCCTGGTCAACTGACCTCGCTTAAAAACACGCTCTATTTCGTTGCTGATGATGGCGCGTATGGAGCGGAACTCTGGCGCAGTAACGGCACTGCTGAGACCACCATGCTGGTCAAAGACATTGCACGCGGGGGAAGAAGCTCAATGCCATCCCGTCTCACCGTGATCAATAATACACTCCTGTTCACTGTCGAAAACGGCAACAGTGGAGAACCAGAATTATGGCAGGTCTCGCCTGATGGTACTTTAAGAGTGTTCAAGGGTCTTGTCAATGACCTTGCCCGTTACCAGGAGAGACTCTTTTTCTCCGCCGATGACCCTGCAAACCCGTTTGATGCCGGATTGTGGCGATACGCTCCCTGAAATCAATTGACTCTGTTACCGAATCAAAAAATCGCCTGTACGCCAAAATCGGACAAGTGCTTGCATCTCAATCCAGTTCAACGTAGATACGCTTGTTGATTCTCCCCTTACTCTTGTAATCCACAATATGCATGTGTCCCACTTCGCTGGTATTTTTTACATGCGTGCCGCCATCCGCCTGTAAATCCAGCCCCGTCAGCTCAACCACGCGAACCTCGCTGATTTCAGGCGGTAATAGATTGATTTTTGTGCGGATCAGGTCTGGAATTTGAAACGCCTGCTCGCGTGGCAAAATAGCGATACGAACTTCACGGCCCGCCAACACCTCGCGGTTAACCGCTTCCTCAATTACATGTACCAGATCATGTGTCAGCGTTTCAAATTCAAAATCCATGCGCCCTTTCAGCGGTTCCATGTCACCGCCGGTCACCTGGGCACCGTAATCACGGAACACCACGCCGCATAAAATATGCATTGCGGTGTGTGTTCGCATCAGCGCATAACGCCTCTGCCAGTCAATTTCCCCTTCAACCATCACTCCAGCCTCAGGCAGTCCTTCTTCCCCATCCAGATAGTGCCACACACCCTGCTGATCTTTTCGCACCCGCTGAACCGACCACAGACGCTTCCCAGCTTTCAGTCTTCCATGATCGCAAGGTTGACCACCTCCGCCCGGATAAAAAGCAGTGCGGTCCAATAAGATCGCCCGGTTTTCAACATCCACTGCCTGAACCTGAGCGGTAAATCCTTTGAGATAGCTATCCGTTTGATACAGCAGGTCGGTCATCAAAAGCTCCACTTTGTCAAGAATATTTCTGCAGCAAACCGCAGATAACTACATGAACAAATTCTACTGCACTTTCAGCGTGTAGACTTGCGCAACACAAATTTGAAAATTTCTATGCTGAAAAACACCACCAAACTCAAAGCCAGACTGATGAGCAGGTCTTTCAAGGGCAAGGCTACAGTGTAAAACACCCCCTGCAGGAATGGGACATAAATTACTGCCATTTGCAGGGCAAAGGTCAGAAGCACCGAACCAAGCATCGCCTTATTTGTCAACAATCCAATACTGAAAAGCGAATCTCGTTGTGAACGCACCGCCATTGCATTACCCATCTGCGAAAGCGTCAGCGTGGTAAAAACTACCGTCTGCCAGACCGCCCGATCTGCCTTCCAATACAAAAAACCACTCAGCAGTGAAACCAGCCCCATCAACAATCCAACCCAAAGGATGTCGCGCGCCATTCCCCGTCCAAAAATATTCTCATTTGGATGAAACGGCGGGCGCCGCATGGTATCACGCTCAGCGGGTTCCACTGCCAATGCCAGCCCGGGCAGACCATCAGTCACCAGGTTTACCCACAGAATTTGTAACGGCGTCAACGGCAAAGGCATCCCCAAAAAAGGAGCCAACAGCATTGTCCAGATCTCACCTGCATTGGATGTCATAGTGTACTTTATGAACTTGCGGATGTTGTCGTAAATCCGTCTTCCCTCTTCCACTGCCGCCACGATGGTAGCAAAATTATCATCCAGCAGGACCATATCCGAAGCTTCTTTCGATACATCCGTACCAGTAATTCCCATTGCCACTCCAATTTGCGCCTTTTTCAGCGCTGGGGCATCATTCACGCCATCGCCGGTCATTGCGACGACCTCACCCTTGTCTTGAAGCGCCTGTACAATACGAAGTTTATGTTCGGGGGAGACACGTGCATAAACCGCCGTATTGGAAACGATATTCCCCAATTCCTCATCCGACATCTTGTTCAACTGCTGACCGGACACCACATTTGCCTGATCAGCGATGCCTAGCTCACGGGCTATATATAGTGCGGTCAGAGGATGGTCACCAGTAATCATTACTGGACGAATCCCAGCCGACCGGCAAGTTTGAACAGCCGGTTTAGCTTCCGGACGGGCAGGGTCAATCATGGCAACCATGCCCACAAAAATCAGACGGCTTTCCAAAGAGTTGGCAGGATCATCTACACGCAAGTCTTCCCGAAAGCGAAACGCGATCCCCAACACGCGCATCCCATTCTGTGCCAGTTCGTTATTTGCAGTCTGAATGCGACCCAACCAGTGGTCATCCAGTGAGTGCACCTTTCCATCCACCCACACCCGGTCACATACTGTCAGAAGACTATCCACCGCGCCTTTGGTAACCGTCAGATAGGGTGTATTATCGGGTGAATAAAATTGCTTCCAAACATATTTCAGCGCTTCGGGCAATTTTTCCGGCACCAGTTCATGCACCGTTGTCATCCGTTTACGGTCTGACTCAAAGGGCAGTTCTGCCCGGCGGGGCATGGCATCTTCCAGCTCCTTTTTCCACAACCCCGCACGAGCAGCAGCAACTACCAGAGCACCCTCGGTCGGATCACCCACCGCAGAAAAACCAGTCTGGTCTGTGCGAACTTCTAAAATCGCATCATTGCACAGCGCCCCCGCTGTCAGCAAAATAATGGAGGCGGGATTTTGCAAAATCTCGGGTGCCTTTTCTGTAAGATCAAAAGTGGGACTGTAATCACGCAAACGCTCGATCAAATCGTAGCGGTGTCCTGCCACATCCAGAATGGCAACCGTCATACGGTTTTGGGTGAGAGTGCCAGTTTTATCCGAACAGATCACCGTCACCGAACCCAACGTCTCCACTGCCGGCAATTTACGAATCAACGCACGGCGTTTGAGCATGCGCTGCGCGCCCAGAGCAAGAGCAATAGTCACCACTGCCGGTAAACCTTCCGGCACCGCGGCTACTGCCATGCTGATGGCGGTCATGAACATCAGGCGAGCATCTTCGCCGCGCACCAACCCCAGCACAAATACAACCGCCACAATAGCCAGAGCCGCGACTGCCAGTCCCTTGCCCAGTTGATTGAGACGCTGCTGTAATGGGGTCGGCTCTTGCTCAACCGTCTGGATCATTTCGGCAATCTGACCAAGCTGGGTACGCATACCCGTTTCGACCACAACCGCCATACCGCGCCCATAAGTCACCACTGTACCCATAAACAACATGTTTCGCTGTTCGGCAAGCGGCACCTCTGCTTGCTTCAAGGCTTCTGTTACTTTATCCAGAGGCTCCGATTCGCCCGTCAGCACTGCCTCCTGAACGCGCAGGTTCATGGCTTCCAGCAGACGGCAGTCAGCCGGAACCAGGTTACCCGCTTCGAGCAGGACAATATCCCCAGGCACCAGCGCACGCGCTGTCACTTCTTGGACGTGTCCGTCACGCCGGACGCGCACCACCGGCACAGCCAGTTTCTTCAATGCAGCCATCGCCTGCTCAGCGCGATATTCCTGTGTGAAACCGAGAACTGCGTTAAGAACGACAATCACCAGAATAGCAATAGCATCCTTATATTCCCCCAAAACCAGCGAGATGACGGCGGAAATGATCAGGATGACCACCATGATGCCGGTCAATTGTTCCCATAAAATCTTCCAGACGCTTTTTTGCCCTCGATCAATTAACTCATTTGCACCATATTGTTGCGTGCGGCGCTGAACTTCCGCCAGACTCAAGCCAGAATCTGCATCACTGCCCAACAGTTCGAGAACTTCCTCTTTATTCAGCTCATACCAGTTCATGCATCACCTCGAGGTCTAAAAAAACAGCCACCACATAAAACCTGTGGTGGTCTCGCTGAACGCATCAAAGCGCACAAATTGCCGGGAGCCATACTCCGTCTTGACGACAATTTGTCCCACAATGGAGGGCGCTACTCCCCAACCGCTTTCAGTTTAAACCAGGGAATAAGGTTTGTCAAGAAAATGTACATTTACTATATCCACCCTAAAACCCGGACAACTGCTCGACCCGCTCCAACGAGATAAAGAAAGGTTACTCCAACGCTTTTCCGCGTATTGAGGGTATATTCTACATTCAGACTCTATGACGGTTGACACTACACCCTGAAGCCAAATGGACACATAATAGAATCGCGGCAAGATTCTTACTGTTTTTGTCCAAGTTCTCGGAAATCCAGAAAGGAGAAAAACAAATGCCCGTAAAGGGACGAGTCGAAGTGACTGAGAAATACTGCAAAGCCTGCGGGTTGTGCGTGGCGGCCTGTCCACAGAGTGTCCTCAGCCTTGCTATGGACCGCCTGAATTCCAAAGGCTATCACCCCGCTGAGCTGATCGCCGCCGGTTGTACCGGCTGCGGCATCTGCGCCATTGTCTGTCCAGAAGCAGCTATTGAAGTCTATCGCGAGCTCGCAAAAGCTGCTCAACCAGTACAGGAGAGGTGAAAATATGGTAAAGGAATTGCTGAAAGGCAACATTGCCATCGCCGAAGCAGCCGTGCGTGCGGGACTTCAGGCATACTTTGGCTACCCAATCACACCGCAAACCGAGTTATTGGAGTACCTCTCCAAGCGGATGCCCGAACTGGGGCGGACGTTCGTTCAGGCGGAAAGTGAACTTGGTGCTATCAATATGGTATATGGTGCAGCCTGCACGGGCGTGCGGGTGATGAGCTCCTCTTCCAGTCCGGGAATCAGCCTGATGATGGAAGGACTTTCTTATATTGCAGGAACAGAGTTGCCGGTTGTTTTGATTGACGTGATGCGCGGTGGTCCGGGGCTGGGCAATATTGCTCCATCGCAACAGGACTACAATCAAATCGTCCATGGCGGCGGTCATGGCGATTACTACCCCATCGTTCTAGCACCCGCCAACATTCAGGAAGCAATTGACCTTACCGTGCTGGCTTTTGACCTGGCTGAGAAATACCGCTCCATTGTTATCGTTCTGTTAGATGGCAGCTTGGGACAGATGATGGAGCCCGCCGAATTGCCGCCCATGCAGCCTTTGCGTGAGAGTTACCCCGAGTGGGCAACGCGCGGCGCCATTGGCCGCGAGCGCCGTATTCACACCTCCATCTACCTAAACCCGGTAGAACAGGAAAAAACCAATCTGCGCATTTTGCAACGCTGGCAGGAAGTTAAGAAAAATGAAGTGCGCTACAAATCTTACTTCCTTGAAGATGCCGAATATGTTGTGATCGGTTTCGGCACGGCAGGACGCGTAGCGCTCTCTGCCGTGCGTGCCGCCCGAGCCGAAGGCAACAAGGTGGGCTTGCTGCGCCCGGTCACGTTGGCGCCTTTCCCAGCCCAGCAAATCGAAGCACTGGCAGGAAGCAGCAAAGGTATTCTGGTCGTTGAAATGAACAGCGGTCAAATGCTGGACGATGTTATGGCTTGCGTAAAAGGCCGCACACCAGTCCACTTCTATGGCAGACCGGGCGGCATCGTTCCCCTGCCCGATGAAGTACTGGTTGAAATTCACCGCATGACTGAGAAATCCGGTCGCCTGAACGGTCATCCGCGCGATCAATGGCTTGAGCGAATGGTACAGCACATTTGAGGAGTGTATCAATGGTTACGGATACTGAAATAACAGTTTATCACCGCCCCGCCACCCTGACCGATCTGGGAACACACTACTGTCCCGGTTGCACTCATGGCATCGCCCATCGTCTGGTTGCTGAAGTCATTGACGAAATGGGATTGCGGGAAACGACCATCGGTGTTGCATCCGTAGGCTGTTCAGTGTTTGCCTACAATTACTTTGACTTCGACTTTGTACAAGCGCCGCATGGGCGTGCCCCGGCAATGGCAACCGGAATCAAGCGCGTCCTGTCGGATCGAATTGTTTTCACCTATCAGGGCGATGGTGATCTGGCATCCATCGGCATGGGCGAAATCGTTGCCGCCGCCGGGCGTGGCGAGAATATTACTGTAATCTTCATTAACAATGCGAACTACGGAATGACCGGTGGACAAATGGCACCCACCACCCTGCCGGGCATGAAGACTACCTCTTCCCCAAATGGGCGAGACGTTGAAAGTCAGGGATACCCGATTCGCACTGCAGAATTGCTGGCAACACAGGAAGGTGCCGGATATATCGTCAGACGCAGCCTGCACGACCCCAAAAACATTCGTCTGGCTAAGAAAGCAATCCGTCTGGCGTTTGAAACTCAGGTGCGCGGTTTGGGCTTTTCGCTGGTCGAGCTGCTCTCTTCCTGCCCGACCAACTGGGGAATGGACCCGGTGGATGCCCTGAGATGGATCGAACAAAACATGATCCCTTATTTCCCCATCAATGACTTCAAAGTTCACCCAGTGATAGCCTCACTTAGAATATAAAAAGGGAGAAGGAGCGATGCAAACCGAAATTATTATCTCCGGCTTCGGCGGTCAGGGAGTTTTGTTTGCCGGTCAATTGCTGGCGTACGCGGCTATGGAACAAAGCCTGCAGGTTACCTGGATCCCTTCTTACGGTCCTGAAATGCGCGGTGGCACAGCCAACTGCACGGTGATCATCTCAGATGAAGAAATTGGCTCGCCAGTGGTTGGCTCCCCCAAAGTGGTGCTGGCGCTCAACCTGCCATCCCTAGATAAATACGAACCTCTGGTAAAAGCGGGCGGCTTGCTCATCGTCAATGCGTCCATGGTGGATCGAGCCCCCCAGCGAACAGACATCCAAACCGTAATGATCCCTGCCAGCGAAATTGCCGAATCACTGGGTGACAAACGTATGGCCAACATGGTCATGCTGGGCGCACTGCTGGGCAACTTACCCATTCTTCCAGAAGAAGCTATCGCCAAAGTCCTGCGCGAACACACCACTGAGCGGATGCAAAAACTGCTCTCCGCCAATCTGGAAGCGCTTAAGCGTGGCATGAATTATCTTGTCGAGAAGGTCAAGTAACCCTCCAAATCGGTCCGTCCTGGCAGGACGATGGTCCTGCCAGGATTTTTCAATCTTCTCTAACTCACTCTTAACACACCCCATTTTCAAACCAATGCGCACAGAGACAAAGAAACAAATTGTTACAGGCGTTCTTATCTATCATTTTTTACCCTCCTGACTTAACTGCACGTTTCGATGAAAACTTATGTGAAAACCCCAATATGAGGGTTGTCAAGATTACATATTGCTTTTATAATCAATCTAACTTTTTATCCGGAGCATTCATACAGTATGGACAGTGAGAACATCCAGCTCGAGCAGGGGGCTATGCCCGAGAACGAAAACAACGATACAAATATGGCAACGTTGCTAGAACGCGAAGGACTGGATATTGATTTCCCGCGTCAAGGTGAAATTCGCGAGGGTGTCATCGCCAGCATTTCACCAGGGCAAATCCTGGTCAGCATCGGTGCCAAATCCGAGGGAATGATTTCGGGGAAGGAATACGAAATGATCCCCCAAAATGAGCTGGCCGCCTTACAGGTCGGTCAGAAAATTCCGGTTTACATTGTTAATCCGGAAGACCAGAACGGAAATGTTGTCCTTTCCTATGTGCGGGCGCGAGAAGAGGTCGGCTGGAAACAAGTCGAAGACCTGATGACTTCCAAGCAATCCTACCATAGCACAATCATTGGCTACAACAAAGGCGGGTTGATCGTTTCCATCGGCGGTTTGCGAGGCTTTGTACCGGCTTCTCAGGTCAGCCTGAGCCGGCGGGCAGCCATGAGCGGTGATACTCCAGAAGAACGCTGGGGAAAAATGGTCGGTGAAGAAATTGACGTCTGTGTCATTGAGGTTGATCGCGAACGGCACCGTCTGATTCTCTCTGAGCGGGCCGCAAGTACAGAAACCCGGGAAACACTCAAAGACCGGGTCATCGAAGAACTGCAAGAAGGTGATGTGCGCGTTGGGCGCGTCACAAGCTTGGCTGAGTTTGGTGCCTTTGTGAATATCAGCGGCGCAGACGGATTAGTGCATCTATCTGAAATCTCCTGGGATCGCATTCAACATCCCAGTGAAGTGCTCCAGGTCGGTCAGGAAGTTAAAGTTAAAGTGATCAGTATTGACCGCGAAAAAAGGCGTATTGGCTTATCCATCCGTCAGCTTCAGGAAGACCCGTGGACATCCCGTACCAGCAAATATCAGGTTGGTCAGCTTGTCGAAGCAACAATCACACGCCTGACTAAGTTCGGTGCCTTTGCCAGACTGGAAGAAGACCTGGAAGGTCTGATCCACATATCGGAAATCAGCGAGAAACATATTGAACACCCTAAAGAAGTCCTTAAAGAAGGCGACGTCGTTACCCTGCGGGTGATCAAAATTGACCCGCAAAACCGCCGCATCGGTCTCAGTTTACGGCGCGTGGACTCGATGGCTTACGCCGACCTGGACTGGCAGACCCTGTTGGAAGAGGAAGACCTCACCGATATTGATGAGGATGATGAAGAGCAACAATCTGAATAAATCAAGCAATTTTTTGAATTAGCGCACCCCTACCGGTGCGCTTTTTTATCATCAGCTTATGTCGATCATCATTGATGCCCACGAAGATCTTGCTTATAGCGCGTTGACTTTTGGACGCGATTACACCCAATCCGCCGCCTCCATCCGTCAATTCGAACAAGGCACGTTTATTCCCAGCGTTAACGGGCATACCATGTTAGGCTGGCAGGAATACCAGCAGGGCAAGGTCGCTATCATCTTTGCAACCCTCTTCATCACACCCGAAAGATATAAAGAGGGTGAATGGGACGTCATCTGTTATCATACCTTCGATCAGGCACATGAACTCTACTGGCAAGAAATAGATTACTATCGCAAATTGTGCGAGGAACATCCCGAAAAATTTCAGCCCGTTTTCAACCGGCAGGATTTGCAAACCGTTTTGAGCTGCTGGAAACGAAGCCAGAGCAGTGAAGCCGGCAACACAATAACCTGCCCAACAGGTTTGGTCATGCTCATGGAAAATGCTGAAGGCATCCGACGTCCGCGCGAGATGGAGGAATACTGGGAAGCCGGAGTGCGCATCGTTGGACCGGTCTGGGCAGGCGAGCGGTTTTGCGGCGGCTCAATGGAAGGTGAAGGATTCACAAAAGAAGGATATGAACTGCTTGAAACAATGGCAGAACTCGGCTTTGCTCTCGATGTGAGCCACATGAACGAGATCTCCACCCTGCAAGCACTGGATACTTACGAAGGTGTGGTGATTGCCTCTCATAGTAATGCCCGCGCTCTGACCAGATATATCGGCGGAGAATACCACATCACTGACCGAAAAGGGGAGCGTCACCTCTCCGATCTGGCAATCCGCCGGATGGTGGAACGGGATGGTGTGATTGGGGTATTGCCTTATAATCGTTTTCTCCGTCCAGGATGGACAGAACAAGACGGCAGACATCAGGTCACCTTGAAAGACTGGACCGCACATATTGACCACATCTGTCAGATTGCCGGTGATGCCCGCCATGTTGGCATCGGTACAGACTTCGATGGCGGCTTCGGCTGGCCCGCTGTTCCGATGGAACTGGAGACCATCGCCGACTTGCAAAAACTAAGCGGCATTCTCGCCGAAGAGGGCTACCAGCCCGACGATATTACTGCTATACTGGGAGGGAACTGGCAGCGCATCCTGGAAAAAGTATTGCCAGAATCATGAGTGATACCTCGCCTTCCTCCGTTTCATCAGCATCCAGCAGCGCCACCATTCCAATTCGTCCCTACCCGCGCCGCAGGGTGCGTTTCGGTTTGGGGGTGACATTATTTGGCTTTATTGTCTTTTTGATTGGTGCCCGTCCCAGCATCTTTGGCTGGGATCGTAGCCCGGTAATTGGATTCGTCCAAATTGCCGTTTTGCTGATCGGATTAGCAATCATTTGCATCGGCGGTTACATCAGCCTGATGGCGCTCTGGAGAAACGAACCGCCAAGTATTGCCGCCGATTTCGGTTTGCGCTTTGTCACTACAGGGTATGTTGTAGCTGTTTTTTCAGGAATGGCGGATGTCTTTGGGTTTGGCAGTCATCCCCTGCCCAGCGTGCCATACTTTGGCGGATGGCAGGCACGCGGAGTAATGATTGGCGAAGCATTGATCGCCATCGGTTTTCTACTACTCATTCCTTACACCCAAACCAAGACAGAAAAAAAGCGCAAGCGGCATTAGAAAAGTTCAGGCTTTTCCAATTGCTGCCAGCATTTCCTCATTTGTATCAAATTTAAATTCTGGCAAACTCAGTTCTTCGGCGCGCTGCCGTTCCACCCGCTCCAATTTTTCCAGATCGTCCTTGGTGATCACAGGCTTTTTCAGCCTACCGAGAACATGCCGCAGCCTTTCCATGGGCAGGCTACCAGCTGGCTGAGCGGTCTGCAAATACTGGAGGATGGCATGCGCGGCATTGCATCCATCGCGGCGTGTAATACCGACCAGCCCCGTGCTTGCTTGGCGCGCCCAGCCGGCTACAAATAGCCCTTCCAATGGCTTATCGGACTGGGGGTCATATAACTCGTAACTGATACCTTCCACGGGAAAGCGAGGATTGGGATTTTTGGCATACTCCCCGCCAGACACAGGTAAGCCCAATTGCGGATCAACCGCATCGCCAATTGCAAATATAATTGTGTCCAGATCCATGGTAACCTTGCGTCCTGTCCCGCGGGCTTTGACCTCTCCATTGACCTTCACCAACGTATTCTCTTCCAATTCCACCCCGCAGACCCGTCCGTTTTCATCCCCGAGAATACGAATGGGGGAAAGTAGAAAGCGAAGCATGAAATGGGTGCTCGAACAACAGGGTTGCGCTTTTTCGATCGCTGCATGGAGAAAGGCTTTTGTCTTTTGTGGATCTTGTCCAATCGCTTCCATCAACGGCGCAGCGCGCTCAATCTCCTCATCCAAGACCTGAACATCAACATTTGCAGCAATGGGTTCAATTTCTTTACGGTCAAACTTGATTTCGCCGGGACCGCGGCGGGCAATTGCGATAACCTCTTGCGCGTGCAAATATCCGATTAGATAATGCGCGATATCCGCCATCACGTTACCAACACCGACCACGCCAATTCGCTGACCAATCTCAAAGTGCATCTGGCTGAATGGGGGCAGATGATTGTAATGATAAACAAGGTCTTTGGCGTGATACACCCCGCGCAAGTCCTCTCCCGGAATCCCCAGCCGCTTGGTTCCCTGCGCACCGGCAGCAATCAGAATGGCATTGAAACCCATTTCGCGCAGTTGCTCCAGTTTCAGGTCACCTTGCTGGCTAACCTGCACATTGCCATAATACTGCACCAGTTCATTGGCTAAAATCTGCTTAAACTGACAGCGCAACCCATCCTTCATTTTGTACTTATCAGGGAAAATTCCATACTCTGCAAGCCCGCCCGGTTTAATATCCCGATTAAGCACAGCAACTTGAATCCCCCTCACGGCAAGCTCGCGTGCCGCAAACAAACCCGCCGGCCCAGCCCCGATAATCAAGACACTGCATCCCGACAGAACAGGGTTTTCCAAAGTGTTCTCCTCCTTTTAGACAGGATAATTTTTCAAAAACAGGGACACTCGCATTTATTATATCTGACCTGTCAATCAATTGGTTCAATAAGTCACTAACTATTCTGCATGGGCAATATCCATCGTATTGCTCTCATAAGAAAAATAAAGTCCTGAAGTGTACTCAAAAATTTGGACCCTTTTTAGGGGAGTTCAGGGGTTACTCCCAACGGTGGTTCGAGCCGATAACATCCAGCAGGATGTTTCGAACTCTTGCGGCGTCAGGTATCTCAACGACGAATGGATGCGTTTGGTGATATATACACCCTGAATCAAGATACCGATCTGATCATAAGCCTCTGCAAAATCACGATATTCAGTTCCAGTACCGCCCGGGCTTTGAATTCCGGCATATAAGTCCGATGCGTTTTTCCAATTTGGACTCCTTGTGTCTGTCTTGCTTCCCCCTTTCCAGGGTGTCCAGTTTTTGGGGTCCATTACAAACGAGCACAGAAACTTGCAAACTGTTCAAAATTATGTTATTATAACGAGCGAGGATGGAATGAAGCCAGAGGGGCCTCATTCGTAGGGAAATCGCTCCAATTGGAGTGGTTTTTGTTTCATGCCAGCCCAGCAACAGACCCTCCTTAACCAGTCAAAAACAATTGTTTGAAGGATAATAAGATGCCTACCTCGTTCCTGACCAAAGAAGGCTATCGGAAACTACAGGAAGAACTGGACTACCTGCGCACCGTGAAGCGTCAAGAGATCGCCGAACGTCTCCATGAAGCGATGGAAGGCGGAGAGCTGATCGAAAACGCCGAATACGAAGCCGCCAAAAACGAGCAGGCTTTTGTTGAAGGACGCATCAAAGAACTGGAAATTCTGCTTGCCAGCGCGCGTATCCTGGATGAAGAAACCAAAGCCAAATCGGATACCATTCAGGTTGGTTTTAAAGTAACCATCCAGGAAGAGGGCGGCGAACCGGAGACCTATGTGATCGTAGGCGCCGCTGAAGCCAATCCCAAAGAAGGACGGATTTCTAATGAATCGCCGCTGGGTAAAGCATTGCTCAATCATCGTGAAGGTGAAACGGTGCGGGTTGACGCTCCTGCCGGATCATTTATGGTTCGAATTTTGAAGGTTGAATAACACTGGGGCGAATATTCAAAGCCCCGCCCCACATTCAGCGGGCGGGGCTTTTTGTTGCAGAAAGGCTTGAGGAATAATGGAATTTTCAGACCTTGAAAAAATACGTTACGAAAAAATTCAACGGCTGATCGCTGCCGGGATATCTCCTTATCCCACACGCGCTAACCCAACCCATACGATCCAGGAAGCCATTGCCGCCTTCACCGCTGGCGAAAACGACCCTAATGCCACACCCATTCAGGCTACGCTGTGTGGGCGTCTGCGCTCCATGCGTGTCATGGGGAAACTGATCTTTGCCCATATCGAGGACAGCCAGGCGCGCATTCAGCTTTTCCTGCGTATCAATGAGCTGGGCGAAGAGAAGCTTGAGCAGTTTCGCGAGTATTTCGATTTAGGTGATTTCGTCGAAGCACAGGGTATCGTCATGCGCACCCGCACTGGCGAGATCTCGCTGCAGGTGCACGACTTCCGTATGCTGGCAAAAGCAATCACTCCGTTGCCGGCTGCCAAAGATGAGATCTTAGATGGGCAGGTCATCCGTCATGCTACATTAGCCGACCCCGAAGTGCGCTACCGGCAACGCTACGCCGACCTTGCGGTTAACCCCGACGTGCGTGAAGTTTTTCGCACCCGCGCCCGCATCGTGCGCGCTTTGCGTGATTTTCTGGACAGCCACGGCTTTCTCGAGGTCGAAACACCCATCCTGCAGCCCATTTATGGCGGCGCGGCAGCCCGTCCCTTTATCACTCACCACAACCAGCTCAAACAAGATCTCTACCTGCGCATTTCCTTTGAGCTTTATCTGAAGCGTCTGTTGGTCGGCATGCTCGACCGGGTTTATGAAATCGGGCGCGACTTTCGCAATGAGGGCGTTTCATTCAAACATAACCCGGAATTTACTCAGCTTGAGTTTTACTGGGCTTATGCCGATTACCAGAAAGTCATGGATTTCACTGAAGAGATGCTGCGCTATACCTGTATCCAAGTACTGGGTAAGCCAACGTTTACGTATGAGGGACATGAAATTGACCTGAGCAAACCCTGGCGGCGGCTTGAACTGCGGCAGGGGTTGATCGAGGCGGTTGGGATTGACATTAACGAGCATCCAACGAGCGAGAGCTTGGAAGCCGCCATGCGGGCAAAGGGATTGAACCCTAAACCGGGCACGCCGCGCGGTAAATTGATTGACGGTCTGCTGGGCGACTTTCTGGAGCCGACACTGATCCAGCCCACCTTCCTCTATGACTACCCGCGAGATATTTCGCCGCTGGCGAAGAGCAAACCCACCGATCCGACTACGGTTGAACGCTTTGAAGGATTCATCGGCGGCATGGAGCTATGCAACGCTTTTACCGAGTTAAACGATCCGTTCGATCAGGAAGCACGCTTCCTCGAGATGGGACGTGCCTATGAAGCCGATGATGAGGAACGTCACCCAATGGATGAGGATTACCTGCGCGCCATGCGCTACGGCATGCCCCCCAATGGCGGCTTTGGGATGGGCATTGACCGCCTGACGATGCTTTTCACCGACAAGCGCACCATTCGCGAAGTGTTGCTCTTTCCCCATCTGCGCGAGCGCGAGGAAGATTAGAAAAGCGCTTATTTAGCCAGCATGCGTGCCATTTCAATGTATTCCGCTGGAAGCTGGCGGGGATTGCTGATTACTTCCTGGATCGGCACTGCGACCATTTCACGCCCTTGCAGTCCTACCATCACGCTGGACAGCCCTTCCAACAAGAACTCCACCGCCCGCGTGCCAAAACGTGAAGCCAGCAAACGGTCAAAGGCGGTGGGTTTGCCGCCGCGTTGAATATGTCCCAGAATGGTCACTCGCGTGGTAAAGCCCAAATCTAGTGCATCAATCTGCTGACCCAGCTCGGTTGTACACGGGCGGAAGCCTTCGGCAACAACAATAATGCAATGCGTCTTGCCGCGCCGGTAGGCGTCTTCTACCATTGCCGCCACTTCTGCTACCGGAGTCGCCACCTCCGGGATCAGCACCATCTCCGCCCCGGTGACGATCCCCGCCTGTACTGCCAAATACCCTGACATGCGTCCCATGGTCTCCACCAGAAAGGCGCGCGTATGCGACGAGGCAGTATCGCGTATCTTATCAATTGCATCTACAATAGTATTTAATGCTGTATCCACCCCGATGCACATATCTGTACCATAAATGTCGTTATCAATGCTACCTGGTATACCAATCACCGCAAAGCCCTGCTCTGCCAACTTTTGCGCACCATGCAATGACCCGTCGCCGCCAATTATCACTAGCGCCTCAATTCCCGCATTGTTCATCTGCCGGATCGCTTCACGTTGACCACGCGGCGTTTTAAACTCCTCGCTGCGTGCCGTGCGCAGGATTGTGCCACCGCGTTGCAAGATGCCTCCTACATCACGCGCCCCCAAAGGCTGAAAATGTCCCTCTATTAAGCCCTGAAAGCCGTCTATAACCCCTATTACGTTCAAGCCATAAGCCAGTGCGGTGCGAACAACTGCCCGAATGCAGGGGTTCATTCCTGGCGCATCCCCACCAGAGGTCATTACACCGATTGTCTTGATTTTTGCACTCATCTTATCTCCTTGCGGACGGTCTATTTTAACCACAAAACACGCCCAGAGAGCCCATAAAGTAAAATCAACCACTCACTCAGGCGTTTTCAAGTATTTTGTTCGATATAATTATAAGCTCAATGAACGTGGATAGGCTCGATACGAATGTTCTCTTCTCCCACCAGATGGATCAGTCTCTGCACCAAATCTGGTGTGATATGTGTGGTATAGTTCGGAAACTCGATCAGGTAAAACGAACCAAATTCAAAGATCATAAACGCAAAGTGGTCCTTACCCGGACAGGAAACCAGTAAGCCGTGAATATGGCGCAGCCGCCGCATGTCCCGTTCGCGCTCTCCGCTCGGACGCAGAATGATCGTTAACATACGCGGCGGCTCCTCTTTCTGCTGTGTAGCCAGTAACCGCTCAGCATGAGAAATCAGATAAGGCATCTCAGGAGGTTTTACCGTTCCATCGGACTGTGGCACTGGCTGTTCACCGGCAGATAAGACAACCGCAGGTGCCTGTGTGAGCATTGGAGTAGGCACAACCCGCCCATCCTGCGGCTTATCTACAGCCGCATTAGCCAAACGCTTCCCATGTTCATCCACCAGATGCCAGTCATCTACCTCTGGCGGGGGCGGCAGATCATCCAAATCAAACACTCCTGCCACCTCGCCACCTGCCGACCATTCAGACTTTTCCTCCGCCACTTGATGACGGAACGGCGATTCCCCCTCCAACACATGCTCCCGTTCCTCATCCGCATCATCGGAAGACACTAGTTCATATTTCTCCTCTTGCAATTTTGCAATGCCCGCCGACGGAATATAGGACGATTCCTCTAGTGCCTCAACATTTGCCAGATCTTCCACCGTCACACGATCCACTAAAACCTTAGGATCGCCATTTTCAGCATCCACACTCCCTTCAACAACGAGAACGGCATCCGGCTCAACTAAATGATGATACTGATCCCAAACACGTGGGAACAATACCAGCTCGATAGTCCCCTGTATATCCTCCAACGTCACAAAACCCATTGATTTACCGGCTTTGGTCTGATGTTGTCGGAAACGAGTTACCATTCCGGCTACTATCACCTTCTCTTTTTGGGAAGCTTCGCCAAGCTGAGCGGAGAAATGCGTCACTTTGCGCTTTAACTTTGCCAGATAGGGCATCAAAGGATGTGCGGATACATATAAACCGATCAGCTCCCGTTCCCATTCCAGCATCTCACGGCGATCCAGTTCGCCGCCCATCGGGAGGACAATCTCTTCTTCCATATTATCTGACAGGTTGAAAATGCTTAACTGACCACACTGAGCAGCTCGGAAGTGACTGGCGCTCACGGACATAATCTTGTCCAGCCCTTCCAAAAGTGCCCTGCGTCCACCGAAGCCATCCATCGCCCCGGCGCGAATCAGGCATTCCAGTGCCCGTCTGCCCACCTGCCGCAAATCCACACGCCGCGCAAAATCGCCCAAACTCTGAAAAGGACCGTCTGCCTGACGCGCCTTAAGCATCAACTCTACAGAGTTGTACCCAACATTCTTTATGGCGCCTAACCCAAATCGGATGGCTGGTTTATCTCCCGTACGGTCTTCAATTGTAAAGTCCCAGCAACTGTAATTCACATCCGGCGGCAGGACATCTACGCCCATACTGCGGCAATCCGCCACATAAAAAGCCACCTTATCGGTATCGTTCTTGGATGCTGAAAGAAGCGCTGTCATAAACTCAACCGTATAATGGGTCTTGAGATAAGCAGTCTGGACAGCAATGACACCGTAATCGGCAGCGTGACTCTTGTTAAAACCATAGCGGGCGAAATCTTCCCAATCGGCAAAGATTGTCTCAGCCGTCTGGCGCGGTATGCCACGTTGCACCGCTCCCTCGACAAATTTCTTGCGGTGTTTTTCCACCGCATCAGCTTTCTTTTTGGCAATTGCCTTGCGCAGGTCATCCGCCTCAGAAGCCGTATAATTCGCCAGCCGCATGGCAGCGAACATGATCTGCTCCTGATAAATTGGGATGCCATAGGTTTCTTTCAGCACATCCTCAAGATCAGGATGGCGATAGGTCACTTCCTCCAGCCCGTGCATGCGTTGAATGTAGGACGGGATGAAGCTCATCGGACCGGGCCGGTAAAGCGCCACCATCGCAATAATGTGCGATAGATTCTTCGGCTTCATCTGCATCAGGTAGCGGGTCATCCCGCTGCCTTCCAATTGAAAGACACCTGCCGTATGACCCTGACCGAGAAACTCGTAGGTCTCCGGGTCATCGAGCGGAATATTTTGCAATGTATAGCGAACGCCATGCCGTTTCTCAATCAGGTCACAGGCACGCTGCATAATTGTCAGCGTTGCCAATCCTAAAAAGTCCACTTTCAACAAGCCCAGAATGTCAATCACCGACATCTCAAACTGAGAAACAGCTTTGATCGGGCTTTCTTCAGAACCGCTGGTTGGACGATGTAATGGCAGGTATTCGATAATGGGTTTGTCGGTGATGATGACTCCTGCAGCGTGCGTACCTGCATTTCGTACCACACCTTCCATCGAAGAAGCGGTGTCAATCAGCTCGCGCAAATACCCGCTTTCTTCGTAAAGGGTCTTCAGTTCCGGCACGGTCTCAAGCGCCTCACGAAGTGTGACTGGCTTGCCGGGGATATTGGGAATCAGCTTGGCGACACGATCCACTTCCGAAAGCGGAATGTCCATCACGCGCCCGACATCACGAATTGCCGCGCGCGCCCCCAGCGTGCCAAAAGTGATAATCTGGGCGACGCGATCATCGCCATACTTCTGAGCACAATACGCCATCACCTGTGAACGCTTGTCATCCTGAAAGTCCAGATCAATATCCGGCATGGAAACGCGCGCCGGGTTCAAGAAACGCTCAAAGATCAGTCCATGCTCAATCGGCTCCACCAGCGTGATGCCCAATGCATACGCCACCAACGAACCAGCTGCTGAGCCGCGCGCGTTATACCAGATGCCGTTTTCTCGTGCATAGCGGCACAAATCCCAAACGATCAGGAAATAAGCATCAAATCCCATCTGGCGGATGACATCCAGTTCGTAATCCAATCGTTGGCGAACTTCCGGGCTTTTCGCTCGTACACCATAACGTTGCTCCATCCCTTCTTCGCACAGCTTACGCAGGTATGTTGCTGGTGTAAACCCTTCTGGTACCTCAAAGACAGGCAAATGATAGCCGTTTGAAGACAAATCCACATTACAGCGTTCAGCAATCAGCAGGGTATTGCTGATCGCTTCTGGCACCTCGTGGAATAGCGTTGCCATCTCTTGCGGCGAGCGCAGGTAATACGAGGGGTCGGTCATGCGCATTCGGTTCGGATCACTTAAGAGCGCGCCAGTCTGGATTGCCAGCAGAATATCCTGATAGCGGTAATCCTCTGCATTTACGTAATGTACATCATTGGTAGCTATAAAATGCCCCTGATAGCGCGGACCAAGTTCTAAAAGTGCTTTGTTGATGCGTTCCAGCTCCGGGATGTTATGCTGTTGCAACTCCAGAAAGAATCGGTCTGTCCCAAAAACTTCATAGTACCAGTCCAGTTTACGCCGCGCCTCATCCAGATTCCCCTGCTCAATAGCACGCGGAATTTCCGCGGACATGCAGCCTGTAGTGCAAATCAAACCCTCTGAATGGGCAGCAAGAAACTCGTGATCAATACGCGGGTAGTAGTAAAACCCATCCAGTTGCGCTGCAGTGGCAATTTTGAGCAAATTTTGATAACCAGTCTGATTTTCTGCCAGCAATAACAGGTGATAGGCAGATTTATCCAGTTTCGAGTCTCGATCCTGCATCCGGCGCGGCGCCAGATATGCTTCCAGACCAATGATGGGCTTAATTCCGGCGGCGCGGGCCGCATTAAAAAACTCAACTACCCCAAACATTGTTCCATGATCGGTAATCGCAACGGCAGGCATACCCATCTCTTGTGCGCGCCCAATCAGCTTCTTAATTTTGCTGAAGCCGTCTAGAAGTGAGTATTCCGTATGCACGTGCAAATGGACAAATGACATAGCAACCTGTTCGAATGAGACCACAATAACCCAAAATCATTATAGCACGCGGGTTCTGGCTAGAATGAAATTTTAACCTTCCTCAACCTTAAAATATCACCCGGATAAGTCGCAGTATAATGAAATCATGAACTCTTCCTCCGACGCAAACCAATCACCCCAGAATGTTCATCTGGAATTTGAGGTTAACCTGCCGCCCGGAGAAAGTTTGCATATCTCCATAAACAATGCCGGGCAGATCACCGTCCAGCCGGAAAGCGGCGACATCATCATCCAGCCGGTTAAAAGCCCACGCAATTTCTTCAATCCGCGCTTCATCATTCGTTCGATAAAATCCACTTTTCGTCGTCTGCAAACCACACCGCTGCCATTCAATGAACGCTATTTTTTTCTCTTTGCGCTGGCGGTGTATCTGATCACCCGTTTGATTGCCCTTGCAGATTTTCCGCTTTCCTTCACCGCCAGCGAAGCCGCCGCCAGTGTTGCGGCCTCAGAATTGCTTGAGACGCGGCTCCACGGAGCGGATGGCACTTTTCTACCCACTTTTTTCAGCGATGGTCAGGCATTGACATTGGGAACTTCCGTTTATCTGCGCGCTATATGGATTGTCCTAGTCGGTCAATCGTTGTGGATGACGCGCCTGTTTGGTATATTAAGCGGCCTGTTAGTGATATGGGGATTAGCCTACTGGCTAAAGGACGGCTTCAAAATCAAGACCTGGTGGGCTGTTCCATTACTGCTGGCAGCCACGCCAGGCTGGTTCATCCCTTCCCGAAGTGCATTGGACGTGACACTTCTGACCACTCTCTATTTCGCTGGGCTGGCTGCTTATCTGCGCTACCGCCAAGGTACTGCCGGCTGGCTGTATGGGGCGGTTGGGCTAGCAGCACTGGCATTTTATACCTCCCCCTCAGGGCGTGTACTCATCCCACTGGCTATCCTGCTCCTGCTGGTTATGGATTTTGCGCACCATCGCCGACAGGGCGCGCTGCGCTGGCGAGTCGCTTTGTTGATCATCGCTCTTATCCTGCCATTCGCACGCTTCTTGTGGTCTGCGCCAGCCGATATCCTGACCATAGACTGGCTTCTACCTGCTTCTTTGTGGAGCACCCCACAACCGCCCGCGATTAGCTGGCACTATCTGCAGCATCTTGGGGAGCTACTCAACCCTATTTCTTGGTTTCTGCCACGCCCGGTAGGGGTGGATGCATACACCATGCCGCCCTACGGAGCGCTGGGATGGGGCACCTTTCCTTTTTTACTCATAGGGTTCTGGCTAACTCTCCGCCAGATTGGCAAAAACCTCCCGGCGTGGCTTGCACTGACCGGATGGCTGGCAGTGCCGTTCGCGGTTGCCATCTTCTGGAACTTCCGGACGCTTGCATTACTCATGTCACCGTTCTGGATTTTGTTCACCGCGCTGGGACTGGAAAAAGCTCTGGGCTGGCTGGAGCAATACCGCCCGCGATCGAAATTAATCCTAGCATACCTGCTGCTGGTTGTTTTATCCGTTAGCAGTGCGGCGATTCTGCTGGATGCGCTTCGCAATTCACCGCGCTGGTATCCAGACTACGGGCGAAACGGCTTACAGTATGGTAGCAGACAGATTTTTCACCTTGCACGGGACTATGCCATTCATCACCCAGATATCACCATCCGCATCTCGCCGGTATGGTGTACTCGCTGCGAAATACTGCGCGCTTTTTTTATCCCAGATAATCCCAAAATCCTGCTCGATCCACCCACCCACTTTACAGAAGCTATGGATGAAACAATCGCCAACAACGTATTCATCGTGACCCAAGAAGAATATCTCACCCTTGTTGAAATTGGACGCTTCGGCAAAATCAATGTGGAAAACATCATCCCCTTTCCTGATGGCTCACCAGCCTTCTTCCTGCTGCGTCTGAGCTACTGAAAAAATGTCAGATGTAGCTGCGAATCGCGGGGGTCCACCTTGTGATACACGCGGCGATTCTGTTTCGCAATCGCTTCGATCATCGGCGCAGGTTTAAAATTGGTCAGCAGAAGAATATGCCCACCTGGTGCCAGTTGACCCAGCAGTTCATTGACCCGGTTCAGCGGTACCTCACCACGCGCCAGCATCTCCGTCCCATTAACTATATACTGCGGCTCTCCCATAATCCAATCGGGGTCGCCGGCATCGGGTGCGAATTGAGTGAACAAAACCGCCTCCTTACCCGATTTAAGTTCAGGTTGCCCTGCCTCGCGGCGCAACTGATTGACTAGCTCCAAGACGTCCATGTTTCCAATCTGTGCCACTTTCTCCAATGTTGCCAGTCTGCCAACTGCTCGCCTTAAAACCGGGTTGGTGAGGTTTTTGAATGGCGGCGCTAACTGAATAATTTTTTCTTCCAATGCAGGAAAAGCGGTTAAGACATCCTGCACTTTGCTTTTGGCTGTAATTTCCATGGCGTTTAGTCCTTTAAAAATCCTCGAATCAATCTGCTTTTATCCAACAACTCACAAGTACTCAATTAACTGTATCAGCCTTGGGAGTTGCATCGTACATTAGTAAACGGCGTTCGCCATCTAGCTGGCGCAGTTCAGTAATATCCTGTGTCACCTCCAGAGTGCCCAAATACCTGCCCTGTTCATCACGCACAGCATAATATGCAATTAAAACCATCTTCCCATGCAGGTTGATCCAGAAACGGGCACAATCCTGTTGACCGGATTTGAAATCTTGCAGAATCTGATTCACAATATGGACGCTTTTAGGCGGATGGCAGTACTGCACTTTGCGCCCAAGAATGGCGCGCGACCGCTCAAAGATGCGTTTCTCGCCGGGGCTGAAGTAACGCACGGTATCTTCCTTATCCACAAACGTCAGGTCAAATGGTAAACTGCGCAAGACGTGAATTAATTCTCCCAGTCCAAAGCTTCCAGTAGGCATTTGAATCCGCTCGTTTGAAGCGAGGGGTTGCCGAAGCTCACGGTGAACACCTCCCTCAGGAACCCACTCAAACTGTGGAACATACAGACAATAACCGTATTCTTCACTCTGCAAATAAATTTCGTACCAATCCTGTTCAGTAAGCAAGTTAAGCGCTGTGGGGAACAGGATTTTTTCCTCTTTGTAAACCATATCTTCCACTGCATCGAGCGCCGGGATTACCGTAAACAAGCAATATGCTCTGGCTTCGGCAGCATCGATTCGAGCAACTCGCTGTAATCCCTCAATGGTCAGCTTTAATGCCTCACGCACTTCGTCATCCTTGCCCCACATGACCAATGGCGGTCCTGGCAGATTTTTCTTTTCGAAGTAAGGGAAAAGCAGATTTTCTTTACGCCGATAATGCTTATCCACATCCATTAGGTTATTCAACAATGACTGAACCTCGCGCATGAGCGGGGCTGCCTCCGCATCATCAGGTAATTCTTTTAATTTGCCAATCAAAAGGCGTATCTGCGCCGTTGTTTTGGTCAGCTCACGATTTTCCTGTACAAAAGTGTGTATCGGGTGACCGGGAATGGTCTCAGGGGTTTCCTGAAGATCTAAATGTTTCTTAAGCACGCGGGTATGGGTATCACATAGTTCTTGAATACTTTCAGCAGGAATACCCTCCTGAATAAGTTGTACTTCCATTAAGAAAACATCGCTATAATCTGCCTCATCCAGCAGAGTTTCAAGCTGGTGTTTGACCTGCGCTTCGGCTACGCCGCTATGCAGTTGGCGAATCAAAGCCTTCATGGTTTCGATTCGCTTTTGGCGATTATTAATCAACTCACTCATCGTCACTCCCTGATTTTTTATTAATTTTCCGATTAAAATCAGGAAATGAAAAGTGAATATATTTATATAATATGGATGATAATTGTCATATTAACAAAATCCCTCCTAAAAACGATAAAACGGCGTGATCCCTATATTCATTTTTTCAGCCAAATTCCCTTTGACAATGCTTAAAATTACCGTTATAATATTTCGTGTAGTACTTAGAGGTTTAGTTTATTAACTTAACTTGAGCCTTTCAAGATTGAATCGCGAGGGAGGCAGCGGTTGGTTTTTCGAGAAAAACGGTTTCATTCTGCAGTTTTCCCGGCCGCGCCTTGTTTTGCGAGCCGGTTTTTTTATCCCTTTACCAGAAGGGAGGTGAGATGTCGTGACAAGTGTCGTGCTTCGTCCCAATGAATCGCAGGATCAACTGCTCAAGCGCTTTCGCAAGAAGGTGGTGAAAAGCGGGATTTTGAGCACCGTGCGTCGTAAGCGCTGGTTCATTTCTAAAAGTGAACTGCGCCGCGTCGAGAAAAAGAAGGCGATTCGTCGAATTAAACGCCGCCAACTCAGCAAAGCCGAGTAGAGGACGGAAACCCGGGTTGTGGAATTAAAACGCCAATGGGTTACCTGTGAGGATAATTATGGCAAAAGAAGAGGATAAGATAACCGTAGAAGGCACCATCGTGGAAGCGCTGCCCGGGACGCAATTCCGTGTCCGTCTGGACAACAACCATGAGGTGCTTGCCTATCTTTCTGGCAGAATGCGCAAATATTATATCCGCATTCTGTTGGGCGACCGTGTGCGCGTTGAAATGTCCCCTTACGATTTAACCCGCGGACGGATTGTCTACCGCCAGAAGAAACACCACGAACCCGGCGAAGAGGAAGAATAATATACCCGGACTTTTTCTGAAATAATTAGCCCCCACCGTAATTGATGGGGGCTTTTATCTTTATTCAGCTTTCAAAATTAAATGTATAAGCGATTGTCATAGCTGGTTAACGCTTTCATATAATTGGCGCGCTCAAATGCCGCCGGCTCAGCTACCGCTTGTTGGCTCATACTGCCCATCATTTGGGCGACGGACTCATACTCGAACGTTTCCATCCATTGCCTCATGCCAACCAACAACTCGCTCATGCGGTTGATTCCATTCGACAGAAGCTCCGAGGCGATCTGGACCACATTGGCTCCTGCCATGATAGATTTTATGGCATCCTCGGGTGTGTGGACACCACCGGTCAAAGCCAGATCTGCTTCGACGCGTTTATAAAGTATCGCCACCCAGCGCAGTGGAAGGCGTAATTCGCTGGAAGTGCTCAACTCCAATCGGGGCACCACTTCCAACATTTCAATATCCAGATCAGGCTGGAAAAAGCGGTTAAATAACACCAGCCCGTTAGCACCCGCCTGCACCAGACGGCGGGCAAAATTTGGAAGAGCGGTGAAATAGGGACTGAGTTTGACTGCCAGCGGAATATGAATTTGCCGGCGGATATCGCTGACCAAATTTACATACGTCTGTTCCAGTTCCTGGCCGGTCAGGTTAGTATCTGTCGGCAGGTAATAAATATTCAGCTCGAGCGCATCCGCACCAGCCTGTTCCATCTTGCGCGCATACTCAACCCAACCACCAGTTGAGATACCGTTCAAGCTGGCGATAATAGGAATATCCACAGCTTTCTTGAGCTTTTGAATCAGGTTTAAATATTCTTCCGGACCCACATTGTACTTTTCCATATCCGGAAAATAAGTCATTGCTTCGGCATACGACTCGGTGCCGCGGCTGAGATAATAATCAAGCGCCAGACTCTCATGCGTAATCTGTTCCTCAAACAACGAGTACATTACCACGGCGCTCGCACCGGCATCTTCCAAGCGGCGCACAGTGCTTTCCTTTTTAGAAAGTGGAGATGCTGCTGCCACCAGCGGATTTTTCAAGGGCAATCCCAGATAAGTGGTGCTTAAGTCAACCATAGTTGTATTTCCTTTCTAATGGCTACCGCCATTCTCACGCAACTGGTATTCAATTTCCGCCATCTGGCGATACAATTGCCACCGCTTCTCCACATCCATACGAGCACTGCGCATCAAAGCCTCCGCACGCGCCTCATCGCTCTGCAGTAACATGCGATAACGGGTCTCGCGATAGGCGTACTCTTCCAGCGAAATACTGGGGTCTTTAGTGTCCAAAATAAGCGGATTCTTGCCCTCGTCCAGAAGCTTCGGGTTATAACGGAACAGCGGCCAGATTCCGGACTGGACCGCCAGTTTCTGTTGCTCAAGCCCTTTGCGCATGTCAATTCCATGAGCAATACAATGCGAATAAGCAATGATGAGCGATGGACCCTCGTAGGCATCCGCTTCCAAGAAGGCACGCAAGGTCTGCTGATCGTTGGCGCCCATCGCCACCCGTGCCACATACACATACCCATACGTAATCGCCAACATACCCAGATCTTTCTTGGGTAAACCTTTGCCCTTGGCAGCAAACTTGGCTACCGCAGCACGCGGTGTAGACTTGGAAGCCTGCCCACCGGTGTTGGAATACACCTCGGTATCCAACACTAGGATGTTCACATTGCGTCCGGAAGCCAGCACATGATCCAACCCCCCATAGCCAATATCATAAGCCCAACCATCGCCGCCGATGATCCAGACGCTCTTGCGCACCAGTGCATCAGCAATGCCCAGCAAATTTCTTGCGCGCGGGTCACTGATTTGTGACAACTTTTGCTTTAACACCGCCACCCGCTCGCGTTGGGCAGCAATGCCGGCATCGGTGGACTGATCAGCAGAAAGAATCTCTTCAACCAAAGTTTGTCCCACCTCATCTGCCAGGGCGCGCAAAAGCTCGGAAGCGTACTCGTTCTGCTTATCCAGTGTCAGACGCATACCTAGACCAAACTCGGCATTATCCTCAAAGAGTGAGTTAGACCACGCCGGACCACGTCCTTCCTTGTTAACCGACCAGGGCGTGGTGGGCAGGTTGCCACCGTAAATCGAAGAGCAGCCAGTGGCGTTGGCAATGACCGAGCGGTCGCCGAACAATTGTGAGACCAGTTTAACGTATGGTGTCTCTCCACAGCCCGCGCAAGCACCAGAAAACTCAAACAATGGAGTGAGCAACTGGGAATTTTTAACAGTTGTGGGCTCAAAAGCGCTGCGGTCAGGATCAGGCAGGTCGAGGAAAAATTCCCAGTTAATGCGCTCGTCTTCGCGTAACGGCGGCTGATCTGCCATGTTGATCGCTTTCCTGCCCACCTGAGTCTTATCCTTTGCGGGGCAGGCTTCCACACATAATGCACAACCGGTGCAATCTTCCGGCGCAACCTGAATGGTGTACTTCATCCCCGGCAACTCTTTGAATTTTGCATCAATGGACTTGAAGGTTGGAGGGGCTTTCTGCAGATACTTGGGGTCATAAACTTTCTGGCGGATCACCGCATGAGGACAGACAAAAACACACTTACCACACTGGATACACAGGTCAGGCTCCCAAACCGGAATCTCGAGAGCAATATTACGCTTTTCCCACTGGCTGGTTGCGCTGGGGAATGTTCCATCCACTGGTAGCGCGCTGACTGGCAGGCGATCCCCCTCAAAAGCAATCATTGGTCCAAGCACTTCCCGAACAAATTCCGGCGCGGCATCCGGAACAGCTTTTCGGCGGGTGACTTTGCTGGTCACCTTTTCAGGCACTTTCACTTCGTGAAGATTTGCTAGTGTCGAGTCAACCGCCGCAAAGTTCTGCTGTACGACTGCCTCACCGCGCTTGCCGTAAGTTTTAACGATGCTTTTCTTAATTTGCTCAATAGCTTCCTCGCGCGGTAAGACACCGCTGATAGCAAAGAAACAGGTCTGCATGATTGTGTTGACGCGTCCACCCATACCAGTTTTCTCTGCTACGTTGTAACCGTCAATGACAAAGAAGCGCAGTTTCTTTTCGATAATTGCGGATTGCACTTCCACCGGCAAGTGATCCCAGACCTCATCCGGACCATAGATGCTGTTCAGCAGGAACACACCGCCCGGTTTGGCATACTTGAGCATCTCCAGACGTTCCAAGAAAGTGAACTGATGGCAGGCGACGAAGTTCGCATCGCCCTCGCCGATCAGGTATGGAGCGCGAATGCGGCGAGGACCAAAACGCAGATGTGAGATGGTGATTGAGCCGGACTTTTTTGAGTCGTAGACGAAATAGCCCTGCGCGCCGTTCTCGGTTTCCTCGCCGATAATCTTAATCGAGTTCTTATTGGCGCCCACTGTGCCGTCTGCACCCAACCCAAAGAAAACGCAACGAACTACATCTTCTGCCTCAATTGAAAATTGCGGATCGTATTCTAGACTGGATTGCGTAACATCGTCGTAAATACCAACCGTAAAGTGGTTCATGGGCCGATCTTTCGCCAGCTCATCAAATACTGCCTTCACCATCGCCGGGGTGAATTCTTTGGAAGAAAGACCATACCGTCCGCCAATAATGCGGGGCGTTTTCTGGAAAAGTGCCTTTCCGGCAACCAGACCCTCATTAACAGCAGTTACCACGTCCTGATACAACGGTTCGCCTGCGGCTCCCGGCTCTTTCGTGCGATCCAGCACAGCAATGGACTTCACCGTTGCCGGTAATGCCTGCATCAAATGCTCCATCGAGAAAGGACGATAGAGATGAACGTTGACCACACCAACTTTTTCACCACGGTTGTTCAGATAAAGCGCAGTTTCTTCGGCAGTCTCAGCGCCCGAACCCATGAGGATAATCACCCGTTCGGCGTCCGGCGCACCTGTGTAGTTGAATAGACGATACTGACGCCCCGTCAGGCTGGCAAAGCGGTCCATCACCCGTTGAACAATCACCGGGCAGGCAAGGTAAAATGGATTACAAGCCTCGCGCGCCTGGAAGAACACATCCGGGTTTTGCGCTGTACCGCGAATTGCCGGATGGTCAGGTGAAAGTGCTCGCTGCCGAACTGCCAGCACCAGTTCATCGTTGATCATGGCACGCATGTCATCTTCGGTGAGCTGTTCAATCTTGTTGACTTCCGAAGAAGTGCGAAAACCATCGAAGAAATGCACGAAAGGCACACGCGATTCCAGCGCAGCCGCCTGAGCGATCAACGCGTTATCGTGAGCTTCCTGAACTGAAGAGGAAGCCAGCAGGGCAAACCCCGTTGCCCGGGTTGCCATTACATCGGAATGATCCCCAAAAATGGAAAGTGCATGTGTCGCCACGGCGCGCGCCGCAACGTGGAAAACAGTTGGTGTCAATTCACCTGCAATTTTGTACATATTGGGAATCATCAGCAGAAGTCCTTGCGAGGCGGTGAAGGTGGTCGCCAGCGCGCCCGTAGTCAGTGCACCATGCACTGCCCCGGCTGCGCCGCCTTCGGATTGCATTTCAACTACTGTGGGGACAGTTCCCCATATATTGGGAATGTTGGCAGCAGACCAGGCATCCGAATGTTCTCCCATTCCAGAGGAAGGAGTAATCGGATAAATTGCGATCACTTCATTCGTTCGGTATGCGACATAAGCCACAGCCTCGTTTGCATCAAGTGTTACCATTTGGCGTGTCATATCGTTACTCCAATCTAAAAAGGTCTGTTATGTTATCTGGAAAGATGATTGATCTTCCAGTTAATGTCTGGACATTCAACATTGTAGTTTATCTCTATTTTACCGAATAGGAAAGTATCATAGGTCACCCCAATAACCTGTGTCCTGTCATATTTCGGTCGAAAAAGTTATTCTAACGGCGGAGAAAGCGATGCAATGATACCCTCTCGAAGTCCCTGAATGACTTTTTCAACCTGCATTTGGCGTCCCGGCGTCAGTAGCTCCGGATTGACATCCGTCAACCGAAACTCGGCGGTTACTGTCTTGCCTCCCTGCCCCACTACCAGATCAGTCCAAAGCTGTTCAAGCGGGGTAAGTTCATCCATTTGCAGGGTAACTGCCCAATGGGGTAAAATCTCCGGCGGCGGGGTGCGCCCGCCCAGCAGGGTGAGATTGAAACCTGCCAGATAGTTCAACAAATCTGGACTGGCTGCCTGCGGTGATACATAAACCCCATAAGCATAATTCTGCTGAACCGGGCTTGCGGCAAGTTTCCATTCCTCCACAGAGCTTACTGCAGGCAGGGAAACTATCAACGGGAAACTGGCATAAGGTGCGTAATAAGTAGCACATCTGCCACAAAAATAATATTGCCCGTTACGAAAGGCGTCGCTCATCATCGCACTTTCAGGCAGGTCGGATGGTAAAAATGCTGCAGTACGCCAATCGAAAGCTACCAGAGTTGTCAGATAGCCAGCGACAAAAGCCTGCCAGTCCGCCCGTGAAGAAATCACGCTCAGGTTTGGCGCCTGTGGTAATTCCATACTGCTAAATGTCAAGAACTGCGTTCCCGGCGCAGTGTTCGCCAGATCATTCAGGTTCGCAGGCGGGGTTGCAAAAACAACGACCTTCCATTCCGGCATGACATCGCCGCTTTGCACCTCTGTGCGTTGCTCCAATTGCAAACCGCTTTCAACAGCTAGGCGGGACACCAGTTCGCGCAAAGGTTGCAAAGTAGGATCATCCGTCATTACCAGAACCGCTTTGGCAGGCTGTGGGGTTGCAGTCGGGATCGGGATGCTTGTTGCAGTCGCAATTGATTCTGGCGTTTCTGTGCTCTCGAGAGCAACAGGCTGAGAAGCACAAGAAGCTGTAATCAGGGCAAAAAGAAAAAATACAACTAGTTTTTTAAGTGTCATGCCACAAATTTTACCCGATTCTGAAAATGTTGACGACATCCCGACAACGTACTTTGAGCGAGTGTATTATAATAAATCAAAATATACCTGATTGGTTCAGCATGAGTTTGCCTACCAGCCAGAAACTTCCTGAAGAGTACAAAACCCTGCCTCCAGCTCGTCGGCGACGTAAGCGACGCATGCTTGACATGGACGACTCAAACGCTCGTGCCGCTTATCTCAAGGAGCTGGCACAACGCATCATCCCCTCGCTGGACTTTTTTGTTTTTTCACTGGTTGCTGGAGTAACGTTGGGAATTGCTTTGCTTCTTGATTCTCAACCAGTTGGCGTGTTGGCAGCATTGATGGCACCATTTCTGGCGCCAGTGATCGGTCTCTCTCTGGCAACTGTATTGGGTTCGGTCAGTTTCTTTTTCCAATCACTTGGCGGAATCGGCATCGGCAGTTTGTTGGTATTTTTGGGCGGTGTGCTTGCTGGTTTAATCACAAAATGGTTGCCAGTTACACCCAATACACAGGGAATTTATTACACCCATTTCTCATGGGCAAATTTCGCTGTGCTCACCATAGGCGCGATATTGACCGCGTACCTGTTTGTGCGTCAACCCAAACAGCGGCCGGTAGCAGCCAGCATCGCCATGGCATATGAGCTTTATCTCCCAATTGGAACGGCAGGGTTCGGGCTAACCAGTGGCACGCCACATCTCTGGCCGGATGGTGTAGTTGTGTTTGCCGTTCATTTGGCGTGGTCTGCACTGGCAGGCACCATTGTCCTGCTTTTGCTGGGTTTCAAACCATTGGGTATCTTCGGATATACTTTCAGCACCAGCTTGACCTTGATCGGCATTGTGGCTGTCATTGTTCTCAGCGGTATTGGGACGGCGGTTTTTACCCGCATTGCAATGCCCCCGCCTACTGCAACACCAACCCTCACACCGATTCCCAGCGCAACAGCAACTCTGCCTCCGCCGCCGCCGACGATCACCCCTACTCTCACGCGCACCCTGATCCCCAGCCGCACACCCACCATTACCGCCACTCCTGCCCCTACCCCTGTCTATGCCCGCATTAATGCCGGCGAATTCAACGGTGCACTGATTCGCGAACAACCTGATCCCACCTCTAACGTGGTGACCAGCATGTTAAACGGTATGCTGGTTGAAGTGCTGCCAGAGATAAAGGAGAATCAGGGCATCCCATGGGTACATGTGCGCCTGCCCGATGGGCGCGAAGGCTGGATTTTACGCAGTCTGCTTGTTACAGCAACACCTATCCCCAACTGGTAACTTGACAAAGGAGTACGACACACCATGACAGTTCATTTTGGTACCGACGGCTGGCGCGCCGTCATCTCAGATACGTTCACTTTTCACAACCTTCAACTAGTCACGCAGGCAATCGCTGACGCCATCGCTTCAGAATCCTGGAACAATGTCGCCGGTCAGGAAGCCAAATCCGACCCACGTAAAATGGTGGTGGGGTTCGATACGCGTTTCCTCTCTGATCGCTATGCCAAAGAAGTGGCGCGTGTCCTGGCAGCAAACGGCTTCACTGTCTATCTGGCACAAGCAGATGCGCCTACACCGGCAATCTCTTATAACGTGTATCACATGGGCGCCATCGGTGGCGTAATGATCACTGCCTCCCATAACGCTCCGCGCTATAATGGTGTAAAGCTGAAATCCGCCTACGGCGGCTCAGCATTACCTGAGCAATGCCGCGAGGTGGAGGTCTTTCTATATGACAACGAAACGCGCGGACGTGGACCAAACCTGATGGACTATGACAAAGCGGTTGAGCTGAAACTGATCCGCCGGTTCAACCCTATTCTGGATTATGGCGAACATCTGCGTAAATTGATTAACTTCGATATCATCGCCGAAGGCAAACTGCGCATCGTCGTTGACTCGATGTACGGTTCCGGCCGCGGTGTGATACGCGGTTTGCTACAAGGCACTGGCTGCGAGGTGCAGGAAATACGCGGCGAAATGAACCCCGGTTTTGGCGGTGTCCACCCAGAGCCAATTGCCCGTTATCTCGGCGCGCTGGCAGGTGCGGTGAGCAACGGGTTGGGTGATTTCGGGCTGGCAACCGATGGCGATGCTGACCGCATTGGAGCGATGGATGAGCGCGGTAATTTTGTCGACCCGCACAAGATTATGGCTCTTTCGCTCCGCTATCTGGTGGAAAAGCGCGGTTGGACAGGTTCTGTTGTGCGCACTGTGTCCACAACTCGCATGATTGATCGCCTGGCAGCGCGCTATGGGCTGACCGTCCACGAAACCCCAGTCGGTTTTAACCATATTGCTGACTATATGATGAAAGAGGATGTACTGATCGGCGGTGAAGAATCGGGAGGTATCTCTTTCAAAGGGCATATCCCCGAAGGAGATGGCATCCTGATGGGACTGTTGTTAACCGAGATTGTCGCCGCTTCAAAAACCTCATTACATGAGTTAGTGCAAAATCTGCTAGAAGATGTTGGTCCGGCATTTTACGAACGCACCGATTTGAGGTTGCGTCACCCGGTCAGCAAGAGCCAGATGACCCAAAGGCTTCAGGATGAAGCTCCTGCTCAAATCGGCGGTGAGGCAGTAGTGCAAGTCAGCACACGAGATGGCGTGAAATACATCCTGGCAGATGATTCCTGGTTGTTGATTCGCCCTTCCGGCACCGAACCAGTGCTGCGCGTGTACGCTGAAGGACGCTCTCCAGCAATGGTCAAAGCATTGCTAGACTACGGTAATCATATTGTGGAAAATATTGCCTAGCGTCTACCCGCTTCCCCCGACATGGTGAAACGCAACCTCTCCCTAGGATACTCTTACAAGTATTCTCTCAAATCTTCAATATCACCGCGATAGATTAACGCCAGTATCGCTTCGACGATCAGCGGATCAAATTGCGTTCCAGAACACCGCTCCAGCTCCTGAACAGCCTGATGAATCGAGCACGGACGCCGATACACCCGTCCATCCGTCATCGTTGTAAACGCGTCCGCCACGCTTAGGATACGGGCACCAAAAGGTATCGCATCACCGGCAAGCCCCGCAGGATAGCCACTGCCATCATAGTTTTCGTGATGTGCTCGAACTGCGGGGATTACCGGCTGAAGAGCAACAGAAGGTTCCATTAGAACAGCACCAAAATTCGGATGGCGCTTCATCATATCCCACTCGTCTGGCAACAAATGATCTGGGCGAAGTAGAATTTCCTTTGGTACCATGACCTTCCCAACGTCATGCAATTTTGCAGCCAGCACCAGTGTATTGACCTCCTCCTCACTTAAGCCCAATTCCTGCGAAAGATGGCGAACCCAGATTGCTGTGCGCAAGCGATGGAAACGAGTATGCTCATCGCTTTCGTCTATGGAACGTGCCAGCTTTAGCAGGGTGGCAATATATCCTTTCTGAAGTGATTGATCCAGCGGTGCACGATGAACTGTTAACCCAGATAAACCTTCTCGGAAGTAGCTACCGGTAATATCAAAGAGATTTTTCTGGATACTTTCCGCGTATTCGGCGAGATCAAGGATAAAAATACCAGTTACGCGGTTGTGGTAATCCGTCTCAATAGGAATGAAAAGTTCGTGAGAAGGATTATCCTGAATGGTGCCTCTGCGGCTCATCGTGTCTATGTTAGTAGAAGCTTTCATATCTGACCACTTGATCCACGATAATGTTTTTCCACCCTGCGGGGATAAGGATGGTGGATAAGGTAAAAATCTACGGATTTGAGAGATAAGCCAGTTCCACCGCCGCGGGTGCTTCAATTACCCTTACGAGCTGGGCAGCAAAATCTTCCAGTGTATCCGCCTGAATGGCGCGAATACGGGCTTTTTCTTCACGTGTGAACATGAACTGCTCGCCGCCGTAGCCGGCTTCAACCGCCTGCAGTGGGTCAGTTAACAGGCGAGCACGGAACCGCTTGCTGACCACAGCAGCGTGGATCAGCCGACTGCACTCACGTCTCATTATGGCTACTGGGTCAGGCTGAAGATAAGAGGTAACAGGCTTGATCTCACTTGTTCGGTTTAGCATAGTCATTTTTTCTTCTCCTTCCTGCAAAAACGATGCTCCTCACCAATAACTCCGGCAAACAGGTATAAAAATGCCGCCCAACGGCGGCCTGAACTGACTCGCTATCAGAAATTAGCCCTCACCGCGTCAATTGATTAGAATCTTGCCGAGACAATCTCCCGGAAGTGGATTACTATTTCCGCCAGCCAAAAGGGCGGTTAATCACCTGGCCCCTAACAGGCCAGACCAACAATCAAAGTCAGATTTGCTGAATAGAGATTACCCGCCGAAGCCGCCGCTCGCACCGGGCATGTAGCCACCGAAGCCGCCGCTTGCGCCAGGCTTGTAGCCACCGAAGCCGCCGCTTGCGCCAGGCTTGTAGCCACCGAAGCCGCCGCTCGCGCCAGGCTTGTAACCACCGAAGCCGCCGCTCGCACCAGGTTTGCAACCGCCAAAACCACCACTCGCACCGGGCTTTTGAGCAAAAACTGTCTCGATCATGACCATTCTCTCCTCAGCAAATTTTGTTTCAACTATGGTCATTATGAGGTTTTGCAGTCACAAAATAGGCATCAAATCGGTCTCAAAAGACAAAAAAACCAGCCCGTCAACTGGCATGAACCATTACAATTTTGCAAGGTATACCGTTATTTGATCAGTTCCAGATAAAGCGCTTGAGTTTGGGGAGATGGATCGGCGTTGATTTCCCTTTGCAACACTTCACAACACTTCTGATATTGACGGACGAGTGCAGGACGATTCCCCATAGCAGCATAAATCCGGAATGAAAGGCGATAAGCCGCTTCCAGACAATTATCTTCATCCAGCGCTCGTTGGACATATTCCAGCGCCAGCTCATAATTGGACATTTCCAGGTATATCTCAGCCACCTGAAGCAAAATGCTTAAGTAATTTTGACGCAGGTGTTCACGGTGAGAATAGACCCAGGTTTCGTTAACCTCGGAAAGATAAAGACCTTTATAGAGCTTAATAGCTTCCCGGTAATGGGTCAATTTTTGCAATGGGTCTTTTGCCTGTTGCGCCAGTGCATTTTCTCTCAAAAAGGACTCTACGTCATATTCATAATCCAGCTGGTTGTTGAACCGATAACATTCTTGTTCAAAAACGACTGCATCCTTACCCACTGCGTGACGCAATCGGTAAACGGTATTTTTAATGCGGAACTTGAGGTCTTCAGGTGCAGCATCAGGCCAAAAAACAAGCCCAATTTCCTCTTTTGTTAAACCCTCAGGATGTGCAAGAAGCAGAAAAAATAGATCGCGCGCTGCCTGTGTTTGCCAGTCTGATAGCGTGAGCAGGCGATTGTTGACCTTTACCTGCATCCGTCCAAGCGCGCGAATATGGATCATGGGTGGTGCAAAAGGAATTGATACAGCAAGCGAGCGCAAATAACGGCGTAAAGTGGGCAAGCGCGAGTTAAATTTAGCCAGCCGTTCCAGCAGATCATCCAGCTGTGCGCCAACATAATCCAGGCTTTTCAACTGTTCCAGCTGCGAGGAAAACCGAGCTGCCGCCGCAATCAGAGAAGCGGAAGGATAGTCTGTATTCAGATGCGCCAGAACTTTGATAAGGTTGCCCAGCAATTTCTCACGCTGCCCGGTCTGCCCATATGCCAGTGTCAGATATAGGCTCGCCCGCTCACTCTGGATTTTTTGTCCTTCTTGCTCAAAAATTGCCTGGACTTCCTCCAAAAGTGGTATGACTTCGCGTGATTTTCCTTCACGAATTTTTAAGCCAGCATATTCAAGATCACACAGATAACTCTCCATTGTCATTTGATCTAGCTTTGCCATAGCGCGGGCATTCTCCAATAAACGATACGCCTGTTCATACTCGCCCGCAATTCCTGCTAAAACAGCCTGCTGGACATGGATATAAACATACAAAAAGTTTTCCTGAACATGGTGAGCACGCTGAAGAGCCTGATTATATGCATTGTTGGCTTCTTCATAAGCCTCCAGCTCACCATAAATATCTGCGATACCGGTCAGGATAAAAGCCTCCAGACGAACATGACCCACCAGTCGCGCATAGGTCAGCGCTTTTTCAAGCGTCTCCACCGCTGCCTGATAGTTGCCGGTAATATGCTGAAGCACCCCAAGGTTATTCAACAGATTTGACAACCAGAAAGCGTTATCCACTTTTTGCCAGTAGCGTAAGGCAGCTTCGTACATTTCTCTGGACTTTGCATATTCCCCCAAGTTTTCATAAGCCAGTCCTAACTCCATGCGGATCATTGCTTCTTTTCTGCTATCCTGATCCTGCAATGCTACCGTCAAAGCCTGGTTAAACCATTTCAAAGCCTCATTGGGTTTTCCCTGCATACGCAGACAAACGCCAATACAACGTTGCGCCTCAGTCAAAACCAGGCTGAACTCCCGGTCATCCTCAATCAGACTGATTGCCTCACGCGCATCTGCGATTGCCGAAGCGTAATCACCGATCATGCGATAGTATGTCGTTGCCCGCCAGACCAGCGCACGCGCTAGGATTCGTCGGTCTTCAGGCAATTTCATGGCATTAATTGCCTGATCATACAGATCCAATGCCAGGTTCATATCGCCTGTTGTCGCGGCGAGTGCACCCTGCAACGCTACAATGAAGGGCCGTGATGTAAGCACATCCGACGGCAACGCATCCAACCATGCGGATAGCATGGCAACACGCCCTTCTACCAGAACATCCGGACCTGCTCGCTCCACAAGTTTGACCAGCTGATCCACCCTCCCAAGACGCTTAAATACACTAAAGGCATCATCCCAGGCACCATATTCCAGATAGAGGGTAGCAAGTTCATTCTCAATGGCTACGGTCTCATAGGGACGTTCGCGTCGCATTTGCGCCTGCAAGAAACTGAGAAACAAATTATGATAGCGCAACCAGGCTCCATCATCCCCCACTGGTTGAACGAACAAATTGTTTTTCTCAACCTCATCAAACAGCTTCTGCCAATCCACACCGGAGAGCGACAAAGCTCGACCAATCACCTCCTCGCAACGCTTAACATCAAACTCCTCAAGCAAGGAAGTGCGGAGCAGAAAATCGCGTAATTCATCAGGTTGCTGATTGAGCAGATATTGAAAATACTCATCCAGCCCAACCCCGGATACCCGCGCCAGGCGAGATTGCTCTCCGGGACGCTTCAAGCCAACCTGTGCTGATAATACGATGCCGGTTACCCATCCCTCAGTTTTATCCAATATTTGTCCGGCAACATCAGCCGACAAAGCCAGTCCTTGATTGCGCTCATATAATTGCTGAACTTCATCCACGCGAAAAGCCAGTTCCTCAAAACTGAGCCCCCCTACCTCTGAACGGGCAACCATCAAAGGCAGAACCGGCAGGGTTAACAACGTTCGAGAAGTGATAATCGTGTGGCAATTCTCATCCGCGTTTTGTAAAAAGTGGCTCATGAATTCCTGGATCAAAAGATTGTCATTCACCAGGTGAAAATCATCCAAGATCAGTACAAAGTGTTCCGGGACATTGTCATATAAATCATTGTTAAACACGGTTGCCAGATATTCTGGATTGATGTTCCCTTGCACGTTACGTAAAGCAGTAAGAGCACGCTGTCCAAAAGTTGGAAAACGCAGGTTAATCGCGGCAATTAGATTTAGTAAAAAACGTTGTGGATCATAATCCAGCGCAGCAATAGAGTACCAGCAAACCGGCAGCTCAATCTGGTTGGCAAAATCAATCAGCAGGGTTGTCTTTCCATAACCAGCTGGAGCCGAAATAAGAATCAGCTTTTTGTCCAGCAGCTCACTAAGCATATCCATAAGACGCTGGCGGGTAATGTATTCACTTCGTCGCCGCGGTAATGTGATGCGCGTGAGCGGGATCGTATGGTCAGCCAACATAATTAGAAGAGTGTTCTTTTTGCATTCTTGCTACATTTTAGTATTATATTCCAAACAAAGCAATTACCTGATACTGCAAGAAAAATGCCGTTTCCGCGTTGATTGGCATATGTAAAAATCCCAAAATGGACGAATTGACGCATTTAGACAACTCCTGTATACTCGAAGCACAACAACCGGCGGCTTAAGTGTCCATCAACTTTATAAAAGATGTTTGAGATTGGAAAAATTACAGACACAGGTATAAAACGTAGAGACCAACCCAACCAAGATGCAATTGGCGTCTGGGTACCAGGCATGCTGAACCGCCGCCCACCCCTTCTGGTCGTTGCTGATGGGATGGGAGGATATAGTGGTGGCGCGCTGGCAAGCAAACTGGTTGTAGAAACAATTCTGGAAAATTATCAGCATTCTGATATTCGTCGTCTATCTTACATTCAAATTCTTGAGGATTCAATACAAAACGCACATCTGGCAATTATCCAAAGCGCTCAAAAAGACCCTCAACTTTCCAAAATGGGCAGCACAGTTGTGGCTGCCATTCTGGAACCCAACGTCACCCATTTTTCCAACATTGGCGACAGCCGCGCTTACTTGATCAATGAAAAGCAGGTTTTACAAATCAGTTATGACCATAGTTTAGTTGCCGAGATGGTGCGCATTGGCAGCCTGACCCCAGAAGAAGCCCAGCAACACCCGCGCCGCAATGTCCTGACACTTTCGTTGAGTGCTCAGCGACAAGAAGTCAAACCCTATACTGCCAGCATCGCTATCCACAAAGGTGATGTGATTCTGCTCTGTACTGATGGGCTATGGGGCGTGGTCCCCGAAACAAAAATTCAAGAAGCCGTCCTGACCTTACCGCCGCAAGTAGCAGCCGAGCGTCTGGTCGAATTGGCAAACGAAAATGAAGCGCCCGATAATATCTCCGTGATCATCGCTCGCAAGACGAAATCATAACCGCCTTTCTCATGTTTTCTTATAAGAAAGGATTACAATCGACTGCCAAGTTCAAGAGTGTAAAAACATGGTAAGAATTAAACCTGTACAGGAAGTTCGTCCAAAATTGACCGATGAATTCTCCCCAGGAGAGTTTGTTCCGCGCAATGAAGCTATTGCCGAAGCCTATCGCTGGGGCAGAGAACTGCATGAGGGTCAGTTGCGCCTTTCTGGTGAACCCTATTTTGAGACGCACTGCGCCTGGGTGGCAGCTTTTATTGACAATCTAGTGAAGAATGATGCCTGGACGATTGCCGCTCTGCTCCATGATAGTATTGAAGACAAAGGCGGCAGCCTGGACCAGATTCGCCAAAGGTTTCCCGGTACCTTAGGGGAAGAAGTAGCTTATATTGTGGATGGGGTGACTAAGTTAAGTTCCCCGCGTGAAGGTCGCTCGCGCGAAATCGAGACTTTGCGCAAATTAGCCCGATTCCGCAACCCGGGCGTCTTTCTGGTCAAACTGGCAGATAAAAGCCACAACGTCCTGACCCTGGAACACATGCCAGAAGATAAGCGTCGTCAAAAAGCCACCGAAGCGATCCGCGCTTATGGACGGCTGGCTGGCATTCTGAATTGTTATCAATGGCGGCGTTGGCTCGAGGACACGGCTTTTCCGCATGCTGACCCGGAAACCTTTGCATTTGTCAAAGAAAAACTGGATAATGACCCTCGCCTGAATCCCGAATTTATTAACGGAAATATGGAACAACTGGCGCGTGTCATGGAAAAAGCAGGCGTCAATGGCAGCATTGAGATCACCGTCAATGGCTACTGGCAATCCTGGCAAAAGTTACGCCGTATGGCACGTGAGCGCAAAGCCTCAATGAATGACTTTTCTGAAGTCAACGATATCATCAGCTTTCGCATGATCGTCGATAGTGAAGATGAACGCGATTGCTACCTGCTTCTGGCAGATGTGAATCGCTTTTTTGGTTCCTATCTGGACCAAAACCGCTTCGATGATTATATTGCCTGTCCCCAAAACGGTTATCGCGCCCTCCAAGTCACTGCCTATCTGCCTAAAATAGGCGCTATCGAAGTCGCTATCGCTACCCGCGATATGGAAGGCGAAAATCTGTGGGGGGTAGTGTACTGCATTCAAAATGGTAAAGATATTAGCTATTACAATCCGGTGGAAATTCTGACACCAACCGGCGGCGCCCGCTTTGTCCCGGAAGGTTCCACCGTCCTTGATGCCGTAGCGACGATCCAGCAGGAATTCTTGCTGGATAAAATCAGCGCCGTCGAAGTCAACGGCAATTTGGCACGCCTTTCGGACAAGGTCAAACCCGGTGACGTTGTCGAAGTTATCACCAGCGGTAAACGACTAACACCCAGTGAAGAATGGCTCAGTTTTTGCAATGACACAACAGCCCGACTGCTGCGCTCTGTGCTTGCGACCGAAGCACTGAAAAAAGCGGCTGAAGTAGGTCTCACCAAAATTAAACCGCTACTTATTAGCAAGGGAATTATTGACCTGGAGGATGTTCAATCCCTTGAACGCGATCGCATGGACGTTCTGCTGGAGCGTCTGGCATGTGCTAGTCTGACAGATCTTTATGCTGCTGTAGGCTCTGGTGCAATCCGTATGGAGGACCTTTCGCAAGAGCTTGATGGTGTGGGCATATCGAAAGAACAGCTCGAATGGACCAATGTCTATATCCAGGGTGGCAAAGAAACTCATCGCCCTGGCGTGCTGGCGAGATTAACTACTCTGGTCTTTGAGCATGGAGGAAATATTCTCCGCTCAGTCACCGATACCAGCCCGGACGGAAGCTTTTCAGTCAGGCTGGTTATTCGCCACCTGACCCCCGAAAAAGCGCTGGCGCTGAAAAATGCCTTCGAAAATTGTGGCATTCGGTTTGCGGTAATTGAGGTCGTTTGAGCTATGACAAGTAGTCTGATTGGTTTAGTTTCGGACACCCACAACCAGTGGCACAATTTGCAAAAAGCACTTGAGATCTTGCGCAAGGAAGGGGTCAGCTTGATTTTTCATTGTGGTGACCTCACGGACCCAGAGCTGGCTGCATACTTCAACGGCTTACGTGTCATTCATGTCACCGGAAACGCGGATTACGCTTCAGGTGAAATTCAGCGCGCTCTGTTGGTGCAAAACCCCGCCAATTTTTCCGGACAATGGTTTAGCGGGGAAATCGAAGGAAAAACAATCGCCGCCATTCATGGCAATGATACACAGGCGCTGGCAACACTCATTCAATCAGGAAAATACGCCTATGTCTTTCACGGACATACGCACGTGAGGCGCGACGAATGGGTCAACACTACCCATATCATTAATCCGGGGGCATTGGGAGGTGTTCGACGCGAGGCGCGTTCCTTCGCTTTGTTAGACCTTGCAACAGGAAATAACCGATTTGTCATTCTGGAAGATGATTGATGGCTTTGTGCAAAGCATAAACCTCACCCCCTCCCATCACAATATTAACAAGGCGGCCAATCCAAAACCAAGCAAAATCACACCGGAAAAACGATTAATCCAGAGACAATGCACCATACGTTAACCTTGCATGAATACTGCCAATTAATACACTGAGCATCAGCCATCACATCATAGACAGATTCACTGCGCCCACTTTTGTGCCACCCAACATAGTCATCTAATAGTATCACCTACCGAAAAATTTTTGGTTTAAAATTGAATTATGCATTTGATTCTTACTCACGAGCAGGCGGATTTCGACGCCATTGCCGCCATGCTGGGCGTTCACCTTTTGAACGAGCGGGCAATCCCCGTTTTGCCGCGCCGTATTAACCGCAATTTGCGCACCTTCCTGACCCTCTATGGTAGCGAGCTGCCCTTTGTTGATGCGCGTGATCTGCCACCCGAACCGGTCGAAAGCGTAACGCTGGTGGACACTCAATCGCTGGTCACTCCAAAAGGAATGGGGCAGGATACCCTCGTCCAGGTCATTGATCATCATCAACTGCGTTCCGATTTACCCGCCGGCTGGCTTTGCACCATCGAGCGCTTGGGCGCCTGCACCACGCTGGTGGTTGAGCAAGTACAAACCCGTCTGGAACGGCTGAACCCGCTCCATGCAACCCTGATGTTGTTGGGAATTTATGAAGATACCGGCTCGCTCACTTATACCAGCACTACCCCGCGCGATGTGCGTGCCGCGGCTTATTTGCTTGAAGAAGGCGCCAGCTTGCGGATCGTCAGCGAGTATCTCAATCCTCCGCTCTCATCAGAGCAGTTACAGGTTCAGGATCGCCTGTTGGAAAGCGCACAGACCCATTACGTCAACGGTCAAAAGATTATTATTTCCTGCGCTCAGGCAGAGGATTTGAGCGAGGAGATTTCCAGCATTGCCCATAAGCTACGCGATATGCTGGAGCCAGATGGTCTGTTTGTTCTGGTGCAAACAAAAGACGGGATTCGCATGGTCGCCCGCTCTACCAGCGACCGCGTGGATGTCTCACAGATTGCTGCACATTTCGGCGGTGGCGGACATGCCCGCGCCGCGGCAGCACTGATACGCGTCTCTCCCGAATCGAGAAAACGCTCAAAGACCCCGCCGCTCGAGCGGACCTATAACGAACTGCTACGCATTCTGCCCAAATTTGTCCGCCCGCCCGTCACTGTTGGTCAAATCATGTCCAGCAATCCACGAGTGATTACGCCAACTACATCCGTAACAGACGCTGCCCAATTAATGCAACGATATGGCTATGAGGGCTTTCCGGTTGTCGAAAATGGCAAAGTTATCGGTTTATTGACGCGCCGCGCCGTTGACCGCGCCATTGCGCACCACCTGAACCTGACTGCCGGTAGTCTCATGGAAGCTGGTGAAGTCACCATTCGCCCGGACGATACGCTGGAGAAACTGCAATACTTGATGGTCACCCATGGCTGGGGTCAGGTACCCGTCGTTTCGCCGGAAAGTGGTGAAATTATTGGAATTGTCACGCGCACTGACCTGCTTAAAACACTGGCAGCCGCTAATCACCATCCGCATCCGGAGCGCAAAAATCTGGCACACCGCCTGGAAGCTGCCCTGCCTCCAGCACGCCTGGCACTGCTACGTGCTATTGCTGAACGTGCGCATACTCAACATCTTCCCGCTTACGTTGTGGGTGGATTTGTGCGCGACCTGTTATTAGAGCGCCCGGGTCTAGATTTTGACATTGTAGTTGAAGGCAACGCCATTGCACTGGGGCGCGCTCTGGTGGCTGAATTCGGCGGTGATATCACCACCCACAAACGCTTTGGCACCGCCAAATGGCAAATCGGGGGTATTCGCGCCGAGCTGGCTGCCCGGCTGAACCCGGAAGCAAACTTCAAGGCTGAAGACCTGCCCATGAGCCTTGACCTGATCAGTTCGCGGACAGAGTTTTACGATTACCCAACCGCCCTGCCAACTGTCGAACGCGGCAGTATCAAGCTGGACCTCTACCGACGTGACTTCACCATCAACACGATGGCGCTTCGGTTAGATGGACGACACTACGGCGACCTGTACGACTTTTGGGGCGGCTACCGCGATTTACAAAACAAACGCATTCGCGTCCTGCACCCACTATCCTTTTTTGATGACCCAACCCGCATGTTGCGCGCGGTGCGCTTTGAGCAGCGCTTCGGCTTCGCTATCGAGGAACGTACATTACAACTCATCAGTGAAGCCCGTCCATTACTGCGTCAGACAAGCGGTCCGCGTCTCCGCCACGAATTAGACTTGATTCTGCGCGAAGAAAACCCCGAGGACATGTTGGCACGGCTTGAAGAGCTGCAACTGCTGAAACCGATTCACCCGGCATTGAAATGGTCTCAGACAATGGCCCCCTGTCTGCGCAGGGTTTTGTTTGAGCCAATTGATCCGACCTGGAAACTGGAGTTTGATACTGACCTGCCAACAACACGTATGTATCTGGCATATCTGGTCTGGCTGAACAACCTAACGGAAGAAACACTACATAATATCGCCGAACGTCTCAAGTTCCCCAATGTATTGCTCAGGTCGCTGATTGGCATCGCACGACTGCGACGCGAATTGCCCAATCTGGTCACTCTTCCCCCCAGTCGTATCGTGAACCGGCTTGAGGTCGTCCCGCATTCCGCTTTATACGTGTTGTATTGTCTGACGCAAGATGAGACACAAAAGTCATTGTTGCTGCGCTATGTGACCCAATGGCAGATGGTGCGCCCGAAGACCACTGGGTTGATGTTGCGTGCCAAAGGGTTACCCCCCGGCAAGAGCTATTCCCGCATCCTTAATTCGCTACGCGCCGCGTGGTTGAACGGTGAGATTACCACCGAAGAAGAAGAAAACGTCCTGCTTGAGCATCTACTGTCTCTTGAACAATCGGTAAACCGGTCTGAGATTACCTGAGGCAGAGGATCATCCAATGGTTAGCCATCTGAAGCCAACCCTCCTTCCTCCTCCATCTGAACCCGCCTGGTTATCTAAGGTGATTATTCGCTTGATGCGGGAAGAAGATTTGCCAGCGTTGGAATGGGACGGCGAGTACCGCCACTTTCGCAACGTTTTTGGACAAGCCTGGCAACGGTTTCAGAAAGGGCTCTCCGTGCTTTGGGTTGCCGAATTGCCCGGTGTGGGTCTGGTCGGACAGGTTTTTATTCAACTGATCTGTGATCGGCCTGAGCTGGCAGATGGCAAGACACGCGCTTACCTGTATTCATTTCGCGTTCGCCCGGCTTATCGCGGTTTGGGATTGGGTTCGCGCATCCTGCAAATTGTTGAAAATGACCTGCGTCAGCGCGGTTTTCGTTATGTAACCCTAAATGTTGGCAAAGAAAACCGGCTGGCACAAAAAATGTACAAACGCCATGGCTATCATATCGTGGCACATGAGCCAGGCAACTGGTCTTATATTAATGATAAAGGGGTGGTTATTGACGTGCATGAGCCTGCCTGGCGCATGGAAAAAAAGCTTTGAGTGCTATTCTGGTTTCTTAAACCACAACCATACTGATGGGCGTCCATCACCTTCGCTGCCATCCCGGCGCTGCACCAGCTTGAGAACTGTTGACAATGCCGCGATATCCTGTTCTGTGATACCGATTCCCCCTTGTTGCACAAGATGGGCATAAAGCAGATACGTTCCACCCGGTTTCAGCCAGTGCTGCAAGTTCTTGCGCAAAACATCTCGACCGGCTGGCAAGAGGGCATGAGAACAGCCTATGTCCAGAACCAGGTCATAAGACTCATGAATACCAAACAACGCTGTCACATCCCCAACACGCACCTCGGCATTTTGTACCCCTGACCGTTTCAAGCGTCGTTTTGCCAGTTCAACAGCACGCCAGGCATAATCCACACCAAGTACCTGCCATCCGGCTTTTGCCAGCGTCAGTACATTCAGCCCCGTTCCACATCCCAAATCAAGCGCCCGCCCCGGCGGATGAGAAGCAATAAACTGTATCAGCTCCGGCGGCGAGATCCCAGTATCCCAACGAGGATGTCCAAAGAAATACGCCAGATTGAAGAATAACCACTGTCGAAACATCATCTGTCTTTGTCCGTAAAAGCTCTCAGCAGGATTTGCCCGGCAAAACCGAACAACGGCACCATCACCGCAAGGTGCATAATCAGCATGGACTTATCCAAGTGAGGCTGACCCGAAAGAATAAATGCTACCAATGCCAGAATCACCGCACCAGATAACGGGACAACTATCCCCATCAATAAACTCCAGAGTACAACCTGCCTCTGTCCGCCATTTACAGCAAGCCAGCCCAAGATACCACCCCCCAATCCCGAAGGCACACCGTACAACAACATAGTCTGCAAAAAGAAAAATGCATAAGATAACGGACGGTTGACCAGCCAGAGCCCGCCATACAGTTTATGCTCCATCCAGGAATCCAGGACCTTCTCAACCTCAAAAAACAATGGCGAGATCAAAGCCATAATGACCACAATCACCAGCCCCAAGAATACCCCACGCAGCACTGCCCGCCACCGATAACGATTGAATAATCCCATAAAAACTTCTCCACTTTTTGTACCTTGATAAAGGACTGCCGACTGATTATACTCTCTCCAGCATCTATCTGGCGACCTTCTAAAACCTGCCCCAACCTGCTACAGCCCCAATCTCTGTGTAAAACAGCTACGAGTTTTATGGTAAACTATGCACAATGTCCAGCCCCTGCATGGCTACCTGAGGGGCAAAAAGCGGAACTTCCCTGGTATCCTTACTATCGGGATAAGAACAGCATGTCTGCAAAATATATTTTCTTTACCGGAGGCGTTGTCAGCTCTGTCGGCAAAGGTGTCACCGCCGCTGCCATTGGCAGGCTGCTCAAAGAGCGCGGTTTTCAGGTCGCCGTGCAAAAACTTGATCCGTATATCAACGTTGACCCGGGCACGATGAGTCCCTACCAGCATGGCGAGGTCTTTGTCCTAGATGACGGCGCAGAGACTGATCTGGATTTGGGACACTATGAGCGCTTTATTGACATCCGTTTGAACCGAGCCTGTAATGTTACCACCGGGCAGGTATATGCAGAAGTAATTAGCAAAGAACGGCGCGGCGATTTCCTTGGTGGGACGATACAAGTCATCCCGCATATCACCAGTGAAATTAAACGCCGCATCGCGGCAGTGAGTAGAACTACTGAAGCTGAGATTGTCCTTGTTGAAGTGGGTGGCACAGTGGGCGACATTGAAAGTCAGCCGTTTCTCGAAGCCCTACGCCAGTTGCGCAGCGATTTGGGGCGTGAGAATACGCTCTATATCCATGTTACCTGGTTGCCCTACATTGGCGCCACTGGTGAATTGAAAACCAAACCAACTCAACACTCGGTACGCGAGTTGCGTTCCATCGGCATCACGCCGGATATGATCGTCGCTCGTTCAGACTATCCAGTAGATGAGAGTATTTGCGAAAAGATTGCATTATTCTGTGATGTCGAACGCCGGGCGGTCATTCCAATGGTCACTACGCCAGTTTTATATGAGATTCCGCTATTGCTGGAGAAAGCCAAAGTGGGTGATTACATCACCCATCGGCTCAAACTGGAAGACCGCCGACAACCGGACTGGCAGGAATGGGAACAACTGGTTGCCGAAGTACGCCGAGAAAAGCCGGTTGTACAGATTGCACTGGTCGGCAAATATGTTGAACTGCATGACGCCTACATCAGCGTTCATGAAGCGCTCAAACATGCAGCATTGCAGTTGGGCGTTGAATTGAAAATGCTATGGGTGCATTCCGCCGAGCTGGAAAAAGGCAAAGGCTGGGATCTCATCCGTCAGGCACATGGGATTGTTGTGCCGGGCGGATTTGGCAGCCGCGGCATTGAGGGAAAAATTCAGGCTGCCCGCTATGCACGCACCGAAAAAGTGCCTTATCTAGGTTTATGCCTGGGAATGCAACTGATGGTCATCGAATTTGCCCGCTACGCCCTCAATCAGGAAGAAGCCAACTCGACCGAGTTCGACATCAACACCCCAGCGCCAGTGATTGATCTGATGCCCGACCAGCGCGTTATCAGTGACATGGGCGGCACAATGCGGCTGGGTCTATATCCCTGCCAGCTCCAACCGGGTACAATCGCCGCTGCGGCTTATGGCGAAAAGATGGTGCAGGAACGACATCGCCACCGCTTTGAATTCAACAATGAATATCGCAAGCCTCTGCAAGAACACGGAATGCGCTTTTCGGGTATCTCGCCGGATGGGCGGCTGGTGGAAATCGCTGAGCTGACAGACCACCCCTTCATGCTTGGCACACAATTCCATCCCGAGTTTCTTTCCCGTCCCAATCGCCCCCACCCATTGTTTGTGGCTTTTCTGCGCGCCGCTTGTGAGCGCGCAGGAGTGCCGTACTATCAAAACCAACCATCAGCGCACACAGAGGTTTAAACAATCTCCGAAAATATCGAGAACTAGGTTATACTTGACCAAACAACCGGACTTCCTGGCGGTTTTACCGCCTTAAACTATTCTATCTCTCTAACGAGGTTACCTATGGACACAATGATTGAAGCAATTACCGCACAAGAAATTTTAGACTCGCGCGGCAACCCAACTATTGAGGTGGAAGTCATCCTTGCGGACGGCAGTTGGGGGCGCGCGGCTGTCCCTTCAGGCGCCTCCACCGGTATTCACGAGGCACTTGAGTTGCGCGATGGCGACAAGTCCCGCTACCTGGGCAAGGGTGTGCTTAAGGCGGTTGATAACGTCAATAATGACATCGCCGAAGCGCTGGTTGGCTGGGATGCGCTGGAGCAAAAGGCAATTGACATGACCATGCTGGAACTGGATGGCACGCCCAACAAATCCCGTCTGGGGGCTAATGCTATTCTGGGTGTCAGTCTGGCGGTCGCCAAAGCCGCCGCCAATGCACTGGGACTGCCGCTCTATCGGTACATCGGCGGCGTATATGCCCATATTCTGCCTGTGCCGATGATGAACATCCTCAACGGCGGTGCCCATACCGGCTGGCAATCCACCGACGCACAGGAATTTATGATTATGCCTTTGGGCGCGCCCAGCTTCAGCGAAGGTCTGCGCTGGGGAGCAGAGATTTACCACAGCCTGAAGAGCGTGCTGAAAGCACGCGGCTACCCAACCTTGGTTGGGGATGAGGGTGGTTATGCCCCGCCGCTTAAAGCCAACGTGGAAGCCGTTGAGATCATTCTGGAAGCTATCGAAAAAGCTGGTTACAAGGCTGGCGAGCAAGTGTGTATCGCTCTGGACCCAGCCGCATCCGAGCTGTTTGACGAAGAAAGCAAGAAATACAACCTGCGCAAAGAAGGCAAGATGATGACCAGTGAAGAGCTGATCGCCTTTTGGAAAAACTGGATTGATCAGTATCCGATCGTCTCACTTGAGGATGGGCTGGCGCAGGATGACTGGGAAGGCTGGAAGCTCCTTACCGCTGAACTAGGAGAACGCATCCAGATTGTTGGCGATGACCTGCTGGTGACCAACCCCGAGCGTGTTCGCCGCGGCATTCGAGAGCGGACCTGTAATGCCTTGCTGGTCAAGCTGAACCAGATTGGTACGCTTACCGAGACTATCGAAGCCGTTGAGACCTGTCACCGTGCCGGCTGGCGCACCGTGACATCGCACCGCTCTGGCGAAACTGAAGATGCTACCATTGCCGATCTGGTCGTTGCGCTGAATATGGGGCAAATCAAGACCGGTGCCCCCGCCCGCTCCGACCGCGTTGCCAAGTACAACCAGTTATTGCGAATTGAAGCTGAGCTAGGCGACACAGGGGTTTACGCCGGTTGGAATGCTCTTGCTAAAGGCAAACCAAGCGCCTGATTCACCCACAATTAAGCTATACGCCTGACGATTGTGCATAATCGCCAGGCGTTTTTTTATGTATTCACATAGACTTATATCTCTACGTGCTCGCCGTTTATCTGATGGGCATGAAAAGTATCAAAAAACAGTAAAAATGCACCTTGTACCACAATCCCCCAGCCGGTGCCTGACCAGAAAAGGCTATCTGCACCGGGCTTTAAGATCAGCGCCATCCCGCCAGCAATATAAAGAATATCTAACCCAGCATTGATCCACAGGATTCGCCTCAGCTTACGCGCCTCGGCACCCACCTGTTCCCAAGTCATCAGCTCGGCTTCTTTGCGCCCGGCACTGCGCCAACCAAAGGTAGCAATTACTCCGTCCACTATCCCCCAGACAGTCGCCTGCAAGCCAAAGCCGCGCCAGAAGATATCCTTACCAATCACAAATAATACCCCGACCAAAACACTGAGCAAGCTCCAGCGCAACAGGCGCACAGACAACAAACGCAGAAACTGCCACAACGTCATCATCGGCTCACCGAGAAATCTTGCTGCAAAAAACATGCCAGCTCAAGAATATAACACATCCATCATGCCATCTTTCATTCCCTGCGTATATGCCTGAAGCATGCGGCTGGCAAGCGCCTCTGGCGTCATGGCGTTAGAAGGCATCTTGAACGGCACTTTGTTCCACAACGGTGTGTTCACTGCCGCCGGACGAACGACCACCACTGTGCGGCGCAGTTCCTTACGCAAAACTTCTGCCAACGCCTCCAGCCCTGCTTTTGCCGCCACATAAGCTGACAAACCCGGCAAGCGCATCCGTTCATTTACAGCCCCCAGCAGGTATAGCGGCGCCTGCGGTGAAAGTAATGGCAGACTGAAATGCACAGTATGATAAACACCGGTCAGGTTGGCGTCTAGAATGCGCTTCCAGACCTCCGGCGTCATCTCTTTGACCTGTTCGGCGGCAATATCTCCGGCAGCGTAAATCCACCAATCCACCGTCTCCACCTGTTGTGCGACGGCTGTCACGGCTGTTTGAACCATTGTCGGATTGCCGAAATCCGCCTCAAAGGCAAGCGGGACAAATTCTTCGATTTTACTTATTGAGCGCGCAACAGCAATTACCTGCCAGCCCTCCGCTTTCAAGTGATGCGCCAGCGCGCCTCCGATACCGCCGCCCGCGCCCCAAATCAATGCTGTTTTACCCATGCTCTTCTTCCTCCACTAACGTTTTCAACACTTCCAGAACCTCACTGTTCGCCGGGATATCCGCCATAGAACGCCCGTAATGATGGTAACGAATTACTCCCTGCTTATCCACAACCAGTAAAGCCGGCATGCGTCCCAGTTTGAAAATGTTGACCTCTTGATTGTACAGTTCAGCCACTTTAGAGCCGACATCCGCTAACCCTATAAAAGGCATCTGTTCACTTTCCCAAAACCGCCGAAACGCATTCGGTCCATCTGGTCCTACAGCCACAACCTCAGCATCCAGATGTTGGAATTTTGCATAGTCCTGACGCAACTGCGCCATATGCCGACGGCAGAATGGTCAGGCAAAGCCACGATTGAAAATCAATACAACGTTTTTCTTGCCGCGAAAATCTGAAAGCCGTACAATCTGGCCGTATGTATCAGTTAATTCAAAATCCGGCGCAAACTCCTCGCTCATAGAATACTCCCTATCTAACTTCTAACTGTTTTAAAAAAGGCTGCATTGCGTTCAAAAATGCCTCAGGGCATTCATCCTGAGGTACGTGTCCGCAGATCGGCAGGACCGCTAGTTGCGCGCCGGGTATCTGCTTTGCTAGATTAATGCTTTGTTCAGTTGGTATCACGCGGTCATCATCGCCCGCAATGATCATGACCGGCATCTTCAATTCATCCATACGCTCAGCCAGCCCGGTGTCCTGTTCGGCTCGGCTGAATTCCCATAGAGCGCGCTCCCAGTTTCGCACCAGCAATGGCTTACGATAGCCTTCCATATCCTCATTAGTAACCGTAGAAGGATCGTGCCATGCAATTTCAACCATTTGCTTTTCCTGCCATTGAATCGAGCGCGCCAACCACGGACCCAGCCGATCCATCTGCGGTGTATAAAGTAACGGTTGAAATAACCCCAGCCAGCGCTGAGTTCGAATGATCGCCGGCGCAACCAGCACCAGCGCTTCCACCCGTTGAGGATAATCCAGCGCGGTCTGCACCGCTACTGCGCCACCAGCGGAGTGACCGACAAGGATTGCCCGCTTGATTCCCAGAGTGTCCAGCAGTCCCATTAACAAATCGGGCTGTGCTGCCAGACTGTATGGGTTTTCTCCAATCCACTCTCCGGGCATAGGGCGCTCGGTCAAGCCAAAAGCCGGGCGGTCATACGCCAGTACCACACGCTCCTTCGTAAGCGGTTGGGTCACCTTACGCCATGAAAATGTACTATCAGCAAAACCATGCACAAACACCAACGCTGGTTCGCCTGTACCACTGATTTTGTAGTGAATTTCAATTCCATTCACTTCAACGAAACGGCTGTCTGCATCCGCCAATTCGTAAGGAGACAATAGCCCTTCCTGTGCAGGCAAAGGAACAAATAACGGCACAAGAAAAATTAATAAGACCAGAATGAGCAACCCAAGCACGAAATACCTGATCACCCGCATTCTATTTCCCTATCTCTTCAAGCAAGTCAACTGTTGCCTCCACTACCTGTGCCAGCTGTTGCTGCATCGAAATTGTAGCCTCACCGTCGCCGGGCTGGAGTCCATAGCTACCAAATTGTGAATGATTGCCGCCTTCAATTGCCACCCAGCGCGTATCGGGGGGCAACAACCCGCGCGAAGCCTGGATTTTTTCTAAAGTTGCCAGCCCATCACGGGTCGCATAAATTGAGACAACCTTTAACGGTCTGGAAGACAGGCTATTGGCTTGCGCCGGGTAAGCAGCCCATAGCACCAATCCCTGTATCTGTTCAGGATGACGATAGGCATATGCCGCCGCCATAGCCCCGCCAAGTGAATGACCGCCTATCACCCAGCGGCTCACTTCTGAAAATTCCGATATGACTTCAGATGCCTTCTCAGGTGCAAAGAAAGCTAGATTGAGCGGCATGCGCACCAGTATCACACGGTAACCGCTCGCCGCAATCCGTCGCAACGGCAATGCATAGGCACGGTAATCCACGCGGCCGCCCGGATAAAAAACCAATCCGGTTCTGGCAGTGCCTGTTACCGGGCTGAACGTGATCCACTCTGAATTAACCTCAACAATTACCTGCGAATCACTGCGAAGGGCATCCAGCGCCTCCGGCTGTGCCGCCAATGGAGTATTTGCCCAAAGGACAAAACCAATCACACCCAATGCCAGCAACGTAAAGATGGCAAGCAAGATTCTCGTCAATAGTTTTGCCCTTGATTTATTCATGAAAATCATTTTACATGTGAGACGGGTCAAATACAAGTGCGTTTCAAGTCAGATTTATACAAAGATTATACAAACAGGGCAAGAACAGAAAAAAGCCAGTGCGTCAGGCAAATAAAAAGGTGTAAAAATATATATGTAGATTCTGATTTACTGCCGGGATGCAGTTTTGTTAGACTGCAGGCATTTTTCGTTCATCCAGTGCCTGGTTCTGGCCAGCGAAAACAAGGGAACCAACCCTTTTCGGGTAACCGCTTTAACGCAAATGTCATTGAAAGATACAGCCAGCCAACAATATTATCCAGATTATTTGACAACCAGTGCAGGCAGTGGTACACCACCGGATGGAGAGATTTCCTCGGGTGAAAAAATTGCGCCAGCAGGCGGGTTTTCAGGTTCCAGAAAATGTCCTGGGCTTGGTTTTCATTTTCGACCCTGATCCAATGAGTGAAGGGAAAGTTTTTGTAGCATTGCTCTAGAGATTTCTACCGGAGGAGCAAAATTTTACCGGCACCGGTATTTGATTGATGGACTGATTGAATACAAGCAAATCAAAAGTCTTCCTAAGAAGTTCCGCTGCTATAGTGGATTTTATGGTTTGCAGTGAACTGATTTCAGCAGCGGAAAAATCGGCATATATGACAATTCAAAACCCATTATCCAGATTGGGAAGGATTGGGTTTAATCATTCTTCCTGATACGGATTGGGGTATAATTTTGCTGTCCGGTTTTGTTGCAAAGCTCTGATCATTCAGGGCTTTGTTTTATGCGGAACACTGCAATCAAAAACGATTCGATGGTCTTATGAGAATCATGAAATCTTGAAAGAGGAAACAATGTATTCGTCCAATTTGCTCACTTCAGAGATACAACAAGAGCTGATTGAATTCACACAAAACCTTATCAGAATAAAAAGCCTTTCGGGACAGGAAGGGGAAATCATCAAATTCATTGAAAAGAAAATGCTGGCTCTGGGATATGATGAGGTTATCATTGATTCGATGGGCAACCTCATCGGTAGAATTGGCAGTGGTGAGAAATCCATCCTATTCGACTCTCATGTAGACACGGTGGAAGTGACCGATAAGGACAACTGGGACGTCCCGCCGCTCAGTGGTGAGATCATTGATGGTTGATTGTATGGTCTTGGTTCTGTGGACATGAAGTCAGCCGTAGCCGCATCTATTTATGCAGGCGCAATCGCGAAACGAATGGGCTTCTCATCGGGCAAGACTGTTTACGTTTCCTGTACTGTGTTTGAAGAAGATTGTGATGGGGAAAACCTAAAACATCTATTTAAAGAACTCAACCTGAAACCGGGGTTTGTGGTTATTTGCGAACCATCCAGCAACAAAATTTCGCTGGGGCATAAGGGCAAGGCACAGATCATCATTAGAACACATGGCGTATCCGCACATGGTTCTGCACCTGAAAAGGGCATCAACGCGATTTACGAAATGGCTGAGATCATCCAACGCGCAGAGAAGATCAATCATGAACTGATGAAAAAGGAAGGGATCAGGGGAAGTCTGGTTATCTCCAGAATTTCCAGCATCAGTGTATCCCTGAACGCCGTCCCTTCGGAGTGCGAAATTTATATTGATAGAAGAACGACCCCCGGCGAAACGGAAGAGGATATTAAACAGGAAATTGAACAACTTATAAAAGGTAAAAATGCCACATGGGAAATTGGTACGCTCTATCGGAAAAGCTGGACAGGATTGGAGTTTAAATATGAGCCGTTTCACTCTGCATGGAAGATTGATTTAAACCACGAGCTTGTAAGAGCCTGTATTGCCGCCTACCAAGAAACGTTTGGTCACGAACCATCCGAATATGTGTACTGGGATTTCAGCACCAATGCAGTTACACCGGTCAGCATGGGTATTCCCACCATTGGCTTTGGGCCAGGGGAATCAAAATTAGCCCACGTGCGTAATGAAAATTGCCCGGTAAACCAGATTCTAGAAGCATGCAGTTTCTACACAAGTGTGATTCAAAAAATATAGACTGGTTTCGAGCTATAAGGCGGTTGCATCCTTCATCCTGTCTGTCCCCCATCCAACTCCGCTTTTGCCTGCCGCCAGACAGCGTCAAACATCGCTGCGGTCAACCTTCCGGTTTGAGTGTTCTGGCGACTCGGGTGATAAGAAGCCAGCAGCCAGGGAGAATTTTCCCCCAACGAATAAAGCCTGCCATGTTCAAAATTCAGTCGCAGAAGTTCGCTACTCTTTTCCCGATAAATGGCAGCGATTTGCTCAAAAGCCACCCTGCCCAGCGCTACGATACCGCGCACATGACTCAGTAATGCAAGCTCACGGAGCAGAAACTGGCGGCAGTTGAGAATTTCTCCTGGCAGAGGGCGGTTATCCGGCGGAGCACAGCGGCACACTGCCGTGATAAACACATTCCATAACTCCAGCCCATCCCGAAGATGGTTGGCTCGCGGCTGATTGGCAAATCCGGCGCGATGCAGTGCCGCATAGAGAAAGTCACCTGAAGCATCACCGGTAAACATCCGCCCAGTGCGGTTTGAGCCATGCGCACCTGGCGCTAATCCGACAATCAGTAAGCAGGCATGAGGATCACCAAACCCCGGCACAGGCTTGCCCCAGTAGTCCCACTCGCGGTAAGCGCGCCGTTTCTGGCGCGCTACCTGCTCCCGCCAGACAACCAGCCGGGGACAGGCGCGACAACTTGTGATTTCATCGTTCAGCTTATCCCACTTTTCCTGCTCGCCCATCGCTTTCATAAAATCAACATTGCATCGCCAAACGAATAAAACCGATACCCCTCTCGAATGGCAATTTGGTAGGTTTCCAGAATGCGCTCCCGCCCGGCGAACGCACTGACCATCATGATCAACGTTGAGCGTGGTAGATGAAAATTGGTGACCAGTGCATCCACTGCTCGAAAGATGTATCCCGGCAGGATATACAAAGCTGTGGGACCGGCAAATACCCCTACTCGCTGACCCGGTTCAGCCGCTTGCGCCGCTGTTTCCAGTACGCGCGCGCTGGTTGTACCGACAGCAACCACGCGCCCGCTATTGCGGGAGGTTTCATTGACTTGCTCGGCAGTTTCAGCAGGCATCTCACACCATTCGGTATGGATGATATGCTGACGCGGATCTTCCTCAGTGACCGGTGCAAAGGTGTCCAATCCGACGTGAAGTGTCACCGTCGCAAAGCGAATTCCTTTCGCCTGCAAATGTCCCATCAGTTCCGGTGTGAAATGCAGTCCTGCGGTCGGCGCGGCCGCTGAACCACTCTCTTTCGCATAAACTGTCTGATACCGTTCGCGGTCCTTAAGCGGCTTGTGAATGTAGGGAGGCAAGGGCATTTCGCCGATCTTTTCCAGATACGGTTCAATAGACTCTCCGAATTTGATCAAACGGCGCGACCCATTCAAAACTGCAATCACCTCTGCAGCCGGTCCTCCTTCCACCTGAAGCCGCCTGCCAGGAGCAATCCGCTTGCCGCCAACCAGCGCTTCCCAGAGACAATCATCCTCTTTCCGAAGCAGCAAAATCTCCACCCGCCCGCCAGTTTCTTTGCGCGCAAACAAGCGCGCCGGGATGACGCGCGTCTGATTAATCACCAGTAAATCACCGGGGTTCAAATAATCACCGATGTTCCAGAAAGTGGTATGTTCTAGCTCTGTGTGATCCCGGCGTAACACCAGCAGCCGCGAGGCATGGCGCGGCTCTACCGGTGTCTGTGCAATACATTCCGCGGGAAGATAATAATCGAAATCGGATGTTTTCACGCGTCAAACAAACCCGGCTGTGGTGCAGCCCTGTTATAAGTCAACCCAAGATGTTCATATGCCTGTCGGGTTGCCACCCTGCCCTGCGGCGTGCGCTCCAAAAAGCCCAACTGCAACAAATACGGTTCAACCACATCCATAATAGTGTCCGGTTCTTCGCTGATGGATGCTGCAATCGTGCTTAGACCCACAGGACCCCCGCCGTACTTTTCGATGATCGTGCTCAACACCCGCCGGTCCACTTCATCCAGACCAAGCTGATCCACACTGAGAAGATTGAGCGCTTCCGCTGCCACTGCGCCGGTGATCACACCATCTGCACGAACCTGCGCAAAATCACGCACCCGCCGCAACAGGCGCAGACCAACGCGCGGCGTACCGCGTGCCCGACGGGCAATCTCAATCACACCGCTTTCTTCAATGCTGACTGCCAGGATGCGCGCCGCGCGCACGATCACTTCCTGCATTGCGGCGAGGTCATAGTAGTCAAGACGGTACACTGCGCCAAAGCGTGCTCGCAGCGGCGCGCTAACCAGCGCCAGCCGCGTTGTTGCACCAATGACAGTAAAGCGTGGCAACTTCAGACGAATCGAACGCGCCGATGGTCCCTTGCCGATGATAATATCCAATGCAAAATCTTCCATCGCCGGGTACAATACTTCCTCAACCACCCGTCCCAAACGATGGATTTCATCTATAAACAGAACATCGCTGGCATGTAAATTGGTTAAAATGGCAGCCAGATCACCCGGACGTTCCACCGCTGGTCCAGCAGTGATTTTGATATTGACCCCCATCTCATTCGCCAGAACATGAGCCAATGTCGTTTTACCCAAACCGGGTGGACCATAAAACAGTACATGATCCAGCGGCTCGTTGCGCTGTCGAGCAGCAGCAATCAGGATAGATAGATTCTCCTTAACTGCAGTTTGACCAATAACTTCACCTAAAGAGCGCGGACGCATTGCTTGATCTAGTCGGTCATCCGGTCGGGCTTCTGGCGTAATCAAACGGTTTGATTGTTCGGTCATGCCATTGATTATACCCGATGAGACTGGTTGAGGATTCATCTGATAGACACATCCTTTTCGTTTATAATCAATAAAATCTCTCCACAGAGGATGCGATTATGTACCCAAATGTATTTGTTTCATCTCATCCGCTGGTAGCTCATAAGCTAACCCTGCTCCGCCGTACCACCACCGAACCCAAAAAATTTCGCGAACTGGTGCGCGAGCTGGCTGGCTTGTTGGCTTATGAGGCAACGCTGGATTTAAGAACTCGCCCGCTTGAAGTTGAAACGCCGCTGGCGAAAACCATCGGTGCCGAACTGGAAGAAAAAATTGGGTTGATCCCCATCCTGCGCGCTGGGCTGGGGATGGTGGAAGGCATTTGGGAATTGATGCCCTCAGCAGAAGTCTGGCATATTGGCTTGTACCGCGATGAACGAACACTTCAACCTGTGCAATATTACAACAAGTTGCCAGTTGGTGCGACTGTACAGGTTTGTCTGATCCTCGATCCTATGCTAGCAACCGGTGGCTCAGCAGTTGCAACTGTGGACATTCTGAAACACTGGGGGGCTAAACGGATCAAATTTGTCGGTCTGATTGGGGCGCCGGAGGGAATCACTCATCTGCATGAGAGACACCCGGATGTCCCCATCCATCTGGCAGCCATTGACGACCATTTGAACGAAAAAGGGTACATTGTTCCCGGTCTGGGAGACGCCGGCGACCGTCAGTTTGGAACAGGATAAGCATAAAAAAGCCCTCACAAGTCTTAACAAGGCAAGGTGGGCTTTAGGATCACTTTCTTAACCGCCAATTTGACGCATACACCTTGACATCGGGCTATGGTTCAGAGCTAGCTCATGACCTTCTGGTTTTATTAAAATCGCCCGCTCCAGAAGGGGTAAAATATCTTCTCCTGCCCGTAGCGCTTGAAGAACCGGTATCTCAAGATCGCTCAACAAACATGGCCGCAAGTGACCATCTGCCGTCAAGCGAAGCCGATTACAGCTCTGGCAGAAATGCTCCCCAATGGGAGAGATAAATCCTACAATTCCCTTTGCACCAGGAATACGATATTCTCGCGCCGGGCCATTGCCCACCTTTTCATTAACGGGCTGGAGGTTCAAGGGGAATAACAATTGACGCATCTCATGAACTGAGATATATGCCTCTTCAGGTGGAGGAAAACCGTTGCCCCATGAATCCTGATTTTGTATCGGCATCATCTCGATAAAACGCACATGCCAGGGACGCTGTAGAGTTAGCTTTGCCATCTCAATCAGTTCATCATCATTAACCCCGCGCATGGCAACCACGTTAAGTTTAATTGGTGCCAACCCTACCCGTTCAGCTGCTTCAATCCCCCGCAGAACTTTTTCCAGTGAACCGCCGCGCGTAATGCGTTCGAATTTTGCCGAGTCCAACGTATCCAAGCTAATATTGACACGTTTCAGCCCCGCTTCTGCTAATGATTGTGCCACTTTCTCCAACAACAATCCGTTGGTAGTCAGGCTAATATCTTCAATCCCCGGTATTTGTGCAATCATGTGCACCAGAATAGGCAGGTCTAGCCGCACCAACGGCTCACCACCCGTCAGACGCACTTCGCGGATGCCGTGCTCTGCCGCCAAGCGCACTATCTGGACAATCTCTTCATAACGCAGGATATTTTCGTGACTTTGCAAGGGAATGCCTTCAGCAGGCATACAATACACACAACGCATGTTGCAGCGGTCGGTGACCGAAATCCGCAGGTAGGTAATAAGCCGCCCAAAACGATCAATCAGCATAATAACGCCTTTCCCAGCGTTTGGTCAAATGGGTTAACTTTTGTTTCCGATTGTATCATAAGTCCATCATACATTTTATTAACAGACTTTTTTAGTCACATTTATCCTATATCATTAAGACAAATAACCATAAAACCTGTGGCAGCTTCGCAGTTGTTACGGCTTTTCTGGTATGATATTAAGCGTCTGTCTCAGTAAGCAATCAACCTGCGTACGGCGTAATTCACCAATTGTACGATAGTGGAGCATGCCATGAAAGCTGATTTGTCTCGTGAAGAAGTGTTACGTTACTCGCGTCATTTGATCCTGCCGGACGTGGGTCTGGAAGGTCAACGCAAATTGAAAGCTGCTTCAGTGCTGGTAGTTGGTAGCGGCGGGCTTGGTTCACCCATCAGTCTTTATCTGGCTGCGGCTGGTATTGGTCGCATTGGAATTGTAGATTATGATGTAGTGGACCTTTCCAATCTGCAACGCCAGATATTGCATGGCACCCCGCGCGTTGGAACTCCAAAAGTAGAATCCGCCCGTCAACGCTTATTAGAGCTGAATCCGCATGTCTATGTAGAAACCTATAACGAAGTGCTTACTTCAGAAAATATAGAAAACATTGCTTCCAGCTACGATATTTTGATAGATGGGACGGACAATTTTCCCACCCGGTACCTGCTCAACGACTATGCCGTACTTTCTGGTAAGCCGTACGTTTATGGTTCGATTTTCCGTTTCGAAGGACAGGTCAGCGTTTTCGATGCCCGTAGTGGGCCTTGTTATCGTTGCTTGTTCCCCGAACCACCGCCGCCCGGCATGGTGCCAACCTGCGCTGAAGGTGGTGTGATGGGCGTGCTTCCCGGCACCATTGGCACCCTGCAGGCCACCGAAGTCTTTAAGCTGATTCTGGGAATTGGCGTGCCATTGATTGGCAGGTTACTGCTCTACGACGCCCTGGAAAGCTCGTTCCAGAACATTCAGTTACGCAAAAACCCGGCTTGTGTAATATGCGGTGAACATCCAACCATCACCCACCTGATAGACTATGAACAGTTTTGCGGTACACCTGCATATCGCCCGGCTGAGACTGCAACGCAAAGCTGGGATATTGAACCCATTGAACTTGCCAAACGGTTGCAACACGGTGACAATATTCGCCTTTTAGACGTACGTGAAGCGGTTGAGCAACAGGTCTCTTCACTGCCCGGTGCTTTGCATATCCCCTACGGGCGCTTAAGCTCGCAACTTCATGAGCTTTCCAAGGATGAGGAAATTGTAGTATTCTGCCGCACTGGCAGCCGCTCGACCTACGCAGTTCAATTGTTGCACAGTCAGGGCTATACCAAAGCGAAAAACCTGCGCGGCGGCATCAACGCCTGGGCGCGCCAGGTGGACAAAACAATGCTTGAATACTGAGATATAAGCATGGAAGCTGATCAAAGAAAACCCACATTGCTGGCGGTTCTTGCTCATCCGGATGACGAAACCTTCGGCATCGGCGGGACACTGGCGCTTTACGCCCAGCGCGGCGCTAATGTATATCTGGTCTGCGCCACGCGCGGTGAAGCCGGCGAGATGGATGATTGTTTACTGCGCGGTTTCTCCTCCATTGCAGAACGCCGCGAAGCCGAACTGCGCTGCGCCGCCGAAAAACTTGGACTCAAGCAGGTGTATTTCCTGAATTATCGCGACTCGGGAATGCTCGGATCAGCGGACAATCAACATCCGCGTGCGCTGGTTGCCCAGCCATTGGAAAAAGTTGCTGCCGATATCGCCCATTATATCCGCTTGCTACGACCCCACGTTATCATCACTTTTGACCCAATTGGTGGCTATGGTCACCCTGACCACATCACCATTCACAAAGCAACTGTGCGTGCCTTCGAGTTGGCGGGGGATTCCCAATTCGAAAATGACTTGCCATCCCATAAAGCCCAAAAGCTTTATTTTCAAACCATCCCGCGCCGTTTCCTGCGCGCTGCAATTTTATTGCTGCGCCTTCTGGGAAAAGATCCGCGCAAGTTTGGCGCGAATGGTGACATTGACTTGCTCTGGATTGCTGACCACAAATTTGAGATTCACACCCGTATTGATTACCGGAAGGTGATCAAAATTCGTAAGGAAGCCGCTTTTTGCCACGAATCACAAGGCGGAAGACAGCAGGGTGCAGGCATTATGGCAATTCTGCGTCGCCTGTTCGCCGCCGATGAAACCTTTATTCAGGCATATCCACCACCCTATCCTGGACAACAAGACCGTGACTTGTTCAGCGGCGTGCAACTTTAATCAGAGCCCCAGTAATTTCTTCAGACGCGGGGCAATGGCATTGTAAACTGGGCAACGGTCGTACACTGCCGAAAACGTGACGATACCGCCCAATGTCACAAGAAGCAGTGAGGATGCGCTCCACCAGCCTAACATAACCAGTGCCAAACCTGAGATCAGGCGCAACAGTCGCGTTTGTGGCGTAAGCCCACGCTCAATCGGCATTCCCTGCGCCAACGCTTCAAATAGCTTTCGTAAACTATTTACACTTTGCGCGCCAGTAACTCGGATCACCTGGCGGTCCTGTTGATATCCAATCAAAGTCGGGATACCAAAAACCTTCAAATGGCGTAACAAGTCCACTTCTTCATCGGCGTTGATGCGCCAGAGTGCTACACGTCCCTTAAATTCGCTTTCCATACGCTTTAGAAAAGGTTCCATTGTTCGGCAGGGCATACACCATGGTGCCCAAAATTCCACAACAATCGGCACCTCACTGTCACGCAATCGTTGTTCAAATTCCTCGAAGGTCATCGTTTATATCCTTTGGAAAAACTGCAGGGGCGTTTACACGCCCCTGCATAATTACGATGCGCTACGCCTTACGCGTGCTGAAGCGGAACAATGCATACGCCGGGCAGAAACCTATCAGCCCCGTCAACAGAGGTAAGAAACCAATTACTTTGAAAAAGGTTCCCCAACCGCCAGTGACCACACCACCCCAGCCAAGCATCAGAATTACAATACCCAAAACAACCCTCACAACACGATCCAGGCCCGATTCATTCATTTTCATTTTTTCTTCTCCTTTGGTTTAATCCATTTAGTGTTCTATCATTTGGATGAAAAGGACACAAAAAGGTTACATGACATAATAAGAGTGGATGAGGCGATCGTTCTGCCCCATCCACTCCAAAACACGCGCCTTGCTTACACAACCTCACCAACTACTATTGGTGTAAACGTTAATCCCTCTGCGCCGCGATCCACACGCACCAAATCACCGGGACGGAACTCGCCAGAAAGGACGTGCAACGCTAGCGGGTCTTGCAGCTCGCGCTGAATAGCGCGCTTGAGCGGACGGGCACCGTAATCCGGGTCATAGCCAACCTCAACCAAAAACTCGCGCGCTTCAGACGTGACTTCAAGAGATAACCCTTTCGCCGCCAGCAAAGCTGCCACGCGGTTCAGTTGAATATCCACAATCTGCTTCATATCCTCACGCGTCAGCGGGCGGAAGACCACAATCTCATCCAGCCGGTTAAGAAATTCTGGACGGAAATGAGCCTGCAACACGCGTTGGATGGTGTCCCGGCCCACCTGTCCTTGGCCGTTCATCCACAGCTCATTGCCCAGATTACTGGTCATAATAACTACCGTATTGCGGAAATCCACCGTCCGTCCTTGCCCATCCGTCAGGCGTCCGTCATCCAGCAGTTGCAACAATACGTTAAAAACTTCGCTATGCGCTTTTTCGATTTCATCAAAGAGCACTACACTGTACGGTCGCCGCCGAACTGCTTCAGTGAGCTGTCCGCCTTCTTCATAGCCGACATAGCCTGGCGGTGCTCCAATGAGGCGCGATACAGTATGTTTCTCCTGATATTCGGACATATCAATCCGAATCATCGCTCGCTCGTCGTCGAAGAGGAACTCCGCCAAAGCTCGCGCCAGCTCGGTTTTACCCACGCCGGTTGGGCCAAGGAAAATGAAAGAGCCAATTGGACGGTTCGGGTCTTGCAGACCTGCTCTCGCCCGCCGTACGGCATTCGAGACAGCACGAATGGCATCATCCTGCCCAACCACGCGGCTATGCAGATTCTCTTCCATGTGCAGCAACTTTTGCATCTCGCCTTCCAGCAATTTGGAGACCGGGATACCAGTCCAGCGCGCCACAATTTCGGCAATTTCCTCCGCGTCCACTTCCTCCTTGAGCAGTGCACCTTCCGCCTGCAACTGTTTCAGCCGTTCCTCAGCTTCCCGACGGCGTTTCTCCAGTTCCGGCAATTCACCATAGCGCAGCCGCGCCGCCAGTGCCAGATCGTTTTGACGTTCAGCGCGTTCCAAATCAGTTTGTGTCTGCTCGATCTTTTCCTTAATTTGACGCAATTCGGCAATTGCCTGCTTCTCGGTTTGCCAGCGTGTGGTCAACTGCGCTGATTTCTCGCGCAAGTCAGCCAGCTCGCGCTCTAGTTTTTCCAACCGCTCCTTTGACGCTTTATCCTTTTCCTTCTGAAGCGCCTCACGCTCAATTTCCAGTTGCATGATCTGGCGGTCCACCTCATCCAATGCCTGCGGTTTGGAATCAATCTCGCTGCGCAAGCGTGCCGCTGCCTCGTCAATCAGATCAATTGCCTTATCCGGCAGATGACGATCAGTGATATAGCGGTTAGAAAGGGTTGCTGCCGCAATGACTGCCGCATCGGTGATGCGCACACCATGATGAACTTCATAGCGCTGCTTCAGCCCGCGCAGAATGCTTATGGTATCCTCTACCGAAGGTTCAGAAACCATCACCGGCTGAAAGCGACGCTCCAGCGCCGGGTCTTTCTCGACATGCTTGCGATATTCATCAATCGTGGTCGCGCCGATCATGTGCAACTCGCCGCGCGCCAGCATCGGTTTGAGCATATTGCCGGCATCCATTGCGCCCTCGGCTGCACCTGCACCGACCACCGTATGCATCTCATCCACAAAGAGGATGATCTCACCTTCTGCGGCAGTAATCTCTTTCAGCACCGCCTTCAAGCGCTCCTCAAACTCGCCGCGATACTTCGCGCCAGCCACCAGCGCACCCATGTCCAGTTGCACGATGCGCTTGTGTTTCAATCCCTCCGGTACATCGCCTTTGACAATGCGTTGCGCCAGCCCTTCGACAATAGCAGTTTTTCCAACACCTGGATCGCCGATCAGCGCCGGGTTATTCTTCGTGCGCCGTGAGAGGATTTGAATGGTACGGCGAATTTCCTCATCCCGTCCAATGACCGGGTCGAGCTTGCCCTGGCGCGCCATCGCTGTTAGATCACGCCCATATTTCTCCAATGCCTGATAGGTGTCCTCTGGGGTTGGACTGGTCACGCGCTGTGTGCCGCGCACGCTAACCAGCGCCTTTAAAATGGCATCTTTAGTCAAGCCGTACTGGGAAAGCCGCTTGCCCTCAACGCTTTCCGTCAAACCGAGCAGAATATGCTCGGTGGAAACATATTCATCCTGCATTCCTTTGGCATAGCGCTCCGCTGCGATCAACACGTCCACCGCTGGGTGAGACAGCCCAACTTGTCCGCCTGCACCATAGACTTTGGGCCGTTTTTCTAAATCCGTACGCACTTCCTCACGTAATGCCAGCACACTGCCCGCCACACGCGTCACAACCGCTGGGACAACGCCTTCCTCCTGCTGGAGCAAAGCCAGCAGCAAATGTGCCGGTTCAATCGCCTGATGGTTCAATTCCTGCGCCAGACGCTGCGCCGAAAGAATCGCCTCCTGTGCTTTCTGTGTATATTGATCGAGGTTCATCGAACACCTCCTTAAAACAAGATTCAACAACACCGGTAAATTAACCTGTGCTGTATCATCTTAAGGCTGCAAGATATGATTCAGATCAACATTTTATTAGATTGATATATAACCCCCGGTTATCCAGTATTCAATAAAATAATCAATAAAATGCAAAAACCGCGCAAACCGTGTGAAGGTTGCGCGGTTATACTTTTTCTGCTTGCAAAGAAAGCTCAGAAGTTCATTTTTGAATGATAACTTCTTCCTTGTCTTTGTGCCCGTTAAATTTTTCCTTTAGGGCATCAATCCGCTTTTGCAGATAGGGTATAAAGTGTCCTGCATAACGCTCCTGAAGTTCCGGTAACATCCAGTCATTACCAGTGACAATCCTGCGGCAATTCTGGGCACCGCAGTGGCATTCAAACTCGTCATAGTCACTGCCATCGCTCATCGCGTAATCAAAGCAGACTTCCTCATCGGGCAAAATATCGCGAAAAGCTACCAGACAAATCTGACCTTCCAGAGCTGCATTTGGGTCGCAGGAATGATTATAATAGTCTCCGGGATCCCCTTCCACCAGAGGGAGCAGATAAATTCCTTCCTCCACTTGAAGACCATGCTTTGCTCTTGATTCGGGGACCTGTCTCAGTTCTTCTTCTGTGTAAACCGCACCACCCCATACCGAGAGGAGTTCACCCTTCGGAATGAATTCCCTTGCAAATACTCCCCAGCCACCTTTTTCGGGACAGCGACGAACCTCCAGTTTCGGGTTCGTGTAGGAAGGAAAGTGCTCCAGTTCCATCTCCGCTCCTGCATAAAAATAAAATTGATTCACCCACCCCATTTCTGGGACAAGCAAATCGTAACAACGAAACTGATTATACAATGCAACTGCAGAAACGGCAATAATTTCTAGACAATCGATAAAAAACTGGCTGTGTGACCATCGTACACACAGCCAGCAGTTGCTTAGGGGTAACCGCCCGCGGATTAACTCACCATTGCCATACTTACTTGATGAACTGATCTACATTATCCTTAGTGATCAGGGTATGTCCCACAATGATTTGCTTTTCAACCTGTTCACCCTTGACCAGCTTTACCGCGGCTTCCATTGCTTTGAGTCCTTGCTCGGTCGTGCTTTGAGAAACCGTGGCTGCCAGACGACCCTCTTTGACTGCCGCCAGCGCATCCGGTGTGGCATCCAGACCAAAGACTTTGATCTTGTCCCCCAACTTGGCATCTTCGACAGCTTTCAAAGCGCCCAATGCCATACCATCGTTTTGCGCCACAATTGCAACAAGATCCGTTCCAGTCTGAAGCCAATTTTCCACCAACTTCAGCGCTTCGTCAGTCTTCCAGTTCGCCGTCTGCTCAAAGACAACCTCAACGTCCGGGTAAGAAGCAAGCACTTGCTTATAGCCTTCACTGCGACCGAGCTGGGCATCTGACCCCATGGGTCCCAACAGGATTGCGATCTTGCCTTTACCGCCAATCATCTCCATAGCCGCTTTCATCTCAACCGAGCCACCCTCAACATGGCTCACACCTACAAAGCAGTCCACCAGTTCTGGCTTAGAGATATTCTGGTTGACAGTAACAACGGGAATTTTGGCTTTTTTTGCAGTTTCGATTGCTGGAATAATCCCATCCACAGAAACAGGCTCAATCACGATGGCAGCAATGCCTTCGTTGACTGCGGTCTCAACCTGGCTGACCTGCTTGGCAGCGTCTTGTCCGCCATCATAAACCGCCAAATTAACGCCAAGCTCCTGCGCCTTTGACTTGACCGCATCAGATAACTCAATGGTAAAAGCGTTTGTCATATGGCTCATAAACAAGCCGTATTTGGCTTCTTTGGCAGTTCCTCCAGCAGGTGTACACCCTGCCAGCAAAGCCAACACCAGCAATGCACTGATAACAACCATCCAATATCGCTTCATTATTAGCCTCCTCTTTTCTCCTTGAATTTCTAATTTTGACTCGAGGGTTCACAGTTTGTGCGGGCAACCCCTCCTACCAACAAATCTTATGTACGATTACCCTTGCTCTTCACATCCAGCAACACAGCAGTGATGATGATCGCACCCTTGATGAGTAACTGGAAATGTGCAGAAACGTTTAAGATATCCAACCCATTACCAATGACCGCAATAAGAAGCGCACCAATAACAGCGCCATACCATTTTCCTGATCCACCGGAAAGACTAATACCCCCAATAACGACTGCGGCAATCGCGTCCAGTTCGTAGGAAACTCCAGAAGTTGGATTTCCGGAGACAATCCGAGAAGCCAGCAAAAGCCCGGCAACCCCTGCCAGAAAACCTGATATAGAATAAACTGCCACCTTTATTCTATCCACCTGAATGCCGGAGACCTTTGCCGCCATCTCATTGCCACCTACTGAATAGACACGCCGGCCAAACACGGTACGCGTCAGAACAAATGCGCCAATCGCTGCTGTCACAACAAAATAAATCACCAAATAAGGAATCGTGTCAAATAAAAAACCACCGGCAATATTCTCAAACGCTTTTGTCACATTGAAAACCGGAGACCCACGAGCGACGATTAACGCCATGCCCCGAATCATTGTCATGGATCCCAATGTCACAATAAAGGGAGGAATATTGCCATAAGCCACACCAATGCCATTCAAAAATCCAGCCACACCTCCGACAAGTGTCGAAAGAACTATCGGGACAATCAGAGGATATTCTCCCGGGTGAGCAAAACTTGCCGCAATCACCCCTGACAATGCCACAATCGAACCAACGGAGAGATCTATGCCACCCGAAATAATGACAAACGTCATTCCCGTTGCCAGAATGCCATTGATTGAAGCTTGCTTCACAATATTGATCAGGTTTGTCGGGCGGGCAAAGGATGATGGTGAAAGAAGCATTAAGATACCAACAATCAACACAAAAACAATCAAAATGCCCCACTCGCGCAGTGAGGCAAAATCCAAACGGTTTCTTTGTTTTAGAAAGCCTGCTTTGTCCATTCAATCACCCATTCTGACGAAATTCAGATGCATAACGCATAATTGCTTCCTGGGAGAACTCATGACGAGCCAATTCGCCGGTCATATTGCCGGCAGCCAGTACAATAACCCGATCGGCTAGCCCCATAATTTCCGGTAATTCGGATGACACCATCAAGATCGCCTTACCTGCTGCTGCCAGAGAGCCCATTAGAAGATATATATCCCGCTTTGCACCCACATCAATTCCACGTGTTGGTTCATCCATAATGATAATATCCGGCTCGGTGAGCAACCACTTCGCCAAAACCACCTTTTGCTGATTCCCACCACTCAGATTTGCCACCAGCGTCTTACGGGAAAACGTGCGAATGCTTAACTCCTTGATATATGTATCGGTTACTTGAGCTTCTTTGTCTGAATCAATAATCCCCAAGCGGCTGAGGCGGGAAAGTGCCACCAGGGTAATGTTATGCTCCACAGAAGCCTTGAGATTCAATCCGGTCAACTTGCGGTCTTCGGTTATCATTGCAACACGATGGCGAACGGAATCTTGCGGATGATGGAAATCCACCCGCTTTCCACGAATATACACCTCTCCCGTCGTAGGACGAGAAAGCCCAAAAATGCACTCTGCCAGCTCGCTTCTGCCTGCGCCGACCAGACCAGCAATTCCTAGAATTTCACCCGCATGCAACTGAAAACTGATATTACGGAAACGTTTCCCCAGGGATAGATTGCGAACTTCCAGTACAACCTCTCCAATGGGCACATTCTGTTTAGGATAGAACTCCTCAATGTTTCGCCCGACCATCATTCGTATCAGCTTATCATGGTCAAAATTGCTGACACTATCTGTACCAATCAAGCGGCCATCACGCAACACGGTTATGGTATCGGCAATCTTGAACACCTCTTCTAGACGGTGTGAGATATAGATAATCGCCACACCTTGTGATCGCAACTTCTCAATCTGTTCAAACAACGTTGCGACCTCTTTTTCTGTCAATGCTGAGGTAGGTTCATCCATGACCACCACACTGCAAGACAAAGAGATCGCTTTGACAATTTCCACCAGTTGCTTTTGGGCTACACTTAACTGACGCATTAATGCTTTACTCGGAATGTCAACTCCCATCCGAGCAAAAAGCTCCTGAGTGTGTTGGTGTTGTGCCTGTTTGTCAACGATGCTCAATGGTCCAAAATGATAGCGAATCAACTCTCTTCCCAGGAAAATATTTTCGGCAACGTCCTGATCTAAAACAGGATTTAACTCCTGATAGATCATGGCGATTCCATGTGCCAGCGCCATGCGCGGGTTATGAATTTCCACCTTTTTACCATGCAGTCGTATCTCACCACCGTCTGGCGAATAAACTCCCGTCAATATTTTCATCAGGGTTGATTTACCCGCCCCGTTCTCACCCACAATTGCATGAACCTCGCCAGCCCGCACCTTCAGACTGACATCATCCAGAACTTTTACCCTGGAAAAGCTTTTGGAGATATGCTCCATTTCCAAGATATACTCACTCATAAGCCTTCATTTCCCGCATAATGTGATGCCGAATTCAAGCAAGAATTTCTGGATATGTGTAAGGATAAGTCCACCAATCTGCTGATAATCATTATAGCATAATGGGTAAATCATGCTCACGTGACAAATGTAACATAAATTGAGGGTATTGAAAAACAAGGGGTTTTAGGAATATCCGAAGGGGCAAAGCCACGCAAAAGAATGTTTAAATCCCTATCAAGACCATTGAAACGCTCTTGTTTATTTAGCCATATCTGTCTCCATTCTAATGTCCGTACTCTTGTCCGAAGTTCAGGAAATTTTGCTTGACAGAAAGGTTTTAACCTCATAAAATTATTTAAGCATCTGTTAACAAGTTTTTGTTGTGTGCCTGTTCAAAAGGAGTTTTAGTAATGGAGCAAGAAACTACGGATAACACTGCAGATAGTCCTGACCATAGTCAAGACGATCCTCTGTTATCCCTGTTCATTGATAAAACGGGAATGAGTGCTCGAAAAAGCAATAGTCTGTCCTGCTTTTTCCGTGCACGCCATCCCTCTAGGAGGAACCAGCCGAGGTAGAATAAGCATCTGACCTGTTCTACCCATGTGGCGTATTGAAACCCCACCGGCTGGCACTCCTGAGCCAGCCGGTTTCTTTACGGCGCGCGTTAGTCTTTGCTACGGAGGTGTGCAATGCGCTACATGACGATTCGCATGGAAAACTTAACCAAGATGATCGGTCATCGGCTGATCGTCAATAACCTGTCACTGATGGTAGAACCGGGGGAAACATACGGGTTTCTAGGTCCCAACGGCGCAGGAAAAACTACAACGATCCGCATGATGCTGAACTATGTTCGCCCAACCTCCGGTCGGGCGCTGGTGTTGGGGCTGGACAGCCGTCATCATGATTACGCCATCCGTCAACAAGTGGGGTACGCCCCTGCTGATTGTTCCTTGCGCGGTCGGCAAAGCGGCGCAGAATTACTCCATAATCTAGCAAAACTGCGGCGTGGTGTAGATTGGGACTATGTGGAGGAACTGGCTGCAAAATTCAATCTTGATCTGACCATGTCACTGGACCAGCTCAACGCCGAAGGTCGTCAAAAGCTGACGCTGGTGCAGGCTTTCATGCACCGACCGGAGCTGATCATTCTGGATGAGCCTTCCAAAACACTTGGTCTGCAAAGCCGACAGGTGCTTTATCAGTTGATTCACAACGCGCGTGCCGAAGGGCGCACCACATTCCTCAGCTCATCCATCCTGGCGGAAATGGAGCGGTTATGTGACCGTGTGGCAGTGATTCATCAGGGCAACCTGATTGCCATTGAGCGAGGTGTACAACTGCGCAGCCGGGCAATGCGCTTCATCGAGCTGCGTTTCGCCACCCCAGTGCAGCCAGAAGCCTTTGCCAATGTTGCCAATCTGCAAAACTTAATCATTGAAGACAACATTCTGCGCTGTACAGTATGCGGTGATCCTGATGCACTGATCAAAGCAGCCAGCCAGTACCGTGTTGTGGACTTTGTCAGCCAGACACCCAATCTAGAAGAGGTCTTCCAGCGCTATTACGGGGTGGAAGGGTATGTTGCAAACTAGTATTTTTTTTCGCACTTGCAGGGAATTGCTCCCCTACCTGTTCAAATGGGGAGTGGGATTAACTATTTATGCATTCGTTACTATGTGGATGACACCGCTGGTATCTCAACCAGCGGTGTTCTCTCGTTTTTCCAAAATTTTTGCAGCATTTTCATCCATCGTCCCCCAATCTGTGCCCAGCAACGCTGGGTACTGGATCATAGCGGCCGCTTTCCTCTTTATTTTGCCGCTGGTTATGAGTATTTCGCTCATCTGGGCCGGCGGCAGTTTGGTGGCAAAAAGCGAGGAAAATGGTGAGTTGACGCTCTGGCTTGCTCAACCCGTTGCCCGCTGGCAGATTATCCTGCAAAAATATGGGGCTTTACTGACACTGGCGGTGGCGCTGACTGCTCTGGTTTTTATTCTGATGCTGATTTGTAACTGGCTTTTGAAAATAAATCTGTCGCCGGGAGCGCTGGCTTTGGGCTGTCTGAGCAATGTGCTGACAGCGCTTACCAATGGCAGCCTGGCTTTTCTGTTGGGTGTTGTGAAGGGGCGCACCACGCCGAGCCGTCTGATTGGTATAGTGGTAATGGTTTTGATGTATCTGCTGTTTCTCTTTCCTTCCTTACCCAATGCGCTGCGCCTGCTTTCCCCATTTACCATTAATGCCAGTCTCTCGCCGCTCAATCCACATCCGTCAATCTGGACTTTACCAGCGCTTTTAGGCGTGAATGTCTTGCTTTATCTGGCTTCCCAGATCGGCTTCGAACAACGCGACCTGAACATATAAAACCAACCCTCTTCTCTCTTAACGAGTTTACGGGAAGCCCCGGATCTCCCTCAACAACGGATGACTCAAAGCCGAAAAACATTCCGATGAATAACAGTGCCGCCCCAATGATCAAGAGCATCCATCAAGGCGGCACTGTTGCAAAATGTCAGTTGTAGTCGCTTATATCTTCAAAGCTACATTAGCGCCATCACGGATCGCGCCGTGAATATAAGCCGGTCCTTCTGCGCTTGCCGCATCACCAACAAGATAGCGCTCTTGCACGATTCCCTCAAGCGCGTCAAACAAATCAGTATTTTGACCATATTGAGTGACGACCATGACCGTATCACATTCAAGGGTTACTTCTTGTCCTTCTTTGGTCTCAATCACCAGACCCTCTTTGTTGACTGCTTTGTATTTCTTAACCCCGGTGTATACGGCAACACCAACTGCCTGCAGCCACAGCGGGTATTTAACCAGAAGGTGAATCCCGGTTCCCTTGCCAATATTCTCTGCGGTATCCACTAGGGTTACTTGCTTGCCGCGCTTGACAAGGAACTCCACTGTCTGCAATGCTGCCAGATCGCTACCTACAACGACAACTCTCTTACCGGTTGGCAGAAAGATTTTCGTTAGAGCAGACAAAGCGTCTGGTCCTAAGAGCCGCACAAAGCCCTTTGCACGTGACTTAAGCTCCTCAGTTGTAACCACCTTGCCATTGCTGATCGGCGCTTGGACTGGCTTGCCACCTGTTGCTACCACGACCGCATCCGGAGCAAGTTTCTTGACGACATCCACCGTAACTTCTTTTCCTAAGCTTAATTTAACGTTTAAATTCTTCAGCTGACGCTCGTACCAGTCGAGGAGAGGCGGAATTTCATCCGTTCCACCGCTTTTGATAAATGCTGCCATTGGCATCAGTCCGCCAATCTCAGAAGCTTTGTCATAGACTGTCACATCATGACCGCGCAGAGCCGCTACACGTGCCGCTTCCAGTCCGGCTGGACCTGCCCCAATCACCAGCACCTTCTTACGTTTTTCAGCGGGGGAGATAATCATTTCTCCCTCATGCCCCATAAAGGGATTAACCCGACATTCAACCGGCAAGTTAAGGAACAAAACATGCAAACAATACAAGCAGCCGTTACAGGGACGTATATCCTCTCGCCGCCCTTCTTTGAGTTTGACTGGAAATTCAGGGTCAGCCATAAAGTGACGCCCAAATGCTGCCAAGTCAACCAACCCTTCTCTAACTACCTTTTCCGCAGTTTCAAAACTCAAACGTCCAACGCCTGAAACCGGAATGTTAATCGCCTTTCTAATCTCTGCAGCGTCCGGAATTAGCGCGCCGTCTGGTAAACGGTCCACAAAGGACTTCACGTCCGGCGGGCCCATCACCGCAACATAATCAGGAAAAGCTGCCATCCAGAAAGGACCATAACCATAAGCTGACACCTGCAAATAATTGGCGCCAGCAGCTTCAAACATCTTTGCAAAGGCTATCGCCTCTTCATTTGTTGTCCCAAGTGGATCCCCCCACTCGCGCCCGTTCATCCGAACACCCAGGACAAAATCCGGTCCACAAAGTTCGCGCATTCGTTTCAGAATGCTGCCCGGAAAGCGTGCCCGGTTTTCCAGCGTATCGCAACCATATTCATCATGACGCTTATTCTGCCGTCGTGACAGAAAAGCATTTACCAACGCATAATGCGCGCTATGCAGTTCAACTCCATCAAATCCTGCATCCTTGCAGCGTCGTGCAGCTTGAGCAAACTTCTCAATGAGTTCTTCAATCTCTGCCTTAGTCAATTCGCGCGCCACTGCAAAAGTCGGTTCACTGGGCGGATCTATAGATGATGGCGCAATCGGCTGTCCGCCATTCGGTTGCAACGGGTTATGTGCGGGACCCGCATGGGTGATCTGGACAACTGCGGGGACATCATACTCATGAATAGCAGATGCCAGCCGCGATAGACCGGGAATAAAGCGGTCATCATCCAACCGGATGTGCGGCTGATTAGATGCGCCTAAAGGATAATCGCAGATCGACTCCTCTACCGTGATCATGCCAGGTCCACCTCTGGCAACAGCCCGATAAAAGTTGACCAAACGGTCACCCACCGAACCATCGGGCTCCGGATAAATAAACCACTGAGCCGTCTTCACAATTCGGTTTTTGAGTTGCACTTTCGATGTAAGCTGTAACGGCTGGAACAAAGCGGTAAATTTATCAGACATAGATACACCTCTTAGAAATTAAAAGAACCAGCCGGACACAACCATTCCCCCTAACACATTATTATTATCAAGAAATCTAATGCGGGTATCAAGTGACATTTTTCCTGAATTTTATGATCTCAAAAAATTTATCCAGCTAAGAAAATGGTAAACTATGTCAACAAATACAACTGGAGGAGCAACATGGCAAATACCTTTCAGCGAGAAATCAATACTGCCGGCACTCTCTTGAGTGAAAATGGCACCCTAAACGACCACGGCTGGGCACGGCACCCCGTTCTGGACTGCAACCTCGAAAATGCTCATTTTTACCGCCTGCGTTTCTTACAATGGCTACGTATCAAACGCTGGGATTACTACGCTGTCTTCACCCCGGACCACTTCTTTTCATTCACTATTGGAGACATTGGTTATCTCGGATCAATCTTCGCCTATACGATTGATTTCACATCCTGGAAATACCACGAAGAGACGTTAACCATTCCTCTGGCGCGTGGCGTTATTCTGCCGCGCAATAGCACCAGCGGCGAGAGCCGCTTCGAAAATAAACGCGTCAGACTGCGGTTTCTGGCAGAGCCAACCTGTCGCCATCTGGAAGTGCACTGGGATGGCTTCAACAGTCAGGAATTGAGCGCGAATGTGACACTCTCGCTTGCACCACAACATGAATCCACCGTCAACGTCATCCCCATCGGCAAGAAGCGCTTTTATTACACTCGTAAGGTGAACTGCCTGCCGGCTTCTGGTTGGGTCATTTGTAATGGCAAACGCCATGAGCTTGAGCCTCAAAGCTCGCTGGGGTGTTTAGATTGGGGACGCGGTATATGGAATTATCAATCCTTCTGGATTTGGGGAAGTCTGAACAGTTTTCTATCGGATGGACGTACTATTGGCTTGAATCTTGGCGCAGGGATTGGTGATATGAGCGCCGCGACGGATTGCTCTCTGATCCTGAATGGACGCATCCACAAACTCGGCAAAGTGAATTATGACTATGACCCGCACAACTTTATGCGTCCATGGCGGATTCGGGATGAGGATGGACGGCTGGACCTGACCTTTATCCCGCAATTAGAACGAGTAGCAAAAACGGACTTCAAACTGCTTTGCAGCGAAGTCCATCAAATGTTTGGGTATTATAACGGCCAGGTGACTAGCGACACCGGCGAAACCATTGAGCTGAAAGAGCAAATTGGCTTTATTGAAGAGCACAAAGCCAAATGGTGAGAAAGCTTCCTCTGCACTTTTGGATAGGACTTGGGTTAGTCGTCTTGTTCTGGACGCTGAACTGGACCTTGCCCGACTTGCGCACCCATTGGGCATTCTTCCCCCTCTGGCTGGGCTACGCGCTAACAATAGATGGGCTGGTGTTTATGCGCAAGGGAAACTCGCTCGCTACCCGTCAACCCTTGGGGTATGTTATGCTATTCTTACTATCTATACCTGGCTGGTGGCTGTTTGAACTGATAAACTTGCGCACACAAAACTGGTTTTATTTGGGCGCTGACCGGTTTTCTTCGCTAGAATATGCTCTCCTGGCTTCACTCAGTTTTTCCACTGTAATGCCCTCCGTGTTTGGCACAGCTGAACTCGCTGGTACTTTTCGCTGGCTACGGCGAATCGGGAACGGTTTTCGTCTCGCACCTGGAAAATCAGGGCAAATCGCCTTCTTTATTGCTGGCTGGCTGATGCTGATGATGCTACTTCTTTTGCCGCGCTATTTCTTCCCCTTTGTATGGCTGTCATTGTACTTTATTCTGGAACCGCTCAATCTCTGGCTGGGTTACCCTTCGCTGGTGGACTACACCCGCAAAGGCGACTGGCGTCCTGTGCTCGCTTTATGGGTGGGTGTTCTAATCTGCGGATTCTTCTGGGAGCTATGGAATTTCTATTCCTATCCAAAGTGGATTTACCGCGTACCGTTTGCGGATTTCTGGCATGTGTTTGAAATGCCGCTGCTAGGCTATGGTGGTTATCTACCATTTGCTATGGAATTGTATGCTCTGTTTCATCTGTTGACTGGCGTCTTGAGACTAAGATCCTTTCAAGGTCACCTGGTCTTTGATTAACAACCATATTGGAGTGGAGCAAACCGATTAATCCAGAAAACCAAACAAAGACATAATCAACATCACCAGCCAAAACGATATCAAAACCAGAAAGATCCATCCCAATACCGTTACGACAGTTGAAGCACTAAATCCCCGACCAGCTGTTCGCAATGGCTGACCCTCCGCCAGCTGGCGAACAGCCTGTACTGCTTCGCGTACCTGTTCGCGCAATGATTGTTCAGCCGCGCCAAGACAAATCCAGCCGGCAACCACAACCGGTACAAATATCCGTTCTCCCCGATACGCTGACAACCAGAGGCGCAATGAGTCGGGCGGCTGTAAAGCCAAATCGGAAGGAATGACAACAGCTTTAACGCTCAAAAGTTCATCTTCCAAAGGCTCACCACCCGGCTGACGCACAAAAACAGACGCACCGGGTATCTGCTGATTTATGGTGCGTGCCAGTTCTTCAGCAAAGTCATTTTCAGCAGATCGTAAGATCAAAACAGAAAAAGCAACGTAACGCTTGCGCAAGTTCTCACGGACAAGCTCGCCATCCCGACGCAGAACAGAAAAATGATAAGACAGCCAGACTACAATCAAAGCCGTTCGCTCGCCATCTTGAGCTAGAAGCCGCCAAAAATCCGCCTCTCCCTGACCAAGTAATTGTAATACGGCACGATAAATAGAAGCACCGGCACTAGCCATCAATGCAATCACAAGCACAAAAATCACCAGGTAAAGATATCCTCTGCGCACCACCGAGCGGCGTGCGGATTCACCAATGTCATCCATGCGTCGGCTTTCAGTCTGCAAGCGCAGCCAAGTCACCAGCCAAAGTATCAAACCAATCAGCAAGGTGGCTAGAGAGTCCACCAATGGATCGCGCAACTGCAATGTGCTCCCCAGCTTACCGAACAGTAAATCATTGAGGACACCGAGCAACTGCCACAGTCCAATCACCAGCGCGCTCAACCCGCCCAATGCCAGCGGGGAGAGATAAAAACGCTCTTGGGTAGCCCAGCGTAACTCTTCGGTTTCTATGCCGGTCTGTCGGCGACGTTCGCCCCCAAAATAAAGCCAAACTATTGTCATCGGTATCAACAGGGCAAACGCATCGCGGATTTCGGTCAAAAATTCCGAGAAGCTGGCAAAGCCACCCAGCGCCAAACGCAGCAAATTGTTCAGGATGCTTCCGAAGGATAGCAGCGTCAGCGCTGCCCCAGCCCAGGATAATACATACAGTACCCCTAACCGCAGGGACGAATCAGCTTCTGCCTTGTCAATCGAACAGGCGCGTTGCGCAATCCTCCAGCTCCAGCTAAATAAAGCAGCACCCACCAAGCTGAAGGTCAATCCGTTCCCCAACCATTCGGTCATAATCAAAGAAGGAGACTCAAGTAACGGCAGAATAAATTTCACCAGCCCGCGCACACCAATGACCAGCAAAACCAACGTATAAATGACCCAAATGTACCGGTACAACCTGCGTACACCAGCAAGATGATTCACATCCGTACAATTTACCCATTCATTGCGCAGAACATGATCAAAATAAAACCAGACCGCCCAATTGACTGCTATGGCAATCAGGTTATCCCAAATTGTTTGCCCGCCTCCAAGCCAGGCGCGCGAGGGTAAAACATCCAGCCATGAAAACAAAGTGCGGTTGACCAACGCCAGCAGATTATGCGCCACCGGGATCAACGTAGCCAGCCGGACGCCATAAAGGAATATCGCCCGTAGGAGCGCCCTTTTCTCGTCTTCATCCTGACGCGCATCCCGTTGAATAACCAGCCAGTGGATTAGGAATACCGGCAGTCCCACCAGGACCGCCGATAACCCGCCTGCCAGCATGGCCAGTGTGCCCAGTAGCGGCAACTGCTCAACCATTGTGCGTGCCAGTGAGATTGCTCCCCAGATGACCGCTTCCAGTCCGATCAATGCAATCAAGTAAAAATACAAACGCCGTACCACACGCATACTGATTATTCCTTTATCTCTTTATCCCTGCTAATAAAGCGGCGATTGGGGGGACGGTACCAGATCAGACGATTGAATCCAGAGGTAGTTGAAAAACGGATAAGGCATGGTAAGAATTTTCCACTCTCCATCCTGCTTGACCAGCTTGGCGGTCGCCTTTTCTGTCCAGCCTTCCCCCAGCACAGCACGGCTGTAGTGATGAACGGAAAGGGTCACAAAAGCCTGATCATCTTCAAGGATGACCTCCATTGTTTCCAAAGCTGCCCAGTCGGTTACAGAAAGAACATGGGAACGAAAATCGCCTGGGCTGGGCTTGTTCGGCTGATTTGCCAGATAGCCGTAGGCACGGTCAAAGTCCTTGCGGTCAATTGCCAGCACATAATTGTACAGAATATTCGCCGGGCTGTTCTCCGGCTGATAGTCCAGCGCCGCCCGGCGGGCGAGAAACAATCCAACTGCCAGGACTGACAACAATAGGACACCTGCCATAATGACAAGCAGCCAACGGTCATTTTTCAAGTGAGCCTCCTGCGGAAAAAGAAAAAAGCATATTCATGGAATATGCTCTAAGAAAGCAACCTGCCCGGCGGATGCTTCTCTGCATTGCGCGGGCGCCCGGGGCGGCACACAATCACTAAAAACGGACCAAGGATAGGGAAAAGCAATGCCACCAGCCCCCAGAGCAAATACGCCTGCCAAGACATTTCGCGCCTGCGCAGATAAAAAACTGCGAGCAACACCATACCCAGAATACCCAGCATCAACAGCAGGCGAAGAAAATCGGATGCGCTCATACGTATATTTTAACTGTAACTGGAGAAAATTTCTAAATCGCTTCTGTTTTTTGAGGTGTATCCAAAAATTGCGTAACTGTCAAGGCAGGTTTAGAAAAGTTAAGCGCGAGGCTTAGGCGTACCATCTGCGGAGGGGTAATCGCTGCCGATTCCAGCAACTGCGTTTGTGCAAAAAAATCCTCCATAGGTGCGTCCAGTATCACCCGCCCATCTTTCAACAGAATTGCCCGTTCAAAGTTCTCGGCGATAAAGTCCATGTCATGCGAAATTACCAGCACTGTCTTCCCCTGACCGTTTGCAAATTGAATTGCCCGAGCCAACTGTGCCTGTTCTGTTGCGTCTAGCCCCGCAGTCGGTTCATCCAATACCAAAATCGGTGTTTGCATGGCAAACGCACACGCCAGTGTCACACGCTTGCGACCCGAATAACCCAAATCACGCGGGTTGAGACTGGCTACCTCCTGCAACTTTGAGGTCTTCACCGGGGCACAAACGCAGCGCATAAACTCTCATCCTTCCCCCTCCTGAAAAGCATATACAAGATTAGAGCCAAAACATTCTGCTCCTATTTTCTGCCCATCACCCCACCCAATAGGTTCTACAAAATCAAAAAACTCATCTCACACCTCCTGCTATTCTCAACTTTAAAAAAACGCCGCCGCTACAACATGTCAGCGGCGGGACAGGAGGCTTTACAAAAAATTAAGAAATAAGCATTCCCCAACCGCGCCGAAACATATCGTAGCATGTTAGCAGGGTGCGAACCGCACCCGTTTGTCTAGTTCAAGTGTAGCAGTAGAATTGATTCATTAAATCACCCGAAAAATTACATGAAATGCGATAGTTATATCACACTACCCAAATTTATATAAACAAGGTATGATATATCATAATCAATATCAGCCAATCGTCTCAACATAGACAACCAGTTTGCCAGATCATCCATCCACATGCTGCTTAAATACTCTTAACTTCAAAAAATGAGAGATACACCGGAAACAAAAACTATTGAAATCCCTGTCAAGGGTATGGATTGCGCTGAATGCGCACTTCATGTTGAACGTGCCGTCACAAAGCTCCCCGGTGTCAAATCTGTGCAGGTTCTGCTAACCGCCGAAAAAGCCATTGTCCATCTTGACCCTGCGCTGGTAGGTTTTTCGACAATTCGGAAAGCAATCGAAGACGCTGGTTATGCGGTTGGCAATACGCCATCATCTGCTGGCGCAAATTTCTTCAGCCGCCAGTCCGAAATTTTGCTTGGGGCAGTGTTTGGTACTGTCATGATAATTGTCATTGCCGGGGAGTGGCTGGGGATGTTCGATAAGCTGAATGTCCTTGTCCCATTTCCATTAGGTGTTGCTATCGTCATTGCTGGCGGCTGGCAAGTTTTTATCAATGTTGTACGTGCCGCTCTCAAAAAACAAATTACCTCACACACCCTGATGACCATCGGCGTAATTGCCGCTTTGCTGGTTGGTGAGTGGGTCACGGCGGCGATTGTCGTTATTTTCATGCGTATCGGCAGTTATGTAGAGCAATTCACCACCGAGGGCGCCCGCCGTGCAGTCAAAGAATTGAATGCTCTCGCTCCTCAAACTGTACGTATCGAACGTGATGGAATAGAGCAGGAAGTGCCAGTTTCCGAGGTACAGACCGGCGAGGTAGTGATTGTCCGCCCCGGCGAGAAAATCCCGGTGGACGGCGAAGTACTGGATGGCCACGCCACAGTGGATCAATCCTCCATTACTGGTGAAGCAATGCCGGTCGAGGTAGTAAAAGGCTCGCATGTCTTCGCCGCCACAATTGCCAAGCTGGGTAGCCTGCGCATCAAAACGTTACGCGTTGGTCCGGATACTACTTTCGGACGTGTGATCAAAATGGTCGAAGAAGCCGAAGCGCACCGCTCCGAAGTGCAGCGTTTCGCTGACCGCTTCAGCGGGTATTACCTGCCGCTGGTGGCTGGTATCGCAGCGCTGACTTTTCTCATCAGCCGCAACCCGCTCGCCACTGCTGCGGTATTGGTAGTGGCTTGCTCCTGTTCGATTGCGCTGGCAACGCCGATTGCCATGCTGGCTTCCATTGGTGCAAGCGCCAAACGCGGCTTGTTGATCAAAGGCGGCAAATATCTCGAGACACTGGCGCGCGCCGATGTGGTATTGATAGACAAAACCGGCACACTGACGCTTGGTCAACCGAAAATCACTGACATCATTGCGTTGAATGGGTTGTCAACCCTTGAAATTCTGACGTTAGCTGCCGCCGCAGAACGTTATTCAGAACATCCGCTGGCTGAGGCGGTACGCGCCGCCGCCCGTGAGCAACATTTACCGCTTGCTGAACCTCAGGACTTCGAAGCATTACCCGGGCAGGGTGTTCGCGCTCGTGTCAATGGAATGCAAATAACCATAGGCAACCGGCACTTGTTCCCGCAAGTACAAGCATTGCCCGAGGTGCAACAATTGGAAGCGCAGGGCAAAACATTGCTTCTTGTTACATGCAACAACAAGCTGGCAGCAATTCTTGCCGCTGCTGACACATTGCGCAGAGAAGTCCCTGAGGCACTCAAAGAGCTCTATTCGCTGGGTGTCAAACATATCGAGCTGCTAACGGGCGATCACGAACGTGCCGCGGCGGCGCTGGCGGGCAGTCTGGGCATCGCATACCGCGCCGATTTACTGCCAGAAGACAAAATCCAAATTGTGAAGGATTACCAAGCGAAGGGAAAAACAGTCATCATGATCGGCGATGGCATTAACGATGCGCCTGCGCTGGCACAAGCAAATGTGGGAATTGCGATGGGCGCTGTCGGCAGCGACATCGCTATTGAAGTCGCACATATTGCTCTGCTACATGAGGATTGGCGGCTTATCCCAAAAGTTTTACGCATTGCGAGACGCACGATGAGTGTGGTGAAGATGAATCTGATTTTTACCGGGGTTTATAATCTTGTCGGTCTGACACTAGCTGCATTGGGGATTCTTCCGCCCGTTTTGGCTGCCGCAGCACAATCTTTGCCCGATCTGGGCATTCTTGCCAACTCGGCGCGCCTGCTAAAGCAGGAAAAGCAAAACTAATTTTTTCGGATATCTTCTTAATATCGCCGATAAAGCTTCATGTAACCGCTAGAAATCCCAGACGATACAAAACTGTTCAAAAATTAAAAATTAAGAGGTAGGTTCTTGTGCCGAATTTTGCTGCTGTCTTTCCAGCAGAATATAACTCCCGCCAAATGTGTGTCCAACGTCGCGGGCAATGTTACCCAAGTCGTCCTGCAATTCATCCCGCAGCTCGCGGCCAGCTTTAGGGGTTAACAACAGTACAGCAACTCCGCCTACAACCATACCGGAAAACAGTCCAAGAAAGAAACCAAGTGCTTTACTCATATCGCTCCTATCTCAATTTATAAACCAATCTCGTTTTTAATTCTAACGTAATTCTGTGATAATATACACTCGATATGCCTCATCCAGTCACAGAAATATTTGTTCTCGCTCGGAGAAAGCTCTCATGAAACCAGCCCTTTTGATTATTGATATGCAAAATGATGGAATAAAACCGGATAGTCGTTTATACACGCCCGGCGCTAAAGCACTGGTACCAGTCATAAACAAGCTGGCAAGTGCGGCCCGCTCCAGCGGTACGCCAGTCATCTGGATCATCCAGGAACACCGACGACAACTGATTGACTTCGGACGCGAAGCCGATATCAGCCCAATCCATTGCATAGAAGGCACAACCGGTGCGGATTTGATTGAAGGGCTAGAATACCTGGACGGCGATTACACTGTTATCAAGCGCCGTTATTCCGGCTTTTACAATACCGATCTGGAAGTGCTTCTCCGCTGTCTAGGGGTGGATACCGTTGTCGTGACGGGAATCATCACTGATGGATGTGTATTGATGACTGCAATGGACGCCCACGCCCGCGATTTCTACCTGCGCGTGGTTTCGGATGGCTGCGCAACCACTGACGACGAAGCGCACCAGGCTGTCCTTCGTATCATGGCACGTACCCAACCCAATGTTATCGTGGATAGCGAACAAGCTATCTATATTCTTCAACATCATTAAGGAAAATAAAAAATGAATGTATTGATTGTTTATGACTCGGTATTTGGCAATACTGAGCAAATTGCTCGGGCAATAGGTGACACAATCGGCACTAAAGAACCGGTGCAAACGTTACGGGTTAACTCGGTGAAAACCGAAAACATTCGGGGAGTGGACCTTCTGATTGTTGGTTCACCCACGCGTGGTTTTCGCCCAACAGAAGCAATACAGACATTCCTGAAAGCACTTGACCAAACCGACCTCAAGAGTGTGCGGGTTGCTACTTTTGATACCCGAATCATGCTGAGTGATATTAAGTCACCTTTCTTCCGCTTCATCGTTAACACTGGCGGATATGCTGCGAATGTCATCGGAAGACATCTTAAAAAACTGGGAGGGTATCTGCTTGTGCCGCCGGAAGGTTTTTTTGTCAGCGGTCAGGAAGGTCCCCTGAAAGATGGTGAACTTGAACGTGCCGGCAACTGGGCTTTGCAGTTGATAGCCCACTCCTGACCCATCGGCTAATACGGATTAGAGGGGTTGGTAAATGAGTTTCCGAATTATATATGTCAACGATGTAATTGCTTATTCCGCCCACGCCACCTAAGCGCAAAATTTGACCCAAACGCGCGAAACATTGTTTTTCAGGGAAACAAGTTATGGCAATCATCAATACATCTTTTGGAACGATCCGTTATTGGAGCATCCACGATGCTGATGCACTGGCGAAATACGCCAACAATCGTAAAATCTGGATCAACCTGCGGGATGGTTTTCCCTTTCCATATACAATTGAACATGCCAGAGAATTCCTTGCAATGGTTGCCCAACAAAACCCGGTGACTTTTTTCGCCATCGCGACACCAGAAGAAGTAATCGGCGGGATCGGTCTCACCATAAATACCGATGTCCACCGATTTACTGCCGAACTGGGATACTGGCTGGCAGAACCCTATTGGGGAAAAGGGATCATGAGCGAATCTGTAACCCGATTCGTTGGTTTTGCCTTTGAACACTTTGGTTTGGTGCGCATTTACGCCGAGCCTTACGCCACCAATGCCGCTTCCTGTCGGGTGTTGCGAAAAGCAGGTTTCGAGTTAGAAGGACGAATGAGAAGCAGCGTAATCAAGGACGGTCAAATTCTTGACCAGTTTTTGTACGCAAAGATTAATCAACAAAACCCGATATAACCTGCAAATTCTTAAGCGAATAACAACAATGAAACACAAAGCGCTTATCTTTTACTTCACACTTCTTGCCGTCCTTTGCACCGTTTTTATCATTGGAGCAAGGATGGCTGGACAATATGGCGCCTATCTGGCACAGGGATATATGATGACCCCCGCCATCGCCGCCCTGTTGACACGCCTTTTCTTCTACCCACCAAAATTCAGCGACGCCAATTTGCGCTTTGGCAGGCTGAAAGATTATCTCAAATTCTGGCTGATTTCGCTGGGGATTACCGGAGTATCCTATATCTCCTTTACTGCATTCGGCGGCATCACCTGGGATTTCAGCGGCCGGGTTTTTCTGGACAAATTGGCACAACAATTTACCGTCACAGGACAAGATATTCAGGCTGCACTTCCACCAGGTTTCACCCCCAGCATGATGCTACTCATCTACACCATCGGCGGATTAACCGTGTTAAACGTCATTCCGGGCATCATCACCGGTTTTGGTGAGGAATTTGGTCATCGTGGCTTTATGTTTCCCATGCTCTACAAGATCAAGCCCTGGATTGGCATCATCATCGGCGGGCTGTTGTGGTACCTCTGGCACATTCCGCTTGCTTTCGTTATCCCACAGGCAACCAAATTACCATTCTGGCAAACCATACTTAATCTGCTCATTCTGGCACTTGGTTCCATTTGTACTCATACCTACCTGGCGTATGTGTACACCAAAAGTGAGAGCATCTTTGTGACTGCGCTGGCTCATATCACTATGAATAACACCGCTGCATCCTTCTCCTACTATGCGGTAATTCAGAACCAGGTCGCCTGTAATCTTGGGCTTATATTGACTATGCTCCTCACAATTGCTATCCTGTATTTCAGAAAGGAATTGCGGGTTTTCGCAAAATACTTTTGCGCTACAAAAACGGGCTAATACTTCGCTCTATCCAATTTTAAGACAGACGGGATAAACCATTTGTTACAACAGGAAGGTTTCAGATGAACAGGCTAAAGACGCTTATCAAGTTGAGTATGGCTTTGGGAATCGCCGCGCTCATTGCATTGTTTTTCAGCCATCTTGCACTAACCGACATCTACCATGGCGAACCCAATCCACAATTGGAGTGGAATATTCTGCGTATCTCCGCCCTTCTTTTCATAACTTTCACGGGGACTGCCATCTACACACTTTATAGGACACTGAGAATCACGGGATAAAATGCCAGCTTTGTTCCTTATCTCAGCCTTCTCAATGTAACTGTTCGAGATACTTAAGACCGGTGCCGGTATTGAGAAGCAGGATTTGCTCGTCCGGATGGATAAGTTGACGCTCTTTGAGTGTGGCTAGCGCTGCCAGCGTGGCAGCACCTTCCGGGGCAGCGAATACTCCCTCCATCATTGCCAGTTCTTTCTGGGCTTGTAAAATCGCTGTATCGCTGACTGCCACTGCAGTTCCGCCGGATTCTCGTATTGTCTTTAAGATCAACTGGTCGGCAAAACTTTTTGGCACCCGCAATCCGGATGCGATCGTTTCTGCACCCACCCAAAAATCACAGAAGGGAGCATTGCGTTCAACAGCGCGTACTACCGGCGCACAACCTTCAGCCTGCACAGCAATCATGCGCGGCTTACGCCTGCTTTCCAGCCAGCCCAGCGCTTCCAATTCACCGATTGCTTTCCAGATACCTACCAATCCAGTGCCACCGCCGGTTGGATAGATAATTACGTCTGGCAGCACCCATCCAAGAGCCTCGGTCAGCTCATAACCCATCACTTTTTTGCCTTCAAGGCGATAAGGTTCTTTAAAAGTCGAAACATCAAACCAACCCTCTTCACGCGCTTTGACCCCTGCCATACCAGCAGCTTCTGAAATCAGACCATCAATCAAAATGACTGTTGCACCGGCGATGCGGCTTTCCAGCACATTCGCCAGCGGGGTATCTTTGGGCATGAAGATATGTGCTTTCAAACCGGCACGGCTGGCATAGGCTGCCATGGCGCCTCCCGCATTGCCGGCAGTGGGAATAATTACCTTTTCCACCCCAAGCTCTTTCGCTTTGGAGATGGCTGCAGAAAGCCCGCGCGCCTTGAAGCTACCGGTTGGGTTCATGCTCTCATCCTTAAGCATCAGATGCCGCAAACCGAGCTTTGCGCCCAAATGCGGCAGGGTGAGCAAGGGCGTATCCCCCTCGCCCAACGTGATGACGTTCTGCGGGTCAAATACTGGCAGTAATTCATGCCAGCGCCACATCGCCTGACGCCGCCGGCTGATCTGTTCGCGGTCAAGCTGCTTTCTGGCAGTTTCAAGGTCATAAAGAGCAACAAGAGGTGACTGACAGATCGGGCAATATGTCTGCAACTGACGCGGATCAAAATGCTCGTGGCATCCAGAGCATTCCAGATGTTTTAGATAAGAAAAAGGAGAATTGAAGGTCACGACTTTGTATCAGACAGCAATGCTTCGACCCGTGCCCACAGCTCACGGATATTGATCGGTTTGGACATGTAAACATCACAGCCTGCCTCAAGCGCCTTTTCGGCATCGCCGCGCAGTGCATTGGCAGTGACCGCGACAATCGGAACATACTTTAACTCGGCCCTGCCGCTATTGCGCAGACGGCGCGCCACCTCATAACCATCTATATCAGGTAAATTTATATCCAGCAAAATCAAATCTGGTGTGTCAGAAAAGGCGACTTCCAATCCCCGCGTCCCATTTTCTGCTCCGATGAAAGTCAATCCAATAGCCTCAATTGCCCGTTGCACTAATGTCATATTGTCCGGATTATCTTCGATATAAAGCACACGTCGGCTCATTGGCTTACTCCTCTTCTGCGCGCCGTTTTTGTTCAAGCACTTCCGTCACCTGATTCAAGAAAGTCTGTACTGGAAGATTACTTTTCTGATAGACACCCTCCACACCACCCACAGCTTCTAATTCTGATCTGGTGACATCTCTGGCGCTAACAATAATCACCGGGATGCGCCCGGTAGCTTCTTCTTGCTTTAATTCCTTTAAAACCTGAAAACCGTCCACTTCCGGCATCATCATATCCAAAATTATCAAATCTGGCAAGCGTTGACGCGCCTGCTTCAATCCTTCCATACCGCTCTCTGCATGGAAAACGCGGTAGGCTTTACGGCTCTCCAGAAACCGACGAATCAGTAACGCGTCATCGGGGTTATCTTCGATAATCAACACGGTGGTAGTTTTTTCATCGAGAGATTCCAGTGCCGCTACCAGCCCTTCTTTAGGAGCTGCCGGTGCAACGCTACCCAAACTGATATCCACTTTCCATTGGTCGCCCAGCACATGCTTTTCCACCGGGAAGGTATGCCCGCTACAATTGATGACCACCAGCTCATCAGCACCGATGACACCTTGCCGGCGCAGCTTTTCATAACCAGCAAATGCCACCGCCGCAGCCGGCTCTACTGCCATCCCCTCACGCTTTGCCAGCGAATGCATCACGGTAAACGCCTCGCTGTCACTCACGCTTTCCATCACACCGCCATACTGGTTGAGCAACTTCCAGAGATATGTGTAAGTCTTTCCCGGATCGCCTGTTGAGAGGATGGCGATCAACGTTTGTGGGATGACCGGATCGGCTGTAGGCTTACCTGCCTTAAAAGCATGCACCATCGGTGCACAACCTTCCGTTTGAATAACCGCTATCTTTGGAATACGATCCACCAGTCCCATGCGGAGCAATTCCATAAAACCATGATATACCCCCAGCGGACCAAGTCCGCCGCTAACTGATTGCACGTACCAATCGGGTGCCTGCCAGCCAAGCTGTTCGGCAATCTCATAGGCAAGGGTCTTCATACTCTCACGCGCCGGGATGCTATGCGCACCGCGATCGAGGGGCAAACCGCGCCGGCGGGCAAACTCTGCCGCTATTTGTTTGGTTTGATCATAGGTGCCGCTGACTTTAATGACCTCGGCACCAAACAACGCTGCCTCGCGCAGCTTCTCTGAAGGTACCAGACTGGTCATGAAGACCCATAACTTGATACCTGCTCGAGCACAGGCAGCCGCATAAGCCACTGCCGCGTTACCGGTCGAGGCAATCACGCTTTCGCGCACGCCAGCTTCCAGCATTGCCGCGACCGAAAGAGCTGCTTGGCGATCCTTAAATGAGCTGGTTGGTCCGTAACGTTCGTCTTTAATATAAAGTCGGGTGCTCTCTAAATCGGCAGCAAATTGCCGGGCAGGAACCAGTGGCGTCCCGCCCACATAGTCCAGATTCAACGCAAATGGATCATTAACCGGCAGGACCTCATGATAACGCCACATATTGAACAGTCGTCCGGGTAAGCCGCGCAATACCTGCCGCTTGAACAAAGCATAATCATAGATCGGTTCTAACCAGTTAGCGCCGCAATTCTCGCAAGTTGGCAACTCCAGCGGCTTATAAGCCTGCTGATGCTGACACTGCATACATTCAAGATATTGTGGGATAGACATATATGTTTTTGGACAACCTCGACAATAATGTTTCGACAGAGCCTCTTCAGGGTGTCCGTCGCTAATGGGTAATTTTATTCAGCTTTCACCTCTAACGGCATTTCAATAATAAAACGGGAACCCTCACCAGGTATACCACTGCTCTCTGCCCATAGCCTGCCACCTTGAAGCTCAATCAAACGACGACTAATCGGCAAACCCAGTCCAGTACCGCCAGCTTTGCGGGTTGTGGATGTATCCACCTGACTGAAGGCTTCAAAGATCATTTCTAGCTTGTTTTCCGGGATACCGATGCCGGTATCCGCTACCACAATATGCACTACCTCTTCCCGCTTTTCTACCGACAAATCTACACCACCGGTCTCGGTAAATTTAATCGCGTTACCCAGAATATTGATCAACACCTGGCGCATCCGCACTGCATCCGCCACCAGTTCCAGTCCCTCAGCATTGCCGGGATGAAAATTAAGCCAGAGACCCTTCTCACGAGCAAGTGGACTTGCTACATCCAACGCCTCTTTAATCACGTCCTCTAGTTTGAAGCGCTCAAAGACCAGATTCATCTTACCAGCTTCAATCTTCGCCATATCCAGCACATCATTGATCAGACTGAGCAGATGCCTGCCATTCTTCTGGATTAATCCCAGATCATTGACCATCAAATCGGTCAACGGTCCATCCAATCCCATTAGCATCACATCGGTAAAACCGAGAATGGAGTTCAACGGCGTGCGCAGCTCGTGGCTCATGTTTGCCAGGAAGGAGGTTTTCAGTTGATCAAGCTCGCGCAGACGCTCAACAGTGCGCATCTGTTCGGCATACAATTGCGCATTGCGCAGTGCTACCGCCGTCTGTGAAGCAAGCGTGGAAAATGTACGCATATCATCTTCCTGAAAACGGTTGGGAATGTCGGACAGAACACTGAACACACCCAAAACCTGATCGCCGACAATCATCGGCACTGCCAGCTCACTACGCACATCCGGCAGCAACGGGTGATATATGTAGTGAGAGTCACTCCGGGTATCAGAAAGGATCATCCCGCTGCGCGTGCGCGCCACTTTTGCAACCATTGCGTGCGGATCATCCAGGGCAATCGAGTGTCGCTCAGAAAGCATGGTGTCGCCAATCTTGCCCACACCGGCAGCCAGCACCAGCTCACCGGTCAGCTCATTAAGCTCATAAATGTGCGCATGATACAGTTTAAAGCTGTATTTGGTTAGCTCCACCACTGTTCGCAGCAGTGTTCCTGGATCAAGAATGGTCGCCGCTGCCGTACTCACTTTTGCCACTGTTTCAAGCTCAGCCGCACGCCGGTCAAGCTGACGGCGAGCGCGCTCCGTTTCTTCCAAAAGGCGCAGATTTTCAATATGCACGCCCAGCCGCTCGGCAACCGCTTTCAGCAAATCGGCTGCTGTATCCGTCCGGGGGGCTTCAATCACCAGCTCTCCAATTGTTTCTTCACGCACCGTAATTGGATGAATAATGCAGTTTGACGTGGTGACAGAAGGCAAAGAATCAGTCTCAACAGGAACTACACGGTTAGCATCATAGACATAACCGCTGATTGAAGTCGCTCGGCTTTCCAGGAAACTTTCCCAACCCTCACGCGTCAGACGGCGCACTGCAAGTTCCGCTTCCTTGCGATATTGTTCCGCCTGCGAAAGCAAGCGCAGATTTTCCAGGTGCTGTGCCATCTGCTGCAAAACACTGGAAACTAACCCGGCTTCTTGCTCGCTCCAGGGATTTTCCGGGTCCCCCTCCAATTCAATCGTACCGATGCACTCATTGCCCACCACCAGCGGCGCCGAAAGGCGCGGTTTACCACCATTGGGCGACGAATCGTCATCATGCCGAACCTTGGGAAGGGAAGAAGAACCGCTCAGATCATAACTAAACGTCATCTGTTCCGGACGGTCAACAGCATTGAGATATTCCGCCCAGGCTCCTTCTAGATGCGCAGTCGTGAATTGGTTTGCTGATGATTTCAGCTCATCATGAGGTTTTTGATCCGGAGCAAGTGCGGGACGAGTCAATACCGCTTCAGGCTGTTCACTTGAGCCTTCAGCGCGGGCATCTTTTTCCTGTTGCGGTGCCATCTCAAAGGGATCTGGCGGCGCCGCATCTTCGGAAAAAAGATTATCAAGCCGGTTGAGGAATACTTTGCGCTTGGACATAGGCCAAAATCTCATCCGTTAAAGCACGGAACTGCAGGGCGGCGCGGGTATTTGGAGCGTAAACCGGCAAAGGCACGCCGGCCATCTGACTTTCCCGTATTTTACTATCAAACCCAATTCTTGTTTCAAAGGTCGCTTTGGACATTTTCTCCAGGATACGCTCCAGCACGCGTGTGTGTAACAAACCACGCCGATCATACATAGAGATCAACAATCGGTAAGCCAGATCAGGATTGGCTTTAATGCGCAGGGATCGGATCAGCTTAAATAATCCTTCGAGCGCTTGAAAGGCATAATACTCACACTGTACCGGGATTAGCGCCAGATGTGCGGCGCCCAGTGCTAAAATAGTCAATGAGCCTAGCGAGGGTGGACAGTCTATAATAATAAAATCATATGTATCCAATTCGCTTTGGGAAAAGCGCCGATACAATAGCGTCTCATATTGAGCAAGAGAATACAATGAACTCCCCAGCCCGCTTACATCCTGGTTTGTTGGAATAATATCCAAATTGGGTATTGTTGTCTGCCTCAAAATACTCTGTAACGGCTCACTTACCAGCAGATAATCTGCAATAGACTTATAGGCTGTTGCCTGCATCAACCCCACCCCATTAGTGAGATTGCCGGAAGGGTCAAGGTCAACCATCAAAGTGTGCAATCCCCTTTCGGCTAAACAGGCTCCCAGCGCCAGTGCTGTGGTTGTCTTGCCGACCCCGCCTTTTTGATGACACACAGCCATAATATAAGGTTTGCTTACATTCATTTTTCACCCGCCTGTGAACCATTACCGCCGCGCTGGAGGGACGCTTGTTCATTCTTTCCAACAGTGAGATGAACCCGCGTGCGTTGTGCGCCCAGCGCACGCCCCAGTTCGCGGATCGCTATCTGCAAAGCGCTTTCAACAGTTGTAGCGCTCTGAATCTTCTGGCTGATGGCATTAATCGTCGCCTCGTATTCTGCTTGACGCTGTACTTGCTGGAAGAGAGTCACATTTTCAATGGCAATACCCAGTTGCTGCGCGGCAGCCTGCACCAATGAAAGTGAAGACGTCGGCGTTGTACGCTCACGTTGACCGAATAGCACAAGGTTGCCCAACAAACGTCCCTTAGAGATGATTGGTACACTTAAAAAGGCATGCAATCCGGCATGAAGAAGTGCACTGCTGTCCAGAGGGATATCCTCAGCCAGGTTATCAAATACGACCGTCTCCTGACTTTGTAATAACCGGTCACGCAAAACATCTTCAGTATCCTCTAGACTCAAGCGCTTTACCAGCGAATCGGGCAAATTCTGCTGAATTGCCAGCCGGGGCTTACCAGACTTGTCATCAGTCATGCTGATTAGCCCAGCGTCATATCCCGTGGCATTCAAAAGCTTTCCCAGTGTCTCGCGCAAAATCTCATCTAGCTCCAGCGAGCGCGTTGCAGCGCTGGAAATAGCATAAAGCGTTTCGGTTTCAGCCAATGCGGCTTGCACCTGTTCGAGCAAGCGGGCTTTTTCTGCTTCGGCGCGCTGACGTTCGGAAAGTTCCTGCTGCGCGGTCTGAAATAGACGCAGGGTTTCCAGATGCGCTCCCAGGCGCTCACTGATGATCGCCACCAATTCAGCATCTTCCGGCGCCAGCTCCTCCGTTCCGGCAATACCCAGTTGTCCAATTACCTCGTCACGCACCCTGATTTCACAGGCAGCGAAGTGATCACCTTCGTTTTCAGTAGCAAGCGGCACCACCTGGTCCCCCGTATAAACATAACCCTTCTGTGCCCGTTCAAATTCCTTCATGTAATCCTGCCAACCTTCGCGAGTGAGCCTACGCACTGCCTCTTCTGCCTGAGCGCGGTAACGGTCGGTCTGCGCCAGCAGACGCAGACTTTCTACCTGCTGTGTCACCTGGCGGGCAATTGCTTCCACCAGTTCAACATCCTCCTCTGTCCACGATTCGTCACGCTCAAGCAACAACTTGCCAATCGGCTCGCCGGCAACCTGTAGCGGTTGCACTAGTGCGTTCGCACTTTGCTCGCTCGGCTGGATTTCGCGCACTGGTACAACCGCGCCCTGATCATAAGCGAAAGCCAGTCGTTCTTTCTCATGGACTCCATCAAGAAAGTCCTCCCAGCCTTCCCGTGCCATTCGCCTCAGATACACTTCCAGATCTTTCCGCGACCGCTCAACCTCGCCAAACAGCTCAGCATTTGAAATGGCAATCGCCAGTTGTCCAGCCAGCGCTTCAAATGCGGACAGGTTCTCCTGTTTCAATGCACCCACGCGATCGCTTTGTAAGTCCAGTACACCAACTACACGTCCGGCTGCAATCAACGGCACAGCCATTTCGGAGCGCGTGTTTGGCAAAAGCGGATTGGGACGGAAGGACTCACTGGCGGCAGTATCCGAGACGATCACCGCCTGTCGCTCGGCAGCTGCTCTGGCGTTAATAGAAGCTTGGCCAAGCGGCAACTGATGCCCGCGCTTCAACAGTTCAGCACCAGCCTCTCCCGTTGCCGCGCGCAACACAAGATTGGTGCCTGCAGTATCCATCAGATAGACCTGTGTGTGATACAAACCAAAACGCTGGCGAATCAGCTCCACCGCTTCGTTCAGCAAGACATCCAGATCACGGACCATACTGACGCGTTGGCCAACATCCGCCGCCAGTTGCAGTTCACGCGTTCTGTCGGCAACACGCTGTTCGAGTGTACCAATTAAGTCGTTCAATTGATCCGTCATTGTGTTAAATGTAGTTGCCAATAAACCAAGTTCATCACCCGTTTGAACCTGAACCCTAACATTCAAATCGCCTTGAGCAATGCGCTTAGAAGCAGTTGTTAATTGCATAATCGGCATACTAAGCACTTGTGAAATAGAAACACCAGCAATCAAACCTACCGCAACTGCCAACACACCCAGCAGGCGAATCACACGTCCTTGCTGTCCAACTGGTGCGAGGAATACCTCTTCTGCTTCAGCGACAACAACAGACCACGGCACGTTTTTTAGTTGTACTAAACTCGCTCGCTCCGCGCGAGGCGGACCGTAAGCCTGCTGATCGGGCGGGACTTCAAATGTAAATATAGGCTGAGAGCCCGCCGCAGCAATTCCTGCACTCAGAGAAGGCAAATTGAGTGCCAAATCCTCCGGAGGCACCCGCGGTAGACGATTCTCAGAACGCAGCCTTTCTAAGTTCTGTGGGTCAGGCGGGCTGAGAAACTTATTGACCAGCCATGGTTTTGAATTATTAGCAAGCAAAATGCCATTTTCATTTACTAGAAGAACATTCACATTCAACCCAAAAGCACTGCTGGACCGGGAAATACGCTGATGCAACACATCTGTGTCATAGTGAACACGCAAAACACCAAGGGTGTTACCATCTGCCCCTACCACTGGCGCGCTGAACGTTAAGACAGCTTCTGAACCAACATAATACAAAGAAACTGCTGGAAGCCCGCTCAGCAAAGGACGCCGATAATAATCAAAAAAGCCGGATTCATCAGCGCCGATATTGCTAACTTCAGTGTCGACAATATTAATACCTCTGCTGTCCAGCAACGCATAAGAACGAATATTGACCGGGTCCTTTTTTACTAACGAATTCAAAATGTTGCTCAGCTCCATTCGAGCTTCCAAGCTTTCCTCAACGCTCAAAGCCCGCTCCATAAATTTGACAATAGATGGCAGTTGTGCTTCTGTACGAATAAGATCCAGATTGGTTTGAACGAATACATCAAGATCACTGGCAACACTCGAAGCATTCTCCAGAAGTTTCTGGTTCGCTTGTTGGTTCAAAAAACCACTGATACGATAATTATTGTAAAAAACGAGGAACACCGCCGGCAAACCGGTGATCAGGACAAATGCCAGCATCAACTTGGTGCGGATGGAATAAGTCGTAATATTCTGCGCCACCACTACCGCCAGCATTATCAGAACAGTCATAGCACTGGCATTTAGCAGATTGATAAAACTTTCTGCAACCTCTATTCGCTGCCAGAATGCCAGTGTATCCAGCAAAAGTATCGTAACTGCCAGCAAAAGCCCGATTGCCGCGCTTGTCTCTGCCGCAAAACCGGCAAATATCCGCCGGAAGAGATAGAGGGTGAGCAAAAAAGCGGTAATTGCTATCGCCATACCAATGCCACTGACAGCCAATGGCACACCTAATAAGACCATCCACATGGTGAAGAGAAAGATTCTGCCGCCCGCTTTTGAGTACCCAACCAGTAACAGAATCACGCTCGCCAGCGAACCCAGCAGAAAGAAGAGCGGCAAGATACCGTTAATCCACCCGGAAAACGTCGCCGCCGGCAACTGGCGAAAGCCAGAGTAACCCATCCAAAACGCTACGGCTACACCAACGAGGGCAAACCAGAATACGACGCGCATCTCCGCCGTCAAGGTTAGATAACGCTTACGTATCGAAAACATGCCGCACTCCTTGCCTGATCTCCAACCACACTTTCATTTGCAAAATACTCATCAGCACACCATTCTAATTTACTCAACCATACGACATTTCAGGGAGACTGTCAACTACTGCCAAAACCGTCTCCCCCTTCTTCCTGTGTTAAGTTGTTATTTAGTTCACCGACCACTTGGGGCGGGCGACGCAGTCCCAGCTCCACGCCAGATCGGCGTGCCTTAAGCGCCTGTCCTAGCCCCTCAACAGCAGTTTTGAGCACATCTTCAATTGTCGCCGCGCTTTGTATTTTGCCGCTCAACTCAGCCAGCAATGTCTCACGCTGTGCCTGCCGCTGCGCCCGTTCGTACGCTTCCGCATTTTGCAGTGCAATCGCTACTTGGCTGGCAATGCCCTGAATCAGTGCGACACTTTCTTCCTTCAAAACACCTAAAACATTGTGCTGCACATCCAAAACACCCAAGACCTGATCACCCACAGAAATCGGAACGGCAACCTCTGCTTTCGTTTCTGGCAGCAACGGATTAGGCAACCAGTTCATATCCTCAGAGACATCCGGCACAAAGACCGGAGCATTGAGCTCTGCTGCACGCCCGACCAAACCACGCCCGCGCGGGATTTTGTGCCCCCGCGCCAGCATAATGCGCCCCGCTTCGCCTGTACCACCTTTCATCACCAGATACTCCTGCGTCGGATCAAACAAATAAATATGCGCATGGTAATATCCAAACGCCGATTGGAGCTGTTCCACCACCTCCAGCACCAATTGCGAGGGGTCAAGAATGGTAGATAGCCGCCGGCTGACCTCCGTTGAGGTCTGTAACGCCAAAGTACGATCGGCAACGCGCTGCTCCAACGTACCAATTAAGTCTTGCAATTGTGCCGTTGTTGAATCAAAGACAGATGCCAACACGCCAATTTCATCACCCGAGCGAATGTTCGCGCGCGTTTCCAGCTTGCCGGCAGCAACGGCGCGCGCCGCTTCAGTCAGCCGCAGGATGGGATTGACGATTACCGATGAGAAGGCAACGCTTACCACGGAGGTGGCAATCAGGATGAAAACTGTCAACAGCAAATTGCGTTGCGTTTGTTCTTGAACCGGTGCTAACACGCGCTCTTTATCCGCGTGAAGTGATAACAGCCAGCCCAGATTGTCAATCTCCAGACTGCCCATCGTTGTACGGATCGGCTGGACACTCACCAAGCTCTCTTTACCGCCATAATACTTTGTTTCCGCATAACGCCCCTGCTTTGCCAGTTCGTTTGCAACCTGAAACAAACCCGGCTGCACATCAAGCATAGCACCCTGGTTAAACAGAGCCTGTAAAAAGAAGTTATACGTATCAAACTGAGCACCGGGAACGAAACGGACAATCTGACGATCTGGCCAGAACCGATTCACCCCCGCCCACTTTTCGGATTGGACAAAGAGCGGAAAAAGTTGCTTCAATGTAACATTGGACAAAAAGTTGTTGTTCCGGCTGACCACAATGGCAATGGCATCCCGGCTCACCGAAAAAGCGAGCGGTTTTCGTCCTGCTTTCAAACACCATCCACGTTCCTGCTCGGTAATCTGCCGCGAAGCCATGACAATGTCCACCGCCCCGCCCTGACAGTAAGCTTCAAAGCCAGAGCTAGTACCGCCAGCCTCAATCTCCAGACTCCCATCAAAGCCATCTGCGCGGAAACGTTCTGCCATGCGATTCACCAGCGGTGCAAGGGACACACTGCCCGCAACCGATAGATTGCCTGAAACTTGTCCGGGATTAAGCGCTGGTAAGGAATTTACGCCCATGGCTGACCTCAGAGTTTCCAAAGCGCCAGCCTTTGTATCAGCTCCCAGAGGAAAATACCCCAAGGCTTGGCTTTCTTCATCCGAATGGCTTATAAAATAATGGATAAATTCAGCAACCTGGGGTTTTTCGCGAACAGCCGCAGGGTCAACATACAGGTAGAGCATGCGAGAAAACGGGTAACTTCCCCGCTGAACCACCTCTGGAGAAGGAGGAAGGCCTTCAACAGCAACCAGCCGCAAGCGGTCTGCATGGCGCACATAATAAGCGTGAGGAAGAAAACCAATCGCATCTGCGTTGTTTGCCACACCAAGGGCAAGCTCGTCCATGTCGGACACAGAAGTTGTGGTTGCAGTTTGAAGCATCAATTGCCCAGGCAAATAAAGGGACAACCCATTCGGGAAGATCAAATCGGTCTGGGCTACGCTACCGCTCGCCGTTTGTAGAATACCAACCAGAGCCCTCGGTCGGTATTGCGCATTCAAAACGCCAATCACGCGTCCGCTTTGTGCATCCCGTACCGGAACTGCAAAAATCAAAAGAAATTCCTCAAGACGGGTGGTATATTCCGGAATGCCAATATACACTGACCCCTGACCATTGTTATAAGCGGTTACCCACCAGGAAGTGTCAGCAAAACTATAGTCAGGAGTCATCTGGCTTGTAGCCACCAGCGCTCCATACCGGTCTGTTACAAAAACATTTTGAAAATCTGGAAAGGCTATCAAAAATTCACGCAACTTGCGAGCCATCGCACTATCCAGACGACTAACAACCAGTGAGTTTCTCAAATTATTCTCAGCAAAAGCCACACGCCAGTCCAGCGCACGCTGGGCAATCATCTCATTGATCTCTTGCTGGTTTCCTCGATAGAGAACATTGGAGATTGAAACATTCACCTGCACAGTTTCGTCCAGTGCCAGTGTGTTGAGTTTTTCCACCTGATAGAATAGCAAATCTCCCAACGCTGTGGCGCTGTTTTGGGAAAGGTTTTGTAGCGTCTCTCCAATACTATTGGCTAGGATACGGGACAGATTAGACTGATTGATAATCGTAATTGTGCCGCTCGAAGCAAATACCATAAACAGAAACACAATGGTCACTTTGGCACGCAGGGGATAATCCGCAAACTGCCTGATCAAAATCAAAAGGTAGAGCACCGCAACCATCACACCCAGATTGCGTCCCATTAATACAGTTTGCCCTTGTACCGGTATTCGCCAATAGGGCCAGAACCAATCTGCAATCAGCACTAAGCCAACATATAACCAGCTTGCAAGGACATAATACTGCGCCTGTCGACTGCCAAACAATTCCCACCCTAAAACAATAACCAACAACGCACCGACTGCAGCAAAAACCAGACTGTAACCTTCAGCCAACAGCGCAATCCCAAGCAATCCTGTCAACCAGCCGCCCAACAGCAAATAAGCACCAGCCCGCGTCATGCCGAAAAGCACCCATGCCGCCCCAACCAACGCAATCAGGATCAATAAGCCATATAATCCAGCCGCAAGGGTACCCTGCCAGAGCCCCGCTGAAAGAAAAGACGGCAAGAAATAAAACCCTGCTCCAGCCAGTATAACGGCATACAGAAGGGCAAACCAGAGGATATGCTGCTCGTTTGATGCAAGTTTGGAGTAACGCTGTTTCAGACTACTCATTTAAAACTCCTCAGAGCATCATAAGATCAATTTTCTTGTGCGGTTTTCAAGCCGCCAGTCAGACGCACGGTTGCAGGTGCTTTGCCAAGCGCCCGTCCCACTTCCCGCACAGCAATTTGCATAGCTTCTTCAACCGAAGTGGCATTCTGGATACGCTCGGTGATGGCATTAATAAGCGCCTCGCGTTCTGCACTGCGCCGCGCCTGTTCGTATTGACGGGCATTTTGTAATGCTACAGCAATCTGAGCCGCCAGCGTTGTCAGGATATCGGCATCCTCGGCAGAGAAAGCATTAGGGCGGTTTGCCTGCACATCCAGCACCCCCAACACTCGATCACCAATCAAAATAGGTGTTGCCAGCTCTGCACGGGTATCCGGTAAAAGCGGATTTGGCAGAAACTCTGGGTCCGCAGTAACATCATTGACGATGTCGCCCTGGCGTCTACGAGCAGCGCGTGCCACCAGCGATTTTTCTGCCCGCAACGAAATTGTCCGCCGTTCTGCAACCATCTGTCGCCCCACCTCACCCGCCCCAGCGGTCAAAATCAGCTCGTCGGTTTTATCATCCAACAAATAGATATGGGCATGATACAACCCAAACCGCTCCTTGGTCAGATCCACCACGCGTTGCAACATCACCTGGGGTTCGAGCAAGGTAGAAACTGTGGTGGAAATCTCAGCCACTGTTGCCAGTTGGGTAGCACGCTGAGCAATCACTTGTGCTGCCTGGCGCTCCTCGGTAACATCCTCACCGATACTGGTAATGCCAATCGGTTTCCCTTCAGTATCGCGCAGGACAGAATTACTCCATGCAATCAGGCGCTGTTCACCACGCTTCGTCAGGATATAATTTTCCTGATAAAGGGGCACAGCATCACGCTCAATGCCCTCGGTGATTAAACTCTTTTGCACCCAGTCCTCGCCCGACGTGAAGATCTCGAACCAGTTTTTGCCCAAAACTTCTTCTCGTGTCCAGCCCGTCAATTCCAATAGATAATTGTTGCAGAAGGTCAGGTTACCTTCTCTATCCAGCATGATCGCGATCAGGCGGATATCCTCCAACATCTGGCGAAAACGGCGTTCTGACTCCTTGATCCGCTCCTCATAAAGCTGGCGCTCCGTAATATCTTCGGTAATTAGCACCAGACTCAGCGGCTTGTGTTGATCATCATAAATTGGAACTTTGACCGTGTGCAGAAAGCGCCGTCCAAGATGCGCCGTGTCTGCCTCTTCTACCGGGATGTCGATGATTTTCCCGTTCTTTAAAGCTTCCTGATCATTAGCACGGAAGAAATCTGCCTGCGCCTTTGGGAAGAGGTCGTAATCTGTTTTGCCCAATACGCGGTCTCTGGTAAAACCAAAGAGCTGTTCGGCGGTTTTATTCCAGATTGTAAAATGTCCTTCCGGGTCTTTGGCAACCACGGCAACCGGCAGGTTATCCACCAGTGTCTGCAAAAATTGTTGTGATTGCTGCAACTCAGAAGCGCGCCTTCGGGATTCCAGAAGCAGACGGCGGTTTTCAAGTGCAATTGCCACCTGAGTGGTCAACGTGCGCAAACCTTGAATTTCACGATCGGTAAAGTAATGCGGCTCTTCACCAGCCAGAATGATTGCCCCTAAATGAGCCTCACCCACCCAGACGGGCAGAATACCCAATGAGCGCATGTTCAGCATCCGCAGCATGTCCAATGTTTTCGCATCAATCTCTTCATCCTGCGATGCATCGTCCGAAAAGACCGGGTTTGGGCTGAGGAAAAGATTTATGGTGGTCAAAGCATCTTTAGAGTAGGTTGTTCCAAGGGGAATTGGCCGGGTGCCTTCCCCACTGTACCAGACGCCTTGAACTGTTGCCGTCTCTATCCGACCCGCAGCATCATGGCGGAAGAGCAACAATACACCGCGATTGATCTCGCTGATTTTCAACTCTTCTGCTACCACTGCCACAAGCTCATCCAGCGTTTTTGCTGTATTAATGCGCTGACCGGCACTATACATGCGGTTGAGATGAGCAAACTGTTCTGTGTTCTGCAAACTGACTGCTATTTGAGCCGCGAGCGTGGTATAAATACCAACATCCTCATCAGTAAAGCCATTAATAATGTTCGATTGAACATCCAGAACTCCCAGGATGCGACTACCGACCACTAATGGAATTGCTGCTTCCGAACGTGTATCCGGCAATAGTGGGTTGGGTAAAAATCCGGGCTCTTTGCGCACATCGTTGACAATGACCGGACTTCGCTGGCGACAAGCACGAGCCACCAACGACCGTGTGGCTGCAAGCGGGATGATATGCCCTTTGGAAACCAGTTTTTTGCCCACCTTGCCCGCTCCGGAGGTCAGCACCAGCGTATCCCCCGCCTCATTCAGCAAGTAAACGTGGGCATGATAAAGTCCAAAATTCTCACAAACCAGATCTACAACCGTTTGGAGCATCTCGTCCCGGTCAAGAATTGTAGATATGGCTGTCGAAACTTTGGCAACTTTCGCCATTTGCTCGGCACGCTGGGTGACAAATTGCTCGAATCGCTTACGTGAGGTTATATCTTCCAATGAAACCAGCAGGCGATCATACGTTGCTTCATGTCCGGGAATCACACTCCACTGTACCAAAACATCCAGACGGCGACCATCCAGGGTGTAGTTGACACCCTCACTGGCAAAATGGGTTTGCCCTTGCCAGATTGCCAGCAATTCTTCAGCCATAACCGTTTTTGTTTCTTCACGAAAGATGCTTTTCAGGTTCGCTAACAACTCTTGCTTCGAACGCGCAGCAAACAAACGCAAAGTGCGGTCATTGATTTCAATGATCCGAATCCTTGCCATACAGTCGTTAACAACCTCAGGATGCTCGGCCATGTATGCGCGCAAGTCGCTCACACCGGAAGCCCGTAAATTATCCAGATACACCTTTACCTGGCTGAAATCCTCTTCCCACAGTGACACAGGGGAGCTGGCAAACAGGTTGCGGAAGTGTTCTTCACTTTCGAGCAATGCCTGTTGCGATTTTTGAAGCTCGGCTGCACGTTGTTGTGCCTCAATCAACAAGCGACGGTTCTCTAAAGCCAAGGCAACCTGAGCAACAAACGTCTGGTATCCTTGCTGCTCGCTTTCGCTGAAGGGATGTGCGGTATCACTTTCTATAAGTATGGTACCCACCTGTCGGGATAAGATCCAGAGCGGCAAAATCCCAATGGCGCGAACATGTTGGCCCCGCAGAAATTCTCGCGTCGCCGCGTCTATTCGATCATCCTCAAACACATCATTCACAAAGAGCGCATCCGGGCTTAACAGCACCCGAATGGAATCAAACATGGTGTTTGGGTAGATCGTTCCCAATGCTTGAGGTTTGGGACCCTCACCGCTATACCAAGTACCCTGAACGCTGACCGATTCAATCTGACCCAAGTGATCATAATTAAAGATTATCAACTCGGCGCGGTTGATGGAGGGAACTCTTAAGCCCTCAGCCACAACTGCAACCATTTCGTTGAAATCGCTGGCTGTGTTCACCCGCTGGCTGGCACGATACATGTCCATCAGACGTTCAAACTGGCGAGTATTTTGTAAGGCAACCGCCACCTGAGAAGCCAGCGAAATAAAAAGATTGGTATCTTCTTCACTGAAATTGTTCAAGATGTTGGACTGTAAATCCAGAACCCCAAGCACTTCATCACCAGCCAGTAACGGCACAGCCAGTTCAGAGCGCGTCTTTGGCAACAGTGGGTTGGGCAGGAAAGCAGGGTCTTTCCACACGTCATTGACAATTACACCACGCCGCTCGCGGCAGGCGCGCGCCACAAGTGATTGTTCTGCCTGTACAGGGATGGCATGACCTTCAGCTATCAGTTTTCGTCCAACTTCGCCAGTGCTGGCTCGTAACAACAGCGTGTTAGTATCTTCTAGTAAGTAAACTTGAGCGTGATACAGACTGAAGTGTTCGCGCGTCTGATCTACAACCGCCTGTAACATTTCTATGGGGTTTAGAATTGTTGAAACAGCTGTGCTGATTTGCGCCACCGTTGAAAGATCAGCGGCACGTAGCTTTTCTTTTTCTAACAAACGCAGGCTCTCAAACGCAATGGCTATTTGACCACAAAGCCCCTCCAGCAGGTTCTGATCGTCTTCATTCAAACCCCAGGGTTGGTCGCTATGCACATCTAGTACGCCGACCACCTCTCCACGCAGTTTGATCGGTACGGCAATCTCGCTTGCCGTGTTAGGCAAGAGTGACTCCGGTGTCCAGCCTTTGATCAGCTGAACATTTGGTATCAGTATGGTCTCTCCGCTGGTCACTGCGCTACCAATCGGGTAATGGGTCAGCGAAACACGATACTCCATTGCTCGCATCTGCTTCCCCACCTCACCATAACCTGCAAGCAACACAACTGCATTTACCGCCGCGTCAAAAAACAAAATCTGCACATGATAGTAGCCAAAGCGTTCTTTGACCCTTTTTACGACTCGTTCGAGCATTGCCTCTAACGTCTCAGCCGTGACGAGCTCCTGCGCCAGTTCGGTTGTGACCTGCACCTGAAGACCGCGCCGTTCAGCCATCGATCGGATGCGCTCTTCCATTTCCTTGCGCTCACTGATGTCTCGCACTGCCACAATGAACCCAGTTGGAATAGCCCCCGTGTCCAGCATGACCCCGACTGCAGCCTCACCAAAAAAGACACTGCCATCTTTCTTTACAAAACGCAACTCAAGCAACGAGGTCTGATCTTTGCCCATATCCGTGGTGGTTTGCACGGCACGTAATAGCGTCGCACGGTCCTCGGGGTGAATCAGGTTACCGGGATCCATGCCTACCAATTCAGCATGGCGGTAACCGAACAATGCTTCTACCGCCGTATTCGCCTGACTCACCTTTCCCTGCATGTCGGTCAGGAACACCGCATCAGGCATTGTACTTAAGACAGAATGCAGCACTTTCCGGGTACGTTCGGTTTGCGCTTCAAGGGCCGCTGTTTGCTGGGACTGAACAATAATCACATCTTCCAGACTACGGGTAGCCCGCATTAACATATCCCAGATAAACTTTGATGCCTCTGCACTCATATCCAGTGCAAGCAACGTCCGGGATAGTGCACGCAGACTGGCGCCCATCAGAGAAGGTGTCATTTTCAATTCTCTCATCTGGGAGACGCCTTTACTGGTAAATTCCACAAATGCACTTGCATCCCCATCTAAAAGGCAAGTTGCTGTAAGCTCAAGCATCTGGCGACTCATATTCACAACAGTCGCTCCGGTATGCTTGTTGCCTTTGGTTATTTCCGACATCAGATAATCGCTGGTTTGAGCGGTCAATTTATCCAACTGGGAACGAATCGTCTCTGCCAGTGCCCTCATGACCCTTTTACTCCTTATCAAGCACGCAGCGCGTCTTTTGATTTTCTTCCACCGTGCAAACTGTGTTCCACATTTATTATACAGTCCCGAAAGCGTTATAAATTCTACAAATTATTTCAGCGAAAATATATGACCGCTGTCTTTAGTATTTTATCAGGCTTCATTAACCTTATACAGCACCACAAGGTCTTCTACAAGCAATTGAAAAGTAATTGCAAGGCGCGTCTGTATAAAAGAGCGCTCCGATTTTCTGGTAAAATGTGCTGGTGACCACCATTTTCTTCGCAACCGATGTTCATGGCTCGGACATTTGCTGGAATAAATTCATAAACGCCGGAAAATTTTACGGCGCCGGCATTATCATCCTTGGCGGTGACATGACCGGAAAAGCAGTGGTGCCAATTGTTTATCAGGGTAACGGCACCCATCGCGCTGTCTTGTTGGAACAGACCTTCACCCTCAATAACGAAGATGAACTACAGCAGATGATTAAAAAAATCCGCAGCCGCGGCTATTATCCCTATTTGACCACACCAGATGAACTGGCTGAGCTGGATCACAATCCCGAGAAAGTACAGCAGATTTTCCGTCAGGAAGTGCTTAAGACCGCAGAACGCTGGTTAGACTATGCGGACGAGAAACTTAAAGATAGTGGCATCCGATGCTTTGTTGCACCCGGCAACGATGACATGTTCGAGCTAGATGATCTGATTCGTTCCTCCAAATGTGTCACACTGGCAGAAGGGCAGGTCATTAAACTGGACGAGTACCATGAATTAATCAGCTCCGGCTGGAGCAACCCAACCCCCTGGCACACCTACCGCGAGGAAAGCGAAGAAAAACTTCTGGCACGCTTTGAAGCCATGCTGTCGAAGGTAAAAAACCCCCGCACCAGCATTTTCAACTTGCATGTACCACCTTACGCCTCTTCGCTGGATGATGCTCCGGAACTGACCGCTGATCTTCGCCCAAAGTATGCTGGCAATTCATTGATACCGGTTGGAAGCCGAGCGGTGCGAACAGTGATCGAACACTATCAGCCGCTGGTGGGTTTTTTTGGTCATATTCACGAAGCGCGTGCCGCCACGCGCATTGGCAAAACCCTGTGTATTAACCCGGGCAGCATGTACGAGCAAGGGGTTTTGTGCGGTGCGCTGGTCACATTGTCAAAAGATAAAATCAAGAGTTACGTTCTGACCAGCGGTTAAGCTTTTTTACTTTCAGTCTCAGGGAAAAAAGCGCCCGCCCGAAAAGGCGAGCGCTTTTGTTTTACTCATCCGGATATTTATGGCAACACGTACCAGGGGTTGATAAATCCACCCAGATAACGCACCTCGAAATGTAGATGCGCGCCGGTAGAATTGCCGGTACTGCCTGCCAGACCGATCAGACTACCTTGTGCCACGCTCTGACCGCAGCGCACATTGATCGAACTGAGATGGGCATAAAGCGTATGGTAACCGTTCTGGTGGTCAATCATGATCATATTACCATAGCCGCCGCCAATTGCACCGGCATAGACCACCACACCGCTATCGGCCGCATAAACTGGTGCGCCCTCGCCGGCGGCGATGTCAATTGCCAGATGCCCTGACCAGTAATCGTTTCCAGAGAGGAAATGCTGCACCGCAGGCCAGATAAAGGCACCCGACCCTACCGCACCGCCCGACGGCACCTCGCATCCACCCGGACCGCTGATACCTTTGGTAACGCCGGATTTGGGTGCATATGCCACCGGCACAACCCAAGGTTTCAATTCGCGCCAGCCACCGGGAATCATGATATATTGCCCCGGTTCAATTTTCGGGTCAGTCATATCCAGTTTATTGCCTGGGAAGCTGAGAATTTCCTTTGGGTCAGCATGAAATCGAGCCGCCACATCTTCCAGCTTATCGCCTTCTTTCCACTGGTAAAGGATGCCATCTACCGGCGGGATTTTGATTTCCTGTCCAATGGAGATCTGATGCGGGTCGTCATTCAGAACTTCGTAATTTGCCCACAGTATAGATTCGGGCTTGATTTTGAACTCGCTGGCAATCCCAAAAATCGAGTCGCCTTTTTTAATGGTGTAATTCACTACGCTCGAACGCGGGCGGGTTGGGATGATGGTGCGCGGATTTGCCAGCCGCACCAGTGAATTCACCCCTCTATTGCTATCCAGCTCAGGTAAAGGCGCTTTGACGACGCTTTCCGCCGGTAATGAGGTGGGAGCTTCGACTGCCGGCTGGGATTCGACTTGTGCTTTCGCCCGCATCTGCTGAGCCACCGGCGAACGCTGATAAAGCAAGAAAAGCATCAACAAAACCATCACCAGAGCAATGCCCCATGCTGTAGGAGATACCCAGCGTGGCAATGAAGATTTACGCCTCACAGCAGGTTTTACCTGCTGAGAAGTGGATGATTTCACAATTCCTCCGTCAGTGTTTCCAGGAACTCTTGGTTATTGCGGGTTTTCAGCATCCGTTGCAGTATAGCTTCAGTCGCCACCGCTGGATCCATTCCAGCCCCTTGTGGCGGTGTACCAACCATCTGCAAATACATGCGGCGCATCAGCCAGGCGCGCTGCAAAATATCCGGACCAAGCAGAAGGTCTTCACGGCGTGTCGAGGAACGCTCAATGTCAATCGCGGGGAAGATACGACGCTCTTGCAAACGACGCGAGAGGTGCAGTTCCATATTGCCTGTGCCCTTGAACTCTTCAAAGACAACGTCATCCAGACGAGAACCGGTATCCACCAGCGCAGTGGCAATAATGGTCAGACTACCGCCTTCTTCCAGATTGCGTGCCGCGCCAAAGAAACGCTTGGGAGGATACAACGCTGAGGGATCCATACCTCCCGAAAGCGTGCGTCCGGACGGGTTGACCACTAGGTTATAGGCGCGCGCTAGACGGGTAAGCGAGTCCATTAGAATCACCACATCGCGGCCGATCTCCACCAGCCGCTTGGCACGTTCCAGCGCAATTTCTGCCGTGCGCACATGCGCCGTGACAGGCTCATCGAACGTTGAAGCAACCACTTCGGCATCCACAGAGCGGTCCATATCCGTGACCTCTTCAGGGCGTTCACCGATGAGGGCAATGATTAAGTGTACTTCGGGGTGACGGGTGGAAATGCCATTGGCAATTTGTTTTAGAATTGTGGTTTTGCCGGCTTTTGGTGGAGAAACGATCATTCCCCGCTGACCTCGCCCAATAGGGGCAATCAGATTAATCAGGCGGGTGGAGAGAATGTTCGGGTTGGTTTCCAGATCAAAGCGTCTGTCCGGGAAGATAGGTGTCAAATCCTCAAAATTGACCCGATTGCGCGCCTCTTCGGGATCCATGCCATTGACAGATTCAACTTTCAGTAATCCATAATGTCGTTCGGATTCGCGCGGCGGGCGCACATGCCCGATTACCAGATCGCCTGAGCGCAGTTCATAACGGCGCAATTGAGCCTGCGAAACATAGACATCGTCCGGACCCACCTGATAATTGGTGCGCAGGAAACCAATTCCCTCATTCATAATTTCAAGCACACCACCACGCACTTCCAGGCCTTCTTTTTCAGCTTCTGCCTGACGAATCTTAATAATCAGGTTTTCCTTCTTCAGGCGCATTGCGTTGGGAATCCCCAACTCTTTGGCTTGTTCGCGCAACACCGCCAGCGGGGCAGTCTCAAGTTCAAGTATCTTCATGTTTGCATCTCTTGTTTATTGGGATAAGCGGCAACCGTCGCTCCCTTTTCAGGGGACGTTAATCTTTATAGGATTGAGCATATCTTTGGGGTTTCCAACTTCTCTGTCTGCCAGCTCCACACCTGCCTGACAGAGAAGCTTTTTAACGATCAATATACGTCTCGCCTCTTGGTGTGACGATATTATTATAGCATGTTCACAAAAAACGCGCAAGTCAAATTGCCACAATTGCCATGACAAGGTGAAATCCGTTGTATTGAAAGAAGAATTTTTTAGAGATTCCACCAACCCCAAAATAAGAGAAAAGATGCCCTTCGCCAAACAGTTGACGTATCCTCAGTTGGCGGTAAAATAGCAATAACTTTGGCTGAGGAAACTGTTGCAGGGGTTGGAAACAGTCGGCAAAGTAAATACGATTGTCAGGTGATCAACATGAAACGGGTCTGGTCTCCCTGGAGAATGAAATACGTGACAAAACAGCTCGAAACTCCCGGTTGTCTTTTTTGCAACGTGTTGCAGCAAAGTAACGATCCGGAAAACCTAATTGTACATCGCGGTAACCATGCCTACGCCATTCTCAACCGTTACCCATACACCAGCGGTCATCTGATGATTGTCCCAAATATTCATGTTTCTTCCTTGACTGACCTGGATGCACCAACACGTGCCGAATTGTTTGATTTGCTTGCGCACGCCGAAGCTGCGCTAAGGCAAGTCTACAGCCCCGAGGGGTTCAACATTGGCGCCAATTTGGGTGAAGCCGCTGGCGCGGGCATACCTGGTCATTTGCATTTTCACATCGTGCCGCGATGGTGCGGCGATACAAACTTCATGTCCGTTGTGGGGGAAACACGCGTCCTGCCGGAGAATTTAACTGAGACCTACCGCCGTATCCGAGAAGCCTGGCTGGCGCCGGCAATCTGAAAGCGTTAAAGCGACGATTATCTTCTTTGTTCAACGCGAAGAATAAAATCCTCTGGCGAGTTCAGCCGTGCGACTTCGCGCTTCCCCTTCGGGGTTCATCGCTGCCACCTGACGGCGCGCTTGATCGCGGATGGTATTGATGTTACTGAAAAATTCGCGCATCATAATTACCAGTAAGTATAACCCTCGTCGCGAGAGACGCAATTTCCGATTATCATCAATAGCAAAAGCACCATTAGACTTAAGGAAAGCCATCTCCAATGGCAATCCCTGTTCAACGGAGACGCCGAATTTTTCCCGAAAACTCTGCTTATCCAACTCCAAACCGAATAAATCCATCATTAACCGGTACCGCATCTGTTGAAGGCGGCTGAAGGTTCGGCGTCCACGCAACGCAAAGCGTCCGGCTGTCAGGCTGCGCTGATAATCTGCAAGTGAGAAGGAATTGACCAGCAATGTCCCATCCAGATAGCTGAAAGCTCCCGACCCTGCCCCAATGTAATCACCTTCATCGACAATGTACTCATCAATCATGTATCCACTTTTGCGGGCGAAATTCCAGGGAGTGGTAAGTTGATAGTCGGGTGGCACAGAATCCAGAATAATTTGGTACAGTTGCGCTTCACGATGATAATCCACCTGCCCCATCGCCTGTTGAATCGTCCGTGCCACCGAAGGCGAAGTCATCAACGGATAAAAGGTAATTTGATCCGCGCCGCTTGCCAATGCCATTTCAATGTCCCGTCGAAGTGAGATTTCGCTCTGTTGTGGATAGTTGAAAATCAAGTCAATGTTGAGCGTCTTATACCGACCTGCAACCAAATGCAACTGGCGCAGAATCTGCTCACCGCTGCCAAAACGCTCAAACCGCGCCAGTTGATGCAAGGTACGGTCATCAAAAGTTTGAACACCCACAGACATGCGTTGGACACGGCCACCCAAAACATCTGCAATTTCAAGGGTCATGTGATTGGGATTTGACTCACAAGAGACCTCGCGAACATCGAAAAGGTCTCTCGCCAAGTCAATTAGCCGATTTAACTCATGCACAAACAATGTAGGCGTCCCGCCGCCAATATACATTGAGCGGAAGTTATAACCCAGTTTCGCAATCATGCGCAGTTCCTGTTCCAGCGCCTCAAAATATGGGCGCGCCATGCCCTGTTCCAATCGCACCCGATGGAACGAGCAATAGGGACACAGCACCTCACAAAACGGAACATGGACGTAAAGAAGATAATCCCGCCCGGGGATTGGGCGGGGAAAAACCACATCTTTGACCTGTTCTAATATCAGATTTCTGGAGATAATATTACGCAGTGCAACGGTCAGTATTGTTTCGGCAATCATGTCGGATCAGTCTCGTTTGGGTTGCATCTTCCGCCTAGTGTGTACGTGGCAATTTTTGCGCCCAAATTATAGCACGAACAATCTTCTGCCAACTTACAACTGCGAAAGTTCTTACGAGAAATTAATTTTCTTTAGCGCAGTAGTTCTTCAAGAATCTGCCGCGCCAGAGAAGGATCGGCTTTGCCGCCCATCTTGCGCATCACCTGCCCGACAAACCAGCCGATCAGCGTCACCTTGCCGCCTTTATAGCTCTGCACCTCTTTGGGGTTCTCAGTTAGCACTTCCTCACAAACCCGGCGGATAGCACTATCATCACTCACCTTTGCCAGACCCTCTTCGGCGACAATCGTGGCTGGAGCTTTTCCGCTGGCATCTACCTTTTCCAGCAGACCCTTAGCAGTGGAAGTGTTTATCGTTCCGCTGTCCAGTAATTTGAGAATTTCTGCCAGATGCTCCGGGGTTAGCTGAAGTTGAGCAGCCGTACGGCTGCTCTCGTTGAGCATACGCATCACATCATTCATCATCCAGTTTGAAACACGCTTTGGGTCGCCGCCATAGGCTTTGACAGCCGACTCAAAGTACTCAGAGAGACTGCGCTCCCCGGTAAGCAAATCGGCATCATATTCGGGCAGTCCATATTGCTCCATGAAGCGCTGACGCCGTTCCAGCGGTAGCTCGGGCAGATTCTTTAAGATTCCATTCTTCCAAGCATCGTCAATATGCAACGTCAATAAATCCGGTTCACGGAAATAACGGTAGTCGGCTTCGGTTTCTTTGGAGCGCATTTTGCGCAGTTTTCCGCTGTCCTCATCCCACTCCAGTGTCCAGGCTTCGATCCTGCGCCCGGCTTCCACTTCGCGAATCTGACGCTCAATCTCTTTTGCTATGGCATCCCGCACAGCATCAATCGAGTTGACGTTCTTGATTTCCGTCTTGGGATTGAGATAATCGGCACCCTTGGGTCGAATAGAGACATTGGCATCACAGCGCAAGTGTGCCTTTTCCATATCCGCTTCTGAAACGCCTAGCCAGCGTAAAAGCTGACGCAGGCGGATCAGATATTGTGCGGCTTCATCCGCAGAACGCAAATCCGGCGCAGTAACCATCTCTACCAGCGGCACCCCGCAACGGTTGAAATCAATCAAGCGCCGCCCGCGTTCATTCTTTGTTTTGCCGGCATCTTCTTCAACATGAAGTTTGTGGATGCGCACGCGTCGACAGCTGCCATCAGACAACGGCAGGTCAAGATACCCGCCGCGCGCCAGCGGTTTATCATACTGTGAAATCTGATATCCTTTGGGCAAATCAGGATAAAAGTAGTTCTTGCGATCAAAACAGGATTCGGTTTGTATCTCGGCATGCATAGCCGCCGCCAGCAGAACCGCTTTCTCAACCACCGCGCGGTTCAGCACTGGTAACACTCCCGGCAGCCCGCTGCATACCGGACAGATGTTGCTGTTTGGAGGATCAAACCACGAATCAGCTTTGCAGGAGCAGAAAATCTTGGTTGTGGTATTGAGCTGGATATGGGTTTCCAACCCAATAACGGCTTCGTATTCGGTCATAAACGCCTCGCAAAAGTTCAATGACTGTCATCTCTGTAAAACCATCGGTTTGAGTTGCCGCCAGCTTTCAGCCTCGGTTGCCTGCTCATAGGCGCGGGCAATTCGTAGCAACAGCGCCTCCTGATAATCAGCAGCCAGAAATTGAATACCAATCGGCAGACCATCAGTGGCAATGCCACCCGGCACAGAGATGCCCGGCACACCCGCATGGTTTGCCGGAACGGTGAGCTGATCGGCATACTGCATCAGCACCGAATCGCCGTATACTGCACCGAGCGGGAAGGCAGTTGTCGGTGTGGTCGGCGTGAGCAAAGCGTGCAGACGGTATTTGCCATTCGGGTCAAACGCTTGGTCGAAATCTCGCCGGATCAGTGTACGGACGCGTAGCGCACGCTGATAATACTGCTCTGAATACTGTGCTGCGCTGACGTACATACCCATCAGGATACGCAATTTTGGCTGTGGTCCAAAACCTTCCGCGCGGGTCTTGCGGTACATTTCATTCAAGTCGCGCACGGGTTCCATTGTGCGATAACCATACTTGACGCCATCATAGCGATGTAAATTAGACGCCGCCTCAACACGGCTGATAACAAAGTATGCCGGAATGCCGTAGCGAGTGTTCGGCATGGGGACATCTTCGATGATCTCTGCACCCATCTTCGCCAACAGGTCGGCGGCATGACGCACAGCAGCTTCGAATTCCTGCGGCACTGCCTGCTGGACATACTCACCGCGTTCATCGGGATAGGTGATTTTGAAATAATCCGGAGATAAACCGATCCGCAGCCCCTTCACCCCGGCTTCCAGTTGCGCCAGATAATCTTCCACCGGCACATTGGCGGCGGTGGAGTCATGTGCATCCGGTCCGGCAATCACCTGAAGCATCATCGCGGCATCAGTCACGTTGCGCGCAATCGGGCCAGGGCAGTCCAGCGAAGAACCAAAGGCGATTAAACCATAGCGCGAGACACGCCCATAGGTCGGCTTGAGACCCACCACGCCGCAGAAGGCTGCCGGCTGGCGGATTGAGCCGGCGGTATCAGTACCCAGCGAAAGCACTGCTTCGCCAGCCGCCACCGAAGCTACGCTTCCCCCAGAAGACCCTCCCGGCACACGTTGCGGGTTCCAGGGGTTGCGCGGGCAGGGCTGAAAGGCAGAGGACTCATTGGAAGAGCCATAGGTAAACTCATCCAGATTCACTTTTCCCACCATCAGCGCACCTTCTGCTTCCATGCGCGCCACCGGAGTGGCAGTATATGGCGCAACAAAATTCGCCAGAATACGCGAGGCTGCAGTCGTCCGGGTACCCTGCACGCAGAAAATATCCTTAACGGTGAACGGCACCCCGGCCAGTCTGCCGGGGTCTTCGCCAGCAGCTAGTTTCTTATCCACCGCCATCGCCTGAGCGCGAGCGCGGTCATCGGTCAGCGTGATAAAAGCATGTACCGTTTGTTGATCTTCTTCATTGATCTCGCCCGGTTCGAGACTGCCCGGTCTACCGTCAATAGTTTCAATACGCGCCAGACAGGAAGCGAGAATTTCCGTTGCAGAGATTTTGCGCTGACGCAGCAAACGCATCAATTCATAGGCAGGAAGATCGCATAACTCCATAGTCGTTTATTCCAGTGTGGTGTGAGGGATATCGGGGACAATCAAATAGCCGTCTTCAGCCTGCGGCGCCTGAGCCAGAATGTCCTGCGGACGGTCAAAAGGCTGCCAGTCATCGCTGCGCAGTGTCGGGCTGATTGAGGAAGTATAGGGAACACCATGTAGCGTAACAGGCAGGTCGGCATCCAGCGGGATGGCTTCCAGCTCGCGGATTGCTTTGAGCTGGTTGTTCAATTCACGCAATAGATACTCTGCCTGTTCTGGAGATAACTCCAGCGCTGCCAGATGTACCAGATGATCAAAGGTGGAACGGTCAATGAATTCACTCATTTTGCACGCCTCTGGGTTGCAAAATTTTCTCGTCTTGCCCGCCCATCATACCATAAAAAAAGATCGTAGATTAGATTGAGTTATGTGGATATCTTTAAGGTGGTGTTGTAGGAGCCTGAGCCGTTTGGGTTTCGGCATTTGCGGTCTGTATGGCTGATTGAGTTGCAGTCTGGGCAGTGGCAGTTCCGGCATTGGCAGTTTCTATGACAGACTGAGTTGCGGTCTGGGCGGCTGCTGTTCCGGCATTGGCAGTTTGTACCACAGACTGGGTTGCAGTTTGAGCCGTAGCCGTTCCGGTTAAATTAGCCGTTGGTGATCGCGTGAGTGTTATGGTATTTGTCAGTGTGGGGGTATTAGTGATGGTAAGAGTATTTGTTGGCGTGGGAGTCATGGTCGCAGTAGGAGTAAACGTTGGCAAACGAAAAGAAGTCCAGGTTGGCGGGAAGGTCATCGTCGGGCGCGGCGTGTCGGTAGGCAGGGGTGTCCCAGCCGGCGTTTGTGTCCATGTGGGCGGCAAGCGGAGCGGCGTTTCGGTAGAGGTGGGCAATTCAATTGTGGGCGGCAGAGTTGGCGGCGGAAAAGGATTGAAGAAAATATCCGGTTTGATAAAAACTACTGTAAAACAGGCGCACATGCTGCAGGTCAATAACAAAACCAGCACGGTCAAGACATCCCACGGCGAAACCTTTTTCATTGATCCCCTCCCCATGAGACCGAACTGCAACATTCCCTGTTGTCCAGTATAGCGAGAAACAGAAGTCTGTCAAGCGAGATAAACTGACGATTAGACATGACCGCACTTTGATTGTACAATTTGCGAAAGACGATTTGAATTTTAGAAATGCGGGTTTATCAGCTCACCGGAAATGGAGAGAACACCTTGAAACATATCCTCTCGCGCAGTGCGGAGACCTACTTGAAGAAACTTTGCCTAGAACTGCCCGGCAGAGTCGTTGGCAGTCAGGGCAACCGGATGGCAACAGAGTTTTTTGCTGATGTCACGGCATCCTTCGGTTTTCAGATCCAATCCTCATGGTTTGATTGTTTTGACTGGCATTCTGAAAGGATTCAACTCACCGCTAACGGTTATTCATTCAAAGCGTTCGCCAGTCCCTACACACCCGGCTGCCGGGTGGAAGCGCCGCTGGCAGTTGTTTCCACACCTGCAGAGCTGGAAACTGCCGATTTGTCTGGTAAGATTGTCCTACTGTTTGGGGAAATTGCCAGAGAACAGCTAATGCCCAAAAACTTCCCCTTTTACAACCCGGAAGAACACCAGCGCATCATCCAATTGCTGGAAGCCGCAAAACCGCAGGCAATTATCGCTGCAACTTCGCAGGATCGAATGATGGCTGGCGGTATTTCGCCATTTCCTCTGATCGAAGATGGAGATTTTGACATTCCATCCTGCTACATGAGCGAAGAAGAAGGAAAACGTCTGGCGCAGTATATTGGGCAACAGGTAACTCTTGAGATTCGGGCAGAGCGCATCCCCGCGCAGGGGTGTAATGTTACGGCACGTAAAGGTAACCGGGCGGATCGGCGGATTGTATTCTGTGCCCACATAGACGCCAAAAGGGGCAGTCCCGGAGCAATAGACAATGCCGCCGGGGTTGCGGCTCTGCTTCTGCTGGCAGAATTGCTGGCAGACTATCACGGGGATCTGGGTATTGAACTGCTCGCCATAAACGGCGAGGATTACTATTCCAATCCCGGCGAACAGCGTTTCCTTACCGATAATGCCGGTCACTTCAACGAGATCATCCTTGGGGTCAATCTCGATGGTGCAGGTTACCGCAAGGGTAAGACCGCTTTTTCTTTATATGGGTGTTCTGACAATTTATCTGCATTAATCCGTGAGATCTTTTCGCACTACAATAATTTGATCGAAGGCGAGCATTGGTATCAGGGGGATCATGCGCTGTTTGTGATGAACGGCATTTCTGCTCTGGCATTCACATCCGAAAAAGTCACGGAATTAATGTCGCAATTCGTCCACACGCCCCAAGATCAACCGCAAATTGTTGATGCCGACAGACTTGTAGAAATCGCTCTGGCACTGCACGATCTGGTGATGCGTTTAGACCGATACCAGAATTAGGGTGGGGTTTCTTCTTCAGCGGCTCACAATTCGCCGATTGCCTGCCGCACCTGGCGGGCAAGCTCACCGAATTCGCACGTGTAACGCATCTCCTCTTCGCGCGGGCGGGGCAGGTTCACCGGTAAATCCAGACTAACGCGGCCGGGGCGGGGTGTCAGCACCAGCACACGGTCGGAAAGCAGAAGCGCCTCAGAGATGGAATGTGTCACCATGAGCACTGTTTTGCGACGCGCCTGCCAGAGGCGCAACAGCTCATCGCCCATGCGCTCACGCGTCAAGGCATCCAGCGAACCAAAGGGTTCATCCAGCAACAGCAGATCAGGATCCTGAATCAGGGCGCGGGCAATCGCAACGCGCTGTGCCATGCCGCCGGAAAGCTCGGTAGGCCAGGAATTTTCAAACCCTTGCAACCCAATCAGCTCGATCCATTCACGCGCCTGTGTTCGCGCCTGAGCAGCCGGCACATTTTTCAATTCCAGCGGCAGGGTAATGTTCTGCAACACCGAGCGCCAGGGCATTAGATTAGCTTGCTGAAATACCAGACCAATGCGCGGCTTTTCCCCATAACCATTGCGTGCAAAATGCACCTCACCGCTGGTTGGTCGCAACAAACCCGCCAGCACACGCAACAGGGTGCTTTTCCCGCTCCCTGAAGGACCCAAAACACAGACAAACTCCTGCTCGTTCAAGTCAAAACTAACCCCCTGTAAAGCGGTCAGGCCGCCTCCCTCAGCCGGGAAAGTAACCGTTAGATCGCGCACCTGTAATACCGGTTTTTCCGACATGCTGGTTTACTCCTCTGGTAAAAACTCATTGGTATAAGCCTGACTCACATCCAGCGGCTGTTTTAACAGATTCATCTCCAGTAAAATATCGTGCATATTCTTCCAGCTCTGGGGATCGCTCTTCCCCTTTTTTTCAACGCCCCATAGCTCAATGGAAGAACTCAACACCTGCTTTTGAACCGCCTGATCGGCTTGCGCCAGATTTTCAACGTATTTCTTGCTGATCTCAAAGGCAGCATCAGGATTTGCAGCCGCATCTGCAATTCCTCTCCAAGTGGCACGCACCATGCGTCTGACCAGATCAGGATTCTCGCGGATAGTTTTCTCATTGGTAATGATCCCATTGGAAACCAGGGGAAGATAATCTGCCGTCAGAAGAACATCCACCGGGTAACCTTTAGCATTGAGCTGATTAGGTTCGTTGGCAACATAAACCACCACAGCATCTTCACGCCCGGCGATCAGCGTCTCCACCTGAGTGAAGCCAATCGAATCTAAGGTCACATCGCTTTCCTTAAGCCCGCCTGCTTGCAATAAGGCAATCAGACCAATATAGCTAGCCCCAAATAGACCGGGCAATCCAATACGTTTACCACGCAGGTCAGAAGGCTGGTGAATATTTTTTTCTTTTAACGCAGCTACACCAACCGGGTATTTTTGATACCAAGTCAACACATACACAATTGGCAACCCCTGACCGCGTCCCAAAAGCACCTGCTCACCCGAGACGGTAGCAAACTGCAATTCATTAGCTCCCACCAGCGCCACTGCGTCGGTTTCAAAACTGTAGTCAATGTCCAGTTCAATACCCTCTTGCTGATAGTAGCCTTTTTCCATTGCCACATACAGCGGCGCAAACTGCACATTTGGAATGTATCCCACCGGAAAACGCACCTTCACTGTCTGCGGCGTCTCAGTTGGAGCAGGTGTTGCAGGCTGACAGCCAGCAAAAAGAAATATAAGCAATGAGAGGAACACAAACAAACGTTTCATAGTTTCTCCGTTTCTGAAACTGTAGTGCGTAGCATTTCAGGCTGGCGTTGCCAGGCGAGCGTACGCCGCTCCGCCCACAATACCAATCCATATAATGACAATGCCATCATAATCAGGGTAAGTATTGCAACAAAGACCAGCGCAGTATCATATTGACCTCGCCCAACGTTAATTAGAAAACCAAGTCCTCGATCAGCGCCCACAAACTCACCCACCACTGCACCAATCACAGAAAGTGTCGCCCCGATGCGGAGCCCTCCCAGAAAAACCGGCAAAGCAGCCGGCGCTTCCAGGAACCGCAACATTTGGGGCGGTCTGGCATGCAGTGAGCGCATCAAATCACGCAGGTTTTCCGGCACGGCGCGCAGCCCCACAACAGTGTTCACCAACACCGGGAAAAAGACGATCAAGGCACAGATGAGAATCTTGGAAAAGATCCCCGGACCAAACCAGATCACTAACAAAGGTGCGATCGCCACCACCGGCACCGCCTGGCTGGCGACTAGATAGGGCGCAACCAACTGCTCCAGCGTGCGAAACCGTGCCAGAAAATAGCCCAAAACTGTTGCCAGAAAACTGCCTGCCAACAATCCGACCAGCACCTCAAAAAGGGTCACCGAAGTGTGCCGCGCCAGACTCCCATCCTGCAATGCCTGCCAGAAACGTTCCACAACCATGAGTGGAGGTGGCAAAATAAAGGGGGGGAATTTCGCCAGTACAACCAGCAGTTGCCAGAATAAGAGAACCACCGCTATCGAGAATAGTAACAACCAGCGGCTAAAGTGCTGAACAAAACGACGCGCTTTTACAAAGCTCATATGACTTTCCTAAAACGTGTCGGGAAAACAAAACCCCGACAGGCAATTCGCTTCGGGGTTTAGGGCGCGGCTGCACTGAAAGCAGTCAGTACAACTTTCTCCTTCTTTCATCCGGACTATACCGTCGACCCCGGAGTTTCACCGGGTCCTGCGCCTGACACGCTCGTGGGTTTTTACCACCGATCGGGAATTGGAAGCTCATCTTCCGCACCCTGCCCCGAAGGAGCATATTTAATTTTCAAGCATGAGTATAGTCATTGCAAAAGCGTCTGTCAAGGATAAAGGATAACCTTTATAAGGTGATGTTTGTCGCGGTTTTTAACCAATTAACAGGATTGCGTCGAATGCCAGACCCGCTGCCAGAGCTTCTCGCGATCCCACCGTAAGAAGATTAACAAATCACCAAGGGTGATCCGCTTGCGGATCAAAGGCGCATTCAAAAAAGCAAACCTGACTGTTTCTTCATCTGCTGGCGGGGCAAGTTGTGCAAAGTTACATGGTCCACCCACAGCGGCAAAAATACGCTTTAGATAATCGGGAGATCGGGTTCTGGATGTCAGTTCCGGCTTGATGGCCGACCAGTTCTTCAGGAATACCTCAAATTTACCACGCCGATCATGCCACTTCTGCAACTTCAGGCGATAATCTGACCAGCATTCCTGCCCTGCCTTATCCGAAGGGTCAATTGCATGGAATGTACTGAAAACCATTTGTTGCATTGCATCCTGGGGCGGGAAGCAATCATTCACCGCGACCGCATCGGGTTCAAAATGTTCCAGGAATTGCTGATATGCCGCCGCGCCAAGGATGGAGGTTAGCGCCACCTGCGTACCATGCAGGGCAAATGGACGTCCCGTCAGCTCACTTTGCAAATCCAGTACATGGGACATCACATGTTCGTACCCCGAAAGCGGCGTGGTATCATGGTAGAGTGACATTACCAGTCCGCCCAGGGAAATCAATTTTGCCAAAAGTGCCATCGCCTCTAAAGAACCATTACGGATGGCTTCTGCCTGTTCAAGCAATAATTCATCTAGTGGTCCCATCAGCAATTCTGCCAATGGGCTGTAATTGTCCACAAACCCCAGTTGATCCGCTAAGTACCAGTCTGCCAGTGCAACAAAGGCAGCCAGCAAATCGCCAACACCGGCAATCGTCATATCCAGTGGTGCATCGCGCAGTGTTTCCAGATCGCAAACCAGTGCATCCGGGTAGCGCGAGGGCAGGGTTCGTTTCACTCCCTCAATAAACACCGGTGCCAAATTAGAGGTGTAGGCACTGACGCTGTTCGCGGTCTGGTAAACAATAAACCGGATAGGATGCTTTGTTTCCATCTCAAAAAGGTAGCAGGCATGTTTGGTGATGTCGGTCACCACCCCAGACCCGATGGAAACAACCGCTTTCTCAGGAGACAAGCGCGCTTTGACCGCCTCAATGTGCGGCATATCCGTATGTACCTGACCGGTTGCATCTGCTTCCAATACAAAGGGTTCCACTTCCCAGCCTGCCTGACGCAAGACGCGGATAACCAGCGGCTTCAGGCTGTCATCGCCACGCCGCATCGGGGTCGCGTCCATGACGGCTAGAACAGGTATAGAAAAACGCACCTCAGCAGAGCGAAGGATTTCAGGCAAGCGAAAAATTGCTCCCGGCTCAAAAATCATCTGACGCAGCGGGATGGCGTCCTCTTTAGGAAAACCGGGCAACTGACGGATTCTCTCCCAGAACACCTCGTTCTCGGCAGGGTCGTAGGGCAATTGACTCATGAATACCTCCAAACCATTGTTTCAAAAACGCTCTTCTTCCAGCTTCAACAGATAATCAGCCACATCACCAAGATGGTTGAAAACATAGGTGGGCTGGTAGGGCGATGTTTCCAAATCTTCCAGCTTTGTTTCACCGCTTAGAACCAGCACAGTAATAATGCCGGCCGTTTTTCCCAACGCAATATCCGTGTAAAGACGGTCACCGATCATAGCTAACCGGTTCAGAGGCACATGAAGCTTGCCAGCCAACTCTTCGATAATATACCGGTTCGGTTTCCCAATGACAACATCCGGCTCGCGGTTGGTTGAAGCTTTGACGAAAGCGATCATTGCGCCAATATCCGGCATAAAACCGGTCTCGGTCGGACAATTGTAATCCGGATGAGTGGCAATATAGGGCACGCCGGCACGAACGTAATCACACAATGCCCATAATTTCTGATAGGTCAGCGTTGTGTCGAACCCCAGCACCACCACGTCAGCATTGTGCTGCACAAGGGTTAACCCATGTTGACGAAATTCATCCTCTAGGGCTGGCGTACCAACCACAAACAAACGAGCATCGGGATATTCGCGCTTGAGGTACAACGCAGTGGCTTCACCAGATGTGAAAACCTGCTCAGCGCTGATCGGCAACCCAAGTGCTGTGATCTTTTCGGCATACATGCGGCTGTGTTTCGAGGAATTGTTGGTAAGAAATAGAAACTGCTTTTTCTGTTGTCTCAGCACCTCAATAAACTTTAGAGCACCGTCAATCAGGCGGTTGCCAAGATAAAACGTGCCGTCCATATCCAGCAGAAAGCAAGTCACAGAAGCCAGCGCATCGGTCATTGTGAAATCCTGGCTGCCTTTTCAAACACCGGCAGCAAAGCAAAATATGCATCCCGGTAAATCTGGTAATACTCATTGTATTGAGTGTGAGTGAGTGGATCAGGTTCACGAGTTTCAACCACTTTAACCGTCATCTCCACAGCTTCATCTAAAGTGGCTGCCAGCCCTGCCCCGTGCAAAGCCAGCAGTGCCGCTCCTAATGCAGTTGTTTCCACCGTGTTCAACAGACTGACCGGCAAACCAGTGACATCTGCCTTGATCTGACGCCAAAGCGCGCTGCGCGCCCCGCCGCCCACCGCACGAATTTCATTCAAGATCAGTCCAACCTCCTGCATCCGGTCGGTAATATCCCGCAACGCAAATGCCGAAGCTTCCAAAACAGCGCGTACAAAATGAGCGCGGCGGTGGGTCAACGTGAACCCCAAAAAAGTGCCGCGTGCATGGGCATTCCAGGTTGGCGTTACTGCTCCCATCAGACAGGGCAATAGGAGCAACCCTTCGCTGCCAGCCGGCACCGAGGCTGCCATTTCATTGAGCAAATCGTATGCATCCAGCCCCAATTCAGCCGCTCGTTTCACTTCTTCTATGGCAAAGTGATCGCGAAACCAACGGTAATTACCGCCGGAAACAAAACCTGGATTTTCCAGCAACCAGAAGTCCGGATGCGAGTGACAATGTGTTTCCACAAGGCCACTCTCATCAAAAAAAGGCTCAGTAGCAGCAGCACAAACCGGTTCAGCCGTGCCGGCAATATCGCAAACCATACCAGAGCGAATCACCCCAGCCCCCAGCGAAGCAGCATGTTCATCTCCACACCCCAGCACAACCCAGGTAGCAGGCAATAATCCCATTCTCTCTGCCAGCGCAGGGCGCAATGTTCCCAGTACATGATTGGCGGGATAAATTGGTGGCAAACGGTCTTGCGGTACTTGAAACATCTCACATAGTTCCGAAGACCATTCACGCCTGCGGATGTCCATCAAGAGCATCGAAGAAGCATTGGAGTAATCTACACCCAGCTCGCCGGTCAACCAGAAGGCAACATAACTGCCGGGCATTAGAAAATACCGCGCCTGCTCAAAGACTTGAGGCTTATTTTCAGCCAGCCAGCGAATCTTTGGGGCAACGTGATAAGCATCCAGGTTTAAGCCGGTGATGTCGAAAATGCGGCGCGAGTCGAACATCCTGGCAATTGCTTCCGTCTCCTGCACAGCCCGGCGGTCCATCCAAATGATCGCCGGATGTAGAGGCTGGCCGGAAGCATCTACGGCGACAATCCCATCCACCTGTGCATCCAGCCCAATAGCAACGACATCATCTTTATCCACACTACACTGCTTTAAAAGCGCATTTACAGCCTGTACAACCGCTGTTTCCCAGTAACGAGCATCCTGCTCCGCCCATGCTGGAAAGGGATAATCAATTGGGTAGGAACTACCAGCCTCCCCCAGAAGCTCACCCCTGTCAGATAGCAAGATTGCCTTAACGGCCTGTGAACCAATGTCACAACCAATTACATAACCCATCTTTTGTTTTTCCTGACGTATTGTAATCAGCCTGAAAGATACTGATTGAGCTCAGACTCCTCCGTTTTGGAAAGCCACTCATACACTGCCTGCACATTCTCGGTGAATGTACCGCCAGGCACAAACTTCGCCTCAAAAAATGCGCCACCAATCGTAAACCCCCAGGCACCGGCTTCCCAGATTTCAGCAATCCGCTGATAAGAAGCCACACTGCCTGCTGAAACAATTGGCACCTGCGTCGCCTTGACCACTTCCTTCAGCAACTGACGCGCATCACCCACATAACGATAAGCCAGCAAGTCCATTCCCTGTACTCCCTGTGCTTCTAGGTAGCGAGCATGAGCAACGATTTCCTCAATCGTTCCATCCAAAATAGACGGGTGACCATAAACGTGACCCGGAAATGGATAGTAATGAATGGGTTTATCTTTCAAAAAAGCATGAATGGACTCAAAGTACACCGTACCCATGAGAATATCAAAGCCAGCATCCACCGCCAGCTTGGCGCCCCTTAGCCCTTCCTCTTCCGAGAGGCTGACTACTTCTAGAAAAGTTACCTTACCAGCGTCCTTCATAAAACGAACCAGGCGCTTCATTTCTTCTGGAGGCAGTCCAACATCCTTAAAGCCCCAATGTTTAATGGGAATATCCTTAGTCTGTTCAAACAATTGATATGCATTTTTGACCGTGGTGTCCTGATGAGTGAGCATCACAATCAGTTCTGGTTTCATTTCAAAGCTCCTTGTCTTAACCTTTGACAGCCCCGAAGGACAGCCCGCGCACAAGCTGGCGCTGCAGGGCAAAGATCAGGATTGCCACCGGCAACGATGCAGTCGTTGCCAGAGCGCATACCTCACCCCAAAGCGTGCCATGTGGACGGATCAATGACGGGATTTGCGAAGCTACTGGGCGAGTGGCATCACTGGTCAGGATCAGACCATAAAGAAACTCATTCCATGAGAAGATAATCGAGAAAAGCGCCACCGCCACAATGCCCGATTTGACCAGCGGCAAAACAGCATAGAAAAACGCCTCCGCGCGGGAATAACCATCTGTCATCGCCGCAGCATCTATTTCCTTTGGAATGTCATCAAAGAAACTTCTCATCAGCCAGATGACAAAAGGCAAAGTGAACGTACAATGCGCTAGAATCGGTGCTCCATAGGTACCCAGCAGTTTGATCCTTGCAAAGATGACATACAACGGTAAAGCCAACACAACCGCGGGTGCCATGCGGAAGGTTAGAATCATGTAAAACCAGCTTTCTTTTCCCGGTATTGGAAAGCGCGAAAAAGCGTAGGCGGTTGGAACACCAATCACAATACACAATGTTACTGCTGAAACCGCTACAATCAGCGAATTGATAATCAACCGCCAATACCCCTTGACAAAGAGAACTTCAATGAAATTATTCAAGGTTGGTGTCCAAATCCACACGATATTGGGGCTCATGATTTCTGCCCGGGTCTTAAACCCCAGGCTAAACACCCATAACCAGGGAAAAAGGAAAATCACCACCAGCAACCCGGTCAACAAATAAGAAATCCAGGTTAACAAGCGCCGGGAATGAGCAGAGGCTTGCTTGCGGGCGGCAGAAGTAATGTTCAGATTGTTTGCCATTTTATTGCTCCTTTCTCGGTTCAGGCGGTTTGCCACTTTTGCAATGCTTTATACAAATACTCAACCAGGATCGAGATAAAGACAAAGATCACCATGATCAATGCCGAGCCGTACCCCAGATCCCAGTAGCGGAAGGTGTGACGATAAGCATAGACCGCCACCGCCTCGGTTGCCGTGCCCGGGCCGCCACGTGTCATGACCCAGATGATATCGAAAATGCGGAACGCATCAATCACCCGGATTAGAATGGCGACTACAAAATACTGCCAGAGTAGCGGCATGGTCACCCGGAAAAACGTTTGAATGCGGTTGGCCCCATCCACTTGAGCAGCTTCATACGGCTCTTTGGGAAGCGCCAACAACCCGGCAGTCAAAATGACCGCCACAAAAGGCGTCCATTGATAGGTATCCACAGCAATAATTGCCAGCAAAGCAGTATCGCTATTCCCTAACACTGCACCCTGCACAAGCCCCAGTCGGTTTAAGAACTGACCGATGACGCCAAAATCCGGGTTAAGCGTTAAGACCCCAATCAAACCAATCACCACCGGCGTCAGCAAGGTGGGTAAGAGCATGATCGGAATCAGGATGCGCGCTCGCCGAACCGCCCCAGCAATTAGCAGCGCCATCCCCAGCCCCAGCAAACCCTGCAAAATAATTGCCGGCACCATGTACAGGAAAGTCACCTTAAAGCTGTTATAAAAATCTTGATCAAACACCAGCCGCCGATAGTTCTCAACGCCAATATACTGACCGGTGGCAGTTGAGGTAGTAAAACTCAACGAGCGGAAGCTATAGGTCAGTGCGGTGATGAAAGGGATCAGGATAATTCCCAAAAACAGGATCGCCGATGGAAGGACCCACCACCAGATATAACGTCTGCTTCTCATACGTTTTGCTCCTTTTCTCCCAAACCAATTAAGCGATCAACCCATCTAAAATAACCGCTGTTCGGTGTGTGCATCAAAGAAATGACAGTCATCCAGTGTGAATTTCAAGCCCACACGCTCGCCGCGCCCTGGCGCCATCTGCGTATTGAGTTTGGCACGCAGCTCATGCGCATTGATGACCACAGTAATAATAGAGGTCTCACCCAATACCTGAACATTTTTGACCTCACCTTTGAACAGGGCTTCACTGCTATCGGGCGTAACAATATCCAAGTCTTTCGGGCGAACACCAACAACCACTCCATCCCCAGCCAATGCATTTGCCAATCGGGTTTTCAGCTCTGCAGAAACAGGCAATTTTGCCAGCCCAAACAGAACCAGGTCACTTCCGTCCAATTTAGCTTGCAGGGTATTCATCGGCGGGTCGCCAACAAACCGGGCAACGAAGAGATTAATCGGATGATTATAAATTTCTGCCGGCGTACCGACCTGTTCAATCACCCCATTATTCAGGACTGCCATATAATCCGCCAGCGAAAGGGCTTCCAATTGGTCAGGTGTGGTATAGATGGTGGTAATACCCAGCTCAAGCTGAATGCGTCTCAGCTCGCCGCGCATACGATGGCGCAGCTTGGCATCCAGGTGAGCAATTGGCTCATCCAGCAAATACGCTTTGGGCTTGCGCACCAGTGCACGCCCCAGCGCAACGCGTTGACGTTGACCGCCGGAAAGCTGGCGAGGCAACCGCTCCAGCAGTTCCTCTATACCCAGCAATTTGGCAATCTCTACCACCCGTTGCTGAATTTGTTGCTCGCTCATCCCGCCTTTACGCATAGGCGCCCGTAATGGAAATGCCAGATTTTCACGAACAGTCCGCTGTGGATAAAGCGCGTATGTTTCAAATGCCACTGCAACATCGCGGTCTTTGGGCAACAGATCCGTGATATCCTGTTCATCCATAAAAATCTGCCCCTTATCAATCGCTTCAATGCCGGCAATGAGCTTAATCGTGGTAGTCTTTCCTGCGCCGGCAGGTCCGAGCAAACAGAAAAACTTGCCATCCTCACACTCAAAACTAACATCCTTCAGCGCCTGAACCTCACCGCCTTTATATGTCTTAGAAACATGTTGAACGCTGATTTTTGCCATGGTCACCTCTGATAAAAACCTTGATTAAGGTTCTAATAAAGCAGATTCAGCCCTTCTTGGGATTCAAAGAGGTGAATCGGCTCGCGAAATTGTAAATAGATTGTCTCATCTACTCGAGCAGTAAAATCTGGAGCAACTTCAATCAAGAACAGCTCACCATTCGCCAGTTTCACGCTGAGCAATGTGCGCTCGCCTTGGGGCTCTAATACATAAACCTGAGCCTGTATGCTTTCGGGCATCGGCGTTTTGCTGACCGAGATACTTTCCGGACGAATCCCCAATTGCACCATTGGGGAGCCTTGATAACTTTCCAGCTTTTTTGCCGCTTGAGAGGATAGCCGGACTTTAAAGGATGGTGAGACAGCTAACACCTCACCATTCTCATGCACCAGCTCACAATCTGCGAAGTTCATCGGAGGCTCACCAATAAAACCACCAACGAACTGGGTGCGCGGACGCTCATAAACTTCTGTCGGCGTTCCAACCTGCTGAAGTTTACCCAGATTCATCACGGCAATGCGATGCGCCATCGTCATTGCCTCCACCTGATCGTGGGTCACGTAAATGGTGGTCGTCTCAAGCCGGTGGTGCAGATCCACCAGTTCCTCGCGCATGCGGGCGCGTTGTCGGGCTTCTAGATGCGAAATCGGTTCATCCATTAACAAAACCGAAGGCTCGCGCACGATGGCACGTCCAATACCAACGCTTTGCATCTGCCCGCCGCTTAGCCCCCGGACACGCATGGGCAACAAATCGGTGATTCCCAGAAAATCGGCCGCCCAGCGGACTTTTTTATCTATTTCGTCACGACTCATACCGCGTATGCGCAGGGGAAAAGCGATGTTCTCATAAACGCTCAGATAGGGATAAAGTGCGTACGTCTCAAACACCATCGCCACATTGCGCTCGCGCGGCTCAAGGTCATTGACAAGAATATCATCAAACCAGATTTCCCCGCGCGTGATTTTCTCCAATCCGGCGATCATGCGCAATGTGGATGATTTACCGCAGCCGGATGGACCCAGCAGGGCAAACAACTCACCGTCTTTAACCTCTATATTCAAGTCTTGAACGGCAAGTACATTCCCCTCATAAATCTTCCAGACATTTTTCAGGTTCAGTGTGGTCATCGCGTTCCTCTCCTATTTGACATCAATGGTATTCGGCATATCCGGCTTGTGGTTGTTCTTCTTCCGCCGTTTAAACGGCTGAAAGAAGATGATAAACGCAATGATCGCCCAAACCACCCATACCCCCCAGATGGTGATGTACTGTTCAATAAAACGCAGCCAGACCAGCATCAGGATAAACAGAATTCGATAAGACCAGGTAATCTTGTCGCCAATATTCATTGCCTGCTCCTTTTTATAAAGTTTACCCGGGCAGATTTTAAGGCTTCTGCGACCTGCCCGAGTTGGGCGGCGGGTTGGCGATTTGCCACCCCGCCGCCCCTAGCGCCAGGTTTACTGGCTGGGCAAGATGGATTTCATCTCTTTTTCAAGTTCCTCAAGTGCTTTTTCTGGTGTGACCTCTCCGGTTAAGGCGCGGTTCACCCAAAGGATGATGGCTTCGGTGATACGTTCTTCCTCCGGGAAAGTGGGCTTGGCGACAATATTCACAGAGGTATCACCCGTTAGTGGATTGGTTGCATTGAGATAGCGCTCAGGTACACCACCACCTGTCGGGTCACCCACTTTGCGAACCTTCAGGACGGTCTTGCCAGCAGTCTTTAGATACACAGAGGTGGGTACGTAGGGGATGGCAACCACCTCAGGATCTTCGTAGGTGGTTACCAGTGCGGATTGACCGCCCAGTTTCATCTGTGCAATCTGGATATCCTTACCCATTGCCCACTGAACAAACAGCCACGCCAATTCAGGCTTCTTGGAGCTCTTGGGAATTAGATAATCCCACCCTTCGATCTGGGTCATCTTCTCTTTCTTGATCGGTACCCCGCTGTACGCAATCTTGCCGGAAGCTTTGGATTGCTCCGGATCTTCAACGGCAAATGCCGCATCATCCCATTGGATAGCCATCGCTACCAGACCGGATTGCTGAGCAGCCTGCTTTTCATCCCATGTGGAGCTGAGTACTCCGGGCGGAGCATATTTCAGCGAATCAATGATCAGCTTGAGCGCTTCAAGATTCTCGGGTGAATTGACCGTGACCGGACCGTATGAGTCGCCGCGGTTGTTGGGTAGCTTAATATCACGACCGCCGTATGAATAAATGACATTAAGGAAGTCATACCAAGCTGTTACATGGCGGGCACCGCCCCAGGTATGACCATAGACATCATAGGTGAGTGTTTCACCTGCCAGTTTCTCCCCAGACTTACGGGTGAAGAACTCTGCCACATCCATATATTCTTCCCAGGTAATCGGCGGAGAGGGTAAATCATAACCGTATTTGGCTTTGAAAGCCGCCTGCTCATCGGGATGATCAAACCAGTCATAGCGGTACCACAGATACATACTGATAAAGTGGAAGGGCAAACCATACACTTTATCCTGATACATGTTGGTCTCTCGGAACCATTCCTGATTGAGCAGCGATCCTTCATAGCTGAAATTGGGATCTCGCAGGGCAGGGTTATTATAGAATTCATCAATAGGGCGCAACCAGCCATTGGTCACCAACTTTCCCAATGCTCGATTGGGCTGAAGTACAACATCATAAACGCCCGTCTGACCGGCAAAATCCAAGGTAACTTTCTCAACCGCCTCTTCATGTCCCAACCCCTCAATGATGACTTTGGCGCCGGTGATTTCTTCAAACTGTGGTTTTAGCTCTTCCAGCGCTTCCAGTGGCGGCAGCGCCTCACCGATCAACCGCAGCGTTTCACCTTTCCAGGGTTTGGCAGCTTCAGCCAGCGACCAGGCACCGCCCTGCTGCCCCTCTTGTGGTTTAGCTTCCGGGGTGGGAGTGGCAGCAGGCGCACAAGCCGCCAGCACCAACGAAACCAGGACAACTAGACTTATGAATAGTGACACCTCACGCTTCATGATCTTTTCCTCCTACTCCATCAAATAGCATCCAAATGAACGACCTGTCAGCTTGAAAAGCTATCATCTCAATTCAACGGTTTAGATCACCTCCTTTGAAAAGTTACAAGTGAGAGATTGCCGGAGTTGATAGGGTGAAAAACCATTTCGCTTTTCACGGCAAGTATCTCAGCGGCGGCGGTAGATCGTGAATGTGGTATGTTCAGCCAGATGATATTCATGCGAAAAAAGGATTGGTTGCCGATTTCGGTCAAAATCTAATTGTTCCATATAAAGCATAACGGAGCCCCTTGGAATATCCAGGGCGAATTGCTTGATGAGCTGTGCATCTGCCGCAATTGGCCGCAACCGGGTAATCCCATAATCAATCGTCTGATGCAAATCCTCTTCAAAGACCTGATACAGGGAGATTTTTTCGCTTAAAAGCCGCCGCAGGTCTTCCAGCTCCATCTTGCGCATCCCTTGATACAACAAGCTCTGCGGAAAGCTATCCAGTGAAGCTACCACAGGGCGCTCATCAGCGGTACGGATGCGGCGGATACACACTAACGGTGTACTTTCCTCTACCTGTAAACGGTTTGCACTCAATTCATCTGCCGGGATGACGCGAATGTCCAGCAATTTGCAGCCCGGTTGGTGTCCCATTGAGCGAATCAGCGCCGTATAGCTGAAATTGAGATCAAGACGGTTTTCCAAAAGCGGTACTTCACTGATAAATGTGCCCACCCCCTGCCGTCTCCAGAGCAAGCCTTGCTGTTGCAATAAATTGAGAGCGGCACGAATTGTGCCGCGACTCACTCCCATCGCCTCGGAAAGTTCATGTTCGTTCGGCAGACGCGAACCCGGCGCCAATGAGCCATTGGTGATCATGTTGCGAATCCGGTTTGCAGTCAGCACCACCAGGTTTTCCGCCAGCGGCGGCAAATACTGACTGAATAGGTCGTTCACCGATTGAGATTGATTCATACAGGGAGGAAAGTTGTTAATGATTAAATGTTTATTGTTTAATGTCTAGACTTTATATATCGTAGCTTAAAAAAAGATGAAAGTCAATACCCGTTTTTCTTAAAATTTCTCAAAATCCAAATACGTCATAATATTTTTATGACAAAAAAATTCTTTTTAGTATAATTTGGGCTAAAAAATACCATACCCAAAATAATCATTGATTGTTATTGGAGGTAAATATGACCAGTAAACCAGAGCACTCTACAGACAAAAAAATTGTCGTTCGTCCAAACGGGTCGTATCGGGTATATGGCAACATTCCTCTGGTGCGTAAAACCCAGGTCGTTTCCGAGTATGGCGAGCCGTTGACCTGGAAAAAAGAACAAACCATTCCCACCGGCGAAAGCGAGTACTACTCTCTGTGCCGTTGCGGGCATTCTAAAGACAAACCGTTTTGTGACGGCACTCACAAAGAAATTGATTTTGACGGCACCGAGACCGCCGACACCCGTCCAACTGCTGAGCGACAAGTCATCTATGAAGATGGTGTCGGTATTATCGTCAAACGCGACTACTCACTATGTTGTGAGTCTGGCTTCTGCGGTAACCGTCTTACTGAAATCAAACAAATGATGAAGGACACAACTGAACCCCGAGTGCGGGCAGAAATTATCGGTATGATTGAACGTTGTCCTTCCGGTTCATATACGTATGCGATGAAAGAAGGAGAACCTGATATTGAACCCGATCTGCCCCAGCAAATTGCCGTCACCACTGAAATTACTTCAGACGGGCCAATTGAAGGTCCATTATGGGTAACAGGCTATATCCCGATTGAACGCTCTGACGGAAAACCGATGGAAGTCCGAAATCGCGTCACGCTCTGCAGTTGCGGACGCTCAAAGAACAAACCGCTCTGCGATGGTACCCACCGGCAAAAAGAATAACAGACAAACCTACTTCAACAAATCCCAAAGCTGACGGCGCATCTGCTGAAATTCTGTACTGGTCTTAAGTAGAAGATCACGCGGCCGTTCAAAGGGTACGTCCAGCACAGTTTGAATTGTATTGGGCGCGCGGCTCATCACAACAATTCGTGAACCAAGTACCAGAGCCTCTTCAAGATCATGAGTGACAAACAATACCGTTTTGCGCTCTGTGTCCCAGATGCGCAATAATTCAATCTGCAACTTTTCTTTGGTCATCGCATCCAAAGCGCCGAACGGCTCATCCATCAGTAAGATATCCGGGTTATTAGCAAAAGCCCGCGCGACATCCACTCGCTTCTTCATCCCTCCCGAAAGCTGGCGCGGCAAAGAATTCTCAAAACCTTGCAAACCCACCATCTCAATATAATTCTTGGTAATCCAGCGCACCTGTTCCTCGGGGACACCACGGATAATCGGTCCAAAGGCAACATTATCACGCACCGATAACCAGGGAAACACCGAATCCGGCTGAAACACCATACCCACTTTAGGATTTGGCTTTGTCACCAGTTCGCCTTCAACCAGTATCCGCCCAGAAGTGGGACGATCCAGCGCCGCAATCAGGTACAACAATGTAGATTTACCACATCCTGAAGGTCCAACAATACAGACGAATTCCTCATTGTAAACTGAAAGGTTGATATCCACCAAAGCCTGAATGGTATTACCTTTTCCGATATCGAAGATTTTACTGACATTTTCAATGCGGATTTTTTCTTCACTTTGATTCATGCGATGTGCTCCTGAAAATCAGCCTTCCAGATAAGCTTGCCTCACCAATTCTAGCCGAGTCAAAGGAATATGCCAGAGATCCCAGGAAATTGCGATTCCACCCACATTCATTGCCTTGATTCCTGCGAGGTCAGCCTTGATCTGTTCGGGGTGAGGATTTGCCACACCATCCAACTCTACCAGCTCGATTCCTACAAGTAAGGGGGCGTGACAATTATCAAGCCCCCGCCTCAATTCGACTTGCAAAGCCTGAGATGATAAACCAAGGGCGACCAACTCCTGACGCGATTCAGGCAGTGGGAGATCAAGCACATTCCTGATAAGAGTAAGCACCTGCGCAACCGACAATCTGGTGGTTGTTAACAGATAATCTAAGATTCCGAGAAGCTCGAAGGGCAAACCAGCCGGTCCCATTGTATGCAGGTAGCTCATTACCTTAATCCAATCGGCAACCCGGCTCAAACTATTCAAATCCTGCCCGACCATCCTTGTCAGTCCCGGCGAGAAGCAATCCAAGCCAATTTCCATATTGCCCTGTTTCAGGAGACCGCAAACCCGAGACACAAAATCCGTCACACTTCTCTGACGAAAATCAAGGAACGCCCGAACCATCTGCCTTGCAGGCTCATCCAACGACGTTTGCTTTTCGCTCAGCAGAGCCTGAACCAGACCAACGCATCCCTGCTCAGTCTGCGTTAGCTGTAGGATTTTACGGCGCACCTCCATCAGGTCCAAACCGAATCTGTCAGCCTTACGGAAGCAATGTTCACAGAAACATCCCAGATGATTAAATGGGTCCGCAGATGGGGAAGGAAAACGGATGCGATCTAAAAAGAAACCTTGATATATTCCTTCACGCACCAGTTCGGAAACGCGGTCCACAATTGCTTCCTGAACCTGCGGATGATTGGGACAAACAAAGGTGAATTCAGGCATATTGCGAAAGCCCATCACCTTCCCCCCACCCGCACTTATGACCTGCCATTCCGGCCGAGGCTCAAATGTACCATCACTGGTCAGGAGAGGGTGCCAGCGCAAAAACCGAATGCCCAGAGATTCTGCTTCGATACGACATGCCTCCAACAAACCCCTAGGCAAATTCCAACCAATCAGCAAATGACTGAATGGCAAGCACTGGTAAGCCTCCCGCAATTTCTTTTTAACTACTCCCGCATCCAGGGTTTTCAGTTCTGGAGCATCTTCAAGGTATTGGACCGTAATCAACCACAAACTCCATAGTAGGTTCTAGCAGGAACGCGTCCCCCTGCGTTCCTGCTAGAATCAAATCTTACGGCTTGACTTTTGGATATACTTCCCGCAACGGGAACATGGCATTCAGATCAACACCAGTGTAATCCACGCCCTGCGATGTTTGGTTGTAATTCTTAACGAATTCGAGACGGTTTTCCCAGTAGTAGGGACTATCCTTTGTGAAGAACCATTGATTGACCTCATCATAGGTGGGGAAAAGCACCAGGTCTTTGAGGAAGCGTTTGGCGTCATCCACGGTCATCCCCGCCCCGGATTGGGAATTGATCCAATCTACCATAATCGGAATCGCTTTATCCGGATCGGATTTAAGATATGCAACAGCCTTATACCAGGCTTTGAGCAAGCCATAGACAGCTTCCGGATTCTTCTGGTAGAAATCTTTTGTTACGTACAACCCGGCGGTATCCATCGCTCCTCCGCCCAACTGAACGCCAGTGACCATGTTTACCATACCCTCTTGCTCAAGGCGGAAGCGCTGCGGCAGGCCATCACTGTAGAAGTCACCTGTCCCCTGCAGGAACGCAGCCGCGCCTTCCACAGGGTCCATATCAATGATTTCCAGATCTTTTTGCGTTAAACCCGCATATCCCAGACAGGTATCCAGGACAGGGTAAAACGAAGCACCACCCGGCAGGATGATTTTCTTCCCCTTCAGCTGGGCACATGCCGCCGCCAGCGCATCCTCAGAGGACTTGCCCTCGCCTACAAAATCATCATAGGTCTTCACCTGTCCTGGGCGCGCCATAATGGAGTAGCCGGTGAACAGGCTATGGACTGAAACCATCAGTACAGTATCCTTCGCCTTTGGTGCCAGAAGGATTAGTGGCGAGTCAGCACCTGCACCGGCATCAATCGACCCCCCAAGCATTGCCTCGATCTCAGGCTGCTCAACCTCAAACATTGTTGTGTTGAGCGTTATCCCCTGCTCACTGAGATAGCCCATCTTTTCAGCAATGATCCAGGGCCCGTAGTCAAGATAGGGCAAATTGGCAAAGCGAATGGTAACAGCCTGTTTCTTCGGTGCACATGATGAAAGCAACAATGCGATTACAACGATCACAACACCCAAAATATACAATTTGCTCTTCATCTTTCTCTCCTTTCTTTTGATTAACAGAACCAAAAACAAACTGCTGTGCCAATAACACAGCTTCTCATCATTATTTCTGTGCAATGCGCGGCTTCCAGGAAGTCAAACCTTCATCCACCCGACGAATACCGTAATCAATAGAAAATGAAAGAACTGCAATAACGATCAAGATAACGATGATGTTTTCTGTCAAGAGATAACGACGCGCCAGCACCAGCCGATATCCCAAACCGGTCATCGCGCCCATCAGTTCTGCGGCGACACAGTACCCAAAGGAAGCGGCAGCCGATACACGTATACCGGCAATGATGTCTGGCACAATACTGGGAATAATCACACGGCGGAAGATCTGGCGAGGTGTGGCACCCAGTGTGGTAGCAGCATGAATATAAATCGGCGGCACGTTCCGTACAGCTTCATATGAATTGACCACCATGATAATAAAACTGCCGTAGGCAATAAGCAAAATGTGTGTGGCGTAGCCAATGCCGAGCCACAGGATAAGCAAAGGAATGAGTGCCAGAGGTGGTAAGGGGCGCAGGATCTCAACAATTGGCTCGAAGGTGGCTTTGGCAAGGCGGTTCATCGCCATCAGCACACCTAACAAAGTACCCAAGGATATACCAATTGTAAAACCCGGCAGTATGCGGCGTACCAGTGAAGCAAATAAATCACTTGGCAAATTAATGATTAGATTTTGCGCCGCCGACCAGAGATTTTCAGGTGTTGGCAGAAACAAAGGAGGAACCCAGTGCATTTCCGTCACCACGATCCAGAGAGCAATCAGCACTGCAATCGGAACAACACGCGCAATACGTTCATGCCTTTGCATCATGATTTCAAGGCGAGCAGTTTCATCTGCAACTACCTGATCAGAGGCAGCCATAAATTTCCTCCTGATTACATTAGCCTGTGTACCACATAAAAATCTGCAGTGTTATAGAGTGTCTCCATAATGGCGCCCATCACCACTGCACGGCGACCCAGTCTGGATGCTACCAGCCGCGGCAAGACGGGGATGGCCCCATTGATCCGTTGCAAGATAGGTTCGATCAAAATATCGGCCGCACACAATACATCGCCGCTGAGAATAATCATATCAGGATCAAAACAAACTGCTAAAGCAGCTATTGCCTGCGCTAGATAATCCAGCATATCCTCAATAAAGGGTGTTGCCCACCCTTCACCGCGCTGGTAGGCATTCAACATCTCTCCAATTGTCAATGATGCCAGACGTTGTTCAGGGAGCGAATCTTTCAGGTTTTGTCGGGCGCGCGCAACTGTACTGGTGCAGGAAGCAAGCGACTCCAGCGCCCCAATCCCCCTTAAGTGGATACCCAGATGAGAACGGTCTGGGAGGAGATAACCAATCTCGCCGGCGAAAAGGTGCGAACCACGGTAGATTGCACCATCTACAATAATACCGGCCCCAATTCCTTTTCCCACAATGACCAGTGCCAGATTGCGGCAATTTTGCCCAACACCGAACCACATTTCTCCCAGCACAGACAGATTGACATCTTCATCAAGAACAACCGGCAACTGGAAATGTTGCTGCAACTTCTCTTTCAGAGGAAAATCGCTCCACTCCAACGATGGCGCCCAATGCACCACCCCCTCTTCGTAATAGGTAATTCCCTGAACAGATACACCAATGCCACGTATTTTCTTGTCGCTCAAACGACCAAATTGCAGAAGCTTGTCAATGAATGCAACCAGCGGATCGTAACAGGCAGCGCCGCGCAGATTGTGTTGCATCTCCGTTTCACTCAAAATGTTTCCTGCCAGATCAGTAACCGCTCCATAGAGACAGTCTTCGGTCATATCTACGCCGATAACCAGATGCCCCTTGGCGTTAAATTCTAGCAATGGTCGCCTGCGTCCCCCGCTCCATTCCGTATTGCCGGTTGGCTTGACCAAATCTTCGGCAATTAACTCATCCACAATGCGCATGACGGTCGGCAAACTAACCTGCAACATCTCCGCGATACGCGTACGAGCAATCGGCCCATGGCAACGGATGGTCTCCAAAACAGCCGAGCGGTTGATTCCGCGCATTTCCGTGGCAGTGATTGTCTGGGCAGTTCTCATCTTTCCCACCAACAAGAAAGTATTTCTTATAACCCAACTTACTTATAAACTGTTAAAAATATTTACACAATGTAAGTATCTTTATGACCATTTTAGACAAAACCAACTAAAAAGTCAAGCGGTTTTAAGAATTCTCATGTGGGGCTATATACATCTTTAGTGCTATAATGAAATTATCAACTGGTTTTCTTCTTACAGCCGGTAAGGCTTTCCGAGTGGGGCAATTCTTTCCAATCGGCGGTTGCGAGCAGAACACCTGTCATTCTTACACTCAGGAGGAATCCCCATGTCTGTTAGTACCTTAGACCAGGTTGTGACCCATTTGCAGTTCTTGGGCTATGACGTATCCCAGCAAGATGACGTCAGAATAGCTCGTCATACCAAAAAAGCCAATGTGATTCTGCGACCGTTTAAAGGCGGTATTTTGGTCACAGCGCTACATGGATGCAAAGATAACATGAAATCAGATAAAGCTGGACTTTTCCAACTCAGCAATCTCCTAAATACAAACGCAGCGGTCGCCCGTTTTTATATTGATAAGGATTCCGATCTGGTCGTCGAAGCGTGGTATCCTGATACATATGAGCGGGAAAAATTCGGCGTCTTCTGGGAATCGTGGGAATCCGATTCGCTGACCCTGCTGTTGGCGAACGCAGATCAAACATTGAAATACCTGAAGTAACCCCCCCGAATACTTCGCCCGTCGTCCAGGCGCTATAAAAACCGGATTCAAGGATTCGCTCACTTGCAATTATGCTACATTGCAAGCGAGCGAAGCTTGTTAGAAGCCTCCGTGACCCGTTTGTATATAAGCAAACACGGCGGCTACAATTACACTCAACAACCCAATTCCAATTGCCAGATACAAAGATAACCGCTGACGCATGGTGCTCCTTAGACAAGGTTGAAACGCTCAGAGTGAAAATCACCCCACCAGATACCCATCTTCGTCAACATGCTTTCAACCGCATTCATCATAGGTTCTGGTCCGCAGATAAAAATTTCCCACGTGTTCCGCCTGGAAGATTTTGGAATAACACGTTCAAGCAACGTCTGGCTGATAAATCCCCGCTCACCCTCCCAACCCTGTGGAGGATCTTCCAGTACGTGAATAACCTGCAAATTCAAACGCTGTTTCAACTGTTCAATTTCCTCACGAAAGATCACCCCGTCCCACGTTTTGTTCGCATAAATTAGCAACAGTGGACGCCGATCGTTCCGGTCTGCCAGCGTCCGCAACATACTCATCATCGGTGTAATCCCCACGCCCCCAGCAATAAATACATATCCTGATGCGTGTGGATGACGATCGCAGCTGAATGCACCATATGCACCATCTACCCAGACACGCTCACCCGGCTGAAGTGTTTTAATGCGCTGGGTAAAGTCGCCCGCCTCTTTAATTGTAAAAGCCAGATGATCCGCTTGTTCGGCACTGGAAGAAAATGAAAAAGGATGCTCGGCATCCGAAAATGGGCTGTTCCAGATGGTCAGCCAGGCAAACTGACCGGGCTGAAATTTTAGCCCGCGATGTCCCACCGGCTTAATTTCAATTGTATAAGCATTTCCCCGCTCTGGAACGACCCGAATGACATCATAAGGTGTGCGTAAAATCTGGATTGGTCTGATGATGCGAACCCATGCCAATGTAAAAACCCAGAATAGACCGCCGCCGCTCCATAAGATTTGTTTTAGGGGAGTGTTGATATAATGACCGACCAAAATGACATGGACCATTGCTAAAATAACCGCCACTGTTGCCAAAATGCCATGCCAGATGCGCCATTTTGTATAATCAATGAGCAAATGCTTCCGCCATATTGACACGGCAATCATCAACAGCAATAAAATCAAAGCGGTTACTCCGGCTCTAGCGCGCCAGGGTGCCTCCAGCAGGTTGAACAAACGCAGATTTGAAGGTGAAAAGATCATCAATAGAAACACATGTGTAAAAATCATGCCAAAAGCAATCAGTGAAATCTGGCGATGAAAATGATAGATGATATCACTGCCATAGGGTGCTTTCAGCCATTTGAAGCGAGCAGTCAAAACGAATTGTAAGGCGACCATTGCTAAGCCGCTGAAACCGAGTGCGACAGAAAACTCCCGCCAAAATTCGCGCCCTTGCGGTCGTGGTCCAATTAGGATCACAAGAATCGGTGCCAGCGTCAGCAACAAGTAAATCAATATCCAGAGAATACCCTGAAGAACATTGCGGGTTCGCTTCATTATGTCTCCTAACTTTAGAGCACAAGTCCACTTATTATGACAGGCAATATATCAAATCCCTTACAGGGAGTCAACTCCGCCAATACGCATTGTACAAACCAAATCCCAAAGACACACCCCTGAAATTTTACCAGCGAGCGCCAGCGGCGTTACAGACACACCAGGAAAAGAGACTGTATAATTGGTCAAGAGATATTGCGATACCCTTTGATTACTTGACGAATGACCATACGTAGAAAAAACGCACGCCAATTTCGCAACCATCTTCTTTTGGAACAAATCCTCCTTACCATCCTGCTGGGATTAGGTGGCTTCTTTGTGCTCCTGCTGGCGGCGATATTGGGATATCAACTGTGGTATGCAGGGCGCATCTATCCCGGTGTCAGCGTTGGTGGAATTGACGTTGGTGGGTTGACTGTTAAAACCGCCACAGCCCGCATCGCCGGCGAATTCACCTATCATCAAACCGGGAAAGTTGCCCTGCAAGAGGGAGAACGAACCTGGCTGGTGACCCCTGCTCAGATAGGTCTATTCCCTGATTTGGAAAACTCTGCCAAAGCTGCCTTTTTAGTTGGGCGAACAGGCGGGCTATATCGCCGTCTGAGCGAGCAACTAAACGCTCGGCAAACCGGTGTAGAAATCAGCCCCATTCTGATCTGGGATCAGCGTCTGGCGCATGATTATCTTTCTGCGTTGGCAAAAGAAATTGACCGTCCTTTGATCGAACCCAGTCTGACATTAGAAGGCAGTTCGGTTGTGGTGCGTCCGGGTCAATCCGGTCGGTTTGTAGATATCCCTGCCACCCTGACCGCATTGGGAGCACAGTTCCAAACCTTGCAGGATGGGATCGTGCCGCTGGCGGTAGTGGAAAGCCAGCCAATCATCATGAACATTGAAGAACAAGCGGAAGTTGCCCGGCGTATTCTCAGCCAGCCGCTGGTGCTTACCCTGCCGGAAGGTCAGCCAGAAGGTTCGCCCGGTCCATGGGAACTGCAGCCAGCCCAGGTAGCGGAATGGCTGATTTTTCAGCCGGTTGTTGAAGGAACACAAGGGCGATATGCCATCACTTTTGACGAGCGTAAACTGCGCAGTTTTCTTAGCGAGCTGGCGCCAAAACTGCAACTCACACCACAAAATGCCCGATTTATTTTTAATGACGACACCCGCCAATTGGAAGTGATACAGAAAGCAGTTATCGGACGCCAATTGAACATAGAAGCCAGTATTGAAAAAATTCGAGAGCGAGCGCTGGCTGGTGAGCACAACATTGCACTTGAATTGATTTTGACACCCCCACCGGTTACCGACAATGCTACCGCTGAACAGCTTGGCATCACCGAACTCATTCACAGTGAGGTCTCTTATTTCTACGGTTCGGGTCCCGAACGCGTACAGAACATCATTGCTGGCGCCAGCCGTTTTCACGGCTTGCTGGTTGCGCCCGGCGAGACATTTTCGATGGCTGAGGCTTTAGGCGACATCAATCTGGATAATGGATTTGCCGAAGCACTCATCATTCTTGGCGGACGCACAATTAAAGGCGTTGGCGGGGGAATCTGTCAGGTCAGCACCACTTTGTTCCGCGCCGCATTTTTCAGCGGTTTCCCGATTATCGAGCGGCATGCCCATGCCTACCGCGTCTCTTATTATGAAAAAACTGCCGGCAACCAGATTAACCCACAACTGGCTGGGCTGGACGCTACGGTGTTTGTCCCACTGGTGGATTTCAAGTTTACCAACGATACCCCATACTGGCTGCTGATGGAAACCTATGTCAGTCCCACGCGTAGCACCCTGACATGGAAATTTTATTCCACGTCTGATGGGCGCAGAGTGGAATGGAATACCACAGGACCCGTCAATATCCAGCCTGCACCGGAGCCGCTTTATCGCGAAAACCCCGATCTGCCCAGCGGCGAGGTCAAACAGGTAGATTGGGCAGCGGATGGTGCGGATGTAACCGTAAATCGAACTGTTTACAAAGGAGATACTGTTTACTTCCAAGATACGATCATCACACATTATCAACCCTGGCAGGCGGTTTACGAGTATGGACCGGGAACAGAAGGTATGCCGCCCGAACCTTCTTCTTCAAATAACGAAGAGTAACCATCCGCCTGCTGTGGTACAATAACAATAACGTATTGAAAAATTGGAGGCGCTATGGTTAGCCCTGACTTGCTGGAAATCTTGCGTTGTCCCGCATGTGTGCGTGAAAAGGACGGCTTGCTTGACTTGATTCACGATACCTGGCTGGTCTGCCGGGATTGCGGAAGAAAATATCCCATCGTAGAGGATATTCCCATCATGTTAATTGACGAGGGGGATAAATGGGTCAATACGTCAGCCGAAAAACTCCCCGTTCCACCGCCACGCCCGGAGTGAAATTGTTCATCCTTCATTTGCGGCTGGAACAAATCTTGCAACACATTACGCATCCCATTCCCGCTCAAGGCGATGAAAATCGGTTAAAATAACAACATGGAGTCTCGTTCTCAAATTCGAATGGCAAGAAGGCGCTCTCACGAGTTTGACCGCCTGACATTGATCCTGATGATTGCTTTTATGGTGCTGGCAGTTGCCACCGCCATTGTGGCATTTATCGTGGTGCGCAATCTGGTTCTGTCCTGGAAAATGACCGACCTGCCCGGTGTGCCTCAAATTGTAGGCGATAATGGCGAAATCATCATCCCGCAAGGTTCAGAAGCAGTAACCCCCCTTCAACCCGCCTCGGGCCCCACCCCGCAGCCCTGGGACGGAAAGAGCCGCGTCACACTGCTATTGCTGGGCTTGGACTATCGTGACTGGGAAGCCGGCGAAACACCGCGCTCCGACACAATGATCCTGATGACCATTGACCCGATCAGCAACACTGCCGGCATCCTTTCCATTCCGCGCGATATGTGGGTCAACATTCCCGGTTTCGATTATGGCAAAATTAATACAGCTTACTATCTAGGGGAGATTTACAAACTTCCCGGCGGCGGTCCCGGACTGGCGATGAAAACCGTAGAGGAGTTTCTGGGCACTCCCGTTCAGTATTACGCCGTCGTTGACTTCATGTCATTTGCGAAATTCATTGACCATCTGGGCGGTCTGGACATTCATGTCCGTGAAGAAATTACCATTGACCCAATCGGTCCAGGCAACACCATTCACCTTTACCCCGGCGTGCAAACATTAAACGGTCAAGAGGCGCTGGCATACGCACGTGCCCGCTATACAGAAGGCGGCGATTTTGACCGCTCTAAAAGGCAGCAGGAAGTTATCATGGCAATCCGCTATCAAATCCTGACTCTCAATATGCTGCCCACATTGATCGCCAAATCGCCGCAAATTTACAACGACATCTCATCGGGAATCCGCACCAATCTAAATCTTCAACAAGTCATCCAGCTTGCCATTCTCGCCAGCCAGATACCCGAAGAAAACATCAAGCGCGGCGTGATCGGACCGCCGGATCAGGTGGAGATTGGCATGTCACCGGATGGTTTATCCATCCTGATCCCCATTCACGACAAGATCCGCCTGTTACGAGATGAGATCTTCACTACCGGTGGACCGGTCGGTCCCGCAACAGTCAATCAGGACCCGGCAGAGCTGATGAAAGCTGAACAGGCGCGCGTGGTGGTGCTCAACGGTTCCGGAGTGGATGGACTGGCAGAACGCACTGGTCAATATCTGCTCTCTTTGGGTGTGAACGTTGTTGGCACCTCAAATGCCGACCAGCAATACGGCAGCACAACCATTATCGTGAAAAACGGCAAACCGTTTACAGCCCGCTATCTGGCTGACCTAATGAAGGTCGGCACAGACAACATCTATCAACGCTATGATCCGGACGCTGGTTGGGACATTGAAGTGATCGTAGGCAATAACTGGGCAAACAACAACCCAATGCCCTGATAGAACTCTCTTATTTTTGTGTAAACACCAGTTTCCAGCCACCCCAGCGATCTGCAGAAGGGGTGGCTGTCGTTTTTGCCATTTCTTCGGCTGTGGGAAGAGGACATTTTTGTGGCGTTAAATCATTGACTGTTTCGCCGCCCTCGCCGACTCGCAGACTATAAACTGTCCCCGGCTGCATGACATAATCAGCATATCCGGAACTGATCTCTGGATATAATCCGGTATAGAAGTGCTCTTCACCCTGTTCGAAAGTGATGCTGATCTTAATGCCAGAAACAGGCTGACCGTTGCCATCAAACACCAGAACCTGAAGGAGACCCTGTGGTACATTGGAATCACAAATCAATTGCCGATCCCGCAGAATAAATGGCGCACTCAAAATCGGACGTGGGGTAAAGGTTGGACGCAGGGTAAAAGTTGGGCGCGGCTGGGGAGGGGTGGGAGTCGGCGTGCTGATCATCTGTTCCTGCGCCAGCGTGGCAGTTGGATTGAGCATCACTACCGCCTGAGTATTCTGTTCGAGTGGGGTCTCTGCCGCGGAAACAGCCGTCGGAACAGACAACTGATAAGCCTGCAAGTCTGCAGCCAGTCTGGCAAGTGCAGCACTCTCGCGTTCATACCCTTTTTGTTTTTGCATCTGCTCCGCCTGAGCGATCAGTGCCACAAGCGGGTCTTGATCCCCTAACAAAGCCAAACGCTGACCAGCGCGAACAATATTGCCGTCCGCTTCATACGCCAGGGCAATTAAAACACGATGATCCGCCTTGAATTCCGGGCGCAGCGAATCAGGTGAGGTATTGACAAACTGGACGGGATCCAGCAACCAGGCATAGATCAGTCCGCTTATCAGACCGATGATCAAGCCGGTTAAGAGATACCATGGTCCGCGTCGTTCTGTCATGGCGTTATCTGTGTGGATTGAGGTAAAGTTGCCTGCAATGCCTCAGAAAGCTGTACCATTTTCTGCAAGTCCTGCTGGCTATAACCCAATTCTTTGGCAGTCAAAATAGCAGACTGGGTAATCCGCAGTGGAGACTCCGCCCCCAAGCGTGCCAGGCGAAACTGCGCCATTGCCAGATCACCGTCTTTTGCGTACACTTCAGCAACCATCAGTACATAATCAGCTTTGTAATCGGCGCGCAACATGTCCGGCGCAGTATCCACATAACGCACCGGGTTGACCAGCCAGCCATACAACATTCCAAGCACCGCACCCAGCAGAATGGCAATTGTAAACCAGAGAAAGCGTTTAGAGCGGGAAGATGCGCGTCTTCTCTTCATAGTTGGTTTTGATTATATGACAGGGACGGATAAAGAGCAAATTCTTGACTGCACTTTTATCAGGAAATGTAGTTTTATGGTAAAGTTTAAACACACCTTCAGCGCCAGGGTTGTTTTCGGCGTTCAATTTTACTCAAACAGGAAAAACTTGTGGCAAAGAAAAGATTTAGCTGTTTAGATGATTTGCTGGATGAACAACAACGCCTTGTGGTAACTGATCTGGATACCCCGGCAAAAATTCAGGCATTTCTGGATCAAACGCCCTACAGCCCCGAAGATCGCAATCGCTGCCCGCTTTCAGTTCTACGTGATCGTCAGGCACACTGTCTGGATGGGGGACTGTTTGCCGCCGCAATGCTGCGCCGATTGGGCTATCCGCCGCTGATTATTGATTTGCTACCTGAACCCGGAACGGATGATGACCATGTGCTGGCAATTTACCGCAAGGATGGACATTGGGGAGCAGTTGCCAAATCCAACTTTTCCGGGCTGCGCTATCGCGAACCGATTTTCCGCACGCTGCGCGAACTGGTGCTTTCTTACTTTGAAGACTTTTTCAACGTCAACGGACAGAAAACACTGCGTGCCTATACTGTGCCGCTAAATCTATCTGTATATGACCATCTGAACTGGATGGGCAGCGATAAACACCTGACCATCATTGAAGAACGCCTTTATCACCTGCGGCGTTTTCCCGTGCTGACCCCTGCAATGATCGCCAATCTCTCACCGGTAGATAAGCTTTCTTATGAAGCTGGCATGTTGGGTTCCAACCCTGATGGTTTATATAAACCCGGGCAAAGTCACTGAAAATGTCCTCTGCCTCGGTCATGACCGCCCTCGTTTCAAGCTTATAATATACTTATGCCGAAAATCTCGCTGGTGCGTGTGGATCGCGAACGGATTGAAGCCTTGCTTGGGGTCAGTTTTGAGCGCGATCCTGCTCCATTGATGGCAGATCCTAATGCAGCCTATGCCCCTGCTTGGGATGCCCACGCCCAACCATTTGGCATCTTTATCGAGAATCAATTGGTTGGTCTGTACTGTCTGACGGCCTCCGAGGATGGCGCGAAGTTCTTGCTGGGCGGTTATTTGATTAAAGAACGTTATCAGGAACATGGCTACGGACAGACAACCCTGGTCGAAATTTTAAAAAAAATCTCTCAGGATCACCCTTATTGTCAGACCATCAATCTGGCAGTGGAGCCCCAAAGCATTGTTATCAAAAGGCTTTGCCAGAAACTGGTGTCACATGCTGCGACCTGAATAAAACATAGATCCAACCCCACTTAAACGTCCTGTGACACTCCCTCAGAAACTAACTCAAGAATTGCTGGAAATCGCCGCTTACGAACTGGCTCAGCGTGATGACGACCTGGCAGTCATCTTTCGCCGCATTGGCGCGCCACCATTGTGGGCACGCCCGGCAGGATTTGCCACACTGCTTCACATTATCCTGGAACAACAGGTTTCGCTTGCTTCTGCAAAAGCTGCCTTTCACCGTCTGAAAGCCGTCCTGGGAGAGAATCCAACGCCTGAGAGATTCCTGACCTTGAGCGGCAACGAACTGAAAGCGATTGGTTTCAGCCGACAGAAAATCGCTTATTCCCGCAATCTGGCACAGGCTCTGCTCGAGGGCAAAATCAACCTGGATCAATTGCCAGCTTTGCCGGATGAAGCCGCGAAAGCAGAATTGATGAAGTTAAAAGGCATCGGACCGTGGAGTGCAGAAATTTACCTGCTGGAAGTGCTGCTACGACCGGATAGCTGGCCGCGAGATGATCTGGCTTTGTTGACTGCATTACGTGATGTTAAACATTTACCGGCAATCCCTTCGCCGCAACGAGGTGAGGAAATCGCTGCTTTGTGGCGACCCTGGCGAGCGGTAGCTGCCCGCATGCTGTGGAGCCAATATCTGACGAAACGCGGGTTATTCAAACGGGATGGAGCTATTCTTTGAGCCGTGTCCGGTCAATCATGAGCGTCAGCGGATTGCGCCAGGACATGCGGCTACCCGATACACTCAACGCATCGCTATCCTGTGCACGGCCGATCAGCTTTTGAATTTTACGCTGGTCAAATGCCAGAATTCCCGCAAAGAGTACCAACCCAATGCCAATTATCAGATCACTTCGGGTTAAATAATATAATCCAATCAGGATAAGCAGCGCAATTGCATAGACAGACAGCAACCGGGAGTAGCGGATGACGATCTTTTCACTTGTCTCTTCAATCTCGTAAGTTAGACCCATGGCTAAAAATTCCTCATGACCTTCCAAGCAAATCTTATGGGATAATCATACCATGTATGAAAAAAGTGGGTAAATTTACACAGAAAACATGTTCAGGAGGAAGCATGAACCCGAAGTGGGCAAAAGAATTCGGCGCAGCAATCACCATATGTGATGCGGATGGTATTATTCTGGAAATGAACGATCGAGCTGCCCAGAATTTTGCCGCCAGTGGCGGACGGCAATTAATTGGCAGCAACGTCTTGGATTGCCACCCTGAGCCGGCGCGCAGCCGTCTGGCGCAGATACTTCAAGAACCGCGCGTCAATGTTTACATCACCGAAAAACAAGGGGTTCATCATTTGGTGTACCAGGCACCCTGGTTTGAAGACGGTTGCTATGCTGGACTGGTTGAAATTATCATGGATGTTCCGCAAAATATTCCACATGTCATAAGAGATTGAAAGTAAATTGTGCTACAATAGCAAAAAGTCCTTTCACGCCAGAGACAGATTTAACTGTTAACGGGCAGAGTTAAGATGAACCTGAACGAACGAATTCTTAATGAACTTTATCACATTATGCGCCGCGGCGAGAAAGTCACGCTCTTAAACTTTTATAAGGGTTTCCCGGTCACCTGTAAAGCATTTATCGCTGATATTCGGGAAAGTTCTATTATCCTCAAGGCTGAGCCGCCGGGTTCGGTTTGCCTGCAGCCGGATGGGATGACATGGTTACTAAGCAACGAGCCGCTGGAGGCCATACGCGGCAAGGTGGCGGCTTTTGACATTTGCAGCGGGCGTGTGGAACTGCGCGAATTGACCTACATTGATACTCATCTGGGGAAGCGAATGAGCACCCGCGTGGCACCACGCAGCCCACTGACTGTACGCATCCATGGAGAAGGATTGGAAGCGAAGGAAGAACTGGCAGACATTTCGATTGATGGAGTCGGTGTCTATGCCGCTTCTCCCGAAGGGGAATCATTGAAGTTGAACGATTCCATACGTTTGACGATTGAACTGCCGATCGGCGAGATTACGTTGCCGGGCAAAATCCGCAACATCTCACCTGCCGGCGATATGGTTCGCTTTTCGATTGCGTTCACAGAAAATGTCCCGGAAAAGAGTGTTATCCTGCGCTATATTGCCGACAGGCGCATGGAACTGAGCGAGGAAATTCAAACACTATATGAAAAAATTTATCGAGAGCGGTGTCAAGAAATTTCTTAATTGGCACTTAATTTCCCAAAGGGTATTGCAATTAATTTAAAAATATGCTATTATAACTTTGTTCCCTCTGCCGGTTGCCCCCCTCAACCGGCGGGGGGAGCGCTTTTTAAGCACAAAGCGGACGCGTGAATCGTCCGCTTTGTTGGTGTTTAAATACCCGTTTAGGGCATAGGCAAGACCCGAATCACACCAATTACATTCTCCACACGGATATAATGGGCCGCACTAACTCCAGGTGAGGTGGAAATAAAGTTGCCCTGACGCTGAAACCCCGGTGCGACGCGAACAACAGTCAGAGCCGTGTCCGTTTCAATTTGCACGTTAGCACCGCTCGGTACATAGACCACTACCTCACCAATTACCGTCGAAAGATTGATCAGGGCAATGGTTTTCTGGGGCAGTGCAACGATCGTTCGCCCGATCACCGTCTGCGCCTCGAGCGTTTGAAGGTTTAGACGAGTAAGCCACAAACGCTGTTCACCGACCGCCATCTTTGAGGTCAGTTCCAGTGGAAGCTGTGAGTTGAGTTGCAACTGCCAGCCAGCAGCGACCTCACCCCAGTAAAACGGCGTGGTATAGAAAAAACCCTGACTGCCCAGCGAGTATTTGCCGCGTTTGCCCGTCACTGTGTACTCCTGTGCGAGGGTCTCGGATTTTGCAATCCGAGCGCTTCCGCTGACTAGTTGACCTGAATTTGCCCCATCGCGCACTTCAAGCAGTCCGGTGGGAATATTGAGTGTGACTTCAGCGCTGGTTGCCCCATTGAGTGTTTGCTCAATGGTTTCTCCCTTTAAACTAGAAGCTCCAATTGTGGTACTGCTGGCTGTCAGCCACAGAACACCAGCCAGCAGCGCCACACCCAGCCCAAGTCCAGCAATGAGCGACCAAAATGACCGCTGTCCAACCAACAGATCCAATCCCCAAGCAATCAACAGCACAGGCCAGAGCCGCAACAATGCACCCCAGTTTTCAACCACAGGACGCCCAAAATTGCCCATCAAGATGACCACGCCAAGCCCGATAAACAGCACTGGGCCCACAAAACCCTCGCGGCGGAAAATACTATCTAATCCGCCAACGATCAAAAGCAGAGGCCAGAGTCTCAGCAAGGTCTCCCAGAAAGTATCCCCTGCCAGATGGGTGTTATTGACAAACAACGCGACACCCAAAGCAATTAACAACAGGGGCCAGAACAAGCTCTTCCGATGGCGAGGTTTCGTTTCCATGACTTACTCTCCTTTCACTGCTCGCACCAACAGGGCAATTCCACCCAAAACCAACAAAATGGGCCAGAGAATATCCTGATTCAACCAGCGCAACCAGGGAAGGTTAAGATTCTGCAAAAGAAAAATTAACCCGGCTGCGATCAACCCTGCCCCAATCCAGCGCAAGGCGCTTGGGTTGGGATTCCGCAAGGCTTCGCCCAGTTCCTGCCCCATTTGACGAGTGCGAGCAGAGAATTCCTCATTACCTGCAGTTTCTCCCGCGCCAGGTATGATGATCCACAGCAACAAATAGATCAACACGCCGGAACCAGAAGCAAGCGCAAAGATAACAAAGAAGACGCGCACCAGCGTTGGGTCAATTCCAAGATATTCGCCCAGCCCCCCGCAAACACCGCCCAAAATCTTGTTTTCCTGACTGCGATACAATTTGCCCGTCATTTGCTCCCTCCCATTTTTCAACTCCGCAAAGTGCGGAACACCATCATCAACCCGATCAGAATCAGGATCAGAGGCCAGACATAGTTGAGAATGCTTCCAATCGAAAACGAGATGATGATCCCCATAACCAGCAAAATGAGCGCTGGGTACCAGGGCCAGCGCATCCGACCACCTTCCACCGGGACGATCCCCAGCAAGGCAAAGGTCAATGCCAGACCAAAGAAGATCAACCCGCCGCTTTCCAACCCGCTGATGTTTTCAAGCGCAGTGATGGCAACCAGCGTGAACATCACACCCGCCGGGATAATCGCCCACCAATTACTACGATCCAGAAAATAAACCACCACAAAGCTCAGTCCGATACAGGCCAGAAAGAACGCACCACCGTATCGGGCAGAGAGACCCGGTGCAAGATACCCCATCCAGAGCATACCGCTCAATCCAACCAGAATGATGCCGGGGATGGCAGCCCACCATTTACTTCGATCACCAAACAAGATGGAGAGAAAGGCAAGACCGGCAACGGCGAACAAAGTACCAAACAGGATGGCGTAGAAACCGCCATGAGCGGGTAAAACATTTAAGGCCTGAAGCAAACCAATGGAGCCAAGCACCAGCAGAACACCGCCCAGAATCAAACGCCAGCTAGATCGTCGAAACATACTCTCTCCTTTCCAACAATCCATTCCCAAAGGACAATACGAAGCTCACCCGAGCTTCCCGTTAGATTTACGTAATTGCAGGGAAAAAGTCGCGAGCTAATAGAGAAAGCCCTGCACTGTTAATCAGCCGCTCACCAGCGTGCCAACCGGCTCGCCAAGCAGTGCCCGCCGCAGTGCATGCTCATCCCACAGGTTCAACACTAGGATGGGCAGTTTGTTTTCCATACACAATGTAATCGCGGTGCTGTCCATCACCTCCAGCCGGCGGTTAATCGTTTCCATGTAAGTCAGATGATCGAACTTGACCGCCTGCGGGTTGAGATGAGGATCACTATCGTACACGCCATCTACCTTGGTTGCTTTAATGAGGACATCCGCCCCAATTTCCATCGCCCGCAAAGATGCCGCGGTATCGGTTGAGAAGTAGGGGTTGCCCGTACCGCCGCCGAAAATGACCACACGCCCTTTTTCTAAATGACGAATGGCGCGGCGGCGGATGTATGGCTCAGCAACAGAGCGCATTTCAATAGCGGACTGCACGCGGGTAATGATCCCAATACTTTCCATGGCGTCCATCAATGCCAGCGCATTCATTACTGTCGCAAGCATGCCCATGTAGTCAGCAGTCGCGCGATCCATACCCAATTCCAACCCTTCGCGCCCGCGCCACAGATTGCCGGCGCCGATAACGATGGCAACATCTACGCCCAATTCCCGCACCTCACGCACGCGTTCGGCAATGCGCCGCGCTGCTAATGGGCTGATGCCTTCACCATCATCAGCCAATGCTTCACCGCTTAATTTCAGTAAGATGCGGTGATATTTCAATTCGTCCATCCTGCCTCCTCTGGATAAAAAAAGCCAACCTTTCGGTTGGCTTCTAACGAGTTATTCCTGCTCCTGGCTTTCACCCAGCGCAAAACGCGCAAAGCGCCGGATAACAATATTCTCACCCAAGCTGGCAATCGTTTGATTGAGGAGTTGCTGTACAGTAATGGATTCATCACGAATATAAGGTTGCTGAAGAAGAACGGTCTCCTCTTTAAACTTTTTGAGTACACCTTCTACAATGCGTGGAATGATGTGGTCCGGTTTTCCTTCAGAGCGCGCCTGCTCGGCAGCGATTCTGCCCTTTTCTTCCAGAACTTCAGCGGGAATATCTTCCTCACGGATATAAAGCGGGGAAGATGCGGCAATTTGCAGGGCAATCTCATGCGCAAAGGTGCGGAAAGCCTCAGCCCGCCCAACAAAATCGGTCTCGCAGTTCACTTCTACCATAACGCCCACGCGTCCATTACCGTGTGAGTATAGTTCGACCACGCCTTCCGAAGCCTGACGGTCAGCACGTTTGGCTGCCATTGCCAGACCTTTCTCGCGCAGGAACACCATGGCTTTTTCCATGTCGCCATCGGATTGCTCTAACGCCTTTCGACAATCCAGGACGCCAGCGCCGGTGCTTTCACGCAGTTGTTTAATCATATCAGTGGTGATTTGCATAGGTCCTATTTCCTCTCACTTTGACAAACGACTTACTCATCTTCGCTCAGTTCAACGTCAGTTAAATCTTCAATTTCATCTTCCACCGGCTGTCTGCCGCCCAGTTTTGCCAGTGTAGCTTCGCCAAGCAGATCTTCATCAGTCACTTCAATCTCTTCGGAGATCCGGCGACGGCGTTCTACAGGTTGTATCTCGAAACCCTCTTCTAATTCGAGTTCTTCTTCCTTGCGCAGACTGCGACCTTCAATCACTGCATCGGCAATCTTACCCACCAGCAGTTTGATTGCACGAATGGCATCATCATTGGAAGGGATGACGTAATCCACCCCGCGCGGATCGCAGTTTGTATCCACCAGTGCAATTACAGGGATGTTTTTTAGATTCGCCTCGTGGACAGCAGTATCTTCGCGGCTGACATCCACAACAAACAGTAAATCGGGCAGACGTTTCATGTGCCGTACACCGCTTAGGCGAATTTGAAGCCGATTGATCTCGCGTTCGATCATCAGCCCTTCTTTTTTGGTCAAGCGGCTGAGTTCGCCATTGTCACGCATACGTTCCAGACGATCCAGCTCTAGAATTCGCTGGTAAATGGTAGGCCAGTTGGTGAGTGTGCCACCCAGCCAGCGTTCAGTGACATACGGCATACCGCAACGAATAGCCTCTTCTTTGACCGTTTCCTGCGCCTGCCGTTTGGTGCCGACGAACAGCACCGTCCCGCCGTTCATCACCGTATCGCGCACCAGATTGTAAGCCGTGTTGATTGCTTTCACCGTTTGCTGCAGGTCAATGATGTGAATTCCATTGCGTTCGGTGAAAATATAGGGCTTCATCGCCGGATGCCACTTATTGGTGCGGTGACCAAAGTGGACGCCGCTTTCCAGCAAAGCTTTCATTGAAATTACACTTGCCATAATTTATTTATGCTCCTTTTTGCGTTATTCCTCCGCCTGTCTTGACACCGTCTTCCACCGCATCCTCCCCCCTGCGGCACGCAGAGACAGCATTGACAGACGTGTGAGATAAGTTATGCCATGTCCAATGACAGGCGGGCGCAAGTATATCACAATTTTTTGAGTTTGTGGGATTTTCGTTGCAAAAAATTACAAACCAGCGATAGCAGATTATAATTTGGGATTGTGTTTGTCTTCTATTCTGATCACTATACCGTTGATTTACCCCCCGGTCATCGTTTTCCAATTATCAAATACGCGTTGACACGGCAAATGCTCTTACAAGAAGGTGTGCTCTCACCAGATGAGCTACACCCAGCGCAACCCGCCAGCCGCGAGCAGATCACCCTGGCACACACTGCCGAATATCTGGACGCTCTGCTCAGCGGTCGGATTGATCCGCGCATCATGCGGCAAATCGGTCTCCCCTGGAGCGAGGCACTGGTACGGCGCTCGCTTGCCAGCGTGGGCGGTTCACTGGCTGCGGCGGAGCAAGCCCTTCGCAACGGCATCGCTGGAAATCTTGGAGGCGGCACTCATCACGCGTTGGCAGGAGAAGGCATGGGGTTTTGCGTGTTCAACGACCTGGCAGTGGTGGCATTGAATCTGCTCACAAATCGGCGCGTCGAGCGCGTTGCCATTGTGGATTTGGATGTGCATCAGGGGAATGGCACAGCAGCTATTCTCGGCAGCTTGCCCCAGGTCTTTCTCTTAAGCCTGCATGGCGACAAGAATTATCCCTTTCGCAAAGTGCCATCCACGCTGGATATTGGCTTGCCGGATAACACAGACGACGCCGAATATTTAGCGGCGCTTGAACGCGGGTTGGAGGCGGTCTTTGCTTTCCGCCCGCAAATCGTGTTATATCAGGCTGGGGTGGATGTTTTGAAAGAAGACCGCCTGGGACGGCTCAACCTGACAATGGCAGGGGTCAAGGAGCGCGACCGTTTGGTGCTGAGCGAATGTTACAGGCGCAGTATTCCTGTCGTGCTGGTCATGGGCGGCGGCTACGCGGTTCCAATCGAACGCACCGCTCAGGCGCACGTACAAACCTACTGTGTGGCGAAAGAAATTTACCGATTGTAAAGAAAACTCATCCGGCTTCAGCGATCTCTTCCAGCGAGCGCCCGGTAGTCGTTTTTTTGACACCCGCCAGTGTCAGGGTCACCAACAGCGGGGCTGCCGCCAGAATGGCGAAAATCCCCAGCCGTTCAATGCCGCCTTGTATCAACATCCCCACCAGATACGGCGCAACTACCCCGCCCAGCCGACCAAAACCATTTGCCCAGCCGGTGGCAGAGCCGCGTATACGGGTAGGGTATAGCTCGGTCGTAAACGGGTATGCCATCCCCCAGGCAGCACCGTTGCAAACCGTCAGCAGGAAACCTAATATCATCACCAGTGGGAGCGTATGGGCAAAACCAAAAAGAAAAGCCGATCCTGCCAGCAGGGTTAAGAACAATATCAGCATGTTGCGACGGTTAGCAACATCTGCCAGCGAAGCGGCAATGATCGCACCCGGCACCTGCCCCAAATTGACGACGGCTGAAACCAGATAAGAACGCTCCAGTGTGCTGCCCTCTGCTTCCAGAATAGAAGGCAACCAGACAAAGACCCCCTGAAAAATATAATTCAGCGCAAACCACATTACCCACAGAGTAACGGTAATTTGAAAATATCGCCGTGACCAGATACCCTGCGATTGACCATTACTCGAAGAGCTGGACAGCTTTTCGTTTATTTGATTATCCGTCGCATCGTTCAAACCCAATTCACCTGAGAAGCCGCAAATATATTCCACAACTCTGCGGGCTTCTTCCAGCCGCCCTTTCGTGATCAGAAAGCGCACCGATTCCGGAACCGTCAGACGAATCAAAGGTACCGTCAATAACGCCAGAATGCCAAACAATAGTGCCGGCCGCCAGCCCCAGCGTAAAACAATCAGATAGCCAACCAGCGCCGCCAACACACCGCCCAGTCCCCAAAACAGGTTTTGCAACACCAGCAAGCGACCACGCTGTCTTACCGGCGAGTATTCGCTGATCAACGTACCAGAAACCGGCAGGATTGCCCCTAGCCCCATTCCGGTAAAGAAACGCAATGCCAGCAAGAGCGGATAATTCCATGAGACTGCTGAAAGTGCCAGTATCACACCTGCATAAAGCATGATCACTTCCAGTGTTGTCCGCCGACCAAGGCGGTCCGCCAGCGCGCCAGCCAGCACCGATCCAACCATCATGCCAAACATTCCAAAACTTGCCATCAATCCCAGTTCACCCGGGCGGATGTGCCATTCGCTTTTCACCAGCGGCAGTAGATAACCCACCACCGTAACGCCATAAGCCGCCCAAATCCAGCATGTGCCGACTACCAGCAACAAACGAAGATGAAAACGCCCCAGCGGGGCAGCATCCAGACGGTTCAATAGTCCCTGTGTTTGCATAAGATGTCCTTTTATCAACGGCTGCTGTGGTTGTGCCTCCCCCTCAGGCAAACTGAGTGTCCAAACGATTTTACTCTGCTTTGCGCCATCTTGACAACCGGCGCTAAAACAACCTACAATGAAAATGAACCCTTGAAAGGCAAAAAATTATCTCCATGAAAATCTCTCGCTTGTTAACCCTGTTATTGTTCAGCGTGTTTTTGCCAATGTCTTGTTCGCTGTTTCAGCCAGCGGAGAAGGAGGAAACCGCCATGGCAGAACAAATGGGAAATCTGGTCCTGAAAAGCCCTGCTTTTGCACATCAGGGAGCCATCCCCTCCAAATATACCTGTGACGGTGAGGATGTCTCCCCACCATTGGAATGGAGCGGTGCTCCAGCAGGCACAAAAAGCTTCGCTCTGATCGTGGATGACCCGGATGCCCCCATCGGTACATTTAACCATTGGATACTGTTCAACATCCCTGCCGGTGTCAATCAACTGGCAGAAGGCATACCCCGTAAGGATACGCTTGCCGATGGCAGCCGGCAGGGAAAAACGAGCTGGCGTAAAGTGGGCTACGGTGGTCCGTGTCCGCCTTCCGGAACGCACCGCTATTTCTTCACGCTTTACGCGTTGGATGTAATGCTTGATTTACCCGCTGGCGCCAGTAAAGAACAGGTGCTTCAAGCCATGTCCGGGCATATTCTGGCAAAAGGCGAGCTGATGGGAACCTACAAACGGCGTTAACCCTTCAGCGTTCAAACAACTTCCGCAGTTCACCGGCAAATCGCTTCTGGACTTGCTGAACATTGCTCTCTTTATAAACCGAGCCGGGCTGGTTGTATCCCCAATTGCGCTTTTCCTGGACAAAGCGAAACATCCGCCGCAAGAAATTCTCGTCCGCTTCCGGGATGAGGATATTCCCGGCAAGTTTCTGCGTACTCGCTCGGTCATAGATGCCGACTTTACCCAGCATGAACGGCTGATAAGCTACCAGCATTTTCGCGAACAATTTCTCCAGAGAAGTGCGTCCACTTAAATCCCTGACCAGCCGGATACCCCGTACACCAACCACCTCAGAAGCCACCCTCAAAATTTCCCCCACACGCACAGGTTTGGGATGCGTCAGGTAATAAACACTACCCGGTTTGTTCTGATTGGAAGCCAGAATGCGGTTGAGCAGTACAGCCACTATGTCCACCGAAATCACATTGAGCGTTGCGTCCTCATCGCCCAGCGAATAAAACGCTATTTCTAACACTTCCCCCGGTGCATGGAACGGTTCACAAACGCGCTTCAATAATGCCATTGCCTGCGGGGGACCATAAATCACGCCTAACGGCACATCCTCCGGAAGCCAGCCATCCGTCGAACGCCCGCAAATGATCCCTGGCAGAAAAATGCAATATGGCAGCCCGCTTTGAACAACCGCCTTTCTGGCAAGCCACTTAGAGCGGCTGTAACCATTAACGAAATCCTGTGGTTCGGGCGGCTGATCTGCCGGCACAAATACCTCTTTGCCGTTATAGAGGTCATACGCCGTGCCAACATAACCGAACATTTGCAGATGTTTAAAATTCCGCCGTGCAAAATCAAGCATATTCAGCGTACCCTGAACATTGGCGCGCTCAAATTTCTCTTCCGGAGCGACCAAATCTGTGATCGCCGCCGCGTGGCAGACGTGCGTCACAGTGCTGAAGTCATAGTCTCCCGCAATGCCCAGATTTTCCTGTGTGATGTCTCCCTGAATCGGAATGATTTGAGTATGAGATGTCCCCTTGCCGATAGAAATAATTTGTCCTTCAGCAAAAAGTCTCAGGTGATTCCGGTCGGCAATTGCCTGCAGCAACGCCCGCAGGCGTTCATCGGCACGATGGCGTCCATCCTCGGCTACCCTGACCAGCATAAAAACCCTGCAAAAGCTTTGGCTCAGCACAATCTCTTCCAGCAGAAAGCGGCCGAGAAAACCCAGCCCGCCGGTGAGAAAAAGGCCGCTGAATTGTCTTACCTGCTCACTCATAGAAGCCGTCATCTCCAGTAGTGAATAAACTAATTATCCGCCACACAATAATCAAAAAACAGGCGTACTGCAGATAAAGTATAACATTGTGGGCGCGCCTGATGAATGACAGTATCTTGAAGTATAATCATTCTCCAGAAAGGTATGGTATATGTTAGGAAAAGTCCTTCGAGTGCTTGGGGGTGATCCCCAAAAACGCGAATTAGAAGAAATAAAAGAGATTGTCAATCAGATCAACGCGCTCGAGATGGAATACGAGCGTCTGAGCGATGATGAACTGCGCGCCAAAACTGACCAGTTTAAGCAACGGCTGTCAGATGGCGAAACACTGGATGATTTACTGGTTGAGGCTTTTGCCGCCGTGCGTGAGGCTTCCAAGCGCACGCTCGGACTGCGCCATTATGACGTTCAGCTCATCGGCGGTGTCATTTTGCACCGCGGCAAGATAGCCGAGATGCGCACCGGCGAAGGTAAAACGCTTGTTGCCACCCTGCCGATTTATCTCAATGCCCTGACCGGACGCGGCGTGCATCTGGTCACGGTAAACGATTATCTGGCACGGCGCGATGCGCGCTGGATGGCGCCGATTTACCATGCGCTGGGGATGAGCGTGGGAGTTTTACAAATGGCTTCACGCACCGAAAATGGGCGCATGGCGTTTCTGGTGGATTTTGAACGCACCTCACCGCACGAGGATCAACACAACCTGCGGATGGTATTGCGCGCTGAAGCCTACAAAGCCGATATTACCTACGGCACCAACAGCGAGTTTGGTTTTGACTACCTGCGTGACAACCTCACCATGCGGCTGGAAGACCGCGTCCAGCGCGGGCATTACTACGCCATCGTGGATGAGGTGGATAATGTCCTGATTGATGAAGCGCGTACCCCGCTGATCATCTCCGGTCCGGCGCAGGAAGAAACAGAATGGTATCTGCGCATGGCGCAGATCGTCCGCCAGCTTCAGCCGGAGGATTACGAAATTGACGAGAAAGACCGCGCCGTCAGCCTGACCGAGGTGGGCGAAGCGCATGTTGAAGAATTGCTGGATATGCCCCTGCGCGATCCGGAACGTCCCGAAGACATCACCCCTGAACAAGCACGCATTCTTGGCTATCTGGAGCAGGCGCTACGCGCTCAGCATTTATACCGACGGAATAAGGATTATCTGGTCCAAAACGGCAAGGTTATCATTATTGATGAATTCACCGGGCGTCTGATGCCCGGGCGCCGCTGGTCTGAAGGTTTGCATCAGGCAATTGAAGCCAAAGAAGGCGTCAAGATTGAACCGGCAAACGTCACCTATGCCACCATCACCCTGCAAAACTACTTCCGCATGTATGAGAAACTGGCGGGCATGACCGGCACCGCCCTGACCGAAGCGGAAGAATTCGGCAAAATTTACAAGCTGGACGTCTTTCCCATCCCGACCAATCTAGAGTATATTGCCTCCCTGCCCAACTCGCATCTGGTCACCGTCGAAGCAAAGGATGAACAGGGATACAAATATACGTATTATGCCGAACGCAATGACCCGCAGCGCAAACCCGTTTTCTGGAAGCGCAAGGACTATCCCGATGTCGTCTATCGCACACAGGAAGCCAAACTGCGCGCCATTGCGCAGGAAATCATCCGTTATCATGTTATGGGACGACCGCAGCTTGTCGGCACAACCTCGGTGGAACATTCGGAACTGCTCTCCGAACGCTTGCAGGCAGAGCCGGTCCGCCGTCTTCTACAGACATTGCTTATCCGACAGGTCTGGATGGAGCAAAACCACATCGAGGTGCTGGACCGCCAGATACCGGAGCTGCAAATCCTTAATAAACCGTTATCGGAACTGAATCCCGGAGAACTGCGCCCATTGGCGCGTAATCTCAATTTGACGCTCAATCTGGAAGAACCGCAGAATCTGCAAAAACTGCTTGCCATTCTCGACCTTTCAGCGGAAAATGCGCCGCGCTTGCTCAAAGTCATTCAAGGCGGCGTTCCTCACCAAGTGTTGAACGCCCGCAAGCATGACGAGGAGTCACAAATCATCGCCCGCGCCGGCGCGTTTGGGATGGTGACCATTGCAACCAACATGGCAGGGCGCGGTGTGGACATCAAGCTGGGCGGTGAACTGCCAGAAGCCATCCTGCGCGATGTCAACCGTGTCTTGAGCAAAGTTTCAACCGATCCCTACGATATGACCAATGAAGAACGCCGTGAAGCGCTGCTGGAGATGCCCCCGGAAGAGTACGGGATTTATGAAGAGTCGGTCAAAAGCTTTCTGCAATACATGGAAGATATGCAGCGGGTGCGCGATCTGGGCGGTCTGCATGTGATCGGTTCTGAACGTCATGAAGCGCGCCGCATTGATAACCAGTTGCGCGGGCGTTCTGCCCGTCAGGGTGACCCGGGCTCCTCTCGTTTCTACCTCTCGCTTGAAGATGACCTGATGCGTCTGTTTGGCGGTCAGCAGGTGGAAGGGTTATGGAAACGCATCTTCTTTGACGATAGCCTGCCCCTGGAAATGAATATGATTGGCAGGATGGTGGAGCAGTCACAGGAACGGGTGGAAGGTGCCAACTTTGACGTGCGCAAGCACCTGCTCGAATACGACGATGTGTTGAACAGCCAGCGCAACCGCATCTACCGGCAACGCGATCAGGTATTCACAAAGGAAAATCTAATCGTAGATGTGCTGGAGATGCTGAAAAGTGAAGTGCAGGAACGCATCCCAAAAGCGCTCAAAGATGAAGAAGGGCCCTGGAAGCTGCTGGCTTACCTCGACCAGATTCAGCCGCCGCTTTATTACGACAGCATCAGTTGGCCCTCGTTTACCTTTCGTCTGCTGATTGATGATTTGCGTCGGGAAATTTCTTCCGACAATCCAGATATCACCGGTGTACGTGATGCCTTGCTGCGCATGGCAGAGCGGGCTCTAGAAGCCGAACGCACACATGTGATGCGCTCTGTGCAAAACCGTCTGGAACAACTTGAGAAACTGATCCGGCAACAGCAGGATGAACGGCTGGAAATTCTGGACAACTTTCTGGATACCCTGAGAGAAGGTGAAGAAGCCATCCCCTATAACCGTCCGCAGGAACTGCTGGCGCAAATTTCCGATCAGGTGCATGTCGCGCTTAAACTCACACCGGATCAACTGCGCCGGCTGCCCGAAGGCGACCGGGATGTGCGCATGGCATTGCAGCAGCAGGTTGAATCATCCTTGCAAGCTGTTCAGCTCAATCGCATGATTTTGGCTTTGGAGAAATTGCTGGAGGAACAAACTGGCCTCCGTTCCGATCAGCTTCAGGGAAAATCCTGGGAAGAAGCGTCCTCCCTAATATTGGATGCAGTTGAACGTCTGTTTGAACTGCGCAAAAAACGACTGCTTGGCGAACAGGGGCAAATCCGCCATGATGTGGATAATTACCTCTCGCGCCTGTCGGAATTGAAGCTGGATGACCGTCAGCTTACCGACCTGCTGCTGGTCACTGCGCAGGGCAGCCGTCTGGTGTTTGACGCGAAAACCCATCAAAAACGACAGAAAATTTACTATCGCCTGAGATATGTTTATCTGGCGGCAACACTGGTTGAAGAAACACAACCGCAGCGCATGACAGAACAGGTATTAGAGCACCTCGAAGAAGGATTGGGGGCACTCCGTCTGGCTTACGGGCTGGCAGAATGGCAACGGCTGACGCAGTTGGAAGCAACCTTGCAGCAGCTCGATGAGAAAACGCGCAATGGTCTGATTGACCGGCTGGGTGAACAAACCTTTGAAGCGCTGGCGGAAAAGCCGCTCAATCTGTTCAGCGAAAAAGAACGCGAGCCGGTGATTCATTATCTGGGCTGGCGTCTGCAAAATGAACTCTTTCGCCAGATTCTACTGCATGCCATTTCCGAGCTGTGGGTGGAATATCTGACCAAAGTTGAATCGCTGCGGGTTTCCATCGGGCTGGAAGCCTACGCCCAGCGTGACCCGCTGGTGCAATACAAAAGCCGCGCATCGGAAATGTTCCGCGAGCTGCTCAGCGACATCCGCATGGCAGTCATCAACCGCATTTTCACCGTACAGCCCCGCCGCGAAGAAGCCGCAGCGGTGGAAAAAGAGCGCAACGGAGAAAAAGAGCGCCTTGTTGTTCAGAGCACCGCTCAGCCAGCACAGATCGGCAGTGGAAAGAAAAAGAAACGCCACCGACATTAGTCAATACCCCTCTAAGAACTCTCGACGCCGGTTTGGGTGCACCGGCGTCGAGAGTTTTTGGGAGGAATCATGCTTACTGAGGAGGAAACAATGATCGGCCTTAGATCCAGCCGCGCAACTGCATTGCCTTCACCACACGGTTAATCGCTACCATGTAAGCGGCATCCCGCATGTACACTTTTTCGTGTTCTGCCATTTCCAAAACGGCGGCGAAAGCCACGCTCATTTTTTCGTCCAGCCGCTGTAAAACTTCTTCCTTTGACCAGTAGAAATTCATATCATTCTGCACACTTTCAAAATACGAGACAGTCACACCGCCAGCATTACACAAAAAGTCGGGGATCATGAAGATACCGCGCTGCTTGATCAGTTCATCTGCCTCTGGAGTAGTGGGACCGTTGGCACCTTCAGCGATGATACGCACGCGGCTGCTGATGTGGTTCACCGTCTCGGCATTAATCTGACCTTCCAATGCGGCCGGAATCAACACATCCACGTCTTTGGCGATCCAGGCATCACCATCTTCAATGGCATAACCGGCAGCCTTGGCTTTTGCCTTGTCAATTGATCCATATTGATCGGTAATACTCATCAAGAAATGTGGGTCAATGCCATCCGCTTTGCTGACAGTGTAAGAACAGCGGTCATCACGATCCCAATAGGAAACACAAACCACCTTGCCTTTAAGCATTTCAACAAACCCAATGGCGGCGTATTGCGCCACATTGCCAAAACCCTGAATGGCCGCCAAACACTGCGAAGAGTCCATCTTGAGGTGCTTCATGGCTTCACGCACAGTGTAAATGACGCCAAAACCGGTCGCCTCGGTACGTCCGAGCGAACCGCCGCCGCCCACCGGCTTGCCGGTAATAACGCCCGGCGTATATTGACCCGCCAGTTTGGAGTACTCATCCATCATCCAACCCATCATCTGCGGTGTGGTACCAACATCCGGTGCCGGAACGTCTTCACGTGGACCGATATTCTTCCAGATTGCCTGAACATAGCCGCGCACCAGGCGTTCTTTCTCGCTGGTGGAAAGCGTGGCAGGGTCAACAATCACGCCGCCTTTGCCGCCGCCAAGCGGCAAATCCACCACCGCACATTTCCAGGTCATCCAGGTTGCCAGCGCACGCACGGTATCCACGGTTTCGGCAGGGTGGAAACGGATACCGCCCTTGTTTGGTCCGCGCGCATCATTGTGCTGAACCCGGTAGCCCTGAAAAACGCGGATGGTGCCGTCATCCATGCGCACTGGAATACGGAAATGATATTCGCGCAGCGGCCAGCGCAAAATCTCACGCACCTGCGGCTCCAGCCCCAGCAGGTCAGCCACATGATCAAACTGTTTTTGTGCCATCTCAAACGCATTTGTTGCCATCGCCATTTTGCTCACTCTCCTCATCTCAAAAGGTATTGAACTGGCTCTCGACAGTTGCGGTGAAGTAGAAAAACGAACAGGCAAAAAAATAAGCGGACACCCTCGGTAAGTGCCCGCCTCTCAATGCAAATGCCTGTATCGTTGTTCTCCCGGCACCGCTCCCTCCAACCAAAATAGTTGCTTATAGCGTAACAAAATACCTGACTGGCGTCAATATGATGAAAATCGCTTTTTGCAGGTGATGGTTATCGCAAATCAGAAGGAAGTTTGTCAGACAACATCAAATTGCATGAAGACACGGATCGGCTTTAAGAGGAGTTGGATTTCATAGATTGTAACTGCTTTTCCAGCTCCTGCCGTAGCTGTTGCGGGTCTGCCCGTCCTCCTGCAAGCCGCATGACCTGACCAAAAAACCAGTTGATGAGCGTCTCTTTACCGGAAAGGTAGCTTTTCAATTCCTGCGGATTCTCCGCCAGCACCCGCGCCACCCAGCGGGCAATCTGATCAGCATCCGAGATTTGTTTCAGACCGCGCTCGGCGACGATTTGCCCGGCGGTGCGGCCGGTGCGTAACATCTCGCTCAACACCGTCTTGGCGGTATTCAGGTTGATTTCATCCTGCGCCACCAGCCGCAGCAATTCTCCCAATCCTGCCGGGGAGACCTTGATTTCTTCCAGACGCTCACCACTCTGGTTCAACCAAGCAAACAACTCGCCGGTAATCCAGCTGGCAATCATGCGCGGTGCAACCCCCGGCGCAGCTTGAACGGTCTCCTCAAAGTAGTCGGCAATGAGATATTCCGCAATCAGCAGAGCGGCATCTTCGGCACTCAAACCGTACTGCGTTTGAAACCGCTTCAGACGTGCAAACGGCAGTTCGGGTAGCGAGGCAGCCACGCGCTCAAGCCACGCGTGTTCGACCACCAGAGGCGGCAAATCGGGTTCAGGGAAGTAACGGTAATCGTGCGCCTCTTCTTTACTGCGCTGGGAGAACGTCATCTCGCTGGTATCATCCCAGCCCAGTGTTTCCTGCTCAATCGTTTCGCCGCGCTGCAGGGCTGCCATTTGCTGCTCAATCTGATAAGCGGTAGCGCGAATGAGGGCACGGAAGCTGTTCAGGTTTTTGATTTCAACCCGCGTCCCCAGCTCTGCACTGCCCACCGTGCGCAGGGAAACATTCGCCTCAAAACGAATCACCCCTTTCTCCATATCCCCGGAGTTGACCCCCAGCACACGCAGCAGATGGCGCATCCCCTCAGCAAAAGCGCGCAGTTCCTCCAGCGTATGAATATCCGGCTCGGTGACAATTTCCAGCAAAGGCACACCGGCGCGGTTCAAATCCACCAATGAGTAACTTTCTTTCTCGCCGATGACGTGCGTCAGCTTGCCGGTATCTTCCTCCAGATGAACCCGGCGGATGCGGATCAGCCGCTCACCGTCCGCAGTCTGGATGGGCAGTTTTCCATGCTGTGCCAGCGGATATTCATACTGGGAGATTTGATATCCCTTTGGCAGGTCAGGATAAAAGTAATTTTTGCGGGCAAACAAGCTGACCGGTGCAATTTGACACTGCAATGCCAGCGCCACGCGCAGTGCAAGCTCCACTGCCTGACGGTTGACCACCGGCAGCGTACCCGGCATTCCGGCACACACCGGGCAAACGGCGCTGTTCGGCGGCGCCTGTGTGAAATCCACCACCGGGCAGCCGCAGAACATCTTTGACCGGGTGAGCAGTTCGGCGTGAATTTCTAAACCAATAACCGGCTCATATTGCATGAGGGTCTCGCACAACGTTCAGGATGTGATTTACAGCCGGTTGACAAATTTCTCAATCCGCCGCAAAGCTTCCTCTATCTTCTCATAAGCGGTTGCATAAGAACAACGCACGAACCCCTCGCCTCCCGCACCAAACGCATTCCCCGGTACAACCGCTACATGCTCCTCCTGCAACAATCGGTTGGCAAACGTATCATCATCCAGTCCGGTCACGCTGACTTTTGGAAAGGCATAGAAAGCGCCGCGCGGTTCAAAGGTGGGTAAACCAATACGGTTCAACCCGGAAACAATCAGCTTACGCCGCCGATCGTATTCTTCGCGCATTTCCATTACATCTTCTTCACATTCGCGCAGTGCAGTGATGGCTGCCGCCTGAGCAGTGGTCGGCGCGCACATGATGGTGTACTGGTGAACGCGCACCAGCCCTTGCATGATTTCTTTCGGCCCGGCACAATAGCCAATCCGCCAGCCGGTCATGGCGTAATCTTTGGAGAATGCACCGATCAGGATGGTGCGCTCGCGGGCGCCCGGCAGCGCCGGAACACATACATGCGGCACACCATACACCAAACGGTCGTAAATCTCATCAGAAATCAGCATTAAGTCATGTTCTTCGGCAATCTTGACCAGTTCCAGCAGCCGCTCGCGGCTGGCAACTGCGCCGGTTGGGTTGTTGGGATAACCGATGAGGATGGCTTTTGTACGCGGTGTGATGGCTGCGCGCACCTCCTGCGGATCAAGGTCAAAATTGTTTTCCATCCGGCATGGCACTTCTACCGGCACACCTCCTGCCAGATATACGCCTGCCTGATAGGAAACAAAACAGGGCGTCAGGATAATTACCTCATCACCCGGATCAATCAGTGCGGTGAATGCCAGATACAAGGCTTCAGAACCGCCGACCGTGATAATAATTTCTCCCTCCGGGTCATAGCGTACACCGTAAAGTCTCTCCAGATGAGCGGCAATGGTCTGTCGCAGTTCGCTCAAGCCGGCATTCGAAGTGTAATGCGTCTCGCCTCTTTGCAGGGAACGAATTCCGGCTTCGAGGATGCGTTCCGGCGTGGTGAAATCCGGCTCGCCAATTCCCAGGGAGATAACATCCTTCATCGTTGCCGCAATGTCAAAGAACTTGCGGATACCAGAGGGTTTCAGATTGACGACCTTTTGGCTGAGATAGGTTTGGCGCATGGTTTCTCCTTGCTTCAGAGAAATAGATTTATCCAACGACTAAACCGGGGTGATTTCCCATTCGTTGTTGTGTTCATTGTAAAACAATTCAAAACGCTGTCCCTGTGGCGTACGCACGCGGAAGCCTCTGCCCTGTGGTGTGCGCCATTCGGTTTCAACGGCGCTGACCTCCAGAAGCTCGCCTTCCCACCAGAAAGCCGTCGGGCGTTCGGCGTATGTAAACCCCGAATGACAGACCACATTGTTCATCGCAGCGCCCGCGAACCATCCCCGAGATTCAAATGCACTGCTTGGCTCTCCAGATGCACTTCTTCCCCGATCAACGAATCCTCAAGGATCAACTGAAACACCTCGGTGCCCTCGTCAATGATCGAGTTGCGGATGATGGCGCTGTCAATGCGGCAATTGCCGCCAATGGAAACATACGGCCCAATTACCGAGCGCGTTACCTGCGCTTCTGGATGAATAAAAACCGGCGGGATAATCGCGACGTCGCTGTATCGGGATTTTGCAGGGTCATCTTGGAACCACTTGCTTAACAAATAACGATTGGTTTCCAGCAATGCCTCCGGCACACCGGCATCCAGCCAGACATTCACAGTTTCGGTAAGAAAACGGGCGCCTCTTTCCAGCATGATATTAATGGCATCTGCAAGAAAGTATTCATTTTTAAACATGGCTTTGCGGCGCATCTGTTCCTCGATCGCCTCAATTAACGCCTCGCCGCTACGAAAATAGTAAAACCCCACCGCCGCCAGGTTGTTCCGCATATCCTGAGGTTTTTCAACCAAACGCGTAACAAACCCCTGATCATTCACCTCTGCCACACCAAAGCGGCGCGGATCGGGCACCGGTTTAACCCATGCGACCCCGTCCACGGTTTCGTTTTTCAAAAACGATAGATCGGTTTCAATCAGCGTATCTGAAAACGCCATTAAGATCGGGCCGTTAAGATATTCACGCGCCAGATAGAGCGCCTCTGATTGACCTCGCATCTCTGTTTGGACGACATAGTGACATACTTTTTCCGGATGGTGCTTTTCCATGTGAGACTTGATCTGGTCACCCTGCGGTCCGATGATAAAGATATATTCGGCGCGGTCAATCCCGGGCAAGGTATTGAACTGCTCCAAAACATAATCCAAAACGGTCTTCCCAGCCAGCGCAATTAATGGCTTGGGTTTGCTCCAGGTATGCGGACGCATCCGGGTGCCCCGTCCAGCCATTGGAATGGCAATCTTAAAATTCTCCGTCATAAGCAGGTGATCCCCAAAATTAATCTCCAATGATTTATTTTTATTGTAACACCCTGCAAAATCCTGTGATAGTGCAATGATACAGGTTCGACAATTACAAGCGTCTTAACCTACCAGAAGCTGCAAACGGTAACGTTCCACATCAACCTCGCTGAGCGGTTGAGGAAGCTGAATATTGAGCGATTGTAACGTCCCCACCAGCAGACGAGCGATAATCAGATTGCGGTACCATTTTTTGTTGGCGGGGATTATATACCACGGCGCCCAGTCGGTGCTGGTCTTGCTCAAGGCATCTTCATAAGCCTGCATGTACTGCCCCCACAAGGCACGTTCCTTGAGGTCGCCCGGGTTAAATTTCCAGTGTTTACTGGAATCAGCCAGCCGGTCAAGCAGACGTTGTTTCTGTTCTGCTTCGTCAATATGCAGATAGAACTTGAGAATTGTGGTGCCTTCTTCTGCCAGCGTTCGCTCAAAGGCATTGATCTGGTCATAGCGTTTTTTCCAGACCGATCCGGGCACCAGCTCATGGACACGCACCACTAGCACATCCTCATAATGACTGCGGTTGAAAATGACCATTTCGCCTTTGCCGGGCGTCATTTTGTGGATACGCCAGAGATAATCATGCGCCAGTTCCTCGGGAGTGGGCACCTTGAAACAAGCCACCCGCACACCTTGCGGGTTAACACCGTCGAAAACTGAGCGGATCACACCGTCTTTACCGCTGGTGTCCATCCCCTGCAACACAATCAACACTTTATGTTTACCTTCAGCATACAGACATTCCTGAAGTCTTTCCAGCTCTGTGTTGAGCTTTTCCAACTCCTGTTGTGCTTCCTCTTTATCCCCCTTAAACTCGCTGGTATCGTTCGGGTCAAAATCTTTCAGGCGCACTTTAGTGCCAGGTCGAACACGGTAAGCCTTCGACATAATGCTCATTCCTTTCTGTTGATCAGTCAACCCCGGTTGGCGTCTGTAAATGCCATGTTGTTGTCTGCTGGTATACATGCGCCAAACGCAAAAGCATCTCCTCGCCAAACGGCGCTCCCATTAATTGCATCCCGACAGGCAGCCCTTGATAGTCAAAACCAACAGGGAACGCCAGCCCCGGCACCCCTGCCAGGTTCGCCGGCAACGTGAAGATGTCTTCCAAATACATTGCCAGCGGGTCGTCGGCGTGCTCTCCGATTTTAAATGCCGTGCTGGGCGCTACCGGCGCGGCAATAACATCTACCAGCTCAAAAGCTTTTTCAAAATCCTGTTTGATTAACGTGCGCACCTTTTGCGCCTGACCATAATAGGCATCATAGTAACCTGCAGAGAGGGCATAAGTGCCGAGCATGATACGGCGCTTGACCTCAGCGCCGAACAGTTGACCGCGCGTATTGCAAAACAGGTCTAGTATATTTTCGGCTTCAACGCGTGGACCGAAACGAACGCCGTCATAACGCGCCAGATTGGCGGATGCTTCTGCCGGAGCAATCAGATAATATACCGGCAGGGCGTATTCGGTGTGCGGCAGGCTGATCGGCAACACGACTGCACCCAATTTTTCCAGATGCGTAATGGCGGCTTTGACGGCACCCTCTACTTCCGGCTGTATTCCTTCAATGAAATATTCTTGCGGAACGCCTATGCGAACGTCTTTGAGGTTTGTTTTGCCGTCAAGGCACGGCAGAGGCAGGGGAAAATCCACTGAGGTAGCATCACGCGGGTCAAATCCTGCCATGTGAGAGAAAAGCAGTGCAACATCCGCTGCTGTACGGGCAAAGACACCCACCGTATCCAGCGAAGAGCCATACGCCACCAACCCAAAGCGGGAAACACGCCCATAAGTTGGTTTCAAACCGGTCACACCACAAAACGAAGCTGGCTGCCGCACACTGCCGCCCGTATCCGTTCCCAGCGCGGCGGGGGTCATGCGCGCCGCAACCGCCGCGGCACTGCCGCCGCTGGAGCCGCCGGGCACATGCTTCACATTCCAGGGATTACGTGTCACGCCGTAGGCGGAGTTTTCTGTGGACGAACCCATCGCAAATTCATCCGTGTTGGTCTTTCCCAAAACCACCACGCCAGCATCCAGCAGGCGCTGGACAACGGTTGCGCTATACGGCGGCACAAAATTATCCAGAATGCGCGAGCCGCAGGTACAGCGCACACCCGCCAGCGCCAGCAAATCTTTAACTGCCAGCGGAATGCCCAGCAACGGCGGGGTAGACTCGCCACTCTTACGCGCCCGGGTGTATTGCCGGTCGGCGGCGGCTGCCTGCCGTAATGCCAGCTCTGGGGTGAGTGTGATAAAGGCATGCAATCGCGGCTCCAGCCGTTCAATACGCTCCAGAAAGGCGCGCACCAGCTCAGTACAGGAAAGTTCTCCGCTGCGCAGTGCCGCCAGCGCATCGGTTACCGTTAAGTTGGTCAGATCGCGGGTATCATTCATGGAATATCCAGCACCGGGGGAACACGGAATTGATGTTTTTCAGTTTTGGCTGCGTTGCGCAGAATGTCCTCCGTATCTAGAGAACGCTGTATCTCATCGGCGCGCAGGACATTCTGCGGAGGCAGAACACTAAACGTAGGCAAGATGTCGCCGGTGTCTAGAGCTTGCAGCCGGGCAGCGTATTCCAGAATTTCCGAGAGCTGACGGCGGAAGCGTTCCTTCTCTTCATCGGTCAACGTCAGGCGCGCTAGACGGGCAATATGTTCAACTTCCTGCAGGGTTAACATGGGTGTCATTATATCAAAAGCCTCTCACGGTGCGGCGATTTGCTCTGCATACCAGCGCAGATACTCTGCCGCATGCGCCTGCCAGTATTCTTCTGTATGGTTGCCAGGATTCAGATGCCACTCGTGCGGCACACGCAACTCATTTAACATCCCGGCAAATTTTAACGCGGCACTCAGATAATCATCGCGCGTGCCGATATCCACATATAGCCTGGGGAGTTGATCGGCGGGGATTTTGCTCAGCCAGTTTGAGAAACTGGTGGGGTCGCCACGCATGGGATAGCTGTGCGCGCCAATCGTCCCAAAGGCTTCCCAGCGGATAAAACCGATCCGCACCGCCCAGACCGCACCGCGCGAGATGCCGCCAATCGCCCGACAGGTACGCTCCGCACAGGTGGGGTAACGCTGGTTAATGTATGGGATGAGCGCATCCACAACCGCCTGACCAAACGCAGAGTCCTGCATATTGGTCAGGGAGTTCTCCTCGTATGGCATGACAATCAGAAAGGGTCTGGCACGCCCGCCTACAATCAGCTCATCGGCAGCCTGCGCCACGCCCAGTCTTTCCCACTGATCATCTCTGAACCCCTGTCCGTGTAGCAACACGATCAGCGGATAAGGCTCCGCTGAGGCAGGGCGAAAACAAGGCGGTAAATAAACGCGGAAAGCCAAAGGTTTGCTCAGCAAAGCAGTATCTACCTGCCCGCGCTCAATCCGCCCGGACTGCTCCGGACAGCCCAGCGGCAAAGGGGTTGCTGTGGCGGTTGCAGTGGGCAGAGGTGTCAGCGTTGGCAATGGAGTAAAGGTGGGCTGCGACTCGTTGAAGGCGGAGAGGGTTACCTGCACAGATGCCGGACTGGCCGGCAACGGGATACAGGCAGTCACCCATGTCAACAGAAAAATCAAAGTTGCAAGCCAGAAGTACAAAAGTTGTTTCTTTTTCATATTTCCTTGACGGTTCTCTGTTATTCGGATTATACTCTAACCTATCGGGGCGTGGCTCAGTCCGGTTAGAGTGCACGGTTTGGGACCGTGAGGTCGGCGGTTCAAATCCGCCCGCCCCGACAGGAAGGCGGTTGTTGCCTGTAAAAGCAGGTCGGCGGTTTCCCTT
>DYEC01000023.1 GCA_020725865.1 Anaerolinea sp. | reverse complement strand
TCATCCTGAGCCAGGATCAAACTCTCCGCAAAAACTGATTCACTCTTGCGAGTGTTATCGTTTCGTTTTACGGTGTATTCGAATAGACGGTGCTCTTCTTCCTATCACTCTTCAGTTGTTAAGGTGCTACCACTCGGAGGCTACATTCTACCGGGCTTACCTTCCTCTGTCAAGAGCTTGACAGACGAAAGCGCCGATGTGTTTCGCTTTTTCTGGTTGACATCGGCCTCACGCTTGGTCACGTCCTTTGTTACAGGCCCAAAGGTGTGTTTTCAGTTGTTACCGATCCGCCTCGTCAGCAAGATCGTTCGCTGTTGACTTGGGATTATATTGTAACCCACTCTACCGTATCTTGTCAAGTAGGTTTTTCAAATTCCTTCGTCGTTTTGGCCACCTGTATTTTGTTTTTATTGGTTTGCCCTTTTGGGCGAAACCCTCCCGGCCGAAGCCGCGAAGCTGTATTATACGCAGTTCACCCCCTCTGTCAAGGGTTTTGCCAAAATTGGTTATAATATCCCGACACACATCCATTTCCCTGATTAAGGAGTTTCCCATGAACATTGCCAGTCTGTTCCAAGGAATTGCCGCCCTCGCCTGGATGGTTGTTATTGGTGTGGTTGTACTTGTCGTTGTGCGCATTGCGCGCAACCGACCGATGGCACGCGGCGGCACAGCGATCCTTATCAGCGCGGCAGCTGCCGTGGTGTTGAGCGCGGTCAGCTCCGGTCTGGTATTCATCAACCCGCAAGAACGCGGCGTGGTGATTTCTGCCGTCTCACCGCTTGGTTACCGCGAGCAGGTGCTCCAGCCCGGCTTGCGCTGGATCATTCCCTTTGCCGAAACCGTAGTCCGATACCCGGTTTCCAAACAAACCTATACCATGTCCATTGCCACTGCCGAAGGTCAAATCCAGGGCGACGACTCCATTGCTGCCCGCACTGCCGATGGTCAGGAAATTTTTATGGATGCATCGGTCATCTATGCCATTGATCCCGCCAAAGTCATTCAGGTACATATCCAGTGGCAGGATCGTTACGCCAATGATCTGGTGCGCCCGCTGGCTCGCGGTATTGTTCGAGATGTGGTTTCACAGTACGGCGTGGAAGAAGTGGTCAGCAAAAAACGTTTGGAGATGGTGGAACAAGTGCGTGCCGCAATGGCTCTAAAACTAGAGGCAAACGGCTTGGTACTTGAAGATTTCGTTTTACGCAATATCACTTTCTCCCCCGAATATGCCGCTTCTGTTGAGCAAAAACAAATCGCTGAACAGCAGGCGCAACAAGCCCGCTTTGTCGTCGAGCAAAAGAAAGCGGAAGCCGATCAGGCGCGCGAGGTAGCCAAAGGTCAAAAAGATGCCGCCATCACCCGAGCAGAAGGGGAAGCGCAATCGCGCATCATACAGGCGCAGGCTGAAGCCGAAGCTTTGCGCCTGATCGCCGCAGCGATTAAGGAAAACCCCGACCTGCTGACCTATCAGTATATCAGCAAGCTCTCACCGAACATTCAAGCCATGCTGTTGCCCAGCAACGCCCCCTTTGTCTTCCCGCTACCAACACTGCAACCCGGAACGGTGACCTCACCAACTGAAACGCCGTAAGGGAAATGCCCCCTAAAAGGGACTTACACTATACGCTTAAGAGTATAATAACAGACATGAGCGATACTGCCCTGCCTCCTACCGGAAAGCAGATCCGCCTCACCAGCCTTTCTTCCTGCGCGGGTTGAGCGTCTAAACTAAGCGCGGAAGCGCTGGAGCAGGTGCAGCGCCCGGTGGAAATGGTCTTCAAGACCGAAGATTACCCCGACCTGCTGGTCGGTCTGCAAACGCCGGATGATGCTGCGGTCTGGCGGTTGGATGAGACGCGCGCGCTGGTTGTCACCACTGATTTTTTCACCCCGGTTGTAGATGAGCCTTATGACTACGGAGCAATCGCCGCCGCCAACAGTCTCTCGGATGTGTATGCGATGGGTGGGCGTCCGTTCCTTGCGCTCAATGTGGCAGCGCTGCCGCCCAACCTGCCGCCCGAGTTTCTAGGTGAAATCCTGCGCGGCGGGGCAGAGATTGCCCGTCAGGCGGGGGTAGTCATCGCCGGCGGTCATACCGTGCAGGATAAAGAGCCAAAATATGGTCTGGTCGCCATCGGTTTTGTTGATCCGCGTCACATGCTGACCAAAGCAGGAGCGTGCCCCGGGGACGCACTGGTGCTGACCAAGCCGTTGGGCTTTGGCGTCACTACCACTGCACTCAAACGTGAACAGGCGGAAGCACAGGATGTCAGTGAGGTGGTGCAATGGATGACCCGCCTGAACAAAAGTGCGTCGGAGCTGGCAGTAGAATTTGACCTGCGCGGCGCAACCGACATCACCGGTTACAGTCTGATCGGACATGGGTGGGAGATGGCGCAGGCAAGCGGCGTGGGGCTGCGACTGATTTATGAAAAAATCCCGTTTGTAAGCTGCGCCCGCAAATACGCTGAAAGGTGGACTTTCCCCGGCGGCGCCGCAGACAACCGTCTCTATTTTGAAAAACACGTGCAGTTTGCACCTCAGCTGGATGAACCCGCCCGTATGTTGCTCTTCGATCCGCAGACCAGCGGGGGATTACTGCTGGCAATTCCCCGGCAAATTCTGCCCGCCTTCCTGAAAGCAGCCGAATCGCGCCAGCAGCCCGTATGGGTCATTGGGGAAATCATTACCGAGCAACGGATTGAAGTGATTTGATCAAACAACGAGAATTTAGAGCATCCGAAGGCGCGCCGCACGTGCGGCGCGCCGTTTTTTTGAGAATGCTTGCGGTTAATTCGGTTAAAATAATTGCAGAATGGTAACCAGCGAGCATCTGCAAGGCATTCTGAACACCCTGCCGTCCAAACCCGGCTGTTACCTGATGAAAAACGAAGCCGGTCAGGTGATCTACGTCGGCAAGGCGATCAACCTGCGCAATCGTGTGCGTTCCTATTTCCATGATAGCGGGCAGGATTTCAAAACGCGCCAGATGGTACGCCATATCGCTGACATTGAATGGATTGTGGTTGGTTCAGAATTGGAAGCACTCATCCTTGAGATGACGCTGATCAAAAAACACCGCCCGCATTACAACATCCGCCTTAAAGACGATAAACGCTATCCATATATCAAAGTCCACTGGGCGGACCCTTTTCCAAAAGTGACCGTCACCCGTCAGATGGTCAAAGACGGCTCGCGCTACTTCGGTCCTTATACAAGTGTCTGGGCAGTACACCAAACGCTGGATGTACTGCGGCGAATTTTTCCATATCTGACTTGCGACCGTGAAATCACCGGAAGAGACCTGCGCGCTTGTTTGTATTACGATATCAAGCTGTGCAATGCACCGTGTATTGGTGCAGTGAATCAGGTGCAATATCGGCAGGTAATTAATGACCTATGCCAGTTTCTGGAAGGACGTACTGCGCCAATCATTGAACGCCTGAAAAAAGAAATGGAACTGGCTGCAGAAGAATTGCGTTTTGAAAAGGCGGCGACGCTGCGCGACCAAATTCTGGCAATCGAAAAAGTTGTCGAACGCCAAAAAGTCATCTCCAACGAACAGATGGATTCGGACGTGATCGCCATGGCGCGTACCGATGGCGAAGCCTGCGTACAGGTGTTTTTCATCCGCGGCGGCAAGCTGATCGGACGTGAGTATTTTATCCTCGAAGGTACCGAAGAAGCCGCCGATAGCCAGGTGATTGCCGAGTTTATTAAGCAGTTCTACTCCGAAGCTGCCAGCATTCCCTCTGAAGTGTTGTTGCCGCACGAGATAGAAGAAGCACAAATTATTAAAGAGTGGCTGAACACCCGCCGTGGTGGACAGAAAATTCAATTCTGTGTACCGCGTTCCGGTACGCCGCAGGAACTGGTGCAAATGGCGACCGAGAACGCCATGGAAACGCTACAAGCTCTGCGCAGCCAGTGGGAAATGGACACCAACCGCCAGAGTGAAGCGCTGGCAGAATTGCAGAAAGCCTTTAACCTGCCCGAACCGCCCAACCGCATCGAGTGTTATGATATTTCCAATACGCAGGGCACTGCGGCGGTGGGCAGTATGGTGGTTTTTGAGCGCGGGGTGCCTAGTAAAGGGTTATACCGGCGCTTTAACATTAAGACCGTCTGTGGACCAGATGACTTTGCCAGCATGGAAGAAGTACTGACACGCCGCTTTCGCCGATGGTATGCGGCACAGGAACAGCAAACCATTGGGGAAAAAGCCGATCCAGCCTTCGCTATCTTGCCCGATTTACTCATTGTGGATGGCGGCAAAGGACAGCTCGGACGGGCTCTGCAGGTACTGGAACAATTCGGGCTAGCTGAGAAAGTATCAGTTGCTGGTCTGGCAAAACAACAGGAAGAGCTTTTTTTACCCGCTCAAAGCGAGCCTCTGGTGCTGCCGCGCCACTCACAGGGATTGTACCTCCTTCAGCGTATCCGCGATGAGGCACACCGTTTTGCCATCACTGCCCATCGTCAACGCCGCACCCGTCAGGGTTTGGCTTCGCGTTTGGATGCCATCCCTGGCATTGGTCCCGCCCGGCGCAAGGCACTGCTCACCCGCTTCGGCTCTATTGAAGGCATCCTCAATGCCAGCATTGAAGAACTGTCACAGATTCCGGGAATCACCGAAACGCTGGCACTGGCGATTAAGAGTGGACTGGAATAGCTCTCCATGAACAAAACAACTTTTATCCAAAGACATCCGCTGTTGACGTTTTATGTCCTTGCTTTTGCAATTTCGTGGTTGGGCTGGATGCCACAAACGTTACACAGCTATGGGCTATTCCCTTTTGATCACCCTATTCTCAATCTGCTTGGCGGAGTAGGACCAACGCTGGCAGCAGTAGCCGTCCTTTGGGCAACCGGCAATCGAGATGGTATACGCTGGCTATTTTCCTCCCTGTTGCGCTGGCGATTTGCCCTGATATGGTACGTGTTTGTGTTCCTGTTCTGGTTTGTAGTAGCTACCGCAGCCATTACCATCGGAATACTCTTCGGTCAGCCACTTCCAACCCTTAAGCTCATTAGCTGGTTTGCTCTGCCTTCGGTTTTTCTGATGATGCTGATCTCAAACGTATGGGAAGAAATCGGCTGGCGTGGATTTGCCTTGCCGCGCCTACAGGAGCATCATAGCGACTTGAAGATTGTTTTCATCATGGGGCTGCTTTGGAGTATATGGCATCTGCCTTTACTCCTCAACCCTTCTTCTCCAATGGCTTCTCTGCCTTGGTATGGAGAGATTCTTTTCAGCCTTTCGTTGACTGCTATTTACACCTGGCTGTATAACCACACCCGGCACAGCCTTTTGCCCGTCAGCATCTTCCATGCCATGTCAAATACCGTTGCGTTCATCCTGCTTGAGCTGAGCGTCTATGTTTCTTCTTATCTGTTTGTAGTCGGCATCACAACAACCGTTGCCGTTGGGATTGTTCTGCTTTTCGGCACACACAGGTTTCATCGCTCAGGCAATGATGTGCTTCTAACAGACCTGCAAAATCCCGAATACCTTCGCAGTCAACCAACCCGGTCTTAAAAGCAATAAAATTTTTAGTATAATTTTATAGGGCGGAACAGAAAATCTCGGTTGTTCCGAAATTTTTATCAGCTGGTTTCCTGAAAAGTTATCTTATAAACTGTGTTGAACAAACTGCACTTCCATAAGTAAATCATTCTGGAGGTAGATTTGGTTATGGAATATGAAACAGTTGCTTCAACAGTGAATCGAATTGCGTTTATAGGCAATTATTTGCCGCGCCAATGCGGTATCGCCACGTTTACCACCGATTTATGTGAATCGATGGCATCCGAATACCCACAGACCAATTTTATTGCTCTGCCGATGAATGATAACGAACACGGATATTTATATCCCCCGCGCGTCCGCTTTGAGTTAGCAGAAAAGGATTTGCAATCCTATCAACGCGCTGCCGACTTTCTCAATATCAACAACGTGGATGTGGTCTGTCTGCAACACGAATACGGGATTTTTGGCGGCAAGGCGGGAAGTCATATTTTGACCTTATTGCGTGAGCTACGCATGCCGATTGTCACCACATTGCATACCATCCTGCGCGAGCCCGACTCCGATCAGCGCCGTGTACTGGAGGAGATCATCCGTCTCTCCGACCGACTGGTGGTGATGAGCAAGCGCGGTAGCGAATTTTTACAGGAAATTTATCAGGCGCCAAAGGAGAAAATTGATCTGATTCCGCATGGTGTGCCGGACATGCCTTTTGTTGATCCAGCTTTTTACAAAGACCGCTTTGGCGTCGAGGGCAAGACCGTCTTGCTCACTTTTGGATTGCTTTCGGCGAATAAGGGCATCGAAAACGTGATTAACGCCCTGCCGGCAATTCTAAAAAAACATCCCGAAGTCGTGTATATCATTCTGGGCGCCACCCATCCACACGTCAGACAGCACGAAGGGGAAACTTATCGCCTTTCTCTGCAACGCCTGGCACAGGAGAAAGGGGTTGAAGGCCATGTCATTTTCTACAACCGTTTTGTGGATTTAGAAGAGCTGATCGAGTTTATCGGCGCGGCGGATATTTACATCACGCCGTATGTCCATGCGGCGCAGATCGTTTCCGGCACGCTGGCATATGCGCTCGGCGCAGGTAAAGCAGTTGTCTCTACACCGTACTGGTATGCAGAAGAGATGCTGGCAGAAGGGCGCGGCGTGCTGGTTCCATTCCGCGATCCAAGCGCGCTGGCGGAACGCGTCAATGAACTATTGGATGATGAAGCCAGACGGCACGCCATCCGCAAGCGCGCCTATCTATTCACCCGACAAATGGTCTGGCAATCCGTTGCCCGTCGCTATATGCAGAGCTTTGAGCGCGCCCGCATTGAACACCGCCGCACCGCTCAGCGCATTTTCAGCTTCAGGACGCTCGGCAACCGCCCCGGTGAATTGCCGCCGCTCAAGCTTGACCATCTGCACCGCATGACCGATGACACCGGAATCCTGCAACATGCTACATTCATCATACCCAATTACTCAGAGGGCTATACCACCGACGACAACGCCCGGGCGTTGATCGTCAGCATCCTGCTGGAAAGTCTCGGACACCCCGAAGCGCTGGAACTCGCCTCTCGCTATCTGGCGTTTTTGGGGTACGCTTTCAATCTGCAAAATGGATTTTTCCGCAATTTTATGAATTATCAACGCCAGTGGCTGGAAGAGCGCGGCTCAGACGATGGTCATGGACGCGCCCTCTGGTCACTAGGCACGGTGCTGGGGCGCTCAAACAACCCCGCCTTGCGCAGGATGGCGAGCCGCTTATTTGAGCAGGCGTTGCCGGCGATAGTGAACACAACCAGTCCGCGCGGCTGGGCTTTTGCCCTGCTGGGGATTCATGAGTATCTGCAACGGTACAGCGGCGACCGCATGGCAAGCCAGATACGCGAAGAACTGGCTAATCGTTTGCTTCACCTGTATCAGAATGCTCGTTCAGCGGATTGGTTGTGGTTTGAGGACCGCTTGACCTATTGCAATTCCGTCCTTTCCCATGCACTGCTGGTTTCAGGGCATGCTATACAAAACGATACGATGTGCGAAGCCGCGCTGGAATCGCTGCACTGGCTGGCTGAACTGCAATGCTCGGATACCGAAGACAAGCACTTCGTCCCCATCGGTTCCAATGGTTTCTATATTAAGGGCGGCGAGCGAGCTCGCTTTGACCAGCAACCCATTGAAGCGCAGATGATGAGCCTTGCCAGCCTTGCCGCTTATCAGATTACTGAAGACGCCTACTGGCAGAAACAAGCAATGCGAGCGTTCGAGTGGTTTTTAGGACGCAACGATTTGGGCATTTCGCTGTATGACCCCTTGAGCGGCGGTTGCCGCGATGGGCTGCATTCAGACCGGGCGAACGAGAATCAGGGTGCTGAGGCCACGCTGGCATTTCTGCATGTTCTCTTGGAAATTCAACTGATGCAAAACGTCATCCCGCAGGTTGCAAAGAGTCAGGAGTGAACATGAAAAACGATCAATATCCCCAACTCTTCCGGCGCTATGAGCGCAATCCAATCCTAACCTCTGCCGACTGGCCCTATCCGGCAAACAGCGTCTTCAACGCCGGCGCCACAGTGCTACCGGACGGAACGATTCTACTGTTGTGCCGGGTCGAAGACCGGCGCGGGCATTCACACTTATGCGCCGCCCGTTCTGCGAACGGAATAGACAACTGGCAAATTGACCCGTTCCCCACGCTTTTGCCCGATCCAGAGAATTATCCGGAAGAGTTATGGGGGATTGAAGACCCGCGGATTACCTATATCCCCGAACTGAATAAATATGCCGTCACTTATACCGCTTATTCACCGGGCGGACCGGGGGTCTCATTGGCGCTGACGGAAGATTTTCAACGCTTTGAACGCTACGGCATGATCATGCCGCCCGAAGATAAAGATGCCGCATTGTTTCCCCATCGAATTGGTGAGCGCTGGGCATTAATTCACCGCCCGGTCGGATTTTTGGGCGCACATATGTGGATTTCTTATTCGCCCGATTTGCGACACTGGGGCAATCACAAGTTGATGATGGAAGCTCGCCGCGGCGCGTGGTGGGATGCTAATAAAATTGGGCTGTCATCACCACCGATTAAGACGCCGCGCGGCTGGCTGGTTATCTATCATGGCGTGCGACAAACGGCAGCCGGGTCGCTTTATCGTCTTGGGCTGGCATTATTCGATTTGGAAAATCCCGAACGTTGCCTACGCCGCAGCGACCAGTGGATTTTTGGACCCGAAGAACCCTACGAACGACATGGAGATGTGGATAATGTCGTCTTCCCCTGCGGTCATGTGATCGCCCCCGATGGGGACACAATTTATCTGTATTATGGAGCTGCCGATACCAGCGTTGCACTGGCGTTTGGAAGCGTGCGCGCCTTGCTGGATTGGCTCGAAACGCAAGGGGATTGTAATGACGGGTCAGCTACTCATCCCTTGACCGCTCCGCGCGCCAGCCCGCGCACCAGATAGCGTTGTGCCAGCAGGGCGAAAATCAGCACCGGTATCAGCACCAGCGAACCCGATGCGGCAATGCGACCCCAGAACACCGAGCGGTTGGTCATGAAAGCCGTGATCGTTACGGGCAATGTGCGTGCCTCGCGCCCGGTTAGAATCACGGCGTATAAAAATTCATTCCAGCAATACAAAAAGCACAAAATCGCCGTAGCCGCCATGCCGGGCAAAGCCAGCGGCAGACTGATGCGCAGCAACGCCTGCAAACGCGAACAGCCGTCAATCATCGCCGCTTCTTCCAGCTCAACCGGCACATCATCAAAGAACCCAATCATCATCCAGATGCTCAGCGGGACGGTAAACGTCAGATAAGAGACAATCAGCGCCTGACGGGTATCAACCCAGTTGATGCCGCTGAAGATGACATACAGCGGTACCACAATCGTGATCGGTGGCAGCATCTGGGGGATCAGCGTGCTCATACGCAGCCAGAAATGCCCGCGAAAGCGGAAACGGGAAAAACCGTATGCCGCCAGCGACCCCAGCGCCAGCGCGATGGCAGTAGTCGAGAGTGCTACCACAACGCTGTTGAAAAAGTACCGGTCAAAGCGGGTGGAAGATACCACCTCCCTGTAATTGCGCAGAGTGGGCGTGAAGTTCCATACCGGCGGGATGGCAAAAGCCAGCTCCGGCTCCTTGAGCGAAGTAATAAACAAATAAAGAATCGGTGCTACCGAGAGCAATACTGCCAACAGGATCAGGGCGTAGATGATCAAACGGTTAAGACGCTTCAGCAGGGGATGTTTTCTCTGTGTCGTCATCACTGTCCTCCGATTTCGCGTCCAATCGAACGCGCCAGAATGCCGGCAATCATCAGCATAATCAACAGCATGATAAACGATGCGGCAGAAGCAATGCCCAGATTGAAGGACTGGAAACCGTACCGATAGACATAGATGCTCACTGTTTCGGTTACCCGCGCCGGTCCACCGGCCGTCAGCAGGTAAATCACATCGAAAATGCGGAACGTATCAATAAACCGCCAGAGTAGCGCCACCAGAATAATCGGGCGTAACAGCGGCAGAGTCAAGTAAAAGAAGGTCTGTACCCCGCTGGCGCCGTCAATCCGTGCCGCCTCAAACGGTTCTTCGGGCAGGGATTGCAGCCCCGCCAGCAGCATCAGCGCCACAAACGAAGTCGTGTTCCACACATCCACCAGCACCACACTTGCCATCGCCACTCTTGGCGAACTAAGCCACTCCACGGGCGCAAAGCCCAAAACGCCCAGATAATAGTTCACCAACCCATACTGGTAATTTAATAGCAGACGCCACGTCAGCCCAATCACCACGTTAGTACACATCATCGGCAGCAAAATCAGTGAGCGAAAAATCCCTCTGCCTTTGATCTCGTGGTTCAGCAGTAGTGCCAGCGCCATTCCCAGGATAAACTCAAAACAAATTGCCAGAAAAACGAAGGTGAAGGTAATTCGAATCGAATTGAGAAAATCAGGGCTGGAAAACAGCGTGGAATAGTTATCAAAACCCACAAACGGCACCCCTTGCCGAAAGGTGCGCATCGTCCAGCGATGAAAACTGAGCCAGAGGGAATATCCCAGCGGGTAGAGCAGTACCACACCAAGCACGATGAAAGAAGGCGCAATGTAAAAAGCTGGTTCAAGCCTGCGCAAAACATGCCGAAAATAGATTGAAGGGGAGGTTTTTGAGAAATTCATCTCAGGTGAGTAATAGATTTCGCTCGCGTTTATTTTTAATCATACCATTGAAAATGGAGACCCTGAGGCTCTTGGCAGGCTTTGATACGCACGCAATAGTGTTCATAAGCCTTCAGGGTCTCTTAGAAAAACCGGCTGTTTGGTTTTACTTGATATATCCGCCGCTCTTGAGAATTTCGGTCAGTTTGGCTGCCATCTCATCCGCCGCAGTCTTGGGATCTTTGGTGCCGCTCACCGCAGCGACAATACCCTCGTTGACCACCGGCAGCATCTCCGGAGAGACGGTCAATGTTGGGAAGATCGAACGGTAAGGCATCACTTCAGCCAGCAGTTTGAACTGCGGCACTTTCTCAACCACTGCGGGATCATTAAGTGCGCGAATGTTGCCCGGGATACCGCCATTCAAAGCCCACATCTTGGCACCTTCCGGACCGGTCAGCCACTCGATGAACTTGTAGCCTTCAAGCTGGTTCTCCGAGCAGGCAGGGATCGCCCAGCCCCACTGACTACCGCCCGTATGACGCTTGATCGTGCCGTCCGGCTGTTTGATGCCCGGCGGGATGACATAGCCCAGCAGCGGCTCTCCGTTCTCATCGCAGAGGCTCTTTTCACAACTGGTCAGGTCCTGATATGCCGCCATCCACTCGATGCCCATCGCGGCTTTGCCTTTGGAAAGCGCTTCTAGAATCTCCACATACCCATAGGTGGTGACATCCGGCGGCACCAGTCCCTCTTTCAACAGGTTGGCGTAGAAAGTCAACGCTTTCACGCCGGCTTCGTTGTTGATCGCCACCGTGTTATCCGGATTGAGCAGCTCACCGCCCATGCCAAAGAGGTAATACATGAAGTCCCACCATGCTTCATCCGGCTTGACGCCGATCACCGCGCCATAGGTGCCATTGGCGGGGTCGTTCAACGCTTTAGCCGCCGCGTAGTATTCATCCCATGTTTGGGGCGGCTCCAGACCGGCTTTCTTGAACAGGTCTTTGCGGTACCACAGCCACGCCGTATCCCCTTCGGAGGGCAGTACATACAGCTTGCCGTCAAAGGTGAAGAAGTCAACCGCCATGCCGTAATCATCCAGAGTAAAGTCCGGGCTGACCACGCTCTTATCCTCAAAGAACGTATTCAGATCTTTCAAGCCGTTGGCAGCGACATACGCCGGGATGAAATCGGACATGACATACATGACGTCATAGTCCTTGCCGCAGTTTGCCGTGACGGTGTTCAGCTTGTCAAAGTAAGCCTCGCGCGCCACCTCTTCAACGATAACCTCTTTTCCGGTTTTCTTGGAGTATTCCGCCGCTACTTTGACCAGATTCTCATGCTCTGGACCGCTCCAGACTGCCACCACAACCGGTTTAGCGGCTGCGGCAGGCGGCTGGGTTGGTTTTGCTTCGGGAGCTTTGGTCGGTTCAGCCGGCGCCGGCGTTGCCGCGGGGGCACATGCAGAAAGAACCTGCGCCAAAATCAGCAAAGCGGCAACCAGAATAAACCACTTTTGTTTTCTCATTTCATTCTCCTTCCTGTTTTACAAAAACCTGAACTTTTTTGCTTTCCCAACCCGACTGACCGACGGGTTTGAAAATTTTTCGGGCTGGGTGGAGAGTCAATCCCATTTTCCCGAGTCGGAGAGCGGGACGAACCCTCTGGGGGTTGCGTTTCACCTGTTTCTCACTTGCCGATACTCTGCACCTCCTTTCCTGTCTTCAACAGATTTCCTACCAGTATTTTTTCCACTGGTCAATCACGATCTCCACTCGTTCCCATGGCATTTCGCAGAAGACATTATCTACCGGGAACAGGATGAACCCGCCGCCCGGCGCAAGCACCTGCATCGCATGGTCTACGGCTTGGCGAATCTCTTCTTCCGTTCCCATCGAAAGTGTGACCGCGGCATTCATCCCGCCCATCAGGCAGACTCGCCCGCCCATTTCTTGTTTGACCTCTTCCAACGTCAGCCGATCCTGCACCGGATCAACACCGGTCAGGCAATCTATCCCCATCTCCAGCAGGTCTTTGCGCAACGGCATCCAGCCTTTGGTGATGATGTAGCGGAAAGGCACGTTATGCCGATGGGCGCGGTCAATCAGTTGCTGTACACGCGGGCGCAACAGACGGCGGTAGTTCTTTGGCGTCCAGAAATCCACACCCTCGTACCACGCCATATGCACCAGCACATCTATCCCTTCCTCAAACAGCAGATCAACGCGCTGTAGCTCCCATTCCAGAAGCACATCCAGCAGTGCTTCGAGAAGCTCCGGTTGATCCATTTGCCAGTAGAGAACGTTTTCCATGCCGCACAGCCAGACCACCGCATCCCCCAGCGCGCTCCAGCCGCCATCCAGCACCACGCCCAGACGTTCCGCATCACTGTGCAACTTCCGGGAACGGCTGCGGAATTCATCGATTTGTTCCGCCGTTGGACTGGCAAGCAGATAACGCAGGCGGTCCACATCTGCGCGGGTCTTAATCAACGGCTCTTCATAGCGCGGAATGTTGAAATCGCTAAAGAGCATAATGTCATCGCCATGCGGCCAGTCCTCGCTCAGTTTTACGCTTTGCGTCAGCTCGCCTGCGGGGGTGTGATAGGTCTTTTTCAATCTCGGCAGGCTGCCCGCTTGGTGCGGCGGCAGATGCTCGATTTCCACACCGATGACGCCGGCGGAACGGTCGGCAATGTACTCTTCGGGATAGCCCAGCGGAGGCTGAAGCAATAGGGTATCATCCACGCCCAGCCGCAGCAAGTTTTCGGCGCGCCTCACCTGATCGCGCCAATCAAAAGGAATATAATCTTCGCCGCCGCCCATAGACCACAACCGCAGATACAGCGGGATATGATCCACTGATTGCAAACGGATGGCGTTCAGCAGACGCTGGCGCGAATTCATCTTCACACAACCGTTTCTGCATCCGGAAAAACGCCGCGCATTCCAACCAGACGGGTGAATTCGGTCAGCACCGGCACGGCATGAGCATACACAGTCATCCAGTGATGACCGAAGCCGTATTGTTCCACATACGACCAGACACGGCGGAAAGGACTTTTCAGCACAAACTTGAGCGGATTGCCCTCAAAGACCATGCCGGTCGGCACTGCTTCGCCTTCGATGGCACACAGGCGGTAATTACCCTTACGTCCGACCAGATTGACAAATGTAACTGCTCCCGGCTTGGCAGCGTAGCGGATACATACCCCGCTGTTCGCCAGCCGTACCGGCGTCAGACTATATCCCTTTGCATCCGCCAGCGAAGGTGAACCACAACCGCAATGCGAGGTCACCAGCGCATTCTCTTCATCGTACACCGCCAGCATCTCACCAAAATGCACCGGCGCATCGCTCAACTGACTCAAGATCAGCATACACAATGTTGCGTTGACATCGCCTTCACAGCCGGTTGGCAGACCCTCTTCGTTCAGCCAGGCAATCGGCAAGCACATTGTCCCCTGACATTTGGGATAAGAACCAATTGCCAGCGCATCCAGCCGCTGGCTTGCAATGATCTGCCGGCAGGCGAGATAGTTGCGCGCCGTCTGCAAGCCGTGTTCGCTTGCCGAAAGCACTTGCGCCGCGCCTGTCCTGAACCGCTCCCAGACTGTAGCCGCCTGTTTTTCTTCTATTGCCGCCGCCAGATCGAGCAGTTCATCCAGCCCATAATGAATCAGGCGCACACCAAACAAACGGAAGATTTCGACCTCATCTACTGCGGTTGGCGTCATGCCTTCGGTGCGGCGTCCAATCACGCCTAGACGCGCCCCGCGCAGGCGGTTGCGGATGGCGCAGGCGCGGGCAAAATTCGCCATCTCTGCTGTAACGGTCAGATCGCCAAGCTCCCCGTATTTCAAGCGGTACGGCACGCCCAAATCCGCCAGTACCGAACCGAGCTGCTGCGCGCCGACCATCGAGCCGCTGCGGATGCCGGGAATGGCGCGGATCGCCACCGGCACGCCAATACGCTGTTGCAATTCCAGCGTGTAATGGTCAAACGACCAGCTCACAATCAGGGCGTGCAGGGTGTCTAATTGCTGTGTGCAAAAAAACTGCGCTACGCGCTCCATTGAGTCAAGGTCTTTGACAGCCTCCGGCGCGGCAATCACCTCCAGCCCGTGATCGCTCAGTTCACGATTGATCTGCGCCAGTTGTGTTTCCCACGCTTCCCAGCCTTCCTCTGCCGGTTCATACACTGCATACGATCCAACTCGAGGTCTTAACATCGCCTGATCCTTTCAACCAATCAGCTAGAGGGTCACGTTGTATTCTGCATCAGCCACTCTGGAAAGAACAAAGACAACCGAACTTTTTCATCCTGCGTCAGTTGGCGAAACTCAACATCGTTCAAATGCGTGTCCCGTTTTTCCACAATCACCCACGCCGCATCGCGGGTGGACAGCAAATTGTGCCAGACGCCCGCCGGAACGTTATACAGCACGCCGGCCTGCATATCCTCCGCCTGCATTTGCCCGTTTTTCGTCAGGGTGAACAGCAGTGCCTTGCCGCGTAACAGGACGAATACTTCATCGGTGTGATTGTGGCGCTCAATCTCACCTAGATTGCGCAGGTCAAAAACGGGCTCCCAGTTGAGCAGTGCCACCTGCCAGTCTTCAAAGAAGATCAGCGGCTGATAGCCCTGCTCATCCCAGCGGAAGATTTCCAGTCCGGCGCGCTCGCCTTTCTCCATCATAGCAATTCCTTCGCATGACGCTGAATCTTGCGCACCGCTTCGGCAATCTCGGCAGCATCCTCTTCCGTTCCCAAGAGAGTGCGGTGCACCAGCCAGATGGTGTTTTCCGCCGCATCTTGCGAGACCGGGTAACTGGCTTTGGCAAAGTCAGGGGCGCAGGCGGCATGTTCCGGCAACAGACGCCGGCGGAACTCGCCATTCGTAAATACGTCTAACTGGTGCAGCGGCGGGTAGCTGGCTTGGGTGGGGATGCCTTCGGCGTTCAGCGCCTCGATGAACTTTTCCGTGCTCAAGCCCGCAAAAGCCCGCCGGTCGTAATGAAAGATATAGCAGTACTGACCATGCCGCGTCACGCGTTCGTCCAGTTTCTGCGGACGGATGCCTTCAATCTTCGCCAGCTCGCGGTTGAGAAAGGCAGCATTGCGGGTGCGAATAGCCGCCTGTTCATCCAGCCGACTGAGCTGTTGCAAGAGCACTGCGCCTTGCCATTCACTCAGGCGGTAGTTCGAGCCGTACATGTAATGGGCATAGAACCAGCGTCCGGGCATTCGTCCGCAGTCATGCACCGAGCGGATGCGCACCGCAAGGTCTTCGTTGTTCGTTACTACGATCCCCCCTTCTCCGGCGGTCATCAGCTTGCTGGCTTGAAAGCTGAATGTCCCCGCCACGCCAAAACTGCCAACCCGTCTGCCTTTCCACTCGCTGCCGTGCGCGTGGGCGCAATCCTCAATCAGGAACAGGTTATGAATGCGGCAAATTTCCTGCAGGCGGTCGATGTCAGCAGGGTGACCAGCAACATGCACGGCAATCACCGCACGAGTGCGCGGGGTGATTGCAGCTTCAATCTGATTGACGTCTATGCAGTATGTTTCTGGATCAACATCTACAAAAACGGGCATAGCACCGGCAAACAACACCGCGCCGGCAGTGGCGACGAAGGTGAAATCGGGAACGATCACCTCATCACCCAGCCCAATGCCCAGTGTCGCCATGACGATCTCCAGCGCCGCGGTGCCGTTCGTGCAGGCGATGCCGTAGCGGGTTTGCTGGTAGGCGGCGAATTCCTGCTCAAATTGCAGGGTTTTGGTGCCGGGAGTACGCCACCAGATTCTACTATGCAAAACTTCCATCAACGCTTGTTCTTCTTTTTGGTCATATTGAGGCCAGGCGGGAAACGGGTTTGTTTTCGCCGGTTTACCGCCTAGCAAGGCAAGCTTTTCCATAGTCATCTTCCTTTCCATCCAGAACGATCAATAGCGGACCTTGACCCAACTTTGCGTATGCACACTCTGCAGAATGGCTTCGCACAGCACCAGCTCACGCCGTCCATCTTCCAGTGTTGGAAAAGTGGGCGGCTGATTGTAATCCCCTTTCTCCAAATAGGCGTAAAAATCAGCGAAGTGGCGCACAAAGGTATCCGGGTAGCCTTCGGCATGTCCACCGGGATAAGCGGCATAGCGCCGGGTGTGCGGCTGCATCAGCGCAGGGTCTTTGAGCAGAATTTCATTCGGTTTCTGCCGGTAGCCCATCCAGAGCTGATTGGGCTGTTCCTGATGCCAGAATAATGAGCCTTCAGAGCCGTTAATTTCCCACCAAAAGGCATTCTTGCGCCCGGCGTTGATTTGCGAAAGCGTAATCACCCCGCGCGCACCGTTGTTGAAGCGCAGCAAAATCCCGGCAAAATCTTCGGTATGGATTTCCACATCTTCTGTATCCGCGGCGGCAACCAGCTTGCTGGCGAAGGTTTCAACCGCACGGCGGGGCTTCTTGCGCAGGGGGATGAACGTCGCCAGATCCGCCATCACCTCAACAATTTCAAGCCCGGTCAGCCATGTCAACATATCCATCACATGGGTACCAATATCCCCGACCACGCGCAGCGCGCCGCCCTCCTCCGGCACCAGCCGCCAGTTCCAGTCGGTGGGCAGAAACAGCCAGTCCTGACAGTATTCAGCATGCAAAATGCGCGGCTCGCCGACCTGCCCGGCTTGAATGCGCGCCCGAGCTTCCTGGTTCAAAGGGTAGAAACGGAGATTGTAGTTCACCGCTCCCATCCGCCGATGGCGGCGCGCCAGCCCCACCAGTTCTGCACCTTCCTGACTGGTATTCGCCAGTGGTTTTTCAATCAGGACGTGTTTCCCGGCTTCCAGCAAGGTTTTTGCCATACTGTAATGCAGATAATTCGGGGTGCAAAGATGAACCACATCCACTTGAGGATCGCTCACCAGAGCCTCCAGGTTGGCATAGGCAGTAGGGATTTTCATCCTTTGGGCAAAGCGATCGCTTTCTTCCGCATCCATCCCCAACATGCCGACCACCGGAATGTTCAACCGCCGCAGAGCTTCGGTATGGGTCACACCCATAAAACCACCCCCAACAATTGCCGCACGCAACATAAGACGCCTCCTTTCTAAGACAGAGGGCTTGTTATCCCTAATACGGAGTTACTAATATTAAGTAAGTAATTGAATTATACAAAGTAATTTTTGAAGAGTCAACAAGCCTCGCCAAAAACAAGCCGCTTCCCCCTTCCTTACTCGCTTTTGCTGGTGGTACACTTGAGACAAATACGCTTCTGGAGCAATGTCAACTATGAAGTGGAATCGGATTGTATTTGCGATATTGATCGTCGCGTTGGCACTGTGCTCGACGCTGGTTGGCGCGGTCGCCGGCGGGCTGGCAGTGTATCGTTCCATTCAACAACCCGGTCTCGCGCTTGCCACGCAACCCGCTGTCATCCCTACCGCGTCCCCAACCGCGACGCCTTTCGTCCTCACTTCTGATGCGGTCACGGTAGATACCGCCATCACTCAGGTGGTCGAACATGTCGGTCCTGCTGTGGTGACGGTGATTGCCCAACTGCCTGACCGGCTCTCCGCCTTCGGCCTCGTTTCCGGCGGTCAGTCCACCGGCAGCGGGATTATCATCTCACCAGACGGTTATCTGGTCACCAACAACCACGTGGTCGAGGATGGGGTTGAGTTTTCGGTGGTTTTGGCAAACGGTGAAGAAATTCCAGCCACCCTGCAAGGGCGCGACCAGTTTTCCGATCTGGCAGTATTGAAAATAGACATCAAGCCGCCCGCCGTTGCCGCCTTCGGCAATTCCGATGCGCTGAAACCCGGCGAAACGGTCATCGCCATCGGCTCGCCGCTGGGGGATTTTCGCAACACGGTCACGGTGGGTGTAATCAGCGCCACCGGGCGGACGCTGGATACCGGCCAGGGCTATCTGATGCAGGATATGATCCAGACCGATGCCGCAATCAATCAGGGCAATTCGGGCGGTCCGCTGGTCAATCTGGCGGGTCAGGTGGTGGGCATCAACACGCTCATCCTGCGCACTGGCAGCGGCGGCAATGTAGTGGAGGGACTTGGCTTTGCCATCCCCTCCAACACGGTGCAGGCGGTTGCCGAACAGCTCATCGCGCACGGTGTGGTTGCCAGGCCCTATCTGGGCATCCGCTGGCAGGCAATTACCCCGCGTATCGCCCGTATCTACGATCTGCCGGTAGAATGGGGCATTTTCGTCACCGAAGTTCAGCCGGGCAGTCCGGCGGAACAGGCTGGCTTGCAAGCCGGCGACATCATCGAGCGCATCAATGGCGTCCAGCTGGATGACCAGCACCCCTATATCAACACTCTCTTCAAGTATCAAGCCGGCGAAACCGTCACGCTGGATGTGACGCGCGGCAGTCAGAAGCTCCAGCTTACCGTAAAACTGGGCGAGTGGACGCCATGAGCCGATGAAAAGCCTGCCCACTAAAGGGATACGGTTTTCGCTACGGCGTTTTGCGAAACTTTTTGCGTTGGGGCTAATCGCCGCCTATGGCGGCGTGATCGTTGGATTAAGCTATCTGTATGCATATCAATTGACCCGTCCTGTCTGTCCACCGCCCGCTCAACCGCCGCCAGGGTTTCGGGAAATCACCCTAACCACTGCGGACGGCTTGACGCTGGGCGGCTGGTGGCGTCCCCCGCAAAACGGGGCTGCTATTTTGCTGTTCCCCGGCTGGGGCGGAGGGCGGACATCCATGTTGCACGAGGCGCAATTCCTGACCGAGCGCGGTTATGGTGTGGCAAGCATGGATTACCGCGCCTGTGCGGGAGAAATTCAGACGCTGGGTTACCGCGAAGTCAATGAATTCAATGCATTGCTGGACTTTGTTTTGCAACAGCCAGAAGTGAGCTGGGTAGGCGCTTCAGGATTCTCGGTCGGCGGTACAACCGTCATTCTCGGCGCCGCGGCGCGCCCGGAGGTGCGCGCCGTAGTTGCCAGCGGTAATTATGCCAATTTATATGACGAAATAACAGCGGACACTGCTGTGCCGCTCTCGCCAAAGTGGCAGATACAGCGGCTGGTGGCGCTTTTTTTCACCTTCCGAACCGGCATCTCGCCGGCGAGAATCAGCCCGCTGGAGGCACTGCCAAAGCTAAAGTCGCGCCCGATTTTGCTGATTCACGGAGAGAAAGAAATCCAGCGCACGCGCGGCTATGCCCAGCAGACTGCCGCCGGGAATAGCGCCGCCCTGTGGATCGTTCCCGAAGCCGATCACGGAGAATACTGGTTGATTGCCCCCGAGGAATATGCGCAACGGGTGATTGAATTTTTTGAGGCGGCAAGAGCCGCCCCCTCAAATGTTAAATCGGATATGGACAATATCGCCGTCCTGAACGATATAATCCTTGCCCTCAAGCCGTAATTTTCCTTTCGCTTTGGCTTCGTTCATTCCACCCAGTGCAATCAATTCCTCATAGCTGATCACTTCAGCACGGATGAAACCTTTTTGCAAATCGCTGTGAATTTCACCGGCGGCTTCGTGCGCGGTGGCGCCGCGCCGCACCGTCCAGGCGCGCACCTCATCCGCCCCCACTGTAAAGAAAGATTGCAGTCCCAACAAATCATAGGAAAGGCGGATGACGCGGTTCAGGCTGGGTTCGGTGATATTGTATTCCTGCAGGAAAACCTGCGCCTCGTCCGGCGGAAGCTGGGCAATATCCATTTCCAGCCGCCCTTGTAACGCCACCAGCCGGCTACGCGCGTGTGGATAGTCAATCGCCGGCGCCGCCTGACCTTCGGACAGGTTCAATACCAGCAATACCGGCTTGCGCGTCAACAGTGCGTAACCCGCCAGCATTTTCTCTTCTTCCGCAGTAATTTCCACATCGCGCAGTGGCTTTTCCTCAGAAAGCGCAGCATGGAAACGCTCAAAGAGCTGAATCTCGCGTTCAATCACCGCCCTGTCGCGTCCGCCGCCCTTTCTGCGCTCATCCGTCAGCCGCTCCAGCTTGCGTTCAACAGCAATTAGGTCGTTTAAGACAAATTCACCATCCAGCGTTGCGATATCGCGCAGGGGATTAACACTCCCTGCCGGATGGGGAACCGCCTCATCCTCAAAGCAACGCACCACATGGATAAAACCATCCATTTGGGTAAGCTGGTTGAGCAGCGTGCCAGAGAAACCGCTTTTCGCCGCGCCGCTTTCCAGCCCGGCAATGTCGGCATAGGTCACCTTGGCATAAATGGTCTTTTTGGGCTTGAACATGTTGGAAAGCACATCCACGCGCGGATCTGGCACATCCACAACCGCCGTATGCACCTCAACCTTGCCATGCACCACACCAGTGGGCGCACTGCCGCGCGTCAGTGCGTTGAACAACGTAGTTTTCCCGCTCAGCGGCAATCCAATAATTCCCAGACGCATCTTGTTTTGTAACCTTGACCCTTCTGAAAAGATTGGATATACTAAAAGGACAACGCCGAAGTGGCGGAACAGGCAGACGCGCACGACTCAAAATCGTGTACCCTCCGGGTATGTGGGTTCGATTCCCACCTTCGGCACACTCATTATAACACAACGCCCCCGCCTATCATGGGCGGGGGTTTTGTATTCAATAATTGCTGTGGATCGCTTATTGTCCGCTCACTGCCGGTAACCCGGCGGCTATCCAGGCGCGGATGCCGCCCGCCATGCTCGTCACCTGCTCGAAGCCAGCCTGCTGGAGAATATCACGTCCCGTTGCGCTGCGATTGCCTGAGCGACAATAAACCACCACCGGCTTATCCTTTGGCACTTCATCCAGTCTGTTAGCTAACTCACTCAGCGGGATCAACGTCGCGCCGGGAATGTGAGCTTCCTGCCATTCTTCCGGCTGGCGTACATCCAGAATAAAAGCGCCCTGATCGCGCAGTTCAGCCGCTTCCTGCACACCAATCTCTTTGGGCAGAACCGCTGTTGCCGTGTTGCTCTCCAGAAAAGTGAACGCCAGCGCCGCCGTCACAAGCACCAGCAAACCGACTGCCAGCCAGCCCCAGCGGAATTTTGACGTTTTTTGTATGGGTTTCTTTTTAGACGACATCGTTCAGTCCTCCATGCTGAATAGATGCAGTGACAGCCAAAAAGTTACCTCAGCGGTCAAAACGGTGCAGACCAGCTTTTTGTGCCAGCTCCAGCGCATGTTGATATTCTTGTGGAGTGATGCGCCGGTTGAGCGGCGGGTAGCGGCTGGCAAGATACTCCGGGCGGTATTGGTCCATCAGGTTCAGGTAAGTATCTTTGGAGACCTCCTCTGCCAGAAAGCGGACCACCTGTGCCGTGCCAGCCAGATGGTTGGGCAGTACCAGATGACGCACCAGCAGCCCGCGCCGCGCCAAACCGCGCTCATCAATTTGCAGATCACCTACCTGACGGTGCATCTCGCGCACCGCCGCCTGATTGACCTTGACATAATCCCGCACCAGCGAGTAACGTCTGGCAATTGCCGAATCACCATACTTCATATCCGGCATGTAAATATCCACTACGCCATCGAGCAGGCGCAGCATGTCTAACGAGTCATAGCCACCTGTGTTATACACCAGCGGGAGATGCAGACCCGCTTCAGCCGCGACCAACAGCGCCGCCAGAATTTGCGGCACCACATGGCTGGGCGAAACCAGGTTAATATTGTGACAACCGTAAGATTGCAGTTCCAGCATGATTGCCCCCAGTTCCTCCGCATCGACCTCTTCCCCGGCATCGGTCTGACTGATGTCCCAGTTCTGGCAATACTGACAGTGCAGATTACAGCGGGTGAAGAAAATCGTCCCAGAGCCGCGCCAGCCGCGCAGGGGATTTTCCTCGCCCAGATGCGGACCATAACTGCTCACCCGCGCCCGTTCGCCGGTGCGGCAAATTCCCCGCTCGCCCGCCAGACGGTTCACGCGGCAGACACGGGCGCATACATCACACTTTGCCAGATGCTGCCGCGCCTCTGCCACGCGGCGCTGTAATTCACCGCTGCGTAAAAGGGTAAGATAGGCTGGTTCAAAAACGCTCATCCGCTACTTACCTAATTATAGCCCTCTAATAGACTTGTGAAGTTACACAAAGGTCACAATGATACGCGCAAGCCATGCCACAATATTACGACCCGCTACCTGTCACAGCATACAAACCGCAGAGCAATATATGAATCAGGAAGCAACGCTTTCCTTAACCAACCGGCTCGGAGATATTCCGCAGAATACTGACCAGTAAGATAGCGGCAATCAGGCTCAGGAAAATAAAGGGCGCAACGTATGCCGCAAACTGACCCGGGGTCAGCACAATACCGTTCAGCACTTGCAGAGTGGTTTGACCAGCGACCACCAGACCAACGGTCAAATTCAGCAATATGAAAACACAGGCAAGCAGTGTACCCAGTGGATGACGGCGTAAAACCAATATCCCCGTCAAATATACCCCCGGAAGAATCACTCCCAGATCGAGCGTGTAAGTCGTTTCAGTCGTGTAATGCCCCAAGTGATTGGGAATTCCTCCTCGAAACAGTGCAACCACGATATCCGCGACCCACACCATGAGCGATAGTCCGGCAACAAACAAAAACACGGCAATCCAGCGGCGCGGCAAATTTTCTGATGTTCTCGCTGACAACACAGATAAATCCAGCGAGCACAACGCCAGAATAAAGGCAAAGAGGCTGGCTGAAAAACATCCAATATATACCAGCAGCAGATTATTGTAAAATGCCCCCAGAGCCAGCGAAGCAGCGTTATAAGTAAAATACCCCAACATCCCGGTCAGGAATAAATGCCCACGCAACGAGCCGCGCCGATAGAGCACACTGGCAAAAACCAGCGCAGGAACGCAGATGAATAACGTAACGGCATCTGTACCGCGAAAGATCAGGGCGCGAAACGTACTGTCGTTGTGATAAATTCCCCGACCATATATTTCAACCGTCCCACCATACAGATTGGTGAACAAAAATGCTCCCTTGCCGCCTTGTGCAAATAACCCTGCGCCAGCATACACCGCCGCCAGTAATGCTACCAGCAGAGAAAGCCAGAAAATGGTGGTAGAGGATTTTTTCATCCGCTTCCTTCTCTAATATTCTTCAGCAGGACAACAACCAGAACAACATTGATCAGGCTCATCGCAGGAAAAACCGTTAACTCTACTATGCTGACCGGCACACCCACGCGTGCCATGTTGAACGCCATTAGACTGACCGCCAGTCCCATCGTCAGGAACTTCAATTGCGAAACGGAAGCCAGCAGGTACCCCCATGCGCTGCGCCGAAGCAGCAAAACACCGGAAAGAACACACAATGGCACAACAACGCCCAGATCCATTGCCTGTATAAACATGCTGGTCGCATTTTCCAGCGGCGGAACTGCGTCCTGCAATACGGTTGGGGCAATGCGTCCGAGCCATGCCAGTGTCAGAAAAACCGCCGCAAAAAAGAGCAGTGCGGCAATCGCGCGGCGCGGTAACTTCTCGGAAAAACGCTCCGGCAGAGTCTTCAGGTCAAACGACATCATGCACAAAATAAAAGCAAAAAGACTCAGGCTGAAAAGCGCCACATACACCAGAAAAAGCTTATTGTACGCCGCCCCAAAGCACATGGTGATATACGTGTAGAGGATAAAACCCAGTGTACCGGTTAAGAGCAACTGACCGCGCAATGAACCGCGCCGGCTCAGCCAGTACGAAACCGCCAGCAAGGGCAGGCCCAGCACAAGCATGACCAGATCGTTCGCCTGCATCTGTGACGCCGAGCTGACCGTATCCCAGTAATATAATCCTTTGGCATGGATCATCACCTGCTCACCGCGAAAGGTGATCAGGGGATAGGATTCGCCCTCGCCGGGTAGTAAACCGGCAAGTGCCGCCGCAAATGCCAGAACAAAAATTAGCGGAACCAGCCGCTTCAGAGAAGGATGGAGTTTCATAGGTTATTCCTTTGATCGCAGAAAAACCTTATCATTGAACTGCCGTAAACTAGGCGAAAACCATTTCCGCCCAGGCACGGACGGCGTCCCAGTCGCGACGGTCGGCTTCAACCGCTTTGACCATTTTCGCAATGATGCGGTCCAGAAAGGACAGGCGCGAAAAGTCCATCCTGCCAGCGAAATAGGCTTCTTCGGCATGATGGAGCAGTGGGCGAATAGCTTGCAAATACGTCCGGCGGGCGGTGCGGCTGGTTTCATCCTCGCCAGTGTTCAGCATGTGCACGGTGAACAGTGCCACCGGCACGGCGTTAAGCGCCTGCTGATTAGCTTTTACAAACGCCGTCATCTCCGGCAACCAGTTACCCATGCGCACGGCACTGCCCAAGACAACAGCCTGATACCCTTCCAGGCTTGAGACCTCTTTGACCGGCTTGACATCTACAATAAAACCGCGCTGACTCAGGTTTGAACCGATTTCAGCGGCAACCTCCGCTGTCGAACCGGCGCGGGTTGCATACGTAACCAGAACTCGTTTACTCATTGAATGATCCTTTCCACGGGGGTAGCAATGAACGGCTGAGCGAACAGCCTTTTTATTGACTGTATTATACCGCTTGAAAATTCACGATTTCAGGGTAAATTCATCAGACAGTAAACTCTGTGTTAAAATCTCCCCCAATGACCGAAATGCTTTCTGCAACGCCTGAAAATATCGCCCGTGCTGCGCAGGTTATCCACAACGGCGGGTTGGTAGCCTTTCCTACCGAAACCGTCTATGGCCTGGGTGCGGATGCGCTGAATGTGCAGGCTGTCGCCCGTATTTTCGCCGCCAAAGAGAGACCCGCCGCGGACCCGTTAATTGTCCATCTGAGCGGGATGGAACAGATCGGCAGTGTAGCCCGCACTATCCCGCCCATTGCTGAAAAACTGGCGAAAACTTTCTGGCCCGGTCCGCTGACCCTCATCCTGCCCAAACAGCCCGCTGTGCCAGATGCGGTTACTTCCGGGCTGGATACGGTTGCAGTGCGTGTGCCTGATCACCCTGTGGCGTTGGAGCTCATTCGTGTCGCCAATCGCCCAATTGCAGCGCCTTCGGCAAACCGTTTTGGTCATACCAGCCCAACCACAGCATATCATGTCTGGGACGATTTGCGGGGGCGCGTGGATATTATTCTGGATGGCGGGGAAACCAGCGTTGGCGTGGAATCTACCGTTCTGGATATATCCACCAGCCCACCGCGCATCCTGCGCCCCGGCGGCATCACGCGCGAAATGCTGGAAGCCGTCATCGGTGCAGTAACGGTACTACGGCAACAACGCACCATCGAAGAAGGTTTACCTTCACCCGGACTGCTCAAAAAGCACTATGCCCCGCACAGTGAAATGGTTTTATTTGTCGGGGAAAATGCGCGCGAGACGCTCATCGAAGAAACCCGGGCAGCGCACAAGGCTGGCAAACGCGTCGGTGTGCTGGCACTGGATGAGGATATGGAAATACTAAAAACGACCGGCGCCGTGGTGTATAGATTGGGATCAGATGAATCCAGCATTGCCCGCCGTCTGTATGCAGGAATGCGTTGGCTGGATAGACAAGGCGTGGATGTCATTCTGTGCCGCAGTTTGAGCGAAAGCGGTCTGGGGCTGGCAATTCTCGACCGGCTGGTACGTGCCGCAAGCCGAGTGGTTACATGATATACTGATAGTAGCGATGCTTTATCTGGTTGCCACACCTATTGGTAATCTTGGGGATATTTCATTGCGCGCGCTGGAAACGTTGCGCTCGGTGGATCTGGTCCTGAGCGAAGATACGCGCAAGACCGGCTTACTGCTCAAACATTTCGAGATTAAGAAGCCTCAGCTTTCTTTTCACGAATACAACGAGGAAAAAGTTCTGCCCAAAGTGCTCACGATGTTGCGCGATGGGCGCTCCGTGGCACTGGTGACCAACGCTGGCAGCCCCGGTATCTCCGACCCGGGTTTTGTGCTGGTGCGCGCTGCGATTGCTGAAGGGCTGGAAGTGACCATGATTCCCGGTGCAGTAGCGCTGATCCCGGCGCTGGTACTTTCCGGACTGCCAGTACACAGCTTCACCTTCCGCGGCTTTCCGCCGCGTAAACCCAGCGCACGGCGGCGCTTTCTGGAAGTGGATGCCGATTCACCACATACACTGATTTTTTACGAAAGTCCCTATCGCCTTAAAGCGTTTCTGGAAGACGCACTGGCCGTTTATGGCAACCGGCAAGCGGCTATCGCAAACGACCTGACCAAGATGTTTGAAACCATATTGCGCGGCACGCTCTCCGAACTGGGTGCACGCTTCGCCGGCGAGGAACCGCGCGGCGAATATGCCATCGTTATCGCCGGCAAGCCTTCGGGCACTTAAATCCCCTCACCTCTGGTCGAGTTCGTATAGTATCAGAGCCGCTGCGACTACAGCCGCCGTCTCCATGCGCAAAATGCGCGCCCCCAGTGACACCGTATGCCAGCCATTTTGTACTGCCTGCCCAACCTCTTTCTCCGAGAAACCGCCCTCCGGTCCGATTAACACCGCCACCCGCTCGTAGTGATCTCTCCCTTGCAGCACCTGCCGCAATGAAAACCGTTCTTCTCTTTCCCACGCCATCAGACACAGGTCATGCTCACGGTACGCTGCTTCAAGCGCCTCTGCCAGATGACAGGCGGGTTTCAACTGCGGAATGCGCGCGCGCCCGGACTGCTCGGCAGCTTCCTGAAGAATCTTTTGCCAGCGTTCCAGCCTGCGCTTTTCTTGTATGTCTTGCCGCACCAGCGAACGGCTGGAAACCAGCGGCACAAAAGCCGCCGCTCCGACTTCGGTACATTTTTGTAACATCCATTCAAACTTTTCGCGCTGGGTAAGCGGCAGATAGAGGGTCAATTGTGTCAACGGTTCAGTCGCCGGTACAACCTTTGAGAGAATCACCCCGCTTGTTTGAGCAGGTGAGACTCTCTGCAATTCCACCCGGTATGCATTCCCTTGATTATCCAGCACAGTCACACGGTCGCCGGCTTCGAGCCGCAACACCCGCACCATCTGATGGGCAAGCGGCGCAGGGAAATGAATCAATTCAAACTTCAGAAGATCCGGCGAGACAAAAAAACGGTGTGTGGTTTCCCTGCCGCCCTGACGGGCAGACATAGAAAGCAGAGTCTCATCTCGCTTCATGCTTCATCTGCCGGCGGAGCGGCATCACCCCAATCCAGAATCTCGCGCACCTGCGAATTGGGCATTGCCGGACCGATGATTTTCTTGCTTTCCATCGCATCAATCAATCGGGCAGCGCGCGTGTAACCAATGCGCATTTTCCGCTGTAACATAGTAATTGAGGCGCGTCCCTCGCGGCGCACCAGGTCAATCGCTTCAGGCAGCAATGGGTCACCCTCCTCCAGCTTCATGTCACTCCATAACGGCACCTGATGGAGCGGCACGCCGCGCGGCAGGCTGTTATCTATCGGTAGTGTTGTCTGCGATACGCTGACGCGCGATGCCTCCAGCCGCCAGTAATCCACCAGCCGCTGAATTTCACTATCCGAAACATACACACCCTGCAAACGTACCGGTGCAGAAGCATCCGGCGCTTGAAAAAGCATGTCGCCGCGCCCCAGCAGGCGCTCCGCGCCCGGCTGATCCAGAATCACACGGCTATCAACGCCAGAAGCAACGGTAAACGCGATGCGCGCTGGGAAATTTGCCTTGATTAAACCGGTCAGCACATCCACTGAAGGACGCTGTGTCGCCAGCACCAGATGGATACCGGTGGCGCGTGCCAGTTGTGCCAGACGGGTGATACTGCGCTCGGTCTCTTCCGGCGCCAGCATCATTAAGTCTGCTAGCTCATCTACTACGATTACAAGGTAAGGCAGTTTTTCGTCGGGATGGCGGGCGTTAAATTCCAGAATGTTGCGCGAACCGTTGCGGGCGAACTTCTGGTAGCGGCTGTCCATTTCGCGCATCATCCATTGCAAGGCACTGATTACACGCTCCGCTTCCACCACCACTGGCGCCAGCAGATGTGGGATGCCGTTGTAATTGGTTAATTCGACGCGTTTGGGGTCCACCAGCACCAGCCGCAAGTCTGCCGGCGTATTATAGAGCAACAAAGCACACAGGATGGCATTCACACACACTGACTTGCCCGAGCCGGTGGTTCCAGCAATCAACAGATGGGGCAAAGCAGTCAAATCAACTGCATGAGCCTCGCCAGAGACATCCTTCCCCAAAGCCAGCCGCAAATTGGAGCGCACTTTCCTGAACTTTTCACCCTCCAGTACCTCACGCAACGTGACGCGGCTGATTTCCTCATTGGGAACCTCAATGCCAACATAGTTGCGTCCGGGCACAGGCGCCTGAATGCGAATGCGCGGCGCCGCCAGCGCCAGTGCAAGATCATCTGCCAGCGCCACAATCTTACCCACCCGCACACGCACCCTGCCATTGCGTCCCTCGACAAAATCCGGCTCGACGCCGAATTGGGTGACGGTTGGACCGCGGTGAATTTCCACCACATGCGCAGGCGCACCAAAGGAAGCCAGCGTTTCCTCAATAATGCGGGCGCGGTCGTAATCGGTGTTGGTTTGCAACGCAGCGCGTGTCGGCGGGTCCAAAACGGCTTCCAGCTCGGGCAGCTTCCAGCCCACTGGCGCGGGCTTTGCTGCAGGTTGAGGCGCAGCCGTTGAAACAGACGTTTGCACAGATGAAGAGGAAAGCTCGGCCGCAGGGTGCTCAACAACTGGCGGGCGCGCTGCAGGCTTTCCGGTCCTGGCAGGCGGAGTCAGCGGATGAAAATCTGGCGGAAGCTCAACAGGACCTTCTTCCGACTCTCCAATTTTATGGATAGAACGCGTCGGGCGTGCAGGCTGGACAGCATGATGGTGTCTGGCCTTGCGCGCCCGTTTCTGCAACCAGATTGCCATCTGACCAACAGAAATATCTAGCGTAAAAACTAACGAAATCACCAGCCAGGCAAGCAAAATGACCACTGCTCCGGCTTTGCCAATGCCATTGACCAGGAAACGTTCTGCTGCCGCCCCCAGGAAGCCACCCCCCTGACCCTGATTTGCCAATTCCCAGCCGCCACCCTGTAGAAGGTGTATCCAGGTCAGGACATTTAAGTACAACAAAACCAGTCCCACCACCCGTTCCAGTGATGGTGCGGGGATATGTTCAATATTGCGAAATACCAGCCACAACCCACCCAAAACGAACGCCACCGGCAGGATAAATGCCCCCCAACCGGAAATCGCATAAAGAATATCCACCCAAAGCTGGGTAAGCTGGCCTCGTTGTGCCGAAAGCAGGCTGAGAATGGTGATCAAACCCAAAAGCGTCAACACAACGCCAAGGATATCCAGTTTGCGTTCATTGGAAAGCCGACTCCACCACCCCCCGATAGCACCGCGTTGCACAGGGGTAGACTTGCGCACAGGCTTGCGCGGTGTCTGCTTTTGAGAAGAGCGAGAGGGCTTTACAGGCACTCTGGATTTTGAGTGTGATTTCGCGGGACTTGAACGTTTCGCCACAGCGATTTTCTCTTCCTGAAATGCTTTTTTATGATTTTATCATACCAGAAGAAACAATACTCCCTCACCTCTCCCCCCACGGGAGTAATCAATACAGGCAAAAAATACCTGTCCCAATCGCCGACCGTTCAGGACGCTGCCGATTTCAGCCACCCATCCTGCCGACAACTGGTAATTTGTGACAGAATTTCAGGCTATCCCTGCCCTCTGCCAAGAACCAGCACGGCCGCGATTGCCAGGCCAACAATAATGAAGGCGATGACGGCCCCGGCGACATCGAAGCCTTGCCCTTGCTGAGCAACGGGCGAAAGCCAACCAACCATTAAGCCGCTCATGGTCTCATCTCCTTTCTTGTTAAGGTTCAATTTTAAAATCGCGCAAATTGCGAAAAAAGTCAATTCCCCGCCACTGGTATTGCTTATACGATCTCACAGATTTCAGAAATCCTCGGAGAGTTTTTCACCGTTTCAATTTCGCCAGCAATTTTTTTGTGGAAGCAAACGCCAGCGGCGGCAGCGCGTCCAGCGGAAAGAAAGCTGCCGCAGAAGCATCATCGCCAGCTTTCAGTTCACCGCCAACCACTTCCGCCAGATAGGCGAGCAACACATCTGCACCGCGCGGGTGCTCACGCCCGCCCAGCACATCCAGCAAACCGGTAACCCGCACTTGCAGTCCCGTTTCCTCCAAGCATTCGCGCTCAGCCGCACCAACCGGCTCCTCAAAAGCATTCATAAACCCCGCCGGCACCGTCCAGCACCCCTCTTCGGGTGGATAAATGCGGCGAGTCAGTAACACTTTGCCCTCCTGCAGAACAATGACCGCCACCGCCACCTTCGGGTCATCATAATGAACATAACCGCAGGACGGGCAAACCGGACGCAGTTCATTCAAAACTTCCTGCAGGACGACCGGCGTCCCACAAAGCGGGCAAAAACGAATGGATGGTTTGTTCAAGACTTCCTCGAAAAATACAGAATCAGCGCAACCAGCCCAGTCAACACGGCAACCGCCGCCAGTACAACCTGAACCAGCGAAAGACCTGACAGCGCGACACGCGCCGCTGAAACTCTCGGCTCGCCTGTATCTACACGTTGGGAAGGCGGTGTGGTCTCAGAAGGCAGAAATGTCGGGGATACAGCTTTGGAAATGCCCAGAATTGGACCACCCGGTTGCGGCGGCAAAGCAGGAACGCCTTCCATAACGGGGGTTGGCGCCGCTTCAGACGGGGCAGCCATCGGTATTTCAGTTGCCTCGGGAAGTGGAGCAGGAGTGCCTTCTGGCTGTGGCTCTGCAGGTGCCAAAAGAGCGCCTTCCGTCGCATAGTTTTCTTCTTCAACAGCGGCGGGTGTTTCCACTTGTTCACCGGGAACCGGTTGGATATTCTCGGTTTGCATGTACGCCTCTGTCGGCTGGGCAAGTTTCTGTACAGCCGGAAGGGGCGTAGGCAGGAAAACAGTCATCCCCGGCGCTCCACCGCCACCACCGACGCCGCCCATACCGCCGCGTCCCATATCTTGCTGCACGACTCGCGGACCACCCCAATAGACGATCACCGGCGTAGGCGCCTGCTCAGCCGCCCCGGTGACCGCTACTGCCATCTCAGCCATTTCCGCCGGAGCAGAAACCTCTTTGGCTGCCATTGGGGCGCTCGCAGCCGGCACCCACTGCAACAGGAAGGAAACCACCAGCAACATTGCCGCCAGCACCGAAGTAACCCCTAAAGCCGGCACCCATGAAAAGGCACTCCGGCGGGCTGGCAGCATTTGCGGTGTTATGGCAAAACTGCGCGGTGCTCTATACGCCGGCGCGCTGCGTAACACGGCACGCACGCGTCGCAGCGATTCCAGCGCGGCTTGCAACTCAGGCTCGCGCTCAAGCCGCTGTTCCAGACGAGTACGCACACCATCTTCGAGCTGATGATCTACATACTCACTCAACAATTGCCAGTCACGGGGTGAAATCTGCGTCCTCATCGTCATTCCCTTAAATCTAAACGCAGATTGGCAGGCAAAAGTTCCGCCAGATGTTCCAGGCAGTCGCGCAGGCGTAACCGGGCGCGCGCCAGCCGACTCTTGACCGTTCCCAGTGGCTTCCCAATTGCCAGCGAAGCCTCTTGATAATCCAGACCCTGAATATCTACCATAATCACCACAGTGCGAAAATCGAGTGGTAATTGATCGAGACAATTTTGAATAGCGCGCTCCAGCTCGCGCGTTTCGATTTGCTGTTCTGGCGAGGGCGATTCATCCGCAAGCCAGGAAGGCGATTCAATCTCATCATCGTCTTCTTCATGGACAGGCTCCAGCGCGGTAACGGGATGGCGCTGTTGACGGCGCAATTCATCATAACAGGCATTGGTCACCACGCGCAGCAACCAGGCTCGAAACGACCCCCCGCGAAAGCTGCGCAGATTCCGGTATGCCGAGAGAAACGCCGTCTGAGTGGCATCTTCCGCAGCATCCGCATCTGAAAGGATGCGATAAGCCAGATTGTACGCCATATCCTGATAAGCCAGTACCAGGCGGTTAAACGCATCCAAATCCCCCTGTAATGCATACTGGACAAGCTGAAGATCGTTCACGAGGTTATGGTAAATGACAGGATAAATCGTGTCAAGTGATTGCCCCCTTCTGGTTCTCAAATATCGCGTGCCGGTTGGTTTTTCAGTTTTTGCAAAGCCTCTCGATAAGAAGCAACCTCTGGCGGGTTAAGTTCGATAATCGCCTGTAAAACGTTCATCGCACCGCGTACATTCTTTGCATCCAGCAGGCGGTTGGCAATCCAATCAAGCTGTTCAACCGCCTCATTCACCCGTCTGTGGCGGATGTATAAATCTGCAAGCCGCTTGCGCAGGTCCACGCGATCGGGTTTTTCAGCGATCAATTTTTTCAGAAAATCAACCGCCTTCGCAGCCTTACCGCTGTTCTCCAGCAGTGCAACAAAGCCATCCACTTCTGCAAGCGCAGCAGCATCCTGCCCCAAGCGAAAATTCAACTCAACCAGCGAAGAGCGCGCTTTAAAATCCTCCGGCTCCAGTGTGCGAATCTGCTCAAAGACGCGGATCGCCTGACGCCAGTTCAGGCGCTGCATGTCAATGTCGGCGATCTTGTACAGGATCTGTACATTCCAGGAACGATCCGTCGGCGCTTTTTGCGCCAGATGCAAGGCAGCCATATAAGTCTGACGGGCTGCATCCAATTCAGCTAGTTGATAATGGACATTGGCTAATTCAACATATTGCCCGACTGCCTCATCAATCTGTGAAGAAGCCTTCAGTAATTCAATCAAACGCGTGCGTAATCCCATGTCCATCGGCATCAATTTGACAGCACGGTTCAATAACCGTATTGCCTGAGCAGTCTCACCGCGTAAATTGTACAGCTCTGCAACCAGCAAGAACTTGCTGACCGCCTCCTGATTGCGCCCTTGCTGGAGCAGGATTTCCCCCATCTGAACATGCAGTGGCAGATAGGAAGGGGCAGACTGCAATGCGCTGTACGCTTCTTCCATGGCGGAACGGTATTTCTTTTGTCTGATCAGTTCGCGAATGCGCCCCATACTTTCGACAACTTCGCTGCCACTGGTTTCCATCAATAGTTCAATCAACGGGACTGGCTGACCATTTTCGGTTTCAGATACAGCCTGCTGACGCACCGAATCGAGATAGCGCCGCCAGTCGGCACGATTGAGATGAAGGAAAACATTCTGGCAAAGTTTCTTGAGAAAATTTGTGTCCGCTTGCTGGGTGTATTGCTCGATAATCGGCTCATACAGCATCCGAATATCTTCTGACTGGGTTTTCGGTGCCGTTTCAACATCTGCCAGACATAACGCCTGCAAATATGACGTGGCAGCCTTAGAATAATCACCCTGAACCTCGTAAATCCTTCCCAGCAGCAGGTAGGAAGGCAAAGCATACTTCGGGTTTTTTACCGAACGTTGCAAATTGCGAATGGCATTCGAGTAACTGGCATTAGCTTGAAGCAAGCCGAGATTGTAATAAGCAGCCGCAAGATCCAAGCCATTCTCAATGGCACGCTCCAGGTTGCTGGCTGCATGTTCGTCCTTCCCCTGTATCTGAGCCTCAATGGCTTCACCAATATACAACATAAGCCGTGTGCGGTCTACCTGCGGGCGGGGAATAAGGCTGCCGGTTCCACGGGTCAGATCAGAAAGCCCGCGCCGAGCTACCTGACCATTACGCCCTTCTATTTCACTCTCTTCAAAGAGGAATGCAGCCAGCTCTTCCATCGCCTTATGGCGTCCTTCAGCAAGCGGGTCCATCTCTTCTTTTTGAGGTGTACCGGGCTTGGTTACGGGCTGTGGTTCCAGCGGTCGCAACTGCCCGCTCGGCGAACGCGGTTTACCAGGTGGGGGCAACTTCTGATTGCTATGGAGCATGGTCAATGCCTGTTGTGCCTCAACATGCTCCGGCATGATTTGCAACGCGCGCTCAACCGCTTGCAAAGCCTTCTGAATTTCGTCAGTTTGCTGCAACAAACTGGCAATAGAGAGATATTCGGAAATTGCGTCCATCTTGCGGCCGATTCGCTCAAACACAATTGCCAGACGGCTGCGCGCCACGATATTCGTCGGCTGGAGGTGTACGACCTTAACCCAGTTCTGAATAGCTTTTTCAACATCGCGAGCTTTCAGGTTCAGTTCTGCGGACTGCAAATAAAATCGTATAGCATCCGTCGTCTTTTCCTGAAGTTCACAAATCCGGGCAATCTTCTCTACCGGAATCGGATCGTCCGGCGTGATTTGTGCCGCTTTCTGATAACAATGCAGCGCTTCCTGATAATTTTTAAGCTCAAACAAAGCCAGCCCCAGACTGGTCAGTGCCAGCGGGTGGTCTGGAATCTCCGTCAGCGCCTGACGGTAATAATCTGCCGCCTGCTGCCACAACTGATCCCAGGCGGCAGAATGCCCCTGACTCATGGCCTGTTGAAACCGCTGTTGATCACCGGACATCATTACCTGACCCGTAATACACTACAATGGTTGAAGCTCACCCCAGTTTTTTCCTTGGCGGGCTTCAGTTAATAAAGGGATAGATAGTTCATAGGCGTTTTCCATCACGTTCTGCACCACGTGAGCAGTTGAGGCAATTTCCTCTTGCGGACACTCCAGTAATAACTCATCATGTACCTGAAGTAATATGCGCGCCCGCAACCCAGAGGTTCGCAGCGCCTCCGGCAGACGAATCATTGCCAGCTTCATAATATCTGCCGCGCTGCCCTGAATAGGGGCGTTGATTGCTTCGCGCTCCTCGCGGGCGCGCGTTGCCTGGTTGACCGGATTGCGCAGATTGGGAAAATAACGCCGGCGACCCAGCAGCGTCTCCACGTAACCCTGACGGGCAGCCAGCGTACGAATGCCGTCCAGATAACGCTTGACGCCCGGGAACTGCTGGAAATACGCTTTGACGAAATTTTCCGCTTCCGCCAGCGTCAAATCGGTAGTGCGGTAAAGACCAAAAGCCGACATCCCATAAATCAGTCCAAAATTGATCGCCTTAGCATGACGGCGCTGTTCCTTGCTGACCTGATCAATCGGGATACGGTAAATCGCCGCTGCGGTGGCAGCATGAATATCCTGCCCGGCACGGAAAGCCGCCAGCATTGCCTCATCCCCCGACATGTGCGCAACGATTCGTAATTCAATCTGTGAATAATCCACCGAAAGCAACATCATCCCCGGGCTGGCAACAAAACCGCAGCGCACCCGATGCCCCAGCTCGGTACGGGTGGGGATGTTTTGCAGGTTGGGTTCGGAAGAAGCCAGCCGTCCGGTAACCGAGCCGGTTTGGTTGAACGAAGTATGCACACGCCCGGTGCGGGGATTAATCTGCGCCGGCAAAGCATCCACATATGTAGATTTCAGCTTGGCAAACTCGCGGTACTCCAAAATCAGGTCAACCACCGGGTGCTCGCCGCGCAGTTCTTCCAGCACCTCGGCAGAAGTCGAAAAATGTCCGCTGGTCGTCCGCCAGCGCCGGTCGGGCGGGCTTAAGTGCAGTTTCTCAAACAAGGCTTTGGAAAGTTGCTGGGTTGAATTCAGGTTAAAGGTGTAACCAACCATCTCGCAGACCTGATGCTCTATTTCACCCATGCGCTCCTTCAGTTCTTCAGACATGCGCTGAAAGAACGGCACGTCCAGCGCAACGCCAACCTCTTCCATCGCAGCCAAAACCGGCACAAGCGGCATTTCCAGTTCGTCGAATAGCCGGATGGCATTAACCTGCTGCATCCGTTCTTGCAACAACGGTTTGAGCCGCAGTGTCACCTCAGCATCGGCGACAGCATACGCCGCCGCCGTCTCTGCCGCTACATCCGCCATACTGATCTGATTCTTGCCTTTGCCAATCAGCTCCTCAATGTGCGTCATGCGCTCATTCAGGTAAGCCTCTGCCATTTCCTTCAACCCCAAATTGCGCGAAGCGGGGTCAATCAACCACTCTGCAATCATGGTATCAAATGCCAGCGGTGTGGGTCGCAACCCATACTGCGCCAGCATGAGATAATCATACTTAAGGTTCTGGCCGATCTTTGGTTTACGCGGGTCAGTGAAAGCTGGCGTCAATGCCTCAATCACCGTTTGCACCGGCAGCTGTTCACCCGCGCGATGCCCCAGCGGGATGTAGTATCCTTCGCCAGGTTGAACAGCTATGGAGATGCCGACCAGACTGGCACGCAGTGGGTCGGTGGCGGTGGTTTCGGTATCGAAGGCGATCTCGGTAGCACGTTCCAGTTTCTCCCGCAATTCTGACAGTGCCTGTGGGGTATTGACCATCTGCACCCGCGAACGATGTTCGGCAGGCTGTCCAATGCGCACAACCGGCTGACCAAATAACGATAATTGCTCTCCAGTGGTTGCCGATTCCTGTCCGACTGCCGATTTAGAGAGGTTCTGCAAACGCCCCATCAGGGAGCGGAACTCAAGCTCGCGGAACAATTCTTCCACTGCGGGGAAGGCAGCATATTGCACACGGGCTTTTTCCAGCTCCAAAACAACCGGTACATCGGTACGAATGGTCGCCAGCGTACGGCTCATGAACGCCGACTCTTTGCCATTTTCCAGCTTTGTGCGCACTTTCTGGGGTATTTCATCCAGGTGGGCGTAAATCGCCTCCAGTGTGGGGTACTGATGGAGAAGTGCAAGCGCAGTCTTTTCACCCACCCCAGGGACACCGGGAATATTATCCGAAGGATCACCCACCAGTGCCTTATAATCCACAATTTGCTCCGGCGGAACTCCCATATATGCGGTGACTTCCTCAGGCGTATAGTCCTTTGCCTCCGAAAGCTTGCTGCCCGCCAGATTTACAATCACCCGTGGGCTGACAAGCTGAAGCAGATCGCGGTCACCGGTGATAATCTTGACGCCCATTCCTTGTGCCACAGCCTGATGGGTTACACTGCCCAGCACATCATCCGCCTCAAAGCCTTCAATCTCCAAACGGGGGATACCAAAAGCATCCACCAAACTGCGAATGCGGTCAACCTGCGGACGCAGGTCATCAGGCATCTTGGCACGAGTGGCTTTATACGCCGAATATATCTCGTTGCGAAAGGTCTTGCCCGTATCAAATGCAACCGCCAGATATTCTGGCTTATCCTGCTCCAGCAGCCGCAGCAACACGCTGGCAAAGCCATAACTGCCGGCAGTCGGCTCACCGTTGCGGGTGCGGAAACGGTCGCCGCCAGCCGTCATCAAGGCAAAGTATGTGCGGTACACAAGGGCGTGACCATCAATCAGGTATAGTGTAGGTGGCATGATTTCATCCGCTGTGTTTTCTACCGACCGGTTAATTCCCCTGGCGGCGGTGTGCAGTATCAATAAACTCGGTAAGCACATTGATCGCGGGAGGTTGAGACCCGCGGACAATCAAATAGCCGGGTGCCCAAAAATCATAACCCGAAACCACCTGGTGCACATTCGGGAACTGGTTGAAAATGCGTTGTGAGGTGTACTGACGAATCAAGCGCACCACATTACCCGGCGAAATACTCGGCGTCAGACGCACCGTCCACAGCAAATATTCAGCATAGACAGAAACGTTCTCAAGCTGCCAGCCAAAGGACTGGCAAATTTCAGCCATCCACTGCGTCAACAATTGCGCCAGTTTTCCGGTGAGCGGAAATCGCGCCAGTCGGGGAACCAGCACACAGGTGTAAAGCAAAACGGGTTCCTCGTGTGTCAGGATTGGAGGCAAACTGCCCTGTTCGGAAGGATGTATCCCCACCGGGACGGTATCTTCGCTGGCATCGCGCGCCCGCAAAACCGGCCGCGTGACGCCGATGGCACGCGTGATTTCCACCGACTCCGGCGGCAAGCCCGCAACGGTCACCGGCAATGTGGCACCTGGGTCAGGTGTAGAAATTGGATTGGCAGCAGTATCTTCCCAGGGGAAGGTAATCTCACCGGCAGGAAACTCCCAGTCCTCTGCGGGATGGTCGGTTTCTTCCCGTTCGCCTCTTTGCGGTTCAGGTGAAGGCATCTCGGCAAGCATATCCAGAATCCGCTGTACATCCGCTTCGGAGAAACCCTCGTCTCCCTCAGCAAGCTCTTTACCAGGGTGGGTTTCTTCCGATTTTTCTACATCCGCAAAAGCGGATGGTTGCGGCACCGAAGAAACGCTCCCGAATTCCGCTGGCAGGGGCGGTGGCTCCACTGTACTCTCCTCCTCCAGCTCAAGCGGCGAGAGGATGGCAGTTTCGGGCAGTTCTTCGCTCAGCTGTTCACTTTCAATCTGTCCTTCAGTGTCTTTTGGCATAACCGGCTGTTCTTTCGCCGGTTCTGCCGGCAGTTTCTCCGGTTGTTCTTCTGCCAGTTCCCCCCAATCTAAATCGAGCAATTCTTCTAACGACGGCTCCCGAATCTCGGGTTCAATACGCTCAAATGTCCATTCCCCTTCATCCGGTACAGATACATCTGGCAATCCTATGCGGGGCTCTTCCGCCTCAAGAACATCTTCTGTAAGCAAGAGCGCCGTTTCGGCCGGCTGCTCAAAAGGTTGATCTTCTTCACTTTCGGCAAAAGCGACATCCAATTTTTGTCCCTCTGGCAGTTCTGCCGTTGCAGCTTGCTCCAAGACCTGCTCAAAACCGCCAACTGCCGTTTGATCTTCCTCGCTCTGCAATAAGCGTCGCAAGGTTTGCAGCGGAGACTCAACGGTTTCTTCTGTTTGGGACATCGGTTTTTCCAAAACAGGGGAAGTCTCCGCCATTGCAAGAGGCGGCGTTTCCTCGGCTTCTTCCCCCGGTAAAAATGGCGATATTTCAGTCGGAGCTTGTTTTTCTACTGCTATGGGTGCCCCGGTAACCGCCGGCTCAATCACAGGTTGCAAAGCAGGCTGTGCCATTTCTTCAGGGGATTCAGTGACTAAAGCGTGTGCCAGCCTCAAAGACTGCCCGCGTGCCTGAGTGAGCCGCATCGTGGTATCAAAAAGCATCCCCAGCATCACATTGCCAAGAATGGGAACAGCATACAGCAGGTATTCACCACCGGCAGTGCGCAAAAAACGCGCCAGTTCGCGCTGAGCCGTTTTCGACCAGTATCGAGCCAGAATCCGGGATGCTTCCTGAACAGCTTCGGGAGACAGGTGACCGGCGTGGGTCAGAACCTGATCATTGCGCATTAACAGCGCAGCATGAGCGGACGTCTCCAGCAACAGGCTGGCAAGAAACTGCGTTGCCAAGTTCGTGTTTTGAAGCCAGGATAGCTGGTCAGAAGGATCAGAGGGTAAAAACGAAGAATTGGAGCGAGATACCGCCGAATCCTCAGGATCAAGCAAGGCATCCAGCATTTCCAACAGCACAGGGGTATAGAATGGCCGGCTGAGATACCCATCCGCAATAAAACCAGCCAGCTTCGGATGGCGCGGGTTGTTTTCGGGCGGAATAACAACCAGACAAAGCGTTGGGTCTTTTTGCCGCAGTCGGGTACCCACCTCAACAACGGAAGCATCCATAAGGTCAGAGTCCAAAATCACCAGCTCAATGCCGTTGCGGCAGCCATTTGTCAGCACCTCTTGAGCTGTGGTGACCGTACGCACTACATAGCGTCCGCTTTCTTCAAGGCTGAGACGCAGCAGTTCACCAAACGTGGCATGAGGCGTAGCAACAAGAACACCCTTCGGCATATTTAAAGTGTATCACGGTGAATGTATTGAGGCAAGCATTTGTTATTTAATTGTAAACTATTCATAATTTACCGCCTCTCATGCGAAACGGGATATAATTTCAATAATGCCAGGGTTGCAAGGTCTCTGCCATATTTAATAACCACTGATCACACCCGCACTCATGAGGTAACACAGCCTCTGATATTGCAAACGAGCAACCATGAAAAACGCCGCCATTTGCGTCCTTCCGCCGCTCAGTGGCTTAGGTGGTCCGGCTTCTTTCCTAGCACGCCTGACCGCCGGGCTTCAGGCGCGGGGGTATCCGGTTATCCATACCCCCATGGATAACGAGTGCAAGGCAATCCTATTAATTGGCGGGACAATTCGCTATCTGCCGGCGCTCTGGCAAGCCCGCCGGCGCGGAATACGCATTGTCCAACGTCTGAATGGCATGAACTGGCTACACCGTCAGCATCGTGTTTCCCTGCGCTATTATCTGCGGTGTGAATGGAACAATCACGTCCTGGCATCTATCCGCCGCCGGCTCGCCAACCGCATTATCTACCAGAGCCACTTTTCACAATCCTGGTGGGAACGTGTCTATCGTCCGCTGGAAAAGCGCACTGTGGTTCAATACAACGGTGTGGACTTAAACGAATTTTCTCCACTAGGGGAACATCAACGTCCCGATGACCACTGGCGGATTCTGGTTGTCGAAGGTCAAGTGGGCGGAGGTTACGAACAAGGGCTGGAACATGCTGTACAAGCAGCGCGTCTCGTTCAACGCCAGACAATTCGACCGGTTGAGTTAATGGTGGTCGGCAATGTCTGGCAGGATGCTCTGACACGCTGGCGGCAGGAACGCGATATCACCATCACATGGCTTGGGGTTGTCGAACGTCAGCGCATTCCCGAAATAGACCGTTCAGCGCACGTCCTGTTTTCAGCAGATTTGAATGCTGCCTGTCCCAATTCAGTAGTTGAGGCGCTGGCTTGCGGGCTGCCCGTGACCGGTTTTGCAACCGGTGCGCTTCCGGAGCTGGTCACCGATGGCTCCGGTGAACTTGCCCCGTATGGCGGTGATGTATGGAAACTGGAGCCGCCGAACTTACCAGCACTGGCGGAAGCTATGCTCAAAATCCTCGCCGACCAGGAAAGTTACAGGCAGGCAGCGCGCCGCCGCGCCGAGCAGGCTTTCAGCCTGCAGCAAATGATTGACACTTATCTGGAAGAACTGCTCGGCTGACCCCCCATTCGTTTTGATCAAAAACTGTTCAGCAGTACGCCCTCGGGCCCACGGTGAATCTCCCATGGGTAAACAATGTGCGCATCGGTGATCGCCGCATAATAATCCGGGCGCACTGTGCCGAACAAGCTACGATAGGGGTTGAAATGTAACACACAGGTATAGGGTATCCCACCGGCGCCCGAAACCCGGTTCTTGACCGCTGTAATCGTGCGTCCTGACCCCCAGACATCATCCACAATCAAAACCCGCCGTCCGACCAGCAGTGAATTATCCGGAAACTGGGCAAAGGTGGGCCAGGCAAGCAAACGTGATTTCTCGCGCTGCTTTTCCATCTCCATCTCAGCAGGAAAATCCACTGCGGCGATCAAAATGTTGGTGATGTTGAGTGCCTCTGCCAGCATCCCACCGGGGATCAAACCGCCGCGTGTGATCATGACCATCGCATCGAATTCGGTTTCAAATTGGGGAATCAGGTGATCAATCAGTTTATCAACATCGCTCCAGGTCAGGATCTCACGCCGCATTTTTTATAATTTCCTTGTTTTAAAAATAGTAAGAAAAATTTTTGAATGATTTAACATTATAGCAAAAATCACCAATCTATACGCAAATTGCCGGCACAAAACCCGCTCTTCCCACCCCTAAGGGTATAATTGCCTCAACACAGGGGAAAGATTTCTCTTTCCGAAGACGGTTTCAGCCCCTGCGGTGACTTTATCATTGGGAGATTCGCCATGCCTGATCTGGTTTCCCATCTTCTGCCCATCATCGAATCCTTTCGCCCGCCGCTCATCCCCACTGACACACAGGCGGTCTATCCAAACTATCAGGCAGGGACAACCCTTGCCAGTCTGCCAGCCAGTATCTGCCGCTGGTTGGACGCAGGTTCCTTCGGACTTCCATCGCTGGCACAGCCATACCTTCACACACTGGATGAGAAATACCGAAATGTGATTCTGGTGCTGGTAGATGGATTAGGATTAGACTGGTTTCTACGATATACGGCTCGAGAACAGGAAAAACCAGCCCATGAGCGTATCTGGTCGAATCTTCTGGCTGATGCACTGATTGCTCCGCTGACCAGCATTGTCCCAAGCACAACTTCCTCCGCACTGACCACGCTCTGGACGGGCGAAACCACCCTTCGCCATGCCATCACCGGTTATGAGAGCTGGCTGAAAGAGTACGGCGTTGTGGCAAATATGATCACTCACGCCCCAATGGCTTTCCAGGGTGATAATGGCTCTCTTCGCCGCGCCGGTTTTGACCCAGCAACTTTCTTAAATTTGCCTACTCTTGGAACACACCTCGAACAATTTGGGGTCAAAACTTTCGGTTTCCTTCACGCCGCCATTGCCCGTTCGGGGCTTTCCACAATGCATATGCCGCAGGTCAACGTTAAAAGCTTTCGCACCACCGCAGATTTATGGTATTCTTTCAGCCAGTTCCTTTCGGGGGAAAACTATGAGCGCAGTTATATCTATATTTACTGGGGTGAACTGGATGAATTGAGTCATCTCTATGGACCCGATAACGAACGCGTCTACTGGGAATTTGAATCCTTCAGCCGATTGTTTGAGCGCTTTGTACGCTTGGTTCGCCAGAACGTCAAAGGACGCACATTGCTAATCCTGACTGCTGATCACGGTGAAATCGCCACCCCCCGATACACCTGTTATGACCTGAAGAACCATCCGGACGTGATGGATTGTCTGGTCATGGCAACCGGCGAAGCACGCTTTGCCTATCTGTATGTCCGCCCCGGCAAAGAAGAAAAGCTGCGACAGCTTTTTGCCGAACGCTGGGGTGAACGTTTCCGCCTGTACCCTGCGGAGCAGCTTTTGCAAGCCGGTCTGTTTGGACCTGGTCAACCTGCGCCGCGCACGCTCGAACGAATCGGTGACTGGGTGGCAATTGCACAAGATAATGCCTACCTGTGGTGGGCAAACAAAGAAAACATCTTGCTTGGGCGGCACGGGGCACTCACCCGCGCCGAAATGCTGACTCCGTTCATTGCTCTGCCGTTATAAAAAGCCCAGCGCACCGGCAACTTACCACCGGTGCGCTTTTCACGGTTGAGCCGAATGGCTCAAGCCGGGCTAGACTGCAGGCTGTTCGGCAGAAGCCAGTCGTTCCGCCCGCCAGGCACGGTACACAAGGTACATGGCACCCAATCCAAAGAGCGTGGCAAGCAGACCGAAAACCCAGCCGACAAACGGAATGGCACGCAACAAAACGTAAACCACCACGCCTACCACCAACGCCCAGATGTGCGGATGTGAGGCATTTGGGGCAAGCCGCTGCATGATCCACTTGCCAGCCAAAAAAGCTAGCACCAGCTTGCTGCCATAATTAACTAGAAAGCCCAGCGCCGCCAAAAAGACCGCCAGCGAAGACAGTCCCATCCCCAGTACAGTCCCGCCCAGACCCCCTAGCGTCACTATCAGCAGGAAAATTCCAATTGAAAGGATGATAAGCGCAGCAAAGAATGCACCAACATACCCCACAACCAGTACCAGTGCACCGTAGCCGGCAGCCGGGGCAGGGCTGGTGCGCAGTTGATCCACCAGCCGCCGCAACACCCCCGGCAATAGCCACAGCGCCAAGCCGCCCAGCACCAGCAACGTGATCAAGTTGCGCAGGGTCTTGAAAATCCAGCTCACCACCGGGCTGATGCGTTCAATCCGGCTCAGCCCGCGCGGTTGCGCTTCTTCTTTTTCCTTCGGCACAGGGGTCTGGAACACCACACCACCCGCTGGCGCTGCCTGAATTTGGCCGGACATATCCAGATTGCTGGTATAGACCAGCTTTCCGCCAATCTCAGCCTTTGGGTCCACGCGCAAACCAGGTTTGATCGCCGGCGGCATTGGCACGTTGCCAGGCATGAAGAACACGGGAGGAGGCGCAGGTGCCCCTTGATCTACCTCACCCATTTCCACTACCATATTGCGCCCAACTTTACCGCTTAATTCCACCGCTCCGGCGCTCAGCTTGGCATCCTGAGCCACTTCGCCTTTGAGAATGACCTGATACCCGCCGGCATATAGACTACGGGCAATGGTTGTTGCCGGTTGGACTTCAAGGCTGAACCCGCCGTAATACAAATTGCGCCCGACCTTTGTCCCTTCTTGAACTACCATAGACCTGCTGCCGCCAAAGACACTGCCGCCAATTTCCCCGCCGACCGTCAGCGCTTGCCCGCCAATGAACAGGTTACCAGCGATTTTTGCTTTATTGGAGACAATTACCTGACTACCTGCCGCAAAGACGTCTCCGTTGATCACGCCGTTCACGGTAATGATATTGCCTGCTGCGAACAGTGCTCCGTTGACGGTGCCATCCACGGTAACGTTTTCGGCGGAAATGAAAACATCATCATCAATGACTTCACCCGCGCCAATTACACCACCCTCAATAAATTCAGCTGCATGGACTGGCTGCACCAGACCAAGCATCAAAACAAAAACTAGCGGGACAATCAAGCACCAGCGTCCCCAGAAAAACAACTTCTTTGACATGACAGCTTCCTTTCATGTTAATAAATTTTCAGATTGTGCATTGCTCTTACATATACGCAGAAATGAGAAAAGCGTTGCGCCCATAGGCAGCAAATGCCTGATTTATCTTAACAACTGCTTATTAACAGAAGCGGATAGTTTGATTAATAGAAACTTAATATTATGTAAAGCAGGCGGAAAAATTTACGTCTGTCTGCGCAAAGCAGAGAGCGTTCCAAATACAACGATCAGCACCAGAATTGTCCCCCCCAGTAAAATGCCATTGGTCTGATCGGCATTTTCCAGATATTCCTGCGGCAGGGGTGTTGGAGCGCCGGATTCCAGTGCTTCAGGGAATGGGGTGGGGGTCAAGTTAGCATAGGAATACTTATCGGCGCGCGGCAATGGTTCAGCCAGCGAAAGTGCCCCCAGAAAAAGGAGCGCAATGATGAGCAAAATCAAAGTTCGGCGGTTCAGCCAGGAGGGCCAGCGAACCCCCTTGAATTTCTGAAAAGCGTTATTTTTCTTGTGCTTTTTCATGGCGTAACCAGTTTCGCCGCTGCAGTTTGCGCAATCTGTGTGGGATTGCTGTGATCGCGTATTGCAGCAATGGTTGCTTCCTGCAAGATCGGGCCCAAGATGTTGATCAATTCGCCGGGAGGTTGTACCTGCGCAGAACGCGTCACCTCTCCCGCAAGCATTCGCAGCGTTTGTTTATCCCAGCCGCTTAACGAGGATGCACGCACCGGCAGGTAACCGGAGTACGGGCTCCACTGTCTCAAGAACGTTTCATCGGTCAAATACTGCGCCAATAGTTCGGCAAGCTGACGGCGCTGCGGATCAGGATCAGCCACCGCCCAGAGCCAGCCGCCGGCGAGGGTGAAATTGCCGCTACTAAGAGAAGGCAATGGCGCAGCCAGCGTATCCGCCGGCGGGTTGGCCAGATAATACGAGCTATGCGTTACCAGCCAGTGTGCGTTTTGCTCGCGATAGGATTGCCAGGTTTGTTCCTCGTTTTCCAGTTGCACCATCCATTCAGGAAACGAATTTTGATCTGCACCATCTACATAAAACCTCAGCACTTTTTCAAGGATTTCCGCCTGCAACATGGGCTTGCCCTGATTATCCTGAAGGACACCGCCCGCAGAAAGATACAAATCCAACGTCAGCAGGCTATATGGATCGGCAACTGGAAAAAGTATCGGCTGATCGCGCTGCAATAAATCCAGCCAGTCTTTAGGAGGAGAGCCGGCTCTGGAAGGACGATAGAGCAACACTAGCGCATCCCCTGCAAACGGCAGTCCCATCGCACTCCCCTGCACCTGACCAAGCTGACGTGCATACTCTAACCAGCCGTCTTCCTCTTCCTCACCAGCATCAAACGAGGTTTCAAAAGGATAGACAATTCCTTTGATCGCTGCCGTTTCAAGGTCAAAACGCGTCAACGCAACCAGCGAAGGCAAAGCCGCCGGGGCTGCTGCATGGGCAGCCGTCAGCATCTCCAGCAAACCTGCCGGACCACTAAGAGCCTTCAACCGCACAGTCACTTCCACTTGAGGATTTTGCTGCTCAAAGGCTTGCAACCGGTCTCTGAATAGCTTTGCGCCTGCCGTGGGTGCTGAGGGATCAAACTGCGGAGGCAGCCAAAGGGTCAGTTTCTGCCGCATCGGTGGAGATACGGTTACCGCGACAGGTGTATTGGGGGAAGGGAGACCTGCGGGTGTCGGAGCCGGTTGTGTGGAGGTAGCTATATGGGTTGCAACAACCTCACCTGAAACTGCCCCGCCGGCGCAGGCAGAAAGCAGAGACAGCCCCACAATCAACGTTATAAACGCACCCGCCAACAGCCTCATAATAATATAGGATTACTCAAAATCTCCAGCAAAAGTCTGACGGCGTGTTCCACATCGCGAATGTCCACCATTTCCGAAGGCGAATGCACATAGCGGCAGGGAATGGAGACACAGCCAGAAGGAACTCCAGCGCGCGTCAGCTGGATGACGCTGGCATCCGTCGTGCCGCCTTCCAGTACTTCCATCTGGTAAGGGATGCCGGCTTTTTCAGCCGCTTCAACCATGAGTTTGACCAGACGCGGATCAGAAAGCATCCTGCCGTCGCGGACCTTAATTGCCGGACCCTTCCCCAGCGCCACTTCCATCTTCGTTCCGCGCGGCGTGTCACCGGTCATGGTAATATCCACCGCAATCCCCACATCGGGATCAACCCCATAAGCAGCGGTTGTAGCCCCCCGCAGCCCCACTTCTTCCTGAACACTGAAGACGAAGTACACTTCATGCGGAGTATCTTTGAGCCGGCGGAGGGTTTCAATCTGGGCCGCAACACTGATACGGTCATCCATTGCCTTTGCCACCAGCCGGTTGCCCAGATCGAGCATCGGACGGTCAAACGCTGCCACGTCACCCACTTTGACCGGGCAATCCGTACGGCTGGAGGCACCTACGTCAATAAACAATTGCTCAATCGTATAGGCTTTGTCTGCGCTCTCGGCACGCTCGGTGCCGATCACGCCCTGTGCGCCGTTCATAAAACGCACCCGTCCACCAGGACAATTGCGCGGGAATACCCCGCCGACCGTCGTAAAGCGGACAAAACCGTTTTCATCAATATGTGTGGCAATAATGCCAATCTCATCCATATGTGCCGAGAGCATAACGCGCAGTCCGCTCTCTTTTCGGGTGCCCTTGCGGGCAATCAGGTTGCCCAGTGCGTCTACGTGCATCTCATCTACAAAGGGGGCAATTTCATCCTTTATCACATCGCGCACGATGTGCTCAAAACCGGATGGTCCGATACACTCGACCAGTTTTTTAATTAGTTCTTTCATGAAATTTCTCCTATGGCATCCTTCGTTCTGATTCAAGGATGGATGGGGTAATGTCCTGAAGTGCATGGTAAAGCAAAGCCAGCGTGTGACGCCAGTCCGAAATACGGCACAAACCGGCAGGTGTATGTGCATAGCGTCCGGGAATAGAAACCGAAACACTGGGAACACCGCCGCGCGAACGGTGAACCACCCCTGCATCTGTGCCGCCCCCGCCGGGCTGGCGGATTTGATAAGGGATACGGTATTTCTCCGCAACCGCGGTCAAAAAACTAACCAAACGGGGATCGGAAATCGTGCCGGCGTCGGCAACATAAATCGCCGGTCCAAAACCCAGCCGGGTATTGTAGCGCGTGTTTTCCTGCCCGTCCCAATCGGGCAGGTCATAGGCGGGCGTCGAATCCAGCGCAATTGCGAGATCGGGCTGCAACGCATACGCCGCAACGATTGCCCCGCGTGCGCCAATCTCCTCTTGCACGGTAAAAGCCGCCTGCAATTCAATATGACCAGGTGCATGTTTGACTAGCTCGATTAGCGTTGCCACACCCAACCGGTTATCCAGTGCCTTACCGATCAGGCTGGGTCCTGCCCGGCGGAAGGATGTGGCAAAGGCGGCGCGGTCGCCCACACGGGCGTTATCCGCTCCACCGGGCCCCATATCAATCCGCAGATTTTCTATCGAAATGGGGTTTTTCTGCTCTTCCGGGCTGACCAGATGAATGGCTTTTGCCCCGATCACCCCATTGTGATGTTTTTCCCCCACCCAGACCGCCTTGCCCGCCAGATGGCTTTTGGAAACACCGCCCACAAGCTCAAAACGAAACAGACCGCCCTCCTCTTTATCCACAATCATAAAGCCCACTTCATCCATGTGGGCGACAATCATCACTTTAAGCGGTTGTTCCACATGCGCCTTGCGGATTACCAGCAAATTTCCCAGCGCATCGTGTTTGATCTCATCCGCCACCGGTTTGAGTTCGTCCAGAACTATGCGACGCACTTCGCTCTCATCGCCAGAAACAGCGCAGGCATTTGAGAGCTTCTCCAGCAGGGCGATCTGGCGGGCACCAACTGCCGGGGGACGAGCAGAGGGTTGAGAATTGGGGTTCATGACGGCTCCTCCCAGGTGATCTTCTGCATGAAATCGGGTTTGAGGCGGGCGATAAACTCTGCCAGCAGATGACCGGTGCGGTAGATGTCTTTCAGCGACACCAGTTCAACCGGTGTATGCATATAACGCAGAGGAATGCTCAATACCATGCAGGGAATACCCTCGGCTGTGACCTGAATGGCATACGCATCTGTGCCGGAATGCCGCGACATGGCTTCAATCTGGAATGGCACTTCCAGCCGCTCTGCCAGCTCTTTGACGGCTTTATATAAACCGGGATGGATATTTGCGCCCCAGCCCAGCACCACCCCCTTCCCTAGTCCAAAGGTGCGGTAATCGTTGCTGCCGGGACCTTTCGCGTGGGTCACATCCACTACCAGCGCCATATCCGGGCGCAGGTCAAACGGCGAGGTGTACGCTCCCAGAAAGGTTTCTTCTTCCTGTGCGGTAGCAACCGCCCAGACATCCCAATCACAGCTCATGTGCTGTAATTCGTCCAGGCACACGGTTAGAGCCCCAACCGAGGCGCGGTTATCCAGACTGTGTCCAACCAGCGCATCGCCGGGCAGTTCAAAGGGTTGCTGAGCAAACGAGACCAGATCGCCTGTCCGCACCAGTTTACCAACCTCATCAGGCGTCAGACCAACATCCACCAGCAAAAATTCACGGCGGACGGGTTTGCCGCGCTGATCCGGCGGGAGCAAAAAGTCCGGCGGCTGAACAATCACACCGGGCAGGTCGCGCCGTCCGTGAACGGTGACCAACTGCCCAGGCAGAATGCGGTCATCCACACCGCCCACTTCAGTGATACGCAAAAAACCATCTATCATCCCACTGACCATCAAACCGACAGCGTCCATGTGCGCTGCCAGCAGAAGGCGCGGGCGGGGTTCGGGCGCAACGCCGCGTCTCAAACCGTGCAAACTGCCCACGCGGCTGACTTCAAGCTCATCTACCAGAGGTCGCCAGGTTTCGGCAATCGCTTCGCGCACTGGCGTCTCATAAGCCGAAAGACCCGGCAGGCTGAGCAGTTTCTTCAAAAAAGGTGTTATTTCCATCATCTATGCTGGTCCATGAGTATTGGTTTGGTTTATGGTGTGCTGGTTTCTGTTGGTGTTTCAGTACTGCTTGGCTCGGTTGTTATGGTTTGAGTGGGGGTAAGGCTGGGTTCCGGGGTAGGCGTGCGCGAGGGGATGGGCGTGATGGTATACGTAGGGGTCAGAAAGGGGGTAAAAGTCTGCGAAGGCGTCCAGGTGATGGTGACAGTCTCGGTCACGGTTGGTGTGGAAACCCAGCTCAAAGTGACGGTACTGGATGGCAGCGGAGATAAGGTCATAGTGACAGAAGCCGAGGGCGTGAATGTGGCGGCAAGACGGGAGACCGGCTCGCAGGCGCGCAAAACCACAAAGCCAAGGCAATAACAGGGAATGGTTGCCAGGATAACGAAGAGCAGGGTTGAACGAGTTCGGGAGCGACGTTCCTGCTGGGTTTCAATCATAGGCTCCTCACGACCTGTATCATATCATCAGCCATAAGAACTGACAAGCCGACCACGCTTTCAATCCTTTGGGTCGGCAATTTCAACTGGAACTCTGTCGTGTATGTTCCAGAACATTTTTGACGTTCGCCATTTCAGAACGTACCGTCTCGTACAAACTTTCCGCCCTCAGCTCAGTAATGGTATAACAGGGAGCGCTCAAGTTATCCGCAAGCGCCTGTGCCAGCCCCTGATCAAACGCCGCATGCTCCATATTAATTACCACACTATGGATATTTGCCTGGGCAATGGATTTGGCGATTTTCTCCGCCTCTTCCTGCGGGGATAACCTCCCCATTGAAACATTACCGGCACCATCGGTGAGGATAATCAACAGCGGACGGACATCCGGGTGCAGGATTTTCTCCCGTTGTAAAACTTCAAACGCCATTTGTAAACCCGCCGAGAGCGGTGTTTTACCGCCAATCGGGATATCTGCCAGCGCGCGCTGCGCCAGCAAGACCGAGTTGGTCGGGGGCAGTACCAGCGTGGCTTTATTTTTCTGAAACACAATCAAGCCCACCCGGTCACGGCGCTGATAGGCATCGGTCAGCAGTGACATGATGGCTCCTTTAGTTGCCGCCATACGCTCAGCCACCGCCATAGACCAAGAAGCATCTACCAAAAACAGCACCAGATTGGCGGAGCGGCGCACGCGCACCTTGCGCTGGTAATCCGTAGGATGAATGGAGAAAGCTACTCGTTTTCGGTCCTCTGCACGCTCTTTTTGAAAGGGTGCTGCGGCGCGCAGTGTAGCATCCAATGCCAGATCATCCGCTTTGCCATCCAGAACCGGACGAGCCTGCACATAGCGCCCGCGCTTACGCTCTGAAATCGTCCGAGAGCGACGTCCGGCACTGCGGCGCACCATTTTATCCAGCGGTGTATCCAGCCGGCGCGCGGCAAAGACCTCGCCAATGCGGGTGCGTTCGCCGCCTTCCCACCAACGCCCTTCGTTGCTTTTGAAAACATCCTGCTGGGGAACCGGTTCCGGTTTGCCCTGTTCTTTGGTGTCTTCAACGGTTTCAGGCTCAGTTAAGTTTTTTTTTGAGCCTCTTGATCGCCGACCTGTTGTTCGACGTTGGTTTGGGACGATTTGCTGGTTTCGCTGGCTTGCAATTGCTCAATGCGTTCCTGTAGCTCTTCCATGCTGATCTCAGTTTGCTGGAAAGGTCCGCGCTTGAGACGATGCGGCAGTGCCAGCTCAGCCGCCAGCGCGATATCGCGGTCATTGATAGCTGTGCGACCCTCAAAAGCTGCCTGTGCCCGGGCGGCTTTCAGAATCACCAAATCCGGGCGATGACCTTCGACATTCAGTGAGGCAGTCAACGCGGCAATCGAAAGCAAATCTCGGGTGGTATAGGTGACTTGATCCACCAGCCGCCGCGCCTGTTCGATCTGGCGCGAAAGTTCTTCTTCTTTGGGCAGCCATTTGCGCCGAAAACCTTCCGGATCGGCTTCAAACTCCAGAATGCGCTCCATGATCTGTACGCGATCGCGGGCATCACGGATACCATAGATATCCACCGAAAGCGCAAAGCGGTCCAACAATTGTGGGCGCAGGTCACCTTCTTCCGGGTTCATCGTGCCAACCAGGATAAAGCGCGCCGGGTGGCTGAACGAAATGCCCTCGCGCTCGACGATATTCATTCCCATTGCCGCCGAATCAAGCAAAATATCAACCACATGGTCATCTAAAAGGTTGACTTCATCTATGTAAAGCAAACCACGATTTGCCGCCGCCAGTACGCCCGGCTCGAAGTGACGCTCGCCGCGTTGGATGGCTTTTTCAATATCCAGTGTGCCAACCACGCGATCCTCGGTTGCCGAGACCGGCAGGTTGATAAACGGGGTAGTACGTGTGGAAACCGGCAGCTCTTCCCCGCGCGCTGCACGTTCGCGGCATTCCGTGCACCATGTATCCGGACGATCAGGATCGCAGCCAAACCGGCAATCGCTGACGACTCTCACACGCGGCAAAAGCGCCGCCAGCGCGCGTGCCGCGGTGGATTTCGCCGTGCCGCGCTCGCCGCGAATCAATACACCGCCAATGCGTGGATCTACGGCATTGAGGATTAAAGCCCGGCGCATCCGCTGCTGACCAACGATGGCGGTAAACGGAAAGATCACTGGCATATCAGTCTCGTAACCTCACTCAATGTATTTTCCATGAACACATCATAAGTTTACCACGTGTGAGCATAGCGGACAACTATCACGACTTACTTTGTATGATCATACCGGACCACACTCCAAAGGCGCGGTATAATCAAAGCATAGCCACCTCAATCAGTGGAGAAACTTAATGGCAGAGCGAAAAATTCGCGTGTTGATTGCCAAACCTGGGCTGGATGGACATGACCGCGGGGCCAAAGTGGTAGCACGGGCGCTGCGCGATGCTGGCATGGAGGTTATCTACACCGGCTTGCGCCAGACCCCAGAAATGATTGCCGAAGCCGCCCTGCAAGAAGATGTGGATGCGGTGGGGCTTTCCATCCTTTCTGGGGCACATATGGCACTTGTGCCGCGCGTGATGGAACTGCTACGCGCCAATGGACAAGATCACGTTTGTGTCTTTGTTGGCGGTATCATCCCAGATACAGATGTGCCAGCCTTGCTGGCACACGGCGTCAAAGCCGTCTACGGTCCCGGAACCTCAACCGAAAAAATCGTAGAAGACATCCGGCATTACGTTCTGGGGCAGATGATTCCACAGGGATGAGCAACTGCGTAGATGAAACTGGCTGAACAGGTCATTGCTGGAGACCGTCTTGCGCTGGCACGCATGTTATCGCTGGTTGAAAATGATACGCCACAGGGACGGTCAGAACTGGATGAATTGTTTCCGCACACAGGACGTGCACATCTCGTCGGTATCACTGGAGCACCCGGCACAGGTAAGTCCTCACTGGTCAACCAGCTTGCCTATGCCTTCCGCCATCCCATAGATGGTTCTTCCCCACTGCGCGTGGCGGTGATTGCGGTGGACCCATCCAGCCCATTCAGCGGCGGCGCATTGCTGGGAGATCGGGTGCGCATGCGCGACCTGGTAGGCGATCCGGGTGTGTTTATCCGTTCAATGGCATCACGCGGCGCGCTGGGTGGACTGGCTCGCAACACGGCGGCAGTGGCACAGGTGTTCGATGCTGCTGGTTTTGAAATCATCCTCATCGAAACGGTTGGGGCAGGTCAGGGCGAAGTAGACATCGCTCGTCTAGCGCATACAACCATCGTTGTGGAAGCGCCGGGATTGGGTGATGACATTCAAGCCATCAAAGCCGGCATTCTGGAAATTGCCGATATTCTGGTGATCAACAAAGCCGATAGACCGGGTGTGGAACAAACCGAGCGCGCCCTGCGCGCCATGTTAGAGCTGGCAAAGCCAGAGCGGATAGTGATGCATCATGGACGGCTTGCGGTATTGTCTTATCAAGAAGAAGAGAACGAAGCCGCACGCGTTTGGAAACCTTTTATTATGAAAACCATTGCACTGCGCGGTGAAGGCGTTCAGGAACTGGCGCAGGCAGTCCGTGAACATGGTGAACACCTGCGGCGCAACGGTGAATGGCAGCGCAGAGAACTGGAACGGCTGGATGCCGAATTGCAGGGACTGGTTCAAGCAGAACTGGTAGCACGCTGGCGAGAGCGCGTTCCAGAAGAAACGTATCAAAGTATTTTGCAACAGGTGATAAAAAGAACAATATCGCCATATCAGGCAGTTGTAAAATTACTGGAGAAATAGCACTAATTCTTGACCAAGGAGTTTTATCACATGGAAACAACCCCCATCGGCAGTTTGCGGCAACACATTGGCGAGCAGGTCAAAATACAGGGCTGGCTACAAGTCCTGCGCGACCAGAAAAAGATGCAGTTTCTGGTCGTGCGTGACCGCACCGGCATGGTACAGGTAGCTTTCTGGCGTCAGAGTGACCCGTCGCTGGCTGAGCAAATCTCCAAACTGACCACCGAATCGGCACTGACCATCACCGGAAAGGTGGTAGATAACCCGATTGTCAAACTGGGCGGGCTGGAAATTCAACTTGAGACGCTCAAGGTGGAGAGCCTTGCCCAATCTCCCCTGCCGTTTGAACCTTTTGGCGATACCCTGCCTTCCACCGACTTTCGCTCCGACTGGCGCTATCTTGACCTGCGCCGCACCGAGAGTCTGTTGATTTTCAAGGTGCAAACCACACTGGAAATGGCGATGCGCGAATTCTGGGTCAAAAATGACTTCATGGAAATCCACTCACCCAAGATCATGGGCAGTGCCAGCGAGGGTGGCGCTGAACTGTTTGAGATGACCTATTTTGACCGCAAAGCCTATCTGGCGCAGTCACCACAGTTTTACAAGCAGATGGCGATGGCGGCAGGTTTTGAAAAAGTTTTTGAAATTGGTCCTGTTTTTCGCGCCGATCCATCCTTCACCGCTCGTCATATGACCGAGTTTACCGGCATTGATATGGAAATCTCATGGATCGATTCGCATGATGACGTAATGCGAGTGCTGGAAAACCTGCTTCAATATACCTATCAGCGGGTCAAAGAAGTGCACGGCGACCAGATTAAAGAGGTTTTTCATAAAGAACTGATCGTTCCGGAAGTGCCCTTCCCGCGCGTCACAATGGCAGAGGCGCATGAGATTCTCAAAGAGGTGGGCTATCAGCTCCCGCCGGAGAAAAAAGGCGACCTTGACCCCGGCGGAGAGCGCGCACTGGCGAAATACATCAAAGACAAATACAATCATGAGTTTGTCTATGTAATTGACTGGCCCATTACCGTGCGCCCCTTCTACCATATGCGCCATGAGGATAATCCTCATTTGACCAAGAGCTTTGATTTGATCGCCAGTGGTCTGGAAATCGTCACCGGCGCGCAGCGCGAACACCGCTATGATGTTTTACTGAGGCAGGCAAAGGAAAAAGGCGTCTCGCAAGAATCGATCCAGTTCTATCTGGACTTTTTCAAGTACGGTTGTCCGCCGCACGGTGGTTTTGGCATGGGGCTTTCACGCTTGTTGATGGTTATGCTGGATGTGCCCAACATTCGCGAGTGCGTCTTCCTGTTCCGAGGTCCAAACCGCCTGCATCCATAAAATGGAGAGGTGATCCATGATCTATGGCGAGCGTATCCGTCTGCGGGCAATTGAGCAGGAAGACGTACCGAGATTCGCAATCTGGCTGAACGATCCGGAAGTGCGCCAGAACCTCCTGTTGCGCCTGCCGCTCTCCGTCACCGAAGAAGAAGCCTGGTTTGCTTCTCTGCAGCAGCGCCCGCCCGAAGAGCGCCCCTTTACCATTGAGATTAAAACACCGACAGGCTGGAGAGCTATCGGTAATATCGGCTTATCCAACATCAACTGGTATGACCGCAGTGCAGAAGTAGGAATTTTCATCGGCGAAAAGCAATACTGGAATCAGGGCTACGGGCGCGAAGCAATGCAGTTGATGCTACAGCACGCCTTCAACACGCTCAATCTGAACCGGGTGGGTTTGAAAGTATACGAAACCAATCTGCGCGGTATTCGAAGCTACGAACATGTTGGCTTTGTCCATGAAGGGCGACTGCGTCAGGGGCGTTATCAAGATGGAAAATATGTGGATGTTCTGCTAATGAGCATCCTGCGATCCGAGTGGCGGGATGCCTCAACAGCAAAGTAAGGAGGGAAGATGCCTTTACCCATTCATCGGCACGAGAAAATGTATGGCGAAATCAAACTGTTTGCCGGAACCGCCTGCCCGGAACTGGCGCAAAAGATCGCCGATTATCTCGGTTTGCCGTTATGCGGGCGGGATATTATCACTTTTCCCAACAGCAATTTGTTTGTCAAACTGCATGGCAGTGTGCGCGGTCAGGATTGTTATGTGATCCAGACCACGCCGGCGCCGGTGCATGATAATCTGATGGAACTGCTGATCTTGCTGCAAACCCTGCGGCTGGATTCGGCGGCGCGCATTACTGCTGTGGTGCCATACCTTTGTTATGCCCGCTCCGATAAGAAGGACCAGCCGCGCGTTCCCATCACGGCGCGGCTGGTAGCCGATATGATTGAAATCGCCGGCGCAGACCGCTATATCACCCTCGATCTGCACGCCGGACAGATCCAGGGGTTCTTCTCCATTCCCGGTGATGTTCTGACTACCTTCTACATCCTCTGTGATTATGTTAAATCGCTCAAACCGCAGATGCACCGCCCGGTGGTCGTCACCGCCGATCTGGGCTTTGCGAAAAAAGCGCGCAACTACGCCGCTGCGCTGGATGTACCAATGGCATTTATCGAAAAACGCCGTATCAGCAATGATGCTAATGCAGAAGCGCTTACACTAATTGGTGAAGTTGAAAACCGCGACGTGATCATCGTGGATGATGAGGTAGACACCGGCGGATCAATGGTTGAGGCGGTGCAGCTGGTCAAATCCTGCGGGGCGCGCAACATTTATGTTTCGTTTGTCCATGCCGTCCTTTCCGCTAACGCCGCCGAGCGGCTGGCGGCATTACCGGTGACCCAATTTATCACCACCGATACCGTCCCCATTCCCGAATACAAACGCGCTCTGCTGGGAGCCCGGCTGAAAGTGCTGACGGTGGCAGAACTGCTGGGCGAGGTGATCCGCCGTGCCAATGAAGGACGCAGTGTAGGAGAGATGTTTAACGAGTAAGTAATCATGCCCGAACTGCCTGAAGTCGAGACAATCGTGCGCAATCTGCGGCAGGGGAATGAAGAACATCCTCCCCTGATAGGGCATACCATCGAAAAAATCGAACTACTCTGGCAACGCACCCTTGCCATGCCAATCCCGGAAGAACTGAATAACACCTTGCCCGGTCAAGTAATCCGAGGGCTTTGGCGGCGCGGAAAATTCATCGTTATCGAGTTGGACAAGAACTATCTGCTCATCCATCTGCGTATGAGCGGCGACCTGCGGATGGAAACCAGCCAGCTGGCAGATGCAAGCCTGCGTCCTGTTGAACTACACGACCGGGCGTTGTTTTATCTGAACAATGGCTGGCGGCTTGCCTTCAACGATCCGCGCAAATTTGGGCGCATCTGGCTTGTCCAAGAGCCGGCAGAAGTGCTGGGGGCATTGGGTCCTGAACCTCTGGGGGAAAACTTCACTGCGCAACTGTTATACCAACAACTGAAATCTGTGCGCCGCCAGCTCAAGCCCCTGTTGCTGGACCAGAGCTTCCTGGCTGGCCTAGGAAACATTTATACGGATGAAGCCCTGCACCTAGCCGGACTTCACCCGCTTCTTCATTCCAACCAGCTTAACGAAGAACAGGCAGAGCGGCTGTGGGGCGCAATCCGTAACGTGTTGAAGGAAGGCATCCGCCATAACGGCACCAGCATTGACTGGATATACCGTGGCGGCAATTTTCAAAGCCGGTTGCGGGTCTATGGCAGAACGGGTGAGCCCTGTCTGATATGCGGCACAACTATCCAGCGTATGGTCATTGGTCAACGCAGCACTCATTTTTGTCCGCGCTGTCAGCCTGCAAATTGTGCTACAATCAAACAAGTCGTTTGAACTGGAGGGGTTGGTTATGGCGTTGGGAAATGTTTTGTTGCTGGCGCTAATCTTTGTCACGGTGGGTTTTATTGGCGGTGCACTGGTAGCAATGCTGTTCGCCGACCGCGGCAAAAAAGAAGCTGAAAAAGATCAACCTGCCGAAAAAACCATAATAGAAGAGCAACATGAATTTGAAACAGCCACTGCCGAGAAGCCAATCATCGAACCCGGTGACGAAATCGAAGTGCTGCGTCTGCTGCGTTCACGTTCCAGCGGCAAACTGATCGCCATATTGGATGAAAAACGTTTCGAAAGTGCACGAGCGATGGATGAACGCCTGCGCCAGCAAACGGCTTTGCTGACGCGTGAATGGTTGATTTGGATGGGCGCACCGGCTGAGGAACGCCAAAAACCAACCCGGCACAAGCCTGCTGTTGCAGATACAGCACCACCAGAACAATCCCTGCCTACAACGGCCGAAGAAACTCAAACGCCCCCCCCGCCTGTTCTAACAGCTGTAAACCAAGCCCAAAAACCTTCTTCCACTAAACCCACAAAAGAAGAGAAAGCTCCCCCGGCTCTGCTGAGCATCGTTCAGCAAATTGATGAAGTGTTGCAGGAAATGCTGCCGGCTTCATCATTGGCTGGAAAGATCGTTAAATTGGCAGAGGACCCAAAAGAAGGAGTAATCGTCTGGATTGGTACCAGACGATATCACGGCATTGACGCCGTGGACGACGAAGAAGCAAAGGCGCTGTTGCGCGCCGCTGTTGCCGAATGGGAACGCCGAACCGAACGGCGCTAAAAAGTCAGGGTTTTACGTCCTCCACCCGTTCAATTTCCGGGAAAAACTGGCGGATGGTGCCTTCTACCCACCCATGCAGTGTGGTGGGAGAAAGCGGACAATCCTCGCAGGCTCCCCCTAAGTGAACCTTCACCACTTTTCCATCAAAAGAAACCAACTGCACACTGCCGCCATGATAGTGGCTGATATAGGCATCCAGTTGTTCAATTAAGCCGCGCAGTTGCTCATCGGTTGAATAATTGGGAATACTATCAGTTGCCATCCTCAAACTCCCGCTCGCAATCACCGCTACTATCCATGCCCTGGCTTAGAATACCAAACACTTGTTCATGAGTTACCTGAACACGCCGGGAAATGACTTCTGTCAGTTTTTTTAATAGTATAACACCGGTTTCGGGACATTGGTCACATAGTTTTTGTAGTTTCTCCGCCCGCAGGCGATAAGCCCTGCCATCCTGAACAACAACCGTAGAAGCAGTATAGGCTGAGCGTCCCAGCGCCGCCGACCATCCAAATACCCCGCCCGGCACCACACGCGCCACCGTGAGCTCATCCCCGTCATAGGGTTTATAACGAATCAGAACTTCCCCTTCCAAGAGGATGTAGAGATATTCGGCTGCATCACCCTGCTCGAAAACACGCGTACCCTTGGTCAGGTAACAAATATCCAGCAACGCGGCAAATTGCTCAAGCTGTTCACTACTTAAGCCTTCAAAAAGGGGAAGATGAGCCAGTTCTTCTCGCAACATTGCCATTATGTTAATGAAACCCCCCGATATGTAATAGTGGCACTTTTCTTAAAAGTGCTGACAAAACTCATGCCTTTTACTGGGTGGAGTATGATAAATGAAACAGCACAATATGACATGTAACTTTTTGCATAAGAGTATCATCCAACTTTTGGTAATCTAAACTAAGACTTATCAAGGAGACAACAACAAAAATGGAAATGCTGATTGACTTTCCCGGCGGGGCGCGCGTTGATGCACACTTTGGACCTTACACTGTCAAGACTGACCAGCCGCCAATGGGCGGCGGCGAAGGTTCAGCCCCGACGCCTTTCGCTCTGTTTTTAGCCTCATTAGGTACCTGCGCCGGTATCTACGTGTTGGGCTTCTGCCGCCAGCGCGGTCTGCCCACTGAAGGCATCCGTTTGATCCAGCGCGTCCACAGCAACCCGATGAACGGTATGGTCGAAAAAGTGGACATCGAGATACAGGTTCCAGCCACCTTTCCGGAACGTTACCGAGATGCACTGGTGCGTTCGGCGGAACTTTGCGCGGTCAAAAAGCACCTGGAAAATCCACCCGCTTTTAACGTCTACACACAGGTTGCCTGACACGACTCTGATTTTACAAAAGATAACAGTTCTCTGTTAAAATAGCATGAGTTCGGGATAAAGAAACCAAAGAATGGGGCAGGTAATCCAACCTGCCTGCCTTCACAGGCTACCAAATTGCGCCATAAAAGCAATCTCTTATCCCGAATGAAACAAAGCGGCATCCACAACACACTTCCATAATGTTGGAGGGTGAGATTATATTTTTGCAGAGAGGTTAACAATGCGTACACCACTGGTTGCTGGAAATTGGAAAATGAACAAAACCGTTAGTGAAGCCACTGCGCTGGTCTCGCAAATGCTGCTGGGACTTCAATCTGTTCCATCTGTCGAGCGGGTGATTTGTCCGCCATTTACCGCGTTGATGGCGATTTCCCGGCTGCTGGAAGGCACCGGCATCGGTCTGGGCGCACAAGACCTGTACTGGGAAGCCTCCGGCGCGTTCACCGGTGAAATTTCACCAGCGATGGTAAAAGAGTTCTGTCAGTACGTCATCATCGGGCATTCCGAACGTCGTACCTACTTTGGCGAGACTGATGAAACCGTCAACAAGAAAACCAAAGCTGCATTGGCAATCGGTTTGATCCCGATCGTCTGCGTAGGGGAAACGCTGGCAGAAAACGAAAGCGGCCAGACCGCCGCGGTGGTCACCCGACAGGTGAAAGCCGGGCTGGAAGGCATCCCAGTTGACCAAGCTGGCAAAATTGTCATCGCTTACGAACCGGTCTGGGCAATTGGCACCGGGCGCGCTTCCAGCGGCGAGAACGCCAACGCCGTTGTCGCGAACTATATCCGCCCTACATTGCAAAGCCTATTCGGGCGCGAGGTAGCGGAAGCAGTTCGTGTCCTCTATGGCGGTTCTGTCAAGGGCGATATTGCCGCCGAGTTCTTCACTCAGCCGGAAATTGACGGTGCGCTGGTCGGTGGCGCAAGCCTGAAAGCCGATGATTTTGTCGCCATTACAAAGGCAGCCGCGGTGTAGGCGAATTTGGAAGGCACAGCAATCGCTTTTAGCGGACTGGGCTGGCTACTGATTACGCTGGCGCCTTTCCTGTTTGTCAACCGGCGGCTGCATCTAGAAATCCAGGCGGTCTTTCTGTTGCTCACCCGTCGTCCAGCACTGACCATTGGGCTGTTTTCGTTGTTGTTCTTACCCGGCGTTTTGGTGCATGAATTAAGTCACTGGCTGGCTGCCCGTCTTCTGCAGGTGAGGACAGGCAGGTTTTCCATCCTGCCGCAGGTATTGCCGGATGGGCATGTCCGGTTGGGATACGTGGAAACCGCACGCAGTGATTTTCTGCGCGATGCCTTTATCGGCATGGCGCCGCTGATCAGCGGCGGGCTAATCACCGCTTATCTGGGATTGCAGCCGCTTGGGATGAGCAACTGGGCGGCTCTGGCATCACAACAGGCATGGGGAATGTTGCTGGGTTCCCTGCTCGCCATGCCATCCCGACCGGATTTCTGGCTGTGGTTTTATCTGGCATTTACAGTGAGCAGCACCATGCTGCCTTCTGACTCAGACCGCCGCGCCTGGTTGCCGTTGGTTTTGCTTCTCGTCGTACTGGGCGGGGTCGCCTCACTGGCAGGCGCCGGGCAATGGATGCTGGCTTATCTGGCGCCGGGCTTGAACGCAGCGCTGAAGGCACTTGCAGTTGTTTTTGCCATTAGTTTAATCCTGCACCTGATTTTGTTGTTTCCGATCTGGTTGCTGCGCAAACTGCTGGAACGGCTGACCGGTTTGCGGGTGGCGGGCAATTTTTAGCTTTACAGGGCCGCTCAAACCATATATAATGAGCGGCAGGAGGTAGTATGCCGATAAATCCGACCCGAGATCGCATAAATCCTGAACGCATGGACACCACACCCATACGCCGTCCGGAGTGGATCAAAGTGCGCGCCCCATCCGGTGAAACCTACGAATGGCTGCAAAATCTAATGCGTCAGAAGGCTTTACATACCGTCTGCGAAGAAGCAGGCTGCCCGAATATGGGGGAATGCTGGGGAAGCGGTACTGCCACCTTTCTGATTATGGGCGATATTTGCACGCGCACCTGTGGCTTTTGCGATGTCAAACACGGCCGTCCACTGCCGCTGGATTGGGAAGAGCCGGAACGCGTCGCTCAAGCGGTAAAAGCGATGAATCTCAAACACGCTGTGATCACCAGTGTCAACCGCGATGAGCGCAAAGATGGCGGCGCACCGATCTTTGCGATGGTTATCCGCCGCATCCGCGAACTGCACCCCGGTTGTTCCATTGAGGTGCTGATTCCGGATTTTAAGGGTAGTCTTGAAGCATTGAAAATCGTCATGGATGCCCGCCCCGAAATCCTCAACCATAATGTTGAAACCGTGCCGCGTCTGTTCAAGCTTGTCCAGCCGCAAGACCGTTACGAGTGGTCACAGGCAGTCCTGAGCAACGCCAAAAAACTTGACCCGGATGTGCTGACCAAATCCGGCATTATGGTTGGGCTGGGCGAAACGATGGACGAGGTAAAAGCCGTCATGCACGACCTGCGCGATTGGCAGGTGGACATCCTAACGGTTGGTCAATATCTGCAACCCAGCCGGCGGCATCTGCCTATCAGCCGTTATTACACACTGGAAGAATTCCAGGAATTGCGTGATTATGGGTACAGCATTGGCTTTCGCTGGGTAGAAAGCGCCCCGCTGGTGCGTTCTTCCTATCACGCCGCCGAGCAGGTGCGCGCTTTGAGCGTCGTACATCGCCAGCTATACGGAGACAAGCAATAATCGCCTTATAACCCCGCACAAGCCTCCACCGCCAGCCAGAAGAGCAACTCGCGGTCACTTTTGCGGTTAAACCAGGCACGTTCATCCCAGCCTTCCGGCACAACCAGATCGCCGCCATAGACAAGCTGCCCCAGCCTTATCTTGCGAAAGCTCGCCACCGCAAACAAAGCCGCCGCCTCCATTTCCACCACCAGACAGCCCTCCATCATCCGCCGCATCCGCCGCGCTTCAGTCTCGCGGTATAGCCCATCCGTCGTCCAGGACTTGCCCACCAGATACGGCAAGCCGCGACGGCACAGCGTCTCTTCTATCGCCGCAACCGCTTGGGGACTGGCTTCCACCTCACGAGCCGGCGGCAGGTAATGATAGGACGTGCCTTCATCACGCACCGCAGAACGCAAAACCACCAGCCGCCCGGCAGCGATATTGTGATCCAACACGCCGCACCCGCCGCAGACAATCACCTTTTTCACTCCCAGCGAAATCAGCTCTTCAAGAAACCCCGCTGCCAGCGGTGCACCTACGCCCGGATGCAGTACCAGCAGCCGCGCGCCCTGCCATTCCAGCTCATAAATCGGATTGCGCCCGATCTCAGAAATCAGATGCCCAACCACCCTGAGCTGACCGCCCTCCAGCAGTTTCTGCAACACCTCTTGAAAAAAGCACAGCACTGCTCGTGCCGGTGCCCGCCCTTCAAATTTGGTTTGCGGTTCGAGAATGGCGCGCGGTGATGGATCGTATTCCAGAATGGGTGGGGTTTCGCTCATAATGATCTCTAAGGTTTCACTTCAGCGCGGGGAATTCGCTTTCAGGGATCTCGCTTGCTCTGCCGGTTCCACCCGGCGGGGATTGCAGGCTGACTTTCCAGGTCGTAAAGATTGCCCCGGTGGTTGCAAACGCCAGCAGTTCATCCATGCGTTTGACTGCGGAGACATTAAGAAATTTCAGCTCATCTCCAACCCATTCCGAGCCAAGCGTGAAATACAACTGATAGCTGCCATCGGCGATACGAGTGAGCGTGAAGCTTTCATCCTGACGCACATAGAACGCCACCAATGGGTTGCTCACGCTATCCGTCAAAACTACCAGTCCTTCCTGATCGCTGTTGTTCTCAACCGTCAGCTCACCGCCTCCAAACAGTTTGCGCTGATCAAACAGGATGGTACCGTTTGGCGGTCGAAATGTACCGGGCGGAAAGGTGCGGCAGTCCTCTTTGTAAGACACATAGGTGGAATCTCCCTTGACCCAGCCTTCCGTGCCGTCCCCTATGCGCACCTTTAACCAGCCGCATTCAGCATAGGTGCCAACGATGGAAAGCAAGTCGCCGCGTGCCAGCAACTTGATCGGGGTGTAATTGAAGCCGGGCCCTTCGCGCAAATTCAGGTTTACCGACAAAACCACTGCCTGCGGCAGAGGTGTCGGGCTTGGCAGGGGAGTGGGCGTGAACTCCGGTGTTGGCGTAAACTCCAATGTCGGCGTTGCCGGTGGCACAGCAGCGGTCAGCGTTTGGTAAATCTTACCAGCAATTTCGGTCTCCAATGCCTCCCGCTGACCCGGTAAAGGAAAGCACGCACTCAACAGGGCAGTCAAGAACACAAACCAAAATCTACGCAAAGACATATCTCCCTCCCTTTCATGATCCATCTGCCAGCAGGTACGGATCATAACCAATCCACTCGATTTGCGGGATGTGTGCAAAGCGTTTTGCCATCACCTCCAACGCCTGCAGATTGTTGTCTATCAGAATAAATTGCCGACCCAGCTCCCAAGCTGCCATGCCGGTCGTCCCGCTGCCGGCAAAGAAATCCATCACCACCTCGCCGGGGTTGGAAGACGCTTGAATAATGCGCCGCAAAATTCCAAGCGGCTTTTGCGTTGGGTAGCCGGTTTTCTCATGACTATTGGTCGGTACAATGGTATGCCACCATGTATCGGTTGGCAGCTTGCCGCGCGCCGCCTTTTCTGCGCCCACCAGCCCAGGCGCCATATATGGGATTCGCTCAATTTCATCCACATTATAAGTATAGTGAAAACGGTCTTTTACATACCACAGGATATTGTCATGTTTTGGCGGCCATTTGCGCTTTGTGCGCGCACCGTAGTCATACGCCCAGATAATTTCATTCATAAAGTGATCGCGCCCAAAAATCGCATCCAGCAACACCTTGCAGTAATGCACCTCGCGGTAATCAATGTGAAAGTAGAGGCTGCCGTGCGGTTTCAGAATACGATAAGCTTCCACCAGTCTGGGTTCCAGAAACGCCAGATAATCATCAAACATATCCAGATAGCCGCGCTGCCCGACCTTGACGGTAAGATAACGCCTGCCGCCAAAACCGGTGCGGTTGCCTTCCTCGCTCTGCTCGGTGCGAATCTGAATGCGACTCTGGCGTTTGCCGGTATTGAACGGCGGGTCAACATAAATCAGGTCAACCGATTCCGCCGGCAACGCTTGCAAAACGGGCAAGTTATCACCAAAATAAATGCGGTTCATGAGTCTAGAAAATTGTAGCAGGTAGTCACGCTGAGGGCAAGCAAAGCCACCTACAGTTTATTGCAAAAAGCGACAAAGTATGATAAACATGGTTCTATTCATTTGGGAATAAAGAATTGTTTTTCGAGGATTTATCGCTGAAGATGATTAACGGTCTCCAACTGCTCATTGGTGTTATTCTTGCTCTGTTGATCGCGCTGGCGGCACGCAAAGCGCGCGCCTTGAACACCAGCGGCGCACTTGCGGCTTTTGTGCTGGGCAGCGTGGTGTTTGGGCTGGGCGGACTGGGCTGGGCAGTGTTGCTGATGGGCTTCTTCATCTCATCCAGCGCACTTTCCCGCTTTTCCCAGAAACGCAAAGAAACGCTGTCGGAAAAATTCTCCAAAGGTTCGGAACGGGATGCCGGACAGGTGGCAGCAAACGGCGCCATTGCCGGGTTTTTCGTTATCCTGCATGTCCTTTTTCCTCAATCCGTCCTTCCATGGGCGGCGTTTGCCGGAGCAATGGCGGCGGTCAACGCCGATACCTGGGCAACTGAACTGGGTGTGCTGGCAAGGAGCCAGCCCCGCCTGATCTCCAACGGCAGGTTGGTCGAACGAGGCAGTTCTGGCGGCGTCACCATCGAGGGGACGTTAGCAGCTTTGAGCGGGGCTTTATTCATCGCTTTGCTCGCTCTGCCCTTTGGGTCGGGGCAAACCACTGCTATCCGCTGGCTGGCAGCGATCGGGCTGGGTGGTTTGTTCGCCAGCTTGGTAGATTCGCTGTTGGGCGCCACCGTGCAGGCAATTTATACCTGCCCCACCTGCGGGAAGGAAACCGAGCGTTATCCCCTGCACACCTGCGGGACAAATACCATCTTCAAGCGCGGCTGGCGCTGGATGAACAACGATTGGGTAAATGCTTTCTGCGCTCTGAGTGGAGCGCTGCTGACGTGGCTGTTGGTCTTATAGGATGAATTTCCAATACATCCGCGCAAATTAACCTGTATCCTCATTCACCTGTTACAAGCCCCTTATCAGTAAGTTCTTGCATTTTGTCGTCAGATTGGCTACATTATAGTAAATCATCATTGGCGAGCATCTCTCAGGCGCAAAAACTCCATGGAGGGATGTGTTATGAATATTCCAATCGGGCAGGTCACCCATTATTACAACCGCATTGGTGTGGCGGTCTTACAGCTCACCGGGGATTTAAAAATCGGCGACATGGTGTTGATTTTGGGACACACCACAGAACTAGAGCAGCGCGTCACCTCAATGGAAATTGAGCACCAAAAAGTGGAAGCCGTCCATGCCGGGCAGGAAGTTGCACTGCGTGTCGAAGAACCGGTGCGCAAAGGCGATGTCGTCTATAAAGTGCTGGAATAAAAGCCGAAGGCGCTCACGCCGCACGGATCACCCGCATGGCTAAACCGCCGTGCGGGCGCAATGTCACCAGCGCATCCACTTTGACCTGACTGCCTTCGGGTAATTCGAGTCGGTAGTGCTGGGTGACCATTGCCAGAATCAGCGTTGCTTCCACCTGGGCAAATTGCGAACCGATACACAAACGCGGTCCGCCGCCAAAGGGGATATAGGCATAGCGCGGATAACTTTTGCCGCGTGCCTCATTGAACCGCTCAGGGTCAAAAGCCAGCGGATTTTCCCAGTATGCCGGATGGCGGTGAATTACATACGGGCTGATGATGATCAGCGCACCCTTTGGAATAGGATACCCCCCAATTTGATCATCCTCAATGGCTTTACGGGTGATCAGCCAGGCAGGCGGGTAAAGCCGCAGCGCCTCAGAAAACACCTGCGCCGTGTATGGCAGGTTGGGCAGGTCGGCAGTTGTTGGCAGACGATCCTGTAGGACCGAGCCGACCTCTGTGCGCAAATTCTCCCAGACCCGCGAATGCTGTGCAAGCAAGTACCAGCTCCAGGTGAGCGCACTGGCGACCGTTTCATGCCCGGCAATGAGCAATGTGATCACCTCATCCCGCACCTGCTCTTCGCTCATCGGCTGACCGGTTTGTTCATCGCGTGCTTTTAACAACATCCCCAGCATATCCTCACCGGGATCAGCCTGCTCGCGCCGATTGGCAATCATCTCATACACTGCCATATCCAGCGTGGAAAGCGCTGCCCGGAAACGCACCGTGCGCGGCGTCAGAAAAATCTCAGGCAGGCGCACCGGGTTTTGTGCCTGATAGACAATATGATCCAGTACGGTCAAGACTGCCTCGGTGAGTTGATGCGCCTGAGTTGAAAGGTCAATACTGAATAATGCCTTGCCGACAATTTCCAGCGTGACGCGCATCATTTCGCCATCTACATCCACCAGCTCGCCGCTGGCGGCATATCGTTCCCAGCGCTGCAACATCTTCTGCACCGTTGGCACAACTACCCCATCCAGCGCGTTCAAACGGGCGCGCGAGAATGCCGGCTGTTCTAGACGGCGCTGACGGAACCACAAATCGCCGTCGCTGGTCAGCAACCCGCGTCCGGTGATCTGTGCCAGCGAGTTATACTGAATGGTGTCTTTATTATAGGCACGATGATTATCCTGCAGAACACGCCGCACGCCATCAGCAGAATTGACCAGAAAAGCGCGCTGTTTGCCTGCCTCAAAATAGGTCAGGTCACCAAATTTTGCGGCACAATCCAGAAGAAAACCCAGCGTATCCCGTCGGATCCGATTCAGTTGAAACAGCAGTTCATAGCTTTTGAAGCCCGGTGGACAATCGGCAATCATTGTCAGCCTTCCTTGTAACACAATTACAGCTGTGGAATGGAGATCCAGAAAAGATTATACAACCTCTTCACCCGATTCCCTCACATAAACCAACCTGACAGGCTGGAAATCAGCCTGTCAGGTTCACCAGAGAGAAAGGAGAGTGAAGGAAATGTGCTTGAGAATTAGCCTTCGTGAGAGAGATAAGCTTCCAGCATGATAATGTTCTTCTCGCCAACTTTGCGGGCAACCTTAAGCAAATTCTCCATTGTCGAGACTTCTTCAATCTGTTCGTTGTGGTACCAATCCAGAAATTGTTGCGCCGCGTAATCTTTTTCCTGCTCAGCGATATGACGGATTTTGTTGATATTATCAGTCACGATCAACTCCCAATCCAGAGCGGTCTTAAATACTTCCTCGACCGATGAATAATCAGTCTTTGGTGCAGGGATGGCGGGAATGGCAACCTTGCCGCCAGTATCCACCAGATATTCGATGAACTTCATAGCATGTTCGCGTTCTTCTTCCGCCTGTTTGTAAAACATTTTTGCCAGTTTTTTGAAACCTTCTTCGTCAAAATATACTGCCATCTGCACATATTCCATGGAAGCTTGAAACTCATGCCCGATCTGTGCGTTGATGGCGTCATTTAATGGTTTGCTGATTAACATATCTTTATCCTCCGGAAACAATTGTTATCAATATTATAGCAGTTTTCTGTTAGAAATCTGTTAATTTGTATAGAATTTATACAAATTTATCTTGTCAGCAAATGCCTACATCTACGCGCGGCGCTGTTGCAATGCCCAATATAACACTACCGACCCCGCCACCGCAGCGTTTAACGACTCAATTTTCCCCCGCATCGGCAGGCAAACCAGCATATCGCAGGACTTGCGCACCAGCGCCCGCAACCCTTCGCCCTCACTGCCCACTACCAGAGCAAGCGCCCCATCCAAGCGCACATTTTCCAGCGGTTGCGCCTCCAGACTGGCTTCCAGTCCAACCACCCAGACATCTGCCTGCTTCAATCGTTCAATCCCCTGCGCCAGATTGAGCGCCGCTACCAGCAGATGCTCACTCGCACCTGCAGAAGCATGCACCACCGCCGGCGTCACGCCAACTGTGCGCGCCAGCGGAATCAGCACGCCATGCACGCCGACCGCCTCCGCGGTCCGCAGCAACGTCCCAAAATTCTGCGGATTTTGCAAGGCGTCCAGCACCAGCACAAAAGGCGGCTCATTCCGTTCCTGCGCCAGTTTGAGAATATCCTGTAATGCGGCGTAGGGATAACCGCTCACCTCCACCGCCACCCCCTGATGTGTCTCTCCCAGTGTATCCAGCCGCTGGCGCGCCACTCGCTCCACCGTTAGACGCCGTTCGTCCGCCAGTTTAAGAATCTCTGCCAGACGTCCTTTCTCTTCCGCACCCTGCGCCACCCACAGCCGAAAGACCTGCCGGCGGCGCGCCCGCAGTACCTCATAAACCGGATTCCGCCCGCTAATCCACTCTTTCAATCTAACCGCTCCCAAATCGTGAACACGCCGCCGCAAAACGACACCGGAAGATAACGCACCACCAGACCAGCAGACTGTAAAGCCGGAACAGCATCAGCGGCAATCCAGTAGAATTCTTCTTCCCAGCTTTCTCCTAACATCTCTCTGGTTTTCTCCTGCGCCTTTCGATCGGCAAAGGCAATATCGCCGATCACCAGACGACCACAGCGCATCAGAAAACGGTGCAGCAAACCGCGCACCAGCTCTACCTTCTCTGCCAAATCAAAGTGGTGAAAGGTATAAGCAGAGACAATGCAGTCAAACCGTTTTCCGGCTGATAGAGGCAATGGGTTGTGCAAATTGGCAAGAAAACAGCGCGCCCCGGGCAGTTTTTCTTTCGCTTGCAGCAGCATCAGCAGCGAAAAATCCACACACCAGGGTTCACACCCCGCCGCGGCGAACTTCACCGCCAGATTCCCTGTGCCAGTGCCTAAATCCAGCACCCTCATCCCCGGTCTTGGATCCGCTTCGGCGAGGATTTTATTCAGCACTGCAGCATAACCCTCAAAAGGAAAACCGCCGGCAAGCGCAACCTGCACGTCATAAGTTGCTGCCCAATGGTCGAAATCCTTTGCAGGAAACAGGTCGCTCACAACAGCCGAGTTAGTAAGGAAAGCGCTCCGGCAGGTCAACTCCAGCGCCAGGTGGTACCCTCGCGAGTGTCCTCGAGGATCACCCCCAGCTCTGCCAGCCGGTTGCGCACCGTATCCGCCAGAGCGTACAGTTTTTGTTTGCGCAGTTCCAGCCGCAAATCCACCAGCAACTGAATAAATGGATCGGCATCACCGCCCTTTTGCGCTTCCTGAAGGGTCAAGCCGAGCGTGCCCGTTAGTTCACGCATCAATGCCTGTGCACCTTCCAGTTCAGCGGGTAATGCCCCATCTGCACGTGCCTGATTGACAGCCCGCACCAGCTCGAAAATGTGCGACAAAGCTCCGGCGGTATTGAAATCATCATCCATTGCCTCGACAAAGCCGGCTTTGCTGGCTTCCACTTGCTGCTGCAGCGCCCTTTTGCCTTCTTCAGAAAGACCTTTTGCCTCCGGCAGTGCCGGGCGTAATGCGCTGCGCAGCCGCTCCAGCGCCTTTTCTGCCTGAGCAACAACCTCATCTGAGTAAATCAACGGGCTGCGGTAGGAAGCATTGAGAATGATATAACGCAGTGAATCCGCCGAATGTTCCGAGAGGTATTCTTCGATAGTGATCAGGTTGCCCAGCGATTTAGACATCTTAACTTCGCCAAGCTGTAACATGCCATTATGAACCCAATAACGGGCAAAAGGCTTGCCGGTCAGGCTCTCGGTTTGGGCAATCTCATTCTCATGGTGCGGGAAAATCAGATCATTGCCGCCACCGTGAATGTCAATCTGCTCGCCAAGATGATGCAGGTTCATCGCCGAGCATTCGATATGCCAGCCGGGCCGCCCTGCTCCCCAGGGGCTGTCCCAGGCAGGCTCGCCGGGTTTGGCGGCTTTCCACAAAGCAAAATCCATCGGGTCTTCTTTGCGCTCATCCACCTCAATACGCGCCCCTGCCTGCATTTCCTCCAGCCGCCGCCCGGAGAGCTTTCCATAGTCCTCATCTTTGCGAACACGGAAATAGACATCGCCATTGAGCGGATAGGCAAAGCCTTTTTCCACCAGCGCTTGAACCATTTGAATAATCTGATCAATCTCGCGCGAGGCACGCGGTTTGACCGTTGGCGGCAGAACGTTGAGGTCCTGCAGGTTTTTCTCAAACTCGGCGATATACATTTCAGCCAATTCAAAAGGGTCTTTGCCCAGTGCCTGGGCGCGTTTGATAATCTTATCATCCACATCGGTGAAGTTCATCGCATGTTTCACCTCATAGCCGCGATACTCCAGATAGCGGCGGATGATGTCAAACACCAGCGCCGACATAGCATGTCCGATGTGCGCCTTATCATAAACCGTTGGTCCGCAGACATACATGCGCACCTTTCCGGGTTCGATGGTTTCAAATACCTCTTTTTTACGCGTCAGCGTATTGTAAATCTTGAGCGTCATCTTTCCTCTTTTATGATCAATTTTTCAGGATAGCCCTTACATCAGGACTATTCCGGGCGGGCGAAGATCATTCTGCCGGCGGCGGTCTGCAGAACTTTCGTCACCACAACATCCACCTCACGGTCAAGGTATTCTTTACCATTTTCGATCACCACCATAGTACCGTCATCCATATAGCCAACACCCTGATTGGCTTCCTTGCCTTCTTGGATGACGCGTACATTAATGACCTCGCCGGGCAACAAAACAGACTTTACTGCGTTTGCCAGTTCGTTGATATTCAACACCGGCACACCCTGCAATTCCGCCACGCGGTTCAGGTTGTAATCATTGGTTAAGATCGGACAGCGCAACTGACGAGCCAGAATGATCAGCTTATCATCTACTTCACGCACTCCTTCCACGTCAATATCACTGATGCGCACAGGAATACTGGGGTCTTTCTGTAAATTCGAAATCACTTCCATGCCGCGGCGTCCGCGCTGGCGGCGCAAACCATCCGGGGAATCGGCGATAAACTGCAACTCCTGGAGTACAAAGCGCGGAATAAGCAGCGAACCAGGCAGGAATCCCGTGCGGGCAATATCGGCGATTCGCCCGTCAATAATGACACTGGTATCCAGCAGAATTGTGCGGCTCTCCGCCCAATTCGAGCCGCTCTCCGTTCCAACCGGCACCACTCCTCCCACCCCGCGCCCGGTCAGACTGGAAAGCATGGTAAACAAATCCATCTGACGCATGACAAAAATAGAAATACCCAGATAACCAAAGATCAGCACCCCCACAAACGGCAAAATTTGCCCAAACGGAGCGGGCAACAGCGAAAGCGGAAAAGACAGCAGCGCCGCAATCAATAATCCGACGACCAATCCCACCAGCGCGGCAAACAGCGAGTGTGCTGAAATGCGCGTCAGCAGATTGCGCAGGGAACGTACCGGTCGCACCGTAATTAGCGGCGTCAGAATTAAACCAACCAGCGCTCCCACCAGACCAATGGTAAATGCATACTGTTCAACTGAAAATGTACTAACTGCAGGATCTTGATTAGCCAGGCGGCCCAACTGAGTGCCCCAGTAGACACCCAGCGTAGAAAAAACGATCATGCCAATTAATCGAAAAATAAAATCAAGACTCATAAGTCCTCCCAAAAATAAAACCGGTTGTTAAAGAGCAGAAAAAAATGGAATGATAATAGAATAATAACCGTTCTTCTTACATGATAGCATGTTCAAAGTAATTCGTCAATTTGCTTGACAAAACTGGACAAGCACGTAAAATAAAGCTCAACATGTCAGCCATCAATTTTCTGCGCGCTCGACGAAATCGAAACTCACCCCGACCCGGAAAGGTGGGCATCTTGCGCGCGGCTTAACGGCTGAAAAGGTTTTCACTGTAACCCTTGCCCCTCCTTCCGGAGGGGCTTTTTTTTCCAGCGGCAATACAGCGATCCAAACACACCATAAGCAGCTTAAAAAATTTTCAAAAAAGGAGAAAAAACTATGTCCAATCACAATTCACATAAAACCGTTAAAAAAGTTGTCCTGGCATACTCCGGCGGGTTAGATACTTCGGTCATCGTTCCGTGGCTGAAAGAAAATTACCATTGTGAGGTCATTTGCTTCTGTGCAGATGTTGGTCAGGGTGAGGAACTTTCCGGGCTGGAAGAACGCGCCAAAATGAGCGGCGCTTCCAAGCTGGTCGTTATGGACTTACGCGAAGAGCTATGCCGCGACTACATCTTTCCCATGGTACGCTCGGGCGCAGTCTATGAGCGCAAATACCTGCTGGGCACTTCCATTGCCCGGCCGTTGATGGCAAAGAAACAAGTGGAGGTTGCACTGGAGGAGGGGGCTGACGCTGTTGCGCATGGCTGCACCGGCAAGGGGAACGATCAGGTGCGTTTTGAGATGGGTTATGCCGCCTTGGCGCCGGAGCTGACCGTCATTGCTCCCTGGCGCGAATGGGATATTCGCTCGCGTGAAGATGCGTTGGCATATCTGCAGGCGCGCAATCTGCCCGTGCCTGCCAGCAGTGGACCAAAGCTCATCAGCCGTGACCGTAATCTGTGGCACATCTCACACGAAGGCGGTCCACTGGAGGACGCCAATTATGCTCCGGAAGAATGGATTTACCAGCTCACCGTGTCACCTGAAAAAGCCCCCGATCAACCAGAGGAAATTGAGATCGGCTTTGAATCCGGTACACCAGTCAGCCTAAACGGCCAATATCTTAATCCGGTGCAGTTAATTGAGACCCTCAATCAACTTGGCGGCAAACACGGCATTGGTCGGGTGGACTTGGTGGAGAACCGTCTGGTAGGAATGAAGTCGCGTGGCATTTACGAAACCCCCGGCGGTACTATTCTGGTCACTGCGCACAAAGAGCTGGAAACCATTACCCTCGACCGCGAAACACTGCACTATAAAGATATCCTGGCACAAAAATACGCCGAGATGATTTATTTTGGTCAATGGTTCACCCCACTGCGCGAGGCACTGGATGCCTTTTTCCTGGAGACGCAAAAACCCGTCAGTGGCAGTATTAGGCTAAAGCTTTATAAGGGCAACCTGATTGTCAGCGGACGCCAAAGCGCCAAGAGCCTCTACCGCGCCGATATTGCCACTTTTGGACACTCTGCGTTGTATGACCATCAGGATGCCGAAGGCTTCATTCACCTGTTCAGTCTGCCTTCACGCGTTCATGCCTATCTGCATCATGGTACCCCCGTCCCTGCACCGGCGGTAACTGGCGAAGACTAAACCAGCCTCTGGCAAGTTTTCAACCCACCCAATCTGCGAACGTTACAAACCTGCACAAGAAGCAAAAAGGAAGCGTACGATGAAACTGTGGAACGCCCACTGGTCAACCTCAATGGATGAGCTGACCGCCCGCCTGAACGATTCACTGCCATTCGACCAGCGGTTGGCGATTCAGGATGTGCGCGGCAGTATCGCCTGGGCAAGCGCATTGCACAAAGCCGGCATCCTGCAAGAGGGTGAGCTTGCCCGCATCGTGGCAGGATTGAGCCAGATACTGGATGAGCTGGAGGAAGGACGCTTTACCTTCCAGCCATCCGACGAAGACATTCATACGGCTATCGAGCGGCGGCTGGGAGAGGTGATTGGAGCGCTGGCAGGAAAGCTGCACACCGGACGCAGCCGCAACGACCAGGTGGCAACCGATTTCCGCCTGTGGATGATGGAAACCTGCGACCAACTCGAATCAGCTCTGTGTGGCTTGCAAAAGGCATTACTGGCGCGCGCAGAAACCGACTGGGGTGTCATCCTGCCGGGCTATACCCACTTCCAGCAGGCACAGCCCGTCCTGCTCAGCCACTGGTGGCTGGCACATTTCTGGGCGCTGGAGCGCGACCGCCAGCGGCTGAAAGCGGTACGTGAGCATAGTGCGATGCTCCCGCTGGGCAGCGGCGCCCTGGCAGGGACAGGGTTCGCCACTATTGACCGCTTCACATTGGCTGAGCAGCTCGGTTTTTCAGCACCAGTACCCAACAGCATAGATGCAGTTTGCGACCGCGACTTTGCCGCCGAGTTTCTCTTCTGGGCGGCTTTGCTGGGCGTTCATCTCAGCCGTCTGGCTGAGGCACTGATCCTTTACACCACACGCGAATTCGGCTTCATCACGCTGGATGATGCCTACACCACCGGCTCCAGTCTGATGCCGCAAAAGAAAAATCCCGACCCATTGGAATTGATTCGTGCCAAAAGCGGTGTGTTGATTGGCAAGCTGACCACCTTGCTGACTATCCTCAAAGGTTTGCCTTCTGCCTATGATAAAGACCTGCAGGAAGATAAACCGCCAGTCTTTGAAGCCGCGGATACACTGGCGGTTGTCCTGCCTGTGCTGAGCGGGTTACTTAACACCCTCAAAATCAATTCGGAGCGTATTCATCAGTCGTTGGACTGGAGCATGCTGGCAACCGATGTTGCCGATTATCTGGTGGAAAAAGGCATTCCTTTCCGTCAGGCGCATTCCGTTGCGGCGCGGGTTGTGCAGCGCGCTGCCAGTCTCGGACTGAGCCTGCGCGAATTGCCGCTCGATGAGTGGCGGGCGGTTCACCCCGCCTTTGAGCAGGATGTACTTTCATTGCTTGACCTTTCCCACTGTCTTGACCGCCGCGCCGCTTTTGGCGGCACTGCGCCCGGCGCAGTACGAAAGCAATTAGAACTGGCACGAACCGTGCTTGCGGATTAATTCGTCTGATCACACTTCACTGCAGACCTTCCAAAGGTTGCCGCCTTGTGGAAGGTCTGCTTATTGTTACCGAAACAAGACCTTCCTTATAGTATCCTGTGCTATACTAAAATATTAAGAGGCACATTATGTTCCCAATCCGAGATACCATTCGTTCCTATTCTTTTCCGATTGTCAACTGGCTCATCTTGATCGCCAACACACTGGTATTTCTCTTTGAACTCAGTCTCTCGCCGCTGGGACTGGAACGCTTTATCGGAGTTTTTGGGCTGGTACCGGCGCGGTTGAATCTGCTTAACCCCTTCAGTTTCCTGCCATTTCTTACTCATATGTTTCTGCATGGCGGATGGTTTCATTTTCTCAGTAATATGTGGATGCTGTTGATCTTTGGCGATAACGTAGAAGACCGCATGGGTTCGCTGCGTTATCTCATCTTCTATCTGCTTGGCGGTATTGCGGCGGGGTTTTTGCAGACTTCTGTCAATCTGGGTAGTACGGTGCCGGCAATCGGCGCCAGCGGTGCCATCGCCGCAGTGATGGGTGCTTATTTCTTATATTTCCCACGCGCTCGGGTGATTACTTTTGTGCCGCTCTTCTTCCTGCCATGGTTCATAGATATTCCTGCCATTTTCTATCTTGGCGTCTGGTTTGTTTCTCAATTGTATTCAGGCTTTCTCTCACTGGCAACCGCCAGTGGGGCGGCAATGGGTGGAGTTGCCTGGTGGGCACACATTGGTGGTTTCCTGTTTGGTCTGCTTGTTGCGGTGCCTTTTGGTTTCCGAAGAAGACGTCGGCAATATTTTGACGAGTACTTTCCCTGGTAATTTGCTGGAGGTCACATGGAACTCTTAAACTTGTTCTGGATCATTCTGGTCATCTCGTCGCTAACTCCCCTCATTCGACAGCGGATGCTGGACGCAGCGCGCCTGAAGCTATTGCGAAAGCTGGAAGAAAAGCGCGGCACACGCGTGATCGCCATGATTCACCGTCAGGAAAGTATGTCCTTTCTGGGCTTTCCGATCTCTCGCTACATTGACATTCAGGATTCCGAACAAGTGTTGCGCGCCATCAAGCTGACCGACCCGCAGGTGCCAATTGACTTGATCCTGCACACCCCCGGCGGGCTGGTGCTGGCTTCAGAGCAAATTGCCCAAGCACTGGCGCGCCACCCGGCGAAAGTAACTGTCTTTGTCCCCCACTATGCCATGTCCGGCGGTACCATGCTGGCGCTGGCGGCAGACGAGATCGTCATGGACGAAAACGCCGTGCTGGGTCCGGTAGACCCGCAAATTGGTCAGTATCCGGCAGCATCCATTCTACAGGTGGTGGAGCAAAAAGACAAAAACAAAGTAGATGATGAAACCCTCATCCTGGCAGACATTTCGCGCAAAGCCATCCAGCAGGTAAAAGATACCATTCAACGCATTGCTTGCTGTGTCTATACTGAAGAAGAGCGGCGACGGTTGGCGGAAACCCTGGCAACCGGCAAATGGACGCATGATTATCCCATTACAGTGGACGAAGCGCGCGCCCTGGGGCTGAAAATCAGTACTGACATGCCGCCCGAAATTTATCAGTTGATGAACCTCTATCCTCAGGCAAATGCCCGCCGCCCATCCGTGGAATACATTCCCCTGCCGTATCCCGTCCGTCCGAGCCTGCCCGAACGCAGCGACAAAAGATAATGGCGATTCGGGAGAAACGTATTGGTTGCAAAGCCCACCGGCAGGGATAAATTTTAAAATCGTCCTCCTGACCTGTGTTGGAAAGGAAAAGTGCTATGGATAAACCACTGGATGTCAATCAAGCTTCACTTGAAGACTTGGTCACCCTGCCCGGTGTGACACCGGAACTCGCAGAACGCTTGATCGCGGCGCGTCCATTTCAGACGCCGGAAGACCTGCGCCGCGTCAAAGGCATGAACACCCGGCTGGTCAAGCGATTGAAACCATATCTCGCTTTCCCCGAACCCGCACCGCCACCAGAAAATGCGGAAGAAACACCGCCCGCCCCAATGATTGAAAGTGAAGCCACTCCCACAGCAATCGAACAAATTCACATACCCGTCGAAATCCCGCCGTCCCCTGAGCCACAGCCGGAGGAAACATCCGCCGAAGCACCAGAACCTGCTGTCCCAGAGCCGGTCATCCCCCCGCCGCCGGCTGTTGCCCCGGAGAGCCCTGCGCCAGTACATGAGACCATTGCACAGCCGCCCAGCCCCAAGCTTTTCAGCCGCAATGAAACCCTGCTCTACGCCGGACTGTTCAGCCTGCTGGCTTTCATGCTGGCAATTATCTTCAGTTTGGGCTTCCTTGCCGTCATCAATGGCGGACTACGTTACATCGCCCCGGCGCGCTTCAATGCCCTGCAAAGCCGCGTGGAACTGCTCAATAATCAGATCACCACCCTTCAGCAAGATGTGGATGCGCTACGCCTGCGGGTGGAAACGATGGAAGCGCTTAGCGGTCGAGTGAGCAGTCTGGAAAAAGAGACCGAAGCGTTGCGCGATGAAGTGGAAACAACTGCGGCGCAGATGGAGCAGTTACAAGCGGAGTTTGACCGTCTGGATCAGCAAGTAGATAACCTGCAAAAAAGTGTTCAGATTTTTGACCGCTTTTTACAGGGCTTGCGCACCCTGCTAACGGACTTAACTCCAGTTAGCCCATAGGGAGGCACACGATGAACGAAATCCCCGCTCAAACCTCTCAGCCGCCTCGTTCAGGCACTAACCGGTTTTTCTTGGGTTTCTTGCGTGCGTTAGTGCGTATCGTGCTGGTGATACTGGTTGGCGCCGTGCTGGGGCTGGCGGTTTACCTGGCAGTCACTGTTATATACAGCCGAATCATTGAAGGGCAACAGGAAAATGCCGCCCGCCTCTCAGCGCTGGAAACTCAACAGGCAGAGCAGGACAAAGGTATCTATCAAAGGATTTCCCGTCTCGATGAGCAGATTCTTGCGTTAGAAAACCGCCATAATCTGGCAAATGAGAGCCTGCGTAACCTTTATGGCGAGATTGAGAAACTTCGCCAGGAAAGCAGAGACTATGCTGCCCTGCAGCGGCGCCTCAAAGAACTCGAAGCCCGGTTGGATCGCCTGTCTGAGTTCACTGGGGACATCAGCACGCAGGTGATGGCACTACAGGTAACCCCACTCTATGGACAAAAAGAACAACTTGAACTACGGCAAGAAGTTAAACTAATCCATATTCTGGAATTGCTCAATCGCAGCCGCATGTACTTAATGCAAAGCAACTTCGTGCTGGCAAAACGGGAAGTGGAAAAAGCCCAGCAAGCACTGCTGGAACTGATGGCTGAAGCACCGCCGTATCAGATACCCATCCTTAATGAGATGGCAAAACGTCTTAATGCCGCCTACATCAACCTGCCCGATAATCCGGTTCTGGCGGCAGATGATCTGGAAATCGTCTGGCAAACTCTCTCAGCCGGCTGGAAAACTTCCACGCCAACGCCAACCGGTTCACCAATTCCCTCAGGCACACCCGCATTGTCATCTATAACCGCAACCCTTACACCTACGCCCTAGCATAGTACGTATGGAAAAATTCATGAGGTTGATTGCGATGAACGAAAAACTCGAAACTCCTAACCCTGAACAAGGAAACATTGAAGAACAACCCGCAGGCATGGAACAGCCCGTTGTCAAGTCCGAGTCAGTTGTCGAAACGCCGCCCGAGTCCGTCCCCGAAATGTCAGCCGCACCTCGCAAGGGAGCACTGTACGTTCTTTTCAGCCCGGAAACGCGTATGGGACGCTTTCTGCGGCCGTTGGTGCGCTGGCTGGCAATCATTGTGGGGTTATTTGCGCTTGGATTCCTGACTGCTTATTTGCTACTCTACCGCCCTGAATACGCCAGCCGTCTGGATGCACAGAAGCAAATTGCCACGCTTCAACAGGAACTCAAAGAAACAAAAAGTGAGTTGACAAAAACAGCCGCCGACCTGAAAGCAGTCCAGGAACGTTATGATGCTACAAAAACCGAAGCAGAAAAGCTTGCTGTTCGTGTGCAGATTGCTGCCGTGATCCAGAACGCACTGGAGGCACAAAACGCCCTTGCTAACCGCGAGCAGGGTATTGCCCGTCAGGCGGTCACCAGCGCAAAAGCCGCTCTGGAAAAAGTTCAGCCGGCGATCAGGGGAAAAAATCCTGCTCTGGCAGATGACCTGATGACCCGCCTTCAGCTTGCCATCTCAGAAATGGAACGCGATCCCAAAACCGCACAAAAAGACTTAAGAATCCTGGTGGATTCACTGCAAAAAGTGGACGAGTTGTTTAAGTAGGGCAAGCTTTTCAAAATCCGCCTTGCTGTCCCGCAATATTTCACATCCACGTCCTTCCTTCCCCTAAAAAGCGTGATATTTGTCACTTAACAAAATCGTTGTTTGGGTTGATAATTGAGAATAATAATTATTCTCAATTGGACAACCATGACACAACACAAACAACTAAATGTAGCAATCTCGAACAGACAGCACAAGCTGACCCGTCAGCGCCGTCTGGTGCTGGAAACATTGCAGCAAAGCCGGGAACACCTGGACGCTTCCGAGCTTTACCAACTGGTTAAAACCCGCGATCCGAAGATCAGCCTGGCGACCGTCTACCGCACCCTGGCACTGCTGAAAGAAATGGGATTGGTCAGTGAACAGCACCTTGGCGAAGAACATGGACATTTTGAGATGTTGCCGCAAACGCCCCATTACCATTTCACCTGCCAGCACTGCGGGCGCGTGATCGAGTTTGAGTTACCCGATCTTGCTGAAGCCTTGCAAAGGATAGCAGACCAACAGGGGCTATACATCCAGAGCGTACAGCTTGCGCTGGACGGGTTGTGCGATAGCTGCCTGGCAGAGAAAGCGGATATCAGAACAAGCCAAAAGCATCCGGATGGTTACCCTTTCGGGAGCAAGTGATCCACTAAGAACAAACAAGCCAGCACTTAAGCACTTTCGCAACATAAACCATCAACCCTGATTTTTTGAGGAGACCGATGCGTCAGCACAAAAAGCCCCTCTTCTCCCTGCACCACCGCCCTCACCTGATGCGGCGTTGGATACAGTTTTTTCGGCGGGCACAACCTCCCTCTCCTTCCCCCACGCCGACAGATACCGCAGCCACATCACTCATTCCTCTAAACGAATTGAAAGCTGGCAGACGGGGAATTGTGCGTCGTCTACACGGCGGCAGGCATTTCGCCAATCGGGTTTATGAGTTGGGATTCCTGCCCGGCTCGGAAATTACCATGCTCGAAAACTATGGAAATGGACCTGTGTTGGTTTCTGTTCGCGGCGCGCGCGTTGCGCTGGGCAACAGGGAAGCAGCCAGAATACAGGTGGAAGCTCTCGAAGAAGCTGACGAAAAATGACCGAACAAAGCCAAAGGCAAATCACGATTGCTCTAGCCGGACAGCCTAACGTAGGCAAGTCCACAGTATTTAATATGCTGACCGGTTTAAATCAACATGTTGGCAACTGGCCGGGCAAGACCATTGAGCAGAAAACCGGGCAGTTTCATCACAACGGCAAATTATTTCATCTGGTGGACCTGCCGGGTACATACAGCCTTTCGGCAAATTCTGAGGAAGAGCGCATTGCACGTGACTATCTCATCCGCCACAAACCGGATGTCATCATTGCAGTCGTTGATGCTGCCACGCTGGAACGCAGTTTGTATCTTGTGGCAGAGATTCTGATACTCAATGTACCGGTTGTGGTAGGGCTGAACATGATGGACGTTGCCAGTCGAGAAGGGGTACAAATTGAACCGCATGTGCTGGAAGCGGCTATGCGCGTTCCGGTTATCCCCATGGTAGCCACAAAAAACCAGGGGGTAAGGGAGTTGATGGAAGCTGCCGAACGGCTGGTAGAAAACCCTGCAACGTTTTCACCGAACCGCCCGCTGATTCGCCCCGATCATCAGCCGATTCTGGCACAACTGCGCACCCTGTTGAATGGAAAAATCCCCAGCCCCTACCCGGAAGATTGGGTTTCGCTGAAACTGCTGGAGGGCGATGAAGAAATCGCCGGTTTGGTCAGGCAGGCAGCGCCGCAAGTTTGGGAGCAAGTGCATTCAATCTTAATGCAACATGAGGACGCCTTTCTGGATATTGTGGGCGGGCGGTATGAATGGGTTGAGCGCATGGTGCGCGCAGCTGCCATCCGCCCCCGTGCAGGTGCACTCACCCTGACAGACCGGCTTGACCGTATTGCCACTCACCCGGTCGCGGGGCTGATGGTGCTATTGGGCATCTTTGCGCTGGTTTTCTGGCTGACCTACACCCTAGCAACGCCGCTGGTGGATTGGCTGAATACAGAAATCGTCTCCCCTCTGTCCAATTTGGCAGCATTGGGGCTGTCCACCGCTCCACACTGGTTCACCGGCTTGGCAGTGGATGGCATCATCAGTGGGGCTGGGACGGTGCTGACTTTTCTGCCGATTCTGGTGATCTTCTTTGCCGCGCTGGGGATACTGGAAGACGTTGGCTACATGGCGCGCGCAGCCTATGTCATGGACCGCTTCATGCACCGGATGGGACTGCACGGCAAGTCATTTCTGCCCTTGTTTCTGGGTTTTGGCTGCAATGTTCCGGCCGTCATGGGTGCGCGTATCCTTGAAGACCGGCGTTCTCGTTTGCTGACCATTCTATTGACCCCGCTCATCCCCTGCACGGCGCGTATGGCGGTTGTCGCATTCCTTGTGCCCGCCTTTTTTAAGAATTCCGCTGCGATGGTCTCTTGGGGACTGGTAGCTTTCAATGTTATCCTTGTCCTCCTGCTTGGGATAGTAATCAACCGGTTAGTGTTTAAAGGCGAGCGTTCCGCATTTATTATGGAAATGCCCGTTTATCATCTGCCAAACCTGCGAACGATTGGGGTGTTCGTCTGGCACAAAACGGTAGCGTTCGTGCGCAAAGCAGGCAGTCTGATTGTAATTTTCTCGGCATTTCTATGGGTACTTTCAGTGATACCGGGCGGTAATATTCAAGACAGTCTGTTGGCTGTGTTTGGACGCTGGCTGGAACCGGTTGGACGATTGATGGGGTTGGGAGACTGGCGCATCATGGTTGCGTTGCTGAGCAGCTTCATCGCCAAAGAAAACACGATTGCCGCCCTAAGCATACTTTATCGTGAAGAGGGGTCTGGACTGGCAGCGATTCTGGCAGTCTCGCTGTCACCTGCCGCAGCACTGGCACTCCTGGTTGTACAGATGACCTTCATTCCCTGTCTGGCAACAACATCTGTAATTCATCAGGAAACCGCAAGCTGGAAGTGGACGCTGTTCAACATTGGGTTATTGTTGCTGATTTCTTTTCTCGCCGGCATCAGCACATACTGGCTGGCAAGTCTGTTTCTGGGACGCTGATATGCTCAAGCAACTCCTCAATCTCCTTCAACGAGATGACGGCATACAACGGGTGGAAAAACTGGCAGCCGAATTGGGCACCAGTCCGGCGCAGGTTTTACAGATGTTGGATGAACTAGTCAGGCGGGGGTACTTAAAACGAACCTCTATGGCATGTAGTGAAACACAATGCAATTCGTGTCCTTTGACCCAATTTTGTGCTTCCGGTGCAGACCGGCAAACGCAGGTCTATACATTACAGACAAAGAAGATTTCCACATAGTGCGGGTTTCTTAATAACAAGCAGGGCTGAATAGTAAAAGGGGAGATGTTCAAATAATAATTAATAATTATGATATGATTAATACAGACCTGACACTATGGATACCACCACTCCTGCGCGGCGTAGCCGGCTGGCTAGCCGCACGTTTGCTGCCTTCTCTTCATACAACTATCGCGCCTGGTTCATCGGACAGCTTCTATCATTGATTGGAAGCTGGATGCAGTCCGCCGCACAGGGATATTTGTTATTCGAGCTGACACGCTCGGCAGCTTATCTGGGGTATGTTGGGTTTATCTCCGGGGTGCCGACTTGGTTGTTCACCCTGGTTGGGGGGCTGGTGGCAGATCGCGTTCCGCGCCGCAATTTACTGGTGTTGATTCAAATTTCCATGATGCTGCCGGCATTCCTGCTGGCAGGTTTGACATTTTCCGGTATTGTGCAGCCCTGGCACATTCTGGTGCTGGCAGCGTTTAACGGCATTGCCAACGCCTTTGATGCCCCAGCGCGTCAGTCATTTGTGGTTGAACTGGTGGATAACCGCGAGCATTTAACCAACGCCATCGCCCTCAACTCAAGCATGTTCAACCTGGGATTGGTGATCGGTCCGGCGCTGGGCGGGCTGGTGTATGCGCTGGCTGGACCGGGATGGTGTTTTACCATCAACGGCATTTCATTTCTGGCGGTGATCGCTGCGCTTTTGTTGATGCGCCTGCCGCCGTTCACGCCCCCATCCCACACGAACAATGCGTGGCAGGACATTCTGGACGGGTTACGGTATGTGGCAGGCAACGATCTGGTTCGCCTGTTAATTGTCTCCTTGGGAATAACAGCATTGTTTGGCTTCAGTTTGGTGACCCTGATTCCAGCCTGGGCAGTCAATGTGTTGGGCGGTGATGAACGCACCAATGGCTTGCTACTCTCGGCGCGCGGCGTAGGGGCGCTGATTGCTGCGCTTACCCTGGCATCACTGGGAGAACGAAGCCGGCGCGGTAAAATCTGGACCTTGGGCAGCTTTGTGCTACCGCTGGGTATGTTTGCCTTCGCGCTGATAAAATGGCAGCTTCCTTCTCTGGCATTGATGGCACTCATCGGGTGGGGATTGTTGAGCATGGCGATCAATCTAAACGCACTGATCCAGAGCCGGGTACCTGACGAGCTACGCGGGCGGGTGATGAGTATCTATTCGCTGACTTTTATGGGTTCATTGCCCATTGGCTCCTTGCTGGCAGGTGAAATTGCCGGCCGCTGGGGAGAGCAAAATGCCGTTTTATTCAATGCCGCCGTGCTGTTGGCATTTGCTTTGCTAGTCTACTGGCGGCGTCCGGTTATGCGTTCCATTCACTGAACACCCGATATTCGAGTAGAATTGTCTCATAGTTGTCCTGTTCTTCGACCACACGGAGGTATGTCATGAAAACCCGGTATCTGTTTATTGTGATCCTGCTGGGAATGTTGATGCTGTCCTGCACGGCATTACCACAGAATATATCGGCAATCTCTGCAACGCAGCCGTCAGCTGCAACCCAATCAGCATCTGCTGAAAACCTGCTACCTACCAACAGCCCGCCAAAACCGACGGTTGCTGCTTTGTGCGCACCGGGGGTGGAGTTGATTACAGGAGACTTTACCTACACGAACGAATTTGTCCTTGAAACATATTATGTCGAACATGCGGTAGCACTGCTGGACCTGACCGGTTACCTCAAGCGCGATAAGGAATGGAAATTACCAGTTGAATCGCAGGTCTTGGGTTACATGAACGTGGACACAGAGAACAACCGTGGCACATTTCGCCTGCAGTTGCCGGTACGTCCGGCCGGTGAAAGCCATGATGTGGATAACGATGGGACGAAGGATAATGGCGTACAAATCTTTGCCGTGGGCTATTCCCCCAATCTCACCGGCGATGTTTTCTCGGTCGGTGATGATCGTTCGCTTGGCTGGCCCACCTATCTGGCTTCTATTGTTACAGATACCGAGAATCAAGACGAGGTAATCGGCGGCAAATTGGTGGTCTGGGCAGCCGATGATCAGCAAGCATTCCCAGCCGGTTTCGGTGATGACGGATTGCTATTCACCGAAGATGATCCGATTGCTCCGTTACCTGCCGGTTATTCAGTGATTGACTTGGATAAACAACCCTTTGATATTTATCAGGGGCAGGAAGCGAAAATGAAGCTCTATGAACCGCAGGATATTGCGGTGAAAGATTTCTCCAATCTCTCATTCAGTGAAGCTTTTGACAAGATGTTTGAAATCGCTCGCAAGGAATACGCTTTCAACGGCATTGAGGGCAAACAGCCGAATTGGGATAAACTCTATGCCGAACTCTCACCACGCGTCAAAGAAGCCGAACAGAAGAATGATGTACGCGCCTATTATGCAGCCTTGCGCGATTTCACCTATGCCTTCAAGGATGGTCATGTGGGTTTGAGCAGTGACCTGCGGCGGCAAGAATTCCGTCAGATTGCCGGTAGCGGTTATGGCTTCACCATTCGCGAGCTGGACGATGGCAGTGTGATTGTCACATATATAACCGAGAATGGCCCGGCGCAAAAAGCGGGCATCAAGGTTGGCGCAGAGATAACCGAGTTCAACCGTATGCCGATTGGCGAAGCAATTGGCAAGGTTCTTCCATTTGAGGCACCATATTCAACCGACTTCGGTTTGCGCACTGCTCAGGCATTGTACCTGTTGCGGGCGCCGGCTGGTACAAAAGCAGAGGTGACATTTATCAATCCGGGCGACAAAGCCAAAACCGTCACCCTGCAAGCCGTTCAGGAATTTGACAGCTTTCTGGCCGGCTGGCCCTTTGACGATGCTGATCCAGATGTGTTGCCAGTAGAATACAAGACGCTGGAAACACAAATCGGCTATATCCGTATCAACTCTAATTATGATGATTTGGGACTGGCAATCCGCATTTTTGAGCGAGCATTGAAAATCTTTGAGCAGAATCAAGTTGCCGGGCTGATTATTGATATGCGTTTCAACTTCGGCGGCGCGCCGCTGGGACTGGCAGGTTTTCTATATGATCAGGAGATCCCCCTAGGACAGCTTGAGTATTACAGCGACAAGACCGGAAAGTTCGAGCCCGAAGGACCGCGTGAGAAGGTGTACCCTAATGTTGGACAATACCGCTTCGATGAGATGGTATTGCTGGTGGATCAGAATTGCTATTCAGCCTGTGAGATTGAGGCGTATGGGTTCAGTCAGGTGCCGGGAATGGTGGTGATGGGGCAATTTCCCACTGCCGGTGTGGAAGCAGAAACCGCGCGCGGGCAGTTTAAGTTGCCGGGCGACATCGAGTTGACCATCCCAACCGGGCGTTTCACCTTGCCGGATGGCAGTATCTTTCTAGAAGGGAAAGGCGTACAACTTACACAGCGCATCCCGATTACACGCGAGACGGTATTGAGCAACGAGGATGTAGTGTTGAAAGCCGCCGAACAGGCGATTCTGGAATAGCTCATTCGGCAACAGCGATCTGATTACGTCCAATTTGCTTGGCGCGATAGAGTGCCCGGTCACATGCCTGGAGCAGCTCGGCAAAGGTGGCTCCATTTCTGGGATAGGCAGCCACACCGCCCGAAAGTGTCAATCCACCGAGTAATGTTCCACGATAGCTGATTGTAAGCGCTTCTGCCCCCTTACGCAGTTCATTCGCGCGCTGTACAGTCTCCTCAAGCGTACATTCCGGCATGATAATGATAAATTCCTCACCGCCATAACGGCAAACACTATCCTCGTTACGCACGTTCATCAGCAAATAAGCGCCGAGGGTTTGCAAGATAATATCGCCTGCTTCATGTCCGTAGCTGTCATTGAATACTTTGAAATGGTCAATGTCCATCATGATAATGCCGATAGGATGACCGCGTCGGCTGGCACGTGACAACTCACGGTGCATCGTTTCATCCATGTAGCGCCGGTTATACAGATTGGTCAACGGATCACGGATGGACTGCATTCGGAGCGTCTCCCGAAGTCGTAAGTTGGAAATTGCCAGCGCCACGCGCTCCGCGACCATGTTGGCAACCTGTTGACAACGGCTCGCCAGATGTCCCGAGTGACACTGCAAATGGAGCAAACCAATAGTTTCACTCTGGGCAATCAGCGGTACACACAGGTAAGAAGGCGGAAACGGCAGCGTAACGTGACGGCAGATGAGTTCGTTTTCGGTCTGTTCGACGATGTGCGGACGGCCGCGCCTTAAAGCCCAGCAGGAATCGGCTTCAAACACCTGCAAACTGCGCATTTCTCCCCAACTAGCAACCGTTTCAGCAAAATTCTGACGGCGATCAATGATATACAGCGCGCCCCCAAGTGCAGGAAACAAACGCGGGCATGTCATTGAAACGACATGGTAAATTTCCTCGACAGAAATACAATTCTGCAGAAGATCACCCATTTCATTAAACAGAACCGCTTCACGGCTGCGCTCTTCCAACTCGGAAACGGTCTTCATGAGCTGTTGATTGGCTTCCTGTAAGTCCTGTTCAACTGCCTTGCGCTCGGTAATATCCGAAACAACACCGACAAAACGCACAGTGCCATCTGCCAAACGAATAATACGGATATTGTCACGCACCCAGCGCAATCTGCCGCTGGCATCAATCAGGCGGTATTCTCCCTCGATTTCCTCCAGGTTGCTATGGTAGGCGCGCTGGTCCATCTCGACCACTTTCTGGCGATCTTCCGGATGCACAATGCTCAACCAGTTGCCAGGGTCACGCAGGAAAAACTCGCTGGGATGACCGGTCAATTTTTCCATCACCGGTGAAACATAAGTGATATGGTAGTTGCCCTGCGGATTGAACTCGCCCACCCATAAAACATCCGATATTGACGAGGCAATCATTTGTAATTCATCCAAGGCTTTCTCCAGCTCCCGTTGAACGCGCTTGCGCTCTGTAATATCCATTGAAACCGCCAAGATGCTGTCTACACTGCCATCTGATGAAAATTCTGGCATCAAGTGCGCTTCGCGCGTCACACGTCCGTGAGGGGTGTCCTGTTCATATTCAAGTAAAACTTCCTCACCGCGTTCAAAGACGCGTCGCAGCGCGCCCTCCCATTGTTTCACCAACTGTTCCGGAAAGCCAACCTCACGCTGCGTCTTGCCGATAAACCGTTCTGCTGGAATGTCCAGTAGTTCCTCAACGGCGCGGTTGATATACTGATAGCGCAAATTACGGTCATAGCGTGCCACCACACTGGGAAAATGCTCAAAGAGCGTACGCATACTCTCCGCACTGCGTTGCAGAGCATTTTCAATTTCCTTGCGCTCAGTTAAGTCCAGCAGAGCAACCTGCAAAGCTGGTCGATTCTGGTAAGTAATGCGGGCTGCCAGAAATTCCACCCAGCGCACACTGCCATCCGGCTTCAAAAGGCGCAATTCCTGCTTTACCGGCGCCGTCCATTGTTCCCAACCATCCATAGACTGAAGGAGCATAGGGCGATCTTCAGGATGAATGAAACGCTGAAGCTCCTCAGGTGATGATTGTCGCAAATGCTCCAATGGAGCAATATTAGCAACCGCCGCTGGATTGGCATAGACGACACGGTTGTCCTGAATAATGAGCAACTCTTGCAGGGAATGATCCACCAGGGCGCGATATCCCTCAAGCATCTCATGATGCTGAATACCCGCAGCCAACAAGCTGGCGGCAGTCTGAAGAGCTTCGATTTCAGCCAGTGACCAGACACGTTCAACAGCACAGTCATTGAACTCAACTGTGCCCCAAACCGAGTCTCGGATCTTTATGGGCGCGATCAGGATCGAGAGCGTATCTTCCGGCAGTACCGCCCATGCTTCCGGCGGGTATTCACTGCGCCGGGCATGAACAACCTGGTTAGCTTCAAGGGAGGGCCACCATTCGCCAATCAATGTACCGCTCGCCGAACGGTTCTCAAACAATCCGCCGGAAAGTAAATTGGGAATTCCGGGGGCATCCCATTCATAACGCAGGCTGAAGTGCAGATCATCTCCATTCTTAGCAGGATGATGAATAAAGAGATTGACCCGGCTGGCATTGGTTGCTTTTCCCAGCAAAGCCAACGCCTCAGTGATGACTTCCTCAAAATTGCCCATGTATAACAGGAGATTAGCGATAATACTGATCGCCTTAAGAATTTCATCGCGTCTGAGCAGACTTTCCTCAGCCTGTTTGCGTTCCAATGCGTAATTAATCACACGTTGCAATAGATCAGAATTCAGCAAATATCTGGGCAATACATCCTGAGCCCCAGCGCGAATCGCTCGCCGTGCAAGATCATGATCCAACTGATCACATAGGGCAACAACGGGTAAACCGGGGACTTGCTCAAGCATGTGGACAAGCGCCTTTAGACCCTGTGCACCGCTCAAATTCAGATTGAGCAAGACGACATCGAAATCCGAGCGGTTACGCTTCAGCAAAGTCACAGCTTTGGCAGACGAGGCAATATGAATTAACTGCATATCAAAGGGCCGGAGCAATTGCTCCAGCTGGCGCGCTCGATTAGGCTGATCATCCACGTACAGGATTTTCATTCAGGCAGACACCCCTCAAAAATAATCTCTTCTTCTGCGAAACGACACGATTATATCTTCTTTATATTGTAATTGGTATTATTGTATTATCAATACTGTGCCCTGTAAACTGTAGTGCAAACCTTTTTGGGGATTAACAACACAAACAGGCTCACATCCTCGTTACAAGAGGAAGTTTCCGCTTTGTCAAGGATTGTGCAAGGCAAAAGGGGATGTTATAATTTAATTAGCCGACTAAAAGATGAAAGTACACGCAGCTTGGTAATCTCAAATATCACGGGGTATTGAGCGTGCGAGGATGATTAACAATTGAATAGGTGCTGAGGGGGGCCCGTAGCTCAGCGGCAGAGCGCGCGGCTCATAACCGCTTGGTCGCAGGTTCGAATCCTGCCGGGCCCACTATATGTAGGCTTTTTAGAAAGGAGTGATTGTGCTTACTCTCCCCACCTTTCTTCCCCTTTCCGAAGCCGCCCGCAAATACGGGCTGGACGAAACCCGCTTGCGCCAACTGATCGAGGCGGGTAAAATACGCGCAGGTACTGTTACGGGCGAGGTGGTCGTGAGCGAGGAAGAAGTGCGCAGCGAGGCGATACAGGAAAAAGGTCTCCGCAAAGAGGATTTGCCGGAGTATCAAATACACGCACATTTGAGGGGGCATTCAATAGGTTTTACTGAAGCATTGGGAAGGTACAATATAAATCTTTCAACTCTTTATCGGTGGTATAAAAAAGGCTTTATTAGAGAGACCAAGCGTGAGAAAGGCTTAGGTGGCGAGAAGATTTTTTTGGATGAGGCTGATGTTGCATACTGTGTAGAAGTCTATCGCAGACGCGGTGGACAAGGAAAGCGGGTATTCAACAGGGAAGGGATGCCATATAAACCGAAAACAGGCTCCCCGGCATTCTAATGTTTATAGGGCTTAGAAGCCCTTTTTTCTTGTAAAAACTTTTCCAAGTATTGACAACTAGGAAAACTTAATGCTATACTCCTCATAGCACCTTCTCAAACCAATATCGAACCGCCTCAAACACAACGCCCCGGCGTATGGGCGTTGTGCGCCCGACCGGGGCGTTCCGTGAGCCGTGTGGTAGCACGCTCACGGTTGAGGCAAGCAGAGTGCGCTGCTCACCTCGTGAGAAAGTATAGCACGAGAACAGACACCCTGCAAATCCCCGGCAGGGGTGTTTTGTTTAGCGGTGTTGGCTCAAGACCTTCAGGCGGCAGGTG
>DYEC01000022.1 GCA_020725865.1 Anaerolinea sp. | reverse complement strand
TCGAACCCTCGACCTCTTCAGTGCGATTGAAGCGCGCTCCCAACTGCGCTACAGGCCCCGGTTTAAAAGGGCTGTGACATTTTAATCCATGCCACCATGCATGTCAAGGAAAAGCGACAACCCCGTCTTGTTCACCGGCAACTAATCCGGCAAGTGCCGGTTTAACCAATTAACAATCTCCAGCCGTCCAATATTTTCCTGTTCACCTGTTGTAAGATTCTTAACTGTAACCACTCCGGCGGCTTCTTCATCCGGTCCTACAATCAAAACATACCTTACCCCAATCCGATCGGCAAATTTGAGCTGGCGAGGCAGCTTGACAGCTTCCGGATAAACAATCGTTGAAATACCCGCCCGCCGCAACTCAGCCGCGAGAGCAAATGAAAGTTTTATTCTAGTTTCGTCGAATACTGTGACCAAAACTTGCGCAGGTGTTTTTGCCAAGTTTGGGAGTAACCCATATTTTTCAAGGACGATGCCGATCATCACATCACCCATGGCAAATCCCACCCCCGGCAAAGGATTGCCACCTACATCTGCAACCAGGTTATCATATCTTCCCCCTCCAAGAATTGCTCTTCCATCGCGAGCCCTATCGCGTGCCTCAAACACTGTCCCAGTATAATAATCTAACCCGCGCACAATTTGAGGCTCAAACTGTACATATTGTCTAAGACCCATCTCCTCCAAAATCTCGAATACTCGCACCAGTTCCGAGGACATTTGCCACAATTCCGGGTCAGACAACATTTCTTTTAGTTTTTGTAACTGCTCGACATGGAGCCCTATCTCTTGAGCATAGGCATCCCAATCTACTGGGGACATTTTGTCCCGTCGGTCAATCAGGCGAAAAACCTGCTGGCGGAGTCGTTCTCCTATCCCAATTTGTTCTAGCTGGCTCTCCATCAGTCGCCGATTGTTTACCAGAATCCCAACTTGTTGTGAATTTAACCCAATCTTTTCAAAAAACATTGCACAAACGGCAATCAACTCAGCATCTGCTTCTGGCGAATCTACCCCGATCAAATCAATATTCCATTGAAAGAACTCCCTCGTTCTCCCTTTCTGGGGACGTTCATAGCGCCAGAATGGACCAAATGACCACCAGCGCAATGGATAAACTAGCGTATTTTGTCGCTGAGCCACCATCCTTGCCAGCGTGGGGGTTAATTCCGGACGCAAAGTAATTAAATCACCGCCCCGGTCCGGAAACACAAATGCCTGCTCTTTAACAAGCTCCTCACCGGATTTGGCAGCGTATAAATCAATTCGCTCCAGTATCGGACCTTCATATTCCTGGTAACCAAACAACTGCGAAACTTCCCGAATTTTGCCATATAGCCAGTTGCGCACAGCCATTTCTTCGGGATAAAAATCTCGCGTGCCCTTAACTGCCTGAATCACTGACTTCATATTGTTCTCACCGTCTGAAATTTTCATGATTTTACTGCGCATTTTGCAGAAACGCAAACTGCACTAGCGTTTTACTACCTATAAATAGCAGGTAATTTATTATTGGTTGCGAGACTTTTCCATAAAAAACCCTCAAATAAGGTAAAATAAAAATGTCAATACATTAAATTCAGGTGACTATGAAAGTATCGGAACTTATCCGTGTGATTAATGGCAAGCTCATCAATGATGGAGCAGACCTTGACCGAGAAGTCAAAGGAGGCTGTGGCGCCGATTTGATGAGCGATGTGCTGGCTTCCATTCAGCCCGAAGCAGTATTATTAACCGGTCTTTGCAATCCACAGGTTGTGCGTACTGCACAAATGGCTGATGTTGCGGCAATTGTTTTCGTTCGCGGCAAAAATCCACCCATAGAAACGATCGAATTGGCTACACAGGAACGGATTGCATTAATTACCTCACCTTTTGGGATGTTTGAACTGTGTGGCAGGCTATACCAAGCCGGATTGCCCAGCTTGGAAAGATCAGTCTCTGACGGTCCCAGTGACCTCGAGTAGCAAAAAATAGTTATCTATGGCACAAACACCTGCCTCCCCCCACAACATCCTGATTAATGATCAGGTTGCAGAAAATATCACTCGCACTGAAGAGCTGGCATATGAGTTAAGGGTGAGTGAAGTGATGACCAGCTCTCCAAAAACTTTATCCCCCGAAATGATCATGCGCGACGTTGTGGAAATGTTTCGTAAAGCTCGCATCTCCGGTGCCCCCGTTGTGCAAGGTGAAAATCTGGTTGGCATTATTAGCATGGAGGACCTGATCCATTGTCTGTGCCAGTCAGACCTGGACGCTCAGGCAAGCAAATACATGACTCGCGATGTTCTAACAGTGAAAGGCACCGACCCGGTAGTTGAAGCATTAAAAATTTTTGTCAGCTCAAAGGTGGGGCGCTTACCAGTTATTGATGATCAGGGTAAGCTAATCGGGATTTTAACCAAAGGGGACATCACTCGGGGATTACTTAAAGCCCTACAGCGCGATATTCAGGTAGAGGAAATCCGTAAATATCGTGCCAGCCATTTGTTTGAGGATATCGAATCCGATCGTACCAGCCTGATTTTGCGCTATAACATCAAACCACGCGACTTCACACATGGTGGTGCTGCATCCAGCCACATCAAACGCGCCTTGTTGCGGCTTGGCGCCAGTCCACAAATTGCCCGGCGCTGTGGCATCGCTGTTTACGAAGCAGAGATGAATCTTATTATTCACACCCTTCGCGGAGGTGTCATACGCGTAGAGATTGAACCCAATCGAATATCAATTGAAGCTTATGATGACGGGCCCGGAATACCGGACGTAGAACTGGCTATGAAGCCTGGGTATTCAACCGCCAGCGAGGAGATTCGCGAGCTGGGCTTCGGGGCTGGTATGGGACTGGCAAACATTGCCCGCTGTGTGGATAACATGGTTCTTGAGTCCGTAGTTGACAAAGGCACCCGGTTGAAAATGCGCATTAATCTGGATAAGGAAGAAAGCGTTGGCGAGGGTTATTCCAGCAAATTAGATGGAGGCACATCATGAATCTGGCTCAAATCGTTGATCAACTGCACCTGACACTTCTGACCGAACCGCGAAACCTGGCAGAACTGCAACCTTCTGGGGGATATACCTCTGATTTGTTAAGCTGCGTTATGTCTGGTGCTAAACAAAAAAGTCTTTGGGTTACTTTGCAGGCTCATGGAAATATCGTGGCAGTGGCTGCGTTGCTGGATTTATGCGCTGTCATTATTACGGAAGGAGCCCAACCCGAGCCTGCGACAGTGGAAAAAGCCAATCAGGAAGGCATTATCCTCCTTTCAACAAACGAACCCTCTTTCGCTGTCGTTGGAAAATTGTGGGAAATGGGACTGCGCGCTTGTTAATGGTAAAAGGCATGGAGTAACCGGTTGAAAACCTATCGTGCGGAATTGCACGTCCATACCGTCCTTTCGCCTTGCGCGCAAGTTGAGATGATCCCCCCTTTGATTGTCTCAACTGCACTGAAACATGATATCAACCTTATTGCCATCACTGACCACAACGCAACGGCAAACATTGGCGCTGTACAAAGAGCAGCAAAAGGCACCGGCTTGATTGTGCTGCCTGGTATGGAACTACAAACTCGTGAAGAAGTTCACGTCTTATGCCTGTTTGACACACTGGAACAGGCAAAAAAACTGCAAAAAGTTGTCAATCAAGCCCTCCCCCAGATAAAAAACCGCCCAGACTTTTTCGGCGAGCAATTTGTTGTAGATAAAACAGGCAGATTTATCCGTAGTGAACCACAATTACTATCAACATCGGTTAACTTAAGCCTTCGTCAGGCATGGGAGATTGTCTCTTCGCTGGGCGGGCTTTTTATCCCAGCGCATGTCAACCGCAAAATGTTTGGCTTGATTCAGGTTCTCGGTTTAATTCCCACCGAATTTCCAATTGAAGCACTGGAGATATCTCGCCATATCTCTCCTGCCGAAGCGATTAAGGTTTTCCCCCAAATTGAAGGGTACCCGCTTATCCAGAACGGCGACGTACATGGTTTGGATGAATTTATTGGCACCACCGAGTTTCATATAGAAGTTCCTACCATTGCCGAATTAAAGCAAGCAATCCACGGTCAAAATGGTCGCTTTATGAAACTGATTACCCTAAAGCAATCGTGATAGTTTTCACAACATGGACAACCCTCTATACTTTTACATGACATTTGATATTTGACCATTTCCCAGTTTGTTGGTTAAACTACTGAAGACTAAAAAATAAAACCATTATTATCCAAAATTATTTTGTATGGAGTCTATCAAGATGGTAACTGCCACAGAAAGTGTCACGGCCAGCAATCCGCTGGCGATAAGCGAGAAAAAACAAATTATTGACCAGATTATCGAACAAAACGAACACCTGCCCGGCGGGTTAATGGTCATTTTGAATGAGTTACAAAGCCAGATTGGCTTTATTTCCGAACCCATGCAACAATACGTAGCACAGAAGCTGAGAATTCCCGTCAGTATTGTGCATGGCGTGGTGTCCTTTTACTCTTTCTTTACCACAAGCCCGCGCGGCAAACATACGGTCAAATTTTGCATGGGTACCGCCTGTTATGTGGGTGGTACGCCCCAGCTCATTGAGAAAGCCAAACAATTACTGGGTATTGAAGCCGGACAAACCACGCCAGACGGCAACATTACTCTCGAACTCTGCCGTTGTGTAGGCGCATGCAGCCAGGCCCCTGTAGTCGTCGTAGATGAGGAAATCATCGGGCGGGTTCGTCCGAATAAGTTTCCACAAGTCCTCCGTCCACTTCAGGAAGACGGCAAAGTCGAGAAATCATCTTGAGAGAACTGGCTCTACATTTGCTGGATATTGTTGAAAATAGTGTCTCCGCCGGGGCTAAAAACATTACAATTGAAGTTATTGAGGATACACGGCGAGACCGCCTAAGAATGAGCGTTATTGATGACGGGTGCGGTATGGATGCGGATACAGTCGCTAAAATCACAGACCCATTTGTTACCAGTCGCACCACCCGAAAAGTTGGACTGGGTATCCCATTATTGAAAGCTGCTGCCGAAGCTTGTAATGGGTTTTTCCACATTCAATCCACACCCAATCTCGGTACACGGGTAGATGTTGAGTTTCAACGCAGTCACATCGACCGTATGCCGCTCGGAGATCTGGCTGGAACTTTTTTGGGGCTTTTAGTTGGCTCTCCAGAGATTCACTGGATTTTTCATTATTGCGTGGATGATCGGCAATTTGAATTCGACGACGCCCCAATCAAACAGGAGTTAGAGGGCATTCCATTATCAGAGCCAGAAGTCCTGAAGTTTCTTCGAAATACTCTGGAATTAGGAATACAAGATGTGCAATCCGCAAATTGAAGACTACAGAAAACAGTTAGAGAGGTAAAAAATGGATAAGATCAAATCACTGGAAGATTTGAAACGCGTACGCGAAGAAGCCCTGAAAAAGCGCGAGGCAAAAGTTGTAACCGGGCAGAAACAAATCATCGTTGGTATGGGGACGGTTGGTATTGCAGCTGGTGCACGCGAAACACTTAAAGCCATTCTGGATTTCATTGAAAAGGAAAATTTGTCTGATATCGTTGTCCGGCAAACCGGCAACATTGGTTTAGACTCCTGGGAACCGATTGTTCAGGTAATCATTGGCGACGAACCGCCAGTGACTTATGGCAAAGTCACGCCCGATGTAGCGCGCCGGATCATGAAAGAACACGTTATGAATCACACTGTCGTCAAAGAGTATAAGATTGAGACATAACAGTCTAATCTGTTTATACATCTTTGACGAACAGGTTAGGTCTGTGAGAAAGGTGAAATATGGCATTCTATCGTTCTCATGTATTGGTATCCGTTGACCCAGGTTGTCTGGCAAAAGGAGCTCTGGAAGTAATAGATGCCCTGCACGATGAATTGGTCGCTCAGGGCCTAGTGGATGAAGTTCAGGTGCTTGAAACCTCCCGCATTGGTGATCCCGTCCAATATGGACCGGACATGATGGTTTACCCTGAGGGTGTCCATTATGCTAATCTCAGTGTGGACGATATTCCTTACTTGGTGGAAGAACACTTCCTGAAAGGGCGTATTGTTGAGAAATTCCGAGCCAAAGAGATTACTGTAGCCGATGAGGAACTTGGTGCACCCAAACCAAAAGAGGTTCGTATTGTCCTGCGAAATTGCGGCAAAATTGATCCAAATAATATTGAGGACTACATTGCCGAAGGCGGCTACATGGCACTTGCCAAAGCTCTTAGTGAAATGACACCGGAAGAAGTCATTGATACCGTGTTGCGCTCGGGGCTTGCAGGACGCGGCGGTGCTGGCTTTCCTACTGGCAAGAAATGGCAATTCGCACGAAACAGTAGTGACCCGGTGAAATACATTATTTGCAATGCGGATGAAGGCGACCCTGGCGCTTTCATGAATCGCCGGGTGCTTGAAAGTGACCCCCACTCCGTGATTGAAGGGATGATCATTGCTGCGTACGCAATTGGCGCACAACAAGGATATATCTACTGTCGCGCAGAATACCCCCTGGCCGTAAAGACCTTGAATATTGGCATTCAGCAAGCGCGTGAGTTTGGTTTGTTGGGTGAAAACATTTTGGGAAGTGGTTTTTCTTTCGACTTGGAAGTTCGCCAAGGTGCAGGGGCATTTGTCTGCGGTGAGGAGACTGCCTTGATGGCTTCTATTGAAGGTCGCCGTGGTGAGCCGCGCCCCCGTCCCCCCTTCCCAGCCGTAAAAGGACTATTCGGGAAACCCACCAATATCAACAATGTCGAAACCTACGCCGTCGTGCCGCAAATTATTGTGAATGGAGCCGAATGGTATGCCAGTATGGGCACTGAAAACAGTAAAGGCACCAAGACCTTTGCTCTTGCAGGGGATGTCAAACATACTGGACTGATTGAAGTACCCTTTGGCATCACATTGCGCGAAATCGTTTATGATGTTGGCGGTGGTATCAAGGACGATAAGAAATTCAAAGCCATCCAGACCGGCGGACCTATGGGCGGTTGTATCCCCGAACAGTATCTTGATCTGCCAGTGGATTATAAATCGCTAGCTTCAGTTGGATCCATTATGGGTTCGGGCGGTATGATCGTAATGGATGAAGAAACATGCATGGTAGACATTGCCCGCTTCTTCATGGAATTCACGCAGGACGAGAGTTGTGGCAAATGCGTTCCCTGCCGGGTAGGTACCCGCCGCATTCTGGAGATCCTTACTCGCATATGTGAGGGTAAAGGACGAGATGGTGATATTGAAACCCTCGAAGAGTTGTGCCGGGAAATCAGTTCTACCAGCCTGTGTGGTCTTGGGCAAGGTGCGCCAAATCCGGTAGCAAGTACACTCAAATACTTCCGCCATGAATACGAAGCTCACATTTACGAAAAACGTTGTCCCGCCAAAGTCTGTCGTGCATTGATTACCTATGAAATCATTGCCGGAGTTTGCACTGGCTGTACAGTTTGCGCCCGTAACTGTCCCGTCAACGCCATCAGCGGTGAACGGCGCCAAACGCATCATATTGATCCCGATATTTGCATCCGCTGTGGTATCTGTATGCAGGTTTGCAACTTCAATGCAATTCGGATTAACTAGACTTGTGTGGTATTGAAATAAAACCCACGCTGGAGGAGGAGCATGGTAACTGAAACTCAAAACAAACAGGCAGTAATGAATGCCGTAGAAGCAGCAATAAAGGAACACGGTACCAGCCGGGAAGAACTCATTCCAATCTTGAATGATATTAACCGCAAAATTGGTTATCTCCCTCAGGAGGCTCTGGAAGAAGTCAGTCGGCGCCTGCGTTTGGCAAAAAGTCAAGTGTTTGCAGTCACCACGTTTTACCGCATGTTATCTACCAAACCACGCGGGCGCCATGTGATCCAGTTCTGCGAAAGTGCACCGTGCCATGTTGTGGGAGGACGCGAAGTCTGGGAAACACTGCAGGATATTCTCAAAATCAGCGAAGACGAGACCACGCCGGATGGCAAATGGTCATTGGTAACCACCAGTTGTTTGGGCATCTGCGGCGTTGGTCCGGTCATTGTCATCGATGATGACATTTATGGGAATGTCACCCCAGAACAAATACCCGATATCCTGGCTCGCTATAGTTAAAGAGGTGATTATGAAAACCTATCGTTCAATGGTGCTGGTTTCAAGCGACCCCGACAGCATGGAACGCGGGGCGCAGCAAGTTTTTGAGCGTTTGCAAGAGGAAATTAAGGCTTTTGGCTTGGAGGACGAAATCTCTTTATCCATGGTTGGTGATGTTGGCAGGCACGATGCCATTCCTATGGTTATTGTGTATCCCGAAGCAACGATCTATGGACCGGTTCGACCAGAAGATGTCCATTTCCTCGTAGAAGAGCACCTATATAAAGGGCGAGTTGCTGCAGGTTTACAAGCCCCCGCGCGCGAATTGAGCGGACGTATTGCCTGGCTCTCTGCACGAAAAGGTACACTCCCCGCGGAGAAGCGTATTGTCCTTGAGCGGGCTGGCATTATCGACCCAAACAGCATCGAAGATTATATCCTGCATGATGGATACACTGCCCTTGGCAAAGTTCTTACAGAGATGACGCCAACCCAAGTAATTGAAGAGATTACCAAATCCGGCTTACGCGGGCGCGGTGGCGCGGGCTTCCCAACCGGGCTGAAATGGAGTTTTGTCTCAAAAGCGAAAGGTGATAAAAAATTTGTTGTTTGCAATGCTGATGAAAGCGAACCGGGAACTTTCAAAGACCGGGTAATCATTGAAGGCGATCCGCACTCAATCTTGGAAGCAATGACCATTGCTGGTTATGCCGTTGGTGCTAGTGAAGGCTATGTGTATGTGCGAGGCGAGTACTTACTGGCACAAAATCGTCTGCTTCAGGCGATTCGTCAGGCTGAGGAAATGGGCATGCTTGGTAGCCATATTTTCGGTACCAACTTCAGCTTTCATATTCACATTCATAGCGGCGCTGGCGCTTACATCTGTGGCGAGGAAACAGCTCTTATCGAATCTATTGAAGGCAAGCGAGGAGAACCACGTTCCCGCCCGCCATACCCAACCACACACGGTTTATGGGGCAAACCCACGCTCGTCAATAACGTTGAAACCCTGGCAAACGTCCCAGCGATTATCCGAAATGGTGCAGCCTGGTATCGAAGTATTGGAACACCGAGCAGCCCAGGCACAAAAGTGTATACCATACTAGGACATGTAAATGCCACAGGACTAATCGAAGTCCCGATGGGCATCACTTTGCGCGAAGTGATTGCGATTTACGGCAAAGGGATGAAAAATGGTTCCACTTTCAAGCTGGCACAGACGGGTGGTTCAAGCGGCTCGGTCATCCCTGCCAGCTTGCAAGATACCCCAATGGACTTTGACGCCTATGCCAAAGCGGGTGTTTCGCTCGGCTCTGGGGCATTGTTAATTTGCAATGAAGACACCTGTGTTGTAGACCTGGCAAAAGTGCTAATGAATTTCTTCCGCAGAGAAAGCTGTGGAAAATGCAACCCCTGCCGCATTGGCACCCAGCGTTCTTATGAAATCCTGGATAATATTTCTAAAGGAACCGGCACACTAGCTGATCTAGACACACTGCTTGAGCTTGCCGATAACATGAATCAGCTCTCTAACTGTGGTTTAGGACAAACAGCCGGGACACCAGTTCGGGATGTTCTCAAGTATTTCCGCGCTGAGGTTGAAGCGCACATCCGCTTAAAAGTCTGCCCAACTGGGGTTTGTCCGGTTGGCAAGTTGATTACTGTGAGCTGAAAGCATTGCTCATTAGTTAGTAAGGTAACAAGTCATGGCAAATAACGAATTCAGTATTGACGCTCTCGTTCCAGCCGAGATGGCCGTAAAGGCTGAAGCGGTTGGGGTGAAAAAAGCAAACATGACTTTGGGGGAAATGTTTGCTCTGGCTGTATTGGCAGGAGCATTCATTGCTTTGGGAGCGATCTTCTCGACCACGGTAAGCGCAGGAAGCATAGCCATCAAAACCGCTGAAGGATCGCCAGCTTTTTCAAGCGGGCTTCCGTATGGTGTCATTCGTTTACTGGCTGGACTAAGTTTCTCACTAGGCTTGATCCTTGTCATTGTCGGTGGCGCTGAGCTATTCACCGGAAACAATCTTATCATCATGGCTTTCACCAGCGGAAAAGTTACGCTTTTACAATTAATGCGAAACTGGATCATCGTCTATTTTGGAAACTTTATTGGTTCCATTGCCACAGCTGTTCTGATGTTTTTCACAAAGCAATACATGTTCGGTAGTGGTGCAATCGGGTTGAATGTCCTGAGTATCGGGGAAGCAAAAACCAATCTGGAATTTGGGCAAGCGATTGCGCTGGGAATTATGTGTAACGCCTTAGTGTGTCTGGCGGTTTGGCTGTGTTTCAGCGCTCGTTCGACCATTGACAAAATTCTTTCTATCATCTTTCCCATCACCGCTTTTGTCGCTGCTGGTTTTGAGCACAGCATCGCCAACATGTACTTCATCCCAATCGCCCTATTTGTTAAGAATTGGGGTGATCCTGCCTTGTTTGAATTAGTCAAAAAAGCCCCAACTGACTTTCCCCATTTGACATGGTATAACTTCTTTATTAGTAATTTGTTACCAGTCACTATCGGTAACATCATTGGCGGAGCTTTTATGGTTGGGCTGGTATATTGGTTCATCTACCTGCGTCCGATGAAAAAACCAGCTCCAACGACCCGCGAAAGTCGGCAGTGGACTGAGCAAGGAGAGTGAGAATTGATCACTCTGAAAATTAACGGTAAAACCTATCGCACGCAAGAAGGAAAAACTGTCTTAGAGATAGCAAATGATGAAGGTATCATCATACCAACGCTATGTTACCACAAGGACCTAACCCCATATGGCGGCTGTCGGCTCTGTGTAGTTGACGTCAAGGGTGCTTTGCGTCCGACCACCGCCTGCACATTACCAGCAGAGGATGGAATGGACATTCAGACGGACACAGCTGAGATCATTGAGTCTCGCAAAACCGTCCTGAAGTTGTTACTTTCCACCTATTACGACGCAGGTTACGCAGCCAACGATAGTCGTGAAAACGAATTGATATATTGGTCCAATTATTATGGGTTAGATGTTCCCTCATTATCTGCCGGCACGCCTCGTTATGCAGTTGATAGCGATCCAAACCCGTTCGTATGGGTGGATCTGAATAAGTGTATCCTGTGTAACCGCTGCATTCGCGCCTGCGCTGAAATACAGGGTCGTTTCGTTTGGGGACTCTCCAAACGCGGCTATGAAACCCATATATCCGCAGGTGCAGATGGAACAATGTTAGAAGCACGCTGCGAATCTTGCGGGGCGTGTGTTGCCTATTGTCCAACTGGTGCTTTAGATAACAAAATGTCAGTTGGGTTAGGGACACCGGACAAGATTGTCACAACAACTTGCACTTACTGTGGCGTCGGCTGCACCATTGACTTGAACATCAAAGATAACCGTATTATCCGTGTCACATCGAATCCAAATGGCGCTGTGAATGGCATGCACTTATGCGTTAAGGGACGATATGGGTTCGACTTCGTCCACCATAAGGATCGCCTGACTGATCCAATGGTACGAGAGTACTTGTTGAAAGGCAGTGAACGTCCTGCAAAGTCTGATCGTGGCAATTGGGTTAAGGTTAGCTGGGATACTGCGCTGTGCATCGTGAGCGAAAAACTGATACAGACTCGTGACACTTATGGTGCTGATAGCATTGGTATCCTAACCTCTGCAAAGTGTACAAATGAAGAAAATTACCTGATGAATAAATTTGCCCGCCAGGTAATTGGTACCAACAACGTGGATCACTGCGCGCGTCTGTGTCATTCCAGCACCGTGGCAGGTTTAGCAACTGTGTTTGGCTCTGGAGCAATGTCAAATACAATGGACGACATTGTTAAGTTTGCTAGCTCAATTTTCATCATTGGATCGAACACGACAGAACAACATCCTGTCTTCGGCACTCGCATTCGTCAGGCAGTCCTCAAGCGAAACGTCAAACTGGTGGTTGCCGATCCGCGCAAAATAGATATCACCGAATTTGCTGTTTTGCACCTACAACATCATCCCGGAACAGATATTGCATTGCTCAATGGTCTCATGAACATCATCCTTGAAAAAGGATGGGAAAATAAAACCTTCATTCAAGAGCGGACTGAAGGATTTGAGGAATTTCGGCAAAATATTTCCCAGTATGACCCGATAACCGTATCAGAGATCACCGGTGTGCCAAGAGAACTGCTCTACGAAGCCGCCGAGATTTTTGCCCAAAATCATCCGATGGCTGCCATTTGGGCAATGGGAATCACCCAACACACTGTCGGTGTACAGAATGTGATGACACTGGCAAATTTGCAGATGCTGTTAGGCAATATGGGTGTACCCGGAGGCGGCGTCAACCCATTGCGAGGACAAAATAACGTCCAAGGCGCCTGCGATATGGGCGGCTTGCCAAATTTCTATCCAGGTTACCAACTCGTCACCAACCCCGAAGCCCAAAAGAAATTTGAAGAAGCCTGGGGAGTTCCGCTATCTTCAAAAGTGGGGATGACTGTCACAGAAATGATGCCAGCTGCGGCTGAAAAGAAGATAAGAGCCCTCTATATTTTGGGTGAAAACCCGGTCATGACTGACCCGGATACCAATCATGTGCGCCACGCTCTAGAGGAATTGGAATTTCTCGTTCTACAAGAAATTTTCCCATCCGAAACATCGCAATACGCTGATGTACTCTTGCCGGGGGTTTCATTTGCAGAAAAAGATGGTACATTTACGAATACTGAAAGGCGCGTCCAGCGAGTGCGTCAAGCAATTGAAACAACTATCAATGCAAGGCAAGACTGGCAAATCACTCGCGATCTAGCAAACCTGATTTTGGCGCAGGGCTCGAGAAAACCCGCTAATGCCAAGTTTGCCAAATGGGAATACACGCATCCATCGGAAATCATGGACGAGGTCAATGCACTGGCGCCAATTTATGGCGGTGTTACCTACCAGCGCCTTGATCGTGGTGAGCAATTGCATTGGCCGGTTCCAACTCCTGATCATCCGGGCACTCCTATTCTTCATGTTAATAAGTTCTCGCGTGGTTTAGGCAAATTCACAGCTACACACCATATCCCACCAGCAGAATTGCCCGATCATGAATATCCAATGCTGTTGACAACTGGGCGTGTTCTCTATCACTGGCACGGTGGTGAGATGACCCGCCGCTCTAAGGGCTTAATGGAGATTTACAGTAAATCGTTGATTGAGATGAACCCGGAAGACGCTGCTCATATTGGCATCAATGGGAAACGGCGCGTGCGGGTTTCTTCCCGTCGAGGCTCGACTGAGGCAGAAGTGTGGATCACTGATCGGGTACCCCCTGGTGTACTCCATGCTAACTTTCATTTCCCTGAGACAGCCACCAACGAATTAACCATTGCAGCGCTCGATCCGATTGCTAAAATACCGGAATATAAAGTCTGTGCAGTTCGAGTAGAACTAATCGAGTAAAGAATAACTGACCCAAACCAGCGATTGCCAGCCCCAAAGCTAGGAAAGCATCACAAGAATACAATCCTACTAAATTTGTCCGATTAGATTATAATAAATCCCATGCACGAACTGGCAGTCACTGAAAATATTCTTGAGATAGCCACGCGTCACGCTACACAAGCCCAAGCGAAGCGCGTAACAGATATCTACCTAGTGATTGGTAGTTTATCCAGTATTATTGATGATTCAGTTCAATTCTATTGGGACATCATCAGCAAAAATACAATTTGCTGCGGGGCGCAACTACATTTTCATCGTATTCCGGCGCAGATGACATGCCAGGAATGCGGTCATTCGTTTAGTCTAGAAAATAATCTTCTGACCCCTTGTCCACAGTGCAGTAGCGCAAATATCCGCGTCATTTCTGGTGAACAGTTTTATCTAGATAGCATTGAAATTGAAAAATAATCTATAGGGATGCTATGATGAACAACCAGCGTGTAACAATCGTTGAAAAAATTATGGATGCCAATGATCGTCTGGCTGGAATAAACCGTAGCTTGCTGGACGAGAATGGCATCTTTGCAATCAATTTGATGGCTTCACCCGGCGCTGGAAAAACCAGCCTTATCCTTAAAACCATTGAAGCGCTTACCTCTCAAATCCGGATAGGAGTAATTGAGGGAGACACAGCTCCTGTGACGATAGATGCGGATAAAGTTCACGCGGCAGGGATGCCAGCCGTGCAAATTAACACTGGCGGTGATTGCCATCTAGATGCCGTCATGGTCAACAACGCATTGCAGCAAATGCCTCTCAAAGAATTGGATTTGTTGATCGTAGAGAATGTCGGCAATCTGATTTGCCCGGCTGCCTTTCAATTGGGAACACATGCCAATGTGTTGATCGCCAGCATTCCTGAGGGAGACGATAAACCCTACAAATACCCGCAAATTTATCGCGGAGTATCTGCCCTGGTAATCAATAAAATTGACCTGCTTCCCTATGTGAAATTCGATATGGATTATTTTCGCCAGGGTGTTGAAATGCTCAATCCGGGTCTAGTCACCTTCCCTTTGTCCTGTCAGACCGGCGAAGGAATATCTAACTGGGTAAACTGGCTGAAAGAGCAGGTTTCAATCCGTAAAATTACATGATGAGCCCAGAAATTGTCGGTTGCAAAATTCGAGTGTATGGAATTGTTCAGGGGGTAGGATTTCGTCCTTTCATCTTCTCACTTGCCCAGCGCTATCAGCTAACCGGCTGGGTACGAAACACTTCCAGCGGCGTCGAAATCGAGGTCAATGGCTCAGAAAAAAATATTAGCTTATTTCTTCAAGCGATACGTAACGAGGCGCCTCCCTTATCGCGAATTGATCAACTAGAGAGTGAGCCTTGCACACCAAATGGATATCGCCAATTTGAAATCGTTGCCAGTCAGCCTGAAGTAGGGCAATTTATACCCGTTTCCCCCGATATGTCCATTTGCTCCGATTGTCAACATGAGCTATTCGACCCTTATAATAGACGCTTCCGATACCCATTTATCAATTGTACGAATTGTGGGCCTCGCTTTAGCATCGTGCGAGATATTCCCTATGACCGCCCGTTGACAACCATGTCATCATTTCAAATGTGCGCCCAGTGTCAAAAGGAATACGAAAACCCCCTCGACCGCCGTTTCCATGCCCAACCTATCGCATGCCCAGAATGCGGTCCAAAAATCTGGTTTCAGGTCAATGGGGAACGACGGGCAGAATCAGAGGATGCCTTACAACTTGCCCGGCAATGGCTTCAGCAGGGAAAAATTCTAGCGATTAAGGGTTTAGGCGGCTACCATCTGGCATGTGATGCCACAAACTCGGCAGCCGTCACAGAATTGCGCAGACGCAAGCGACGCAGTGAGAAACCCTTTGCCTTGATGGCTTTCGATCTGCAAACCGTTCGCAGGCATTGCATTTTGAATCCCGAAGAAGAAACGCTCCTGCTCTCACCGCAGAAACCAATCGTATTGTTGGAACGTCATCCTGCTTCAGCGGTCGCCTTGGAGGTTGCTCCACGGCAACAAACGCTTGGGGTGATGCTTGCTTACACCCCGCTTCATTTACTGCTTCTGGAACCTGCACCCGGCTTTCCCGAGTTGCTGGTCATGACCAGTGGGAATCTATCTGAAGAGCCAATTTGTTATGAAGACGAAGAAGCCCTGCAAAGGCTTATGACTATCGCGGACGCTTTTCTTTTGCATGATCGCCCCATCCATATGCGTGTGGACGACTCAGTTGTTAGAGTTATTGAGGGGGTAAGATACCCAATTCGTAGAGCGCGTGGCTATGCGCCTGACCCCCTGACCGTCGCAGAACCATTGTCCCCCATTCTTGCCACCGGTACAGAACTCAAGAACACCTTTTGCCTGACCAGAGAACACTACGTCTTCCTAAGCCATCACATTGGCGACATGCAAAACTACGAAACCTTAAGATCGTTTGAAGAAGGCATTATTCATTATCAAAAATTGTTTAGAATTCAACCCGAGATAATTGCCTGCGATTTGCACCCTGATTATCTTGCCAGCCGTTATGCTCACCAGCGCGCAGAGCAAGACCAATTACCTTTGATTCAGATTCAACATCATCATGCACATCTTGCCGCCTGTCTAGGGGATAACGGTTGGGATTCTGGTGAGCCGGTCATTGGGCTCATCTTTGACGGAACGGGATTAGGAACCGACAGTGCCATCTGGGGAGGAGAGGTGCTACTGGGAAATTACCAAGGGTACCAACGATATTTCCATTTGGCATATACTCCACAACCCGGCGGCGATATAAGCGCCCGAAAACCCGCCCGCATGGCACTTTCTCATCTTTGGCAGGCTGGCATAGATTGGGAAACCGATTTACCCCCAGTTCAGGCGCTTTGTTATGAAGAACGAACTGCCTTGCGCTCTCAATTGGGACGCCAAATTAACTCGCCCATGACGTCCAGCATGGGGCGCTTGTTTGACGCAATCTCTGCTCTGTTGGGGATTTGCCAGGTCAATACTTACGAGGGGCAGGCAGCCATTGAGATGGAGGCGTTAGCCGATCCTGCAGAAATGGGCTTTTATCCCCTGGAAATTCAAGGGGATCAAATTATCACGAATGCTATGCTGCATCAAATTATCGGCGATTGGCGCGCTGGAATCCCCATCCCTGTTCTGGCAGCGCGTTTCCACAACAGTGTTGTTCAACTTGTTGTTGAACTCTGCTTGCATGTTCGCAATGGCAATGGTCATTCAACTGTCGCATTAAGCGGTGGAGTATGGCAAAACCGCTTGCTTCTCACCAAAACATTGCAGGAACTAAAGCGTGCAAAATTCACGGTATTGATCCATCACCGCGTCCCAGCAAATGACGGTGGAATCGCTCTTGGACAAGCTCTGATTGCGAACGCATTGACGAAAGGTTAACATGGTACATTGCAAAATGTAAGCCTAAATTCAAACTTAAGGAGTCAACCACCATGTGTTTAGGTATTCCAGGCAAAATTATTGAAATCTATAAAGCCAAAGATTTTCAAATGGCAAAAGTTGACTTTGGCGGCGTTATCCGAGAAGTATGCATTGAAGCAACCCCAGAAGCAAAGGTTGGTGATTATGCCATCATCCATGCTGGGTTTGCTATTAATCTGCTAAGTGAACAAGAAGCGCTTGAAACTTTACAAACTCTGCGAGAAGTTGCATTATTGGGCGAAGAGCTTAGTGACAACCTTGATAGCAAATAGTTATAGGTAGAACATGCGATTCATCAACGAGTTTCGAGAGGCTCCCCTTGTAAAAGGCGTTCTAGAACAAATTCGCCGCATTGTCACGCGCCGCTGGGTAATTATGGAAATCTGCGGCGGTCAAACACATGCATTACTAAAGTACGGACTGGACCAGCTTCTGCCCGAACAAATCGAGCTAGTTCATGGACCAGGCTGCCCAGTGTGTGTCACATCCTTAGAGTTGGTAGATAAAGCAATTGCGATTGCTTCTCAGCCAAATGTTATCTTTTGCTCCTACGGCGATATGCTGCGAGTTCCCGGCTCGGAACGTGATCTGTTTTCTGTGCGTGCGATGGGTGGACAAGTGCGCGTGGTGTACTCGCCTCTGGATGCCGTCCGTATTGCTCAAGGGAATCCAGAAAAAGAAGTGGTCTTTTTTGCGATTGGTTTTGAAACTACTGCACCGGCAAATGCCATGAGCGTCATTCAAGCAAAAGCACAGGGAATAAAAAATTACTCTGTGCTTGTATCACAGGTATGTGTTCCACCAGCCATGCATGCCATTCTTAGCTCTCCAGAATGCCGGGTGCAGGGATTTCTGGCTGCTGGGCATGTGTGTACGGTTATGGGGTATTGGGAATATCTCCCCATTGCTGAACGCTACCGTGTGCCAATTGTTGTGACGGGATTTGAACCCCTTGACCTGGCACAGGGCATCTTAAGATGTGTCCAGCAACTGGAAAACGACTCAGCAACAGTGGAAAATGCTTACCCAAGAGCGGTAACGAAAGATGGTAATCAGACAGCTCAGTCTATCATCAACAAAGTCTATGAACCCTGTGACCGAAACTGGCGCGGTATCGGTACCATCCCAATGAGCGGGTGGAAATTGCGACCAGAATGGGCAGAATATGATGCAGAAAAACGATTTGGTGTTCACGACATCCAGACTAAAGAGTCCCCTGTATGTATTTCGGGTTTGATTTTACAAGGGCTCAAAAAACCTCCTGAATGTCCAGCTTTTGGAACAATATGTACCCCTCAAAACCCATTGGGGGCTACTATGGTGTCTTCAGAAGGCGCATGTGCTGCTTATTACCAATACGGAAGGAACGCATGAAACTCCCTGCCATGGAAGGACCTGTTTGTCCTTTGCCTTTATCCCATCACGATAAGATTGTCCTTGGACATGGAAGTGGTGGAAGAATGACAAAAGAATTAATTCAGAAAGTCTTCATGACCCATTTGTCCAGCCCACCGCTCCTGGAGAATAACGACTTTGCCCGCCTGCGCCTGCCTGATGGGGCGACAGCGCAAGGAAAACTGATTGTGTCTACAGATGCCCATATCGTTAAACCATTGTTTTTTGCGGGCGGAGATATTGGTCGTTTAGCAATTTGTGGCACTGTCAATGATGTCAGCATGTCTGGTGCAGTACCTCTCTACTTAACTGCAAGCTTTATCCTAGAAGAAGGCCTGTCCCTTGAGACTCTGGATAGAGTTCTGCGCTCCATGAAAGAGGCAGCAGATGAAGCTCATGTGCAAGTTGTAGCTGGTGATACAAAAGTGGTTGAAAAAGGAAAAGCGGATGGGATCTTTATTAGCACCACCGGTGTTGGCTGGCTGCCTCCCGAATATACTATCGCAGGATCAGAAGCAAAACCGGGGGATATTGTCTTGATTTCTGGTTCAATTGGCGAGCATGGCATCGCCGTACTTGAAGCGCGCGGCGAACTAGGCTTTGAGACCCAGATTCAATCCGATGTCGCGCCCCTGAATCACCTGGTACAATCTCTACTTAAAGCCGCCCCTAACACTCACGTCTTACGCGACCCCACACGCGGCGGACTGGCAACAACTCTTAATGAAATTGCTCAGCAAAGCGATGTGTGTATAGAACTGGAAGAAGGCGCTATTCCCATACAGCCAGCCGTACTTGCTGCTTGCGAGATGCTGGGGTTCGACCCGCTCTACATTGCCAACGAAGGGAAGGTCATTGTAATCGTTCCGCCCGAGGAAGCAGAAGCCGCCCTTTCGGCTATGCGCAATTCGAGGTATGGAACGCAAGCCTCACGTATTGGGATCATTCGAGAAACCCCCAAAAAACGCGTCTTGCTAAAGACCGATATCGGCGGCACACGTATTCTCGATATGCTTGCTAGTGAGCTGTTGCCCAGAATTTGCTAACCCCACTTCTCTTAAACAAAACGATGTGCGTCAACCGGTCCGACGCACATCGTTTTTATTCCGAAAAAAAGTTATCTGCAGATTGCCCGCGCATCCAGCGCGATCGCACCCTTTCCGCGTTCAAACACAAGCAACGGATTCATTTCGATTTCTTCAATCTGTGGGAAATCCAGCGCCAATTGTCCCAAACGCAAAATACAGTCCACAACCATGTCAATATCTGCCGGCGGCTGCCCACGCAAGCCAGAGAGCAGCTTGCCGGCTTTGGTCTGGTAGATCATTTCATAAGCATCCTGTCGTGTCATCGGCGCCACGCGAAATGCCACATCACCAAACAACTCAACATATATTCCACCCAAGCCAAACATGACCAGCGGTCCAAAAGCTGGATCACGCCGCATTCCCACAATCAACTCATGACCGCGCGGGGCCATTTTCTCGACCAGCGCCCCTTCTAATTTAGCTTGAGGATGAGTCCGACGAAGCGATTCAAACATCTCTTCATAAGCTGCCTGCACAGCCCGATCATTCGTCAAGTTCAACCGAATACCACCCGCCTCAGATTTATGCAGCAAGTCTGAGGAAACAATCTTTAAAACAACAGGGTAACCAATTCGCCGGGCTGCCTTTACCGCATCTGCAGAACTGGAGACCACTTCTCCCGGTATCAGCGGCAATCCGTAAGCCGCCAACAGCGGACGGGTCTGCGCTTCGCCAAGTGCTTTGCAGTTATCAGCTGCCCGCAAAGCTTGAAGGGCAGCATCCCGGTCAATTTTATCCAGTCTGGGATAATCATCCTTCTTCTGCTTCCCACACCACTGCCCATACCGGTACATTGCCCCTAAAACAAAACCCGCTTGTTCTGGAAACGTGTACATTGGAACACCCATACCGTGCAGTGTCATGCGCGCCTCGCCAACGCTCACCCCACCCACAAAAGAAGCCACAACAGTTTTATCGCTTTTTATTGCCGCCTCGCCAATCACCTTACCGACATCAGCCGGATTCACCAGAGCCTGAGGTGTCAAAATGGCAATGGCAGCATCCACATTGTCATCCTTCAGGCAGTATTCAAGAGCATGTGCATAATCTGACGGCTCTGCACCGCCCAACATATCCACAGGGTTAGCAACCTGAGCTGCCGGATTGAGCTGGCTACGCAAAAGAGACTGTGTTTCGGCTTGTAAATCTGCCAACATCATTCCATTCGCAGCCAAGCTATCCGAAGCCAGCGCAGCAGGCCCCCCCGAATTTGTGATCAATACTACACGATTTCCCTTTGGTATTGGTTGATGCACCAATGCAATGGCAACGTCAAACAGCTCTGCAGCCGAATCAACCTGAATGACTCCACTCTGGCGAAATGCTGCATCATAAGCCGTATAGGACCCCGCTAGTGAGCCAGTATGGGAGGAAACGGCGCGTGCCCCCGCGGCAGTGCGGCCTACCTTTAGCATGACAATCGGCTTTTGGCAACTCACCCGGCGAGCCACTTCCATAAATCGCTGTCCGTTTTCCAGCCCTTCAAGATAAGCAGCAATAACTTTTGTATTAATGTCTTGGGCTAAATACTCGATGATGTCTGTCTCATTAACATCTGCCATATTTCCCATGCTGGTAAAGTTGGAAAAGCCAATGCCCTTATCCATAACGTAATCCACAACTGCACCACAGATGGCACCAGATTGTGACAAAAAACCGATGTGACCTTTAGGAGGTATTCCCCTGATGAAAGTTGTGTTCACCCCGCTGTACAGGTCCATAATACCTACACAATTCGGCCCAATTAGGCGCATATTAAAGCGATGGGCTAATTCGACACACTGTTTTTCCAGCTCTGCCCCCTCTTTGCCAACCTCGCGAAAACCACCAGAAATGATAATTACGGCGCGAATCCCTCGAAGCCCACAGGCTTCTAGAGCTTCAAGGACCATCGGCGCAGGAAGTGCTATGACTGCCAGGTCTACCGGATCAGGAACACTGGCAACGTCTGGGTAACATGGCTTTCCAAGCACCTCTTGATAACGAGGGTTAACCGGGTAAACCCCACCCCGGTAGTTCGCCTCAACCATATTTCGCAGAATGCCAAAACTAAGTTTGTTGGGACTGGCAGAAGTTCCTATTAAAGCCACACCTTTTGGTGCAAAAAAGGGAGCCAGATCACTGGTCATGCAAGTTCCTCCAGAATTATAAGATGAGTAGAAAATACTTTCGGAATTGTTCCGTTCCATGCTTGAACAGGTTCTTATGGAATTCGAATGCCATTTCCAGAGCGATTATAGCGGATTTTTCATAAGGCAAAACGCTAATCCACTCTCACAAATGATAATCATCAACACCAAACTAATTTTCGAAACAGCCTCTACGCAAAACCATTTACAAGCCATGAACCATTTTACCTGTCCATTTTGGCTTGTGATATAATCCTAACGTATTAAAGTTATGTTAGATTTTTATCAAACTATTGACATTAATTATTCGGGATGTTAAACTGAAAAAGCAAAACAACCAATCTACAGGAGTTGCAATGTCTGAGCTGGTCATACGCGGTTTACACGTCAAAATTGAAGATAAAGAGATTCTCAAAGGTGTTGATTTAACTATCCGCCAGGGTGAGGTTCATGCCATCATGGGTCCTAATGGCACTGGAAAATCCACTCTGGCTTACACTCTCATGGGGCATCCAGCTTACGAAGTCACAGAGGGCGAGGTTTGTTTCAAGGGACAGAATATCCTCGAACTGGAACCCGATGAACGTGCACGATTGGGCTTATTTCTTGCTTTTCAATATCCTGTTGCCATTCCAGGTGTAACGGTAGCAAATTTTCTGCGCACCGCGGTCAATGCCCAGCGGCGGGCTTTAAACCCCGAAGATAAAGGTATTCCCATTCCCGAATTCCGCAAACTGCTTAAAGAAAAAATGGAATTACTTAAGATGGATCACACCTTTGCTGGCCGTTACCTCAATGAAGGTTTTTCGGGTGGCGAGAAAAAGCGCGCTGAGATCTTGCAAATGGCAACTCTCAAACCCGAAATTGCCATTCTGGATGAAACTGACTCAGGGCTGGATATTGATGCATTGCGTATCGTTTCTGAAGGTGTCAATGCACTGCGTGGACCTGACTTGGGCGTTCTTGTGATTACACACTATCAGCGCATTCTTAACTATATCAAGCCGGATTTTGTCCATGTGATGATGGATGGGCGTATTGTCGAATCAGGTGGACCTGACCTGGCTTTGCATCTTGAAGAACATGGATACGACTGGGTACGAGAAAAAATCGAAAACGGTGTAGCCTCCTGATTTTCCGTTTACTGGTAAAGTGTAAAGGAGTATCGCAATGGCAACACAGCAAACAGATCTATTGGAAGGATTAGGAGAATATAAATACGGATTTCGTGATGAGGACGTTTCCGTATTCAAGACCCGAAAGGGTTTGGATGAAGAGGTTGTCAGACAGATTTCCGCCATGAAGGGCGAACCTCAATGGATGTTGGAGTTTCGTCTGCGAGCTTTAGAGCACTATCTGAAACGTCCAATTCCAACCTGGGGGGCTGATCTCTCTCAACTCAATCTGGATGATATTTACTATTATGTCAAACCAGCTGAAGCTGAAGGACGAAGCTGGGAAGAAGTCCCCGAGACCATTAAAAAAACTTTTGACCGGCTGGGCATTCCGGAAGCCGAGCAAAAATTTTTGGCTGGAGTTGGGGCTCAATATGAATCTGAAATGGTCTATCATAGCATCCAGGAACACCTAGAAAAGCAAGGCGTCATTTTCCTGAGCATTGAAAATGGACTGCGTCAGTATCCTGACCTCTTTAGAGAGTACTTTGGCACGGTCATTCCGATTGAAGACAATAAGTTTGCTGCTCTCAACAGCGCGGTCTGGTCAGGTGGCTCATTTGTTTATGTACCCAAAGGGGTAAAAGTGGACCTGCCTTTGCAGGCTTACTTCCGTTTGAATGTTGCTAATATTGGCCAGTTCGAACGCTCATTGATTATCGCTGATGAAGGCGCTCAGGTGCATTATGTTGAAGGATGTACGGCACCCCAGTATACAACTGATTCTTTTCATAGTGGAGTAATTGAAATTGTCGTTAAGAAAGGTGCACGGGTTCGTTACACCACCATTCAAAACTGGTCCACTAATGTTTACAACTTGGTCACCCAACGCGCTGTTGTGCATGAAGGCGCAACCATGGAATGGGTGGATGCTAATCTCGGGTCAAAAGTAACCATGAAATATCCCTCTTGTTATCTGGTTGGCAAAGGTGCACATGGTGAAATTCTGTCCATGGCTTTTGCCGGACCCGGTCAACATCAAGATGCTGGTGGAAAAGTGATCCATTTCGCTCCCAACACTAGTAGCAAAATTACCTCTAAATCCATCAGCAAAGGTGGTGGACGGGCTTCATACCGCGGTTTACTCAAAGTTTACAAAGGCGCCGAAAATGTCCGTTCTAATGTGGTTTGCGATGCGCTTTTGCTTGACCCACAATCCCGGTCAGATACCTATCCTTATATCGAAATAGATGAGGAAGACGTGACGATTGGACATGAAGCATCTGTGTCTAAAGTCGGCGAAGAGCAATTGTTCTACCTGATGAGCCGAGGGCTCAGCGAAGAAGAAGCAACCACTATGGTCGTTTCCGGGTTCATTGAACCTTTAGTGAAGGAACTGCCAATGGAATATGCCGTTGAGATGAACCGCCTGATCCAACTTCAAATGGAAGGCTCCATCGGATAGATTGGTTTATTGAAAACATCGTCACCGAAAATAATAAGGATTTTTTATGACAGAAATACCACAGATCATTACGCGAAAAGCTCGCCCTTCGGCGGTTGCCTCACAAAAATTTGCCTTCACCGTAGAGATGGTGAGGGCAACAAAGAATACTTACATCCGGGATTACCGAAACAACGCCTGGCAGGCATTTGAAGCTTTACCCATCCCTACCCCACAAGAGGAAGCCTGGCGGCGCACAGACCTGCGCGCTCTTCAGGCTGGCTCGTTCAAACTGGCAGAAACAGAAATATATCAAAAACTGCCTACTCCCCCCGAAGATCTTCTTCAACCGATGACAGGAGATACCCATGGGGGACAGGTCTTATTACTGCCTGGTGGCAAGCAGTGCAAGCTTGACCCGGAATTAGCCAGCCTGGGTGTTATTTTCACTGATTTACAAACCGCTGAAAATGAGTACCCGCATCTTCTGGAAAAAATTTTAGGCAAAATTGTTCGTCCTGGTGAAGGTAAATTCGCCGCGCTGGCTGGAGCGTTGGCCCAGTCAGGGGTTTTTCTATATGTTCCCCCAAATGTACAGATTGATCAACCGCTTCAAAGCTTGCTATGGGGACCAGGTGTCGGTCTGGCTCATCTCTCCCATATCCTAGTATACCTGGAAGAAGGGGCAGAAGTTACTTATGTGCATGAGTCATCTTCTCCTACAGAACCATCTGGTCAAACTATGCACGCAGGAATTGTTGAAATTTACGTCGGACCGGCTGCAAATCTTCGATTCGTTGAATTACAATCCTGGGGCGAACATGTCTGGAATTTCACTCATGAACGGGCCCGTGTAGATCGAGATGGCAACCTGGATTGGATTTTTGGGGCGATTGGAAGCCGGCTTACAAAAAACTTCTCCGAACTAGATCTGGTAGGACAGGGTAGTCATGGTCGTATGTCCGGATTTTATTTCACGGATCATGACCAGCACCTTGACCATGACACTCAACAAAACCATCGTGCCGCCCACACCACGAGCGATTTGCTTTTCAAGGGTGCTTTGCTGGGCAACAGCCGCTCGGTATGGCAAGGTATGATTTACGTCGCACCTGGTGCCGATAAAACTGACGGATACCAGGCAAACCGCAATCTGGTCCTTAGCCCCAACGCACGCGCTGACTCGATCCCGGGTCTGGAAATTCTAGCAGATGATGTTCGTTGTACTCATGGCGCGACCGTTGGAAAAATCGATCAGGATCAAGTCTTTTACCTTCTAAGCCGCGGTATCCCACGCCTTGAAGCCGAACGCCTGATTGTGGAAGGTTTTTTCGACCCAATTATGCAACGAATACCATTTGAAGGTGTACGGCAACGCTTCCAGAGAGCAATTCATGAAAAAATGGCTTCATATTCGTCATAAAAATTGGGCTTCGGGTTAAAAGTTGCTGATAGGGCTTTTTAGTGATAAAATAATAAATTGCACTTTTATCCCAAATATATCTCTGGGAGTTTGTAGTATGTCGATTTCCTATATGAAACCGCCAGAACCGGAATTAACTTTCGATGTTGGTGATGTAGTTGAAGTTTATTGTGATCATGAGAAAGGCGGCGAACGCATTCGCGGATGGTTGCGTGGTATTGTGGTCCAAATAGATGCCAAAATGGTCGCAGTGCAATTCCGTTCAAACGTTTTTCTGACAGATGGCTGGATGGTGCCAGACCATATCTTGTGGTACCCGATCAACTCTCATCATATCCGTCACCCACAGCGAAAATCTAATAAGTCTGATTTGCCCAGAGCCTATTAACACCTTTCACCTCAAAAGGATTATTCCATGCCTCAAAGCCTCCCGGTTGAACTGGATGTAGCAAAAATTCGTGCTGACTTTCCAATTCTGGAACGGGAAGTTCGACCGGGTATTCGTCTGGTCTATCTTGATTCAACCGCTACATCCCAAAAACCCGCTGTAGTGATTAAGGTAATGGACGAGTTCTACCGCAAGATGAATGCCAACATTCATCGCGGGGTGCACACCCTTGCCGAAGAAGCAACTGCCGCTTATGAAGAAGCCAGACAACGAATAGCAAATTTCATCGGCGCAAAACATGCTCGCGAAATTATCTTCACCCGCAACGCAACAGAAGCTATTAATTTGGTTGCTTATTCTTGGGGGCGCAAATTTCTTCAGCCGGGTGATGTGATTATCTTGACCGAAATGGAACACCACTCAAATCTTGTGCCCTGGCAAATCCTCGCTGAAGAACGCAACCTTAGACTGGAGTTTATCCCTGTCACTGCCGACGGTCTACTGGATATGGGAACCTTCAACGAATTACTTGGGCTTCAGCCCAAACTGGTAGCTTTCACTGCCATGTCCAATGTGTTAGGAACCATCAACCCGGCAAAAGAGATCATCCAGCTTGCCCATCAGGCTGGTGCACTAACATTAGTAGACGGTGCCCAGTCTGTACCTCACCTGCCGGTTAATGTCCAGGAGCTGGACGTTGACTTCTTGGCATTCTCTGGTCATAAAATGTGCGGACCTACCGGTATTGGTGTGCTATATGGCCGGGAAACATTGTTACATACCATGCCGCCTTTTCTGGGCGGCGGAGATATGATCAGAAAGGTGTACCTTCGCTCATTTGCTCCTAATGAATTGCCACATAAATTTGAAGCCGGTACTCCTGCTATTGCCGAAGCAATCGGTTTGGGCGCTGCAGTTGGTTATCTTGAAAATATTGGCATGGATAAAATTAAAGCCCATGAGCATGAGTTGATCACCTATGCTCTGGAGTGCCTTTCTGAAATTCCTGGCTTGACTGTATTAGGTCCACCGGCGGATAAGAAAGGCGGTGTGGCTTCCTTTTCGATTTCGGGAATTCATCCCCATGACGTGGCACAAATTCTGGATCGGTACGGTATAGCCGTGCGCGCCGGCCATCACTGCGCCATGCCCCTGCATGACAAATTTAATTTACCCGCAACCACGCGAGCCAGTTTTTACCTTTATAACACAAAAGAAGAAATAGACCAGCTTCAAATGGCACTTGGGCAAGTAATAAAACTGCTTGGATAATCCGGAAATTCCCTTAACCAAAGGGCAATAGCAAATGGATGACCTCTATCGCGAAATCATTATTGATCATTACAAGAACCCGGGCTACCGCGGCATCCTGGACCCACATGACATCAGCTTTGAGGACGAAAACCCGCTATGTGGAGACCTGATCCGCATTGACCTGCGCGTAAACGAACAGGGAGTAATTACCGAAGCAGCATTCAGCGGACACGGTTGTGCAATATCACAGGCTTCAGCCGATTTACTCATTGAAAGCCTGATTGGTAAAACAATAGAGGATGCAAAAAAGATAACCAAGCAGGACATCTTGGACATGTTGGGGTTAGACACTCTAGGGCCGGTTCGGTTGAAGTGTGCATTATTGCCCCTTAAGGTTTTAAAAGCAGGCGTGTATGGGCTGGGTGAAGCGAGTGACAAGCTAGTGGAAGAAGAGTAAAAGCAATGAGCGAAAAGTTATACACTTTTTATGCAATTGCAAAGTCCAGTGAAATTCCTGAAGGCGAACGGTTATTTATCGAGATCAGCGGGCGTTCTATAGTTATTTTCAACATCGGGGGGCAACTTTACGCGATTGAGGACATCTGCACTCATGATAACGGCCCACTCGGCGATGGCGAAGTCGAAGGATTTGAGGTCATATGTCCCCGCCACGGAGCACGTTTCGATGTGCGAGACGGGAAGGCTACACGCCTCCCAGCAGTGCAGCCTGTCCCATACTATCCAGTTCGTATTGCCGGCGATATAGTTGAAATAGGTATCCCTGCTACCTAAGACGAGCAGGCAAACACTCCAATAATCCGCAAGGTGTCGAAACCTTCAGCATATGGGCGCTCAGCCAAGGCACCATGGCGAATCAGCGTCGAGCGGGTAATATCAGGGTTGAAATAGTATTTCGTTTCATAAGTCTTATACTGCGCCAGAGCCTGCAATTTCTTCTGGACATCCTCCTCAGTCACCTCGACTAAGAAGTTCGGAAAAAAGCCATAGCTGCTGCGCAAGACGTCAAACCCCAATACGGTTGTACCACGAAAGGCGCGCAATACTTCTTCCGTAACAGTTGCGTGGTCCTGATGAATATCTGCACGAGTATGGGTGAAAACAATTTCAGGCATAAACTCGCGGTTGAGCTGAATTAAATACTCAAGAATTTCCTGCCGCGCATGTGGGAAACGTCTGGTTTCAAATGTCCCAACGACCACCTGTTGTCTGGGGACACCCAACACTTCCATACTTCGATAATGCTCATGGACAACGTTCTTAAGGTCAGGATTCTTCTGGTTATCGGAAAGCGTCACACAGAGTACTTCGGTATGCTGAACAATATGGGCAATTAATGCACCAGCTCCAATTTCAATATCATCAGGATGGGCGCCGATAAAAGCAACCCGGCGCCCAAAAAAACTCATATCACGATTCATGTTGACCCATCTATTTTATTGCAACAAATCCGCCAACCACTTTGGTCATTACCAGTTTGCCTTCTTGCTTTAGCCGGCGCTCCGCCACTTGTGTAATCGCCCGCATGATCCGCTCGAATTCATCCTTATCTTTGAAAAAACTGCTCCATAGTTTTCGATCCTCAGAAAGTGAGGCACGCGTATAAGCAATAAACGGATCAACGCTCTCAAATGTCAGCGGATTCTCGAAAATATGCACGTCTACACGAGAGAACAGTTCTTTCATGACACTCAAAAACTGAGTACTGTAACGGCTGCTGCCCGGCATCGGTGGAATAGGTTTGTTATTCGTGGCTTCACGAATCACATCATAAAACAATTGCTTGTTATTCGGCATTGGCCCGGTTGTGAACAAACGCCCTCCTGATTTCAAGACGCGATGCATTTCGCTCAGTGTAAACGGCACATCCTCTGCGTAATAAATAGCAAAACAACACGATACCAGGTCAAACGTGTTATCCGGGTAAGGAAAACGCCGATTGAAGTCTAAGGAAACAAATTGTATTGGAAGATTGCGCTTTTGATTTTCTGCCCGCGCCTGGTTGAGCAGCTCTTCGTTGACATCACCACCAATGATTTCAGCCTGACCGTCCAGATAGTCGTAAAAAGAAAAACACTGCTTACCTGATCCACATCCAACATCCAGTATCTTAATCCCCTTTGAAGGCTTCAGCACGCCCAACATCCATTCATCAATATTTCGTCCACCATATTTGTTATGAATGTCGATACGAGTGGCAAGGTCAGTGGTAGTTTCCTGATAATTGATTTTCATAGTTTGTTTCACCTCATGCTACAAAATTTTGACAAGTATAAAGGATTGAGAGAGATTGTCAAGGTCAATGTCGAATCGAACTTAAAAAGCTCTTCACGAAATAGGAATCCGTGAAGAGCTTATTGAGGGATTTCTTTCAACTTTTTAATAGAATCAGTGGGAAACAGCCAGTTTGACAAGTTTGCCAGTCTTGTCGACCGTCGCCTTGACATAATGAGTGTGCAAATGCCGAGCTCGGACCTGCTTGCTCATTGTGATCACCTTTCGCCCGGTAAATTCTGGTGAGACCGCCTCTCCCCCCAATTCATACATAGGGCAGCGATGATCACTTTCATCGCGGGATACATGTTCTTCGCTGAAAAAAACCTCCGTCGCATCAAAACCCGGTAAATACTTCTGAACCGTCTTTTTTACCCCGATCAGTAATTCCGGGGGAACCGGCTGAAACGAAGCACCCGGACCCCGGCGATCACAAATAGTTTTGATTGCCGGTTGTTCCCGCAACCTCGGCAGATTCTTTGCTTGTGCGTTATTTGCCATACTGTTCATCAACGGATCCCCATACAGAACAAAGGAGATCAAGGTTTTTTGATCTTCGCCATCCAGAAATCCCTGTCGTCGATTCATTTCCCTCACCAGATTAATTTTCGCCAGGTTCAGTGCATCTCCAACAAGGTAACCTTCCTGAATGTTTTTCCAAAATAGATATCCCAATAAATCCGCACCGATCAGAGGAGCAGTGATCGAGCCGTAAGAAACCCCGGTTGAACCAATGAACGCTGGCACACCTATACTTAGAAATCTGAGTGCTACAGATTCGCTCTCAACTTTGTCATTGATATAGGCACCATAACAGGCTTCGGTAAAGATGACGCGCGGGGCACGCCCATTTTTTACCAAATCCTTGACGCTCAACGCCACAGGATAATCTTCTCCTCCTACCGAATCGGTCATATCACGCTGGCCATACCATTCAGCCGAATCACTCAAACCATGCAAGTTATAATAGCCCATTAACGCATCTGTAATCAACTCCGGTTCAATGCTTCCCGATGTTTCTGGTGGAGAGACAAATAATGCATGTTTTTCCGAAAGCGGGCGAAAGACCACTTGTGAGGAAGCCTTCCAGACCGCTGCCGAATAACCAAAGTAATGAAGAGACTTTTTTCTCTTCAACCCTTTTGAGACAATTCGGAAATTCCGTAATCGGGCGAATAGAGCCTGCCACCAGCTCAGGCGCTGTTTGAACTGCTGGTGATAATTGACCAAATTACGCAATTGTTCCAGTAACAACCCTGCATCTGCCCCGCTTTCGCCCGGCAACCTGCCGGTAGGCCATTCGGACACAAAGTAATTCGAATCAAGCGTCGAATACGGACTGTCTGATAATACGTAATCATCTGCATCATCAGTCGGATTGGGCAAGCGATGAAAAGGTACAACTTCTGGTCCACCCACAATTAATAGGGCGCCAATCCTGGCACCCTTTTTGGCAAGCGCCTGATCCAAATCAGCCAATGCCAGCTTCAAGCGCCATGGATCGTTCTCCTGTGTACCTTTCAGTTGGAAGGCTTTGTTGATCTTTACGTCATCCGGAAAATAAATCATTGCACCCCAGCCCGGTCGTTTTCGTATCGCAGCTACCAGACGTTTCATTTCGCTTTCAAGAACTTCCGTTGTCTGTTGCCCATACTGTGAGATCAGCCCCAAACGACTGGAAAAGATAACATAAACTGGAAAACGCCCATCTGATTTGGCAATGACAGGTCGATTTATTTTCTTTGCCAAGTGTTGAATCGCATCACCAATCGGTTTCAAGCCCTCATTCAGCGACGCTGAAAACTTCATTGAAGCTGAGACATCTGTATCAGTACTCCCTGATTGATCTACTGCAACATCTCCCCGCATTGGTTCTGCTCTACCAGTATTTCCTTCAATCTCCTTGGGAATGGAACTAGTTTGCTGATTGCTTTGTTCTTCAGTTTGTTTTTCAGGCTGATCATTCACATTGGGTGATGCATGAATCGTTGGGAGCTGTTCATCTGGCTGTACTGAATCTGATGGCATGGCATCAGTGATTTCCTCTACCGTTGATATAACCAACGGTGTTTCATGGTTGACACCTTTCTCGCTCACAGTACGACCGGATGATAATTGATTCCAACCCAGACATTTCGCAACTTCAGCTGGAACAGGTAAAGAAAACTCAATCTCAAGCGTCTCAGGCCAGAGAGGGCGGTAAACAAAATCACGCCCCCAAAGCCTTGTGGCTACCTGGGCAGTTACATCATTGGTCGCACATTGGCGTAAAAGATTTATAGCTTGCGTTTCGTTTGCCTGCCTGATCAGTGCATCCGCTCGATACAGTGCAAAATGTAAACACTCTTGCCAACGCGTATGATACACAAGCGCAAGATTTGCAATGCTGGTTTCATCCTGCTGACTAGCTGCAAGTTTCATGTGAAAAACAGCAGGTAAAGGGAGATGCAAATCCAACCCCAATATCCAATATAGTTGTTCTTCAGCCTTACTATAATCCTCACTTAGAAGGGCAACATGGGCATCTCTAAGCGCATTTGCCCACTCCGGGAGTGACATGCCAAACAAAGCTTCCCCTTCCAGTGCATATAAACTGGCTAGTTGAGGCAGCCAGCGGTCAGGCTTCTGGTGCTTTGTCGCAACCACATAGTAGTAATATGCTTCTGAAAACTCCGGATCGACAGTGATCAGTTTGCCCAAAATGTCACTTGCTTCATTTAGATTACCTTCTCCCAGCCATGACCTTGCCAGCAATAAACTGACAACCAAATCACCCGGATAGTCTGAAAGCCACTCTAGAGCGGCCTGGCGCGCAAAACGATAGGAGCCTCGATCTAAAGCTGCATTGAGCATCAGGAGAAAAGTTTCTCTCGAGATTTGATTTGATTCTACTGGTCGTGAAGGATGATCACTCATGATGTAGCATTTACCTCCTGAGCATGATGAATCAGATTAAGAGCTATGACGGCGCTTAACTGACGATGTACATTTAAATCATCAGGTGCAAGCTGAGATGCCTTACGAAGCATAGCTTCAGCACCTGCATAATCTTTCGTTTCACGCAAAACCAATGCTGCCTGCACGTAAGCGCGAATATCAGAAGGAAACAGGCTGATCGCCTGTTGGTATACATACAACGCATTCAGGTATTCCCGCCGCTCCCGATATACTTTACCAAGTTCCAGATAAGCCTCAACATTTCCTGGCGCCTGCCGAATTGCTTCGCTCAGGTGGTGAAGAGCTTGATCCAGCTGCCCACGCTGCCCATAAATTTTTCCCAATAACAGGTGAAGTTCAACCTGCTGTGGTAGCGACTTTAACGCCTTTTGAGCTACTATTGCAGCGCTGTCCTGATCGCCTTTTTCATTTAGAACTTTTGCATACAAAGCCAGTGATCTCGGTTCGTCAGGCACTAGTTCAACCAACTCTTTAAGATATTGCAGAGCCGCGTCAGTGCCTTTCACTTTCCACAATAGTTCCGCAAATTTTTGTCTGGCGCAAATATTGTTACCCAAATTTGGAAGGTAAGATTCTAAAGAGGATAGGGCTTCTTTGTCTTGCCCTTGCATAATTAATAAATCCACATAACTCAAAACCACCCTAGTATCTTGCGGAGCTATTGCGAGCGCCCTGCGGATATACTGATCCGCCATCGTCATATTGCCCAAATTTCGAGCTGCCTCACTGCAAATTAATAAAGGCTCAGCAGAATCTGGCAATAACTTTTCGGCTTTCACCGCACATTCAACGGCTTTAGAAGAGACCCCATTTTGTTGATACGCTTTTGCCAATGTCAGCCACGCTTGACCACTTTCCGGCTTTAGTTGACAAGCTTTCGATAACAATTCAATCGCTTTTATTTCTAGTTGCTGTCTGAGACATTCCTCACCCAGTCCAGATACATATTCAAAATTATCTGGTTTGATTGCATAAGCCTGTTCCCAATGGTCCATACACTCAGCATCTTGCCCCAGCAACTTTGCATATCTGGCAGCCATAACATGCCATTCCGGTTCATCAGGCCAGATAGATAAAGCATTCCTGATTGACTCATAAGCCAGAGAAACATCAAATTTTTCGGCTGTTTTTGCCAGAACAATGTGGGATAGCGGATCGGCAGGCGTCATCTCAACAGCGGTTCGTGCATAGCTGAATGCTTTCTCATCATCAATCCCCAGGAATGACAATGCAAGCTGCATAAGAACGGCAGGTTTTTTCGATGAATACGATAAAACCTGACTAGCAACATCTAAGTGCTTCAACTTGCGAAGAATTAAACACAAGGTTTCTTGACTTTGCAGTTCGGTCGGAAGGCTGATCATCTCGCGAACATGTTGGGCTGATGGTTGCAACACCAGTCTGACATAAGCACTCCACCGAAAAACCTCAATAGAATCGTTCATCTCCTGCAAATGGGAAAGAACTTCATTTACTCTTACAAGGATATCTCGCGAAAGTATGAACTGGCCAGGAGCATTTACGGTGCAACCCAATTCTTCACATATGATTTGTTGTTCCAGACATTTTGCAATTGACTTTATCGCAACCAACTGGGACAAAGGTTCTGAAGGCTCCTTTTCTAAAAGTTCTAACCCCAGTTGCATTGCATCCCGCCAGTTGCGCGTTTCTAGAGCCGTTTCAACCCACCACACCAGATTTAAGTACCCCCTCGTAGATAAACCATATCCAGACCAAAAATTGAATAGCGGATTCGTTTGTGCACCGGAATCCTCACTTTTCTCAATGGATAAAGCATGCCAGAAACGCTCTTGCGCCTCTTTCCAGCTTCCCTGACGAGCCAGCAAGCGTGCCTGAATCAAGGACACCCATGGATGATCTGGTGCTTTCTCCCGCAATTCCTGCATCCAAAAAGCTGCATCAATGGCCTCACCCGCAAAAAGAGAAAGTTCTGCTCTTAAGCACTGCAAAGTAATTGCCAACTGATTTTGTGGATCGAAAAGACATATTGCAGAGGTTTTATTCTCACTGTTCTCTGGAGCGCTCTCAGCATACTGTAGAGCTTTATCAAACTGCAACATAGCGGCGCATAAATCTGCTGCCAAATAACGCAAGTACAAAGCCTCCCCGTTTTCCTCTAAAGCCATCTGAATTTGAGCAAGGGCCTGCGACAAATTTCCAGTTCGTCTTTCTAATCCTGCAAGGCGAATACGAACCATTGCTCTATCCACCAGGGTCGGCAACCATGAATTTAGCAATTCAGTATCTTCACTGAGAGCATCTCGTGCCAAACAATGATTGTTCCATTCCGGATCATCAAAGCAGGTTAAAGCCCGACTCAAACACGCCTGCGCAGCCTGATAGCGCTCCAGACCAGTCATCAAGTCCGCTTCAAAAACCAGAACTGTTGGATCATTGGGCACAACTTCTTGAACGCGCTCCAGCTCTTCAAGCGCCTCGGTAAAGTTGCCAAGAATAGCGCACAAATAGGCTTTTTCAAAACCAAGAACTGGATCATACCGCGTGTCCTTGGAGACTGCGCGTTCAATACAGGCTAACGACGCCTGAGGCTGATCCAGTTTCAGATATAAACCTGACGCTATCCTCAAGGTTTCCTTACTTGCATCCGGTAATTCCTGCAAAGTAGTCAGTGATTGTCGGGCATTTTCAAGATCGCCAACCTGATATTGCAGTTCAGCCAGCCTGACCCAATACGCTGGATCCTGAGGAGCAAGTTGAGTGGCACATTTGAGGGCATTGATTGCTTCATCCTCAGCTTCCACAAGCATGGCAAAATCCGCAAACCATGCCAGCACAGTTAGATCATTCGGGGTAAGCCTCAATGCCTCACGAGCAGTTTGTAACGCCTCCCGAATAAGATTCGCCGAAAGGTAAGCTTTTGCTAGCAAGCAATGCAAAGCGGCTTGATCAGGCCGATCCTTGAGAGCTTCCTGCAATGCAGCAATCGCCACATCAAAGTGCCCCAAGTGCAATGCGCAAAACCCAAGACCACTTTGCACTCGCCAATGCCAGTCAGCTGTGACAGCTTCTGCAATCTCAGCAAGACGAGTGTATATCTCGAAGGCAGACTGATAATTTTCCTGGTACGCTAGAACTTCTGCCAGCCATAACCTCACTTGCAGATGACTGGGGTCAAGGATAATGATTCGCTCTAATATATGTTGTGCATTTGTCAATTGATAGAAATCAAAGGTTCTATTTGAAAACAGAATTGAATCCTTACCCAGCATGGCTTGGATGTATAAAATTAACCAGTCGCAAGGTGTATCTGGCGGCAATATGGCTTTTTCAAGAATCGGGATTGCTTCTTCCTCTTTGCCAAGTTGTACCAGCAACTCACCCAGACAATAATTTAATTCAACATCCTGAGGCCACGCGTGCATAGCGCGATTTAGAACTTCTTGCGCCTCATCATATCGCTTCAAGGCACACAAAGCTTTTCCGTAATAAAGCGAAGCTTCTGAAGAAAACGTGCCGTTGGCATCTGCTTTTTGGAGATATGACAATCCTTCAGACAATAAGCCATGCTTAAGGCAGGCTATTCCCAAGGCACAGTTCAGATCCAGCGAATCCGGGTTGGCAATAACTGACGAACGCAAGGTTTCCAAAGCAAGTTGATTCTGATTGGTCTTCTGATAACTTTCCACCAGAGCAAACCAAGCTTTGATATTTTTGGGGGATACTGCTGTCGCATGCCTCAGGTAAGAGATAGCAGCATCAGGTTGTCCCAGAGCCAGCAGGGAAAGGCCAAGCTGACAGCAAGCTTCATCATGGTCGGGATACTTTTCCAGAACACGGCGACAGGCCTCAACCGCAATAGAATGCTGATTGCAGGCAGCTGATGACCGGGCGAACGCCAGAATATCATCTGCTTCAGGATGTACCATCAACTCCAAAACAGCTTGATAATCCCGCATCGCCTGGTGCCAGCTCCCCTTTTGTTCCGATACTCTGGCTCGTCTGCGATACCAGACAGGATTATCGGGTTCCAACGCAATCGCAAGTGTCAGATATTGTTGCGCCCCTTCAAGGTCATCCAAACTTTCCAAAATCTGCGCGATCAAATCAATGATTTTTACATCATCAGGACGATGTTTTAGAATCGCCTGAGCAGTTTCTAAAGCCTCAAGATTAAGTTCCAAACTAACTAGTGACTTGACAACCAAATCGGGGCACCAATCAAAAGCAAAGACCCCTTCCGATAAATGCTCCACTTGATTGAGCTGGTAACGGAATTCCTGTGCAGCTGCTTTTGCTAATTGTGCTGCAATTAACCCATCCCCGTCTCTTGCCAACTGCTCGGCACGTTTAAGCTTTAAGAGAGGTGAAACATCATCACTAGAAAACTCTGACACTAAAGAATCTGCATCATCGTCTTCCACTAAAAACAACAGTTCAGATTGAACTGTTTTCAAAGGTTCAATTGAATTAGAGAGCAGAGATAAAGAAGCCCGTCTGGTTTCCTCATCCCCACTCATTGTCGCACAGGTAGCTATGGCAACGTGAAGACCATATTGCCAGGATTGCAATATCAACTGTATTTTTTGTAATGCAGCCATTGCAAGTGCCGGCTGACCAGAAAGACGATACAGGTAATAAAAGCGTCGTTCTTTTGACAACCGATCGGCAACATTTTCGGGCAGCAATTCATCTTGTGTATTGTTATCCTGCTCTTTTGAGTCATGACGAGTTGATAACAATAAAAAGCCAGCCAAATCCCGCACCAACCCAGCTTGGTTTTTTAAGCGCAGATACCGTAACCATCTCAGTTGTTGACCTTCCGAAAGTCCCCCAAGCAACTTGCGAAAAGCTCTGATTTGCTCCTCACAGGTCATTGGGTTGCTGAGTAAGGCATGGGAAACCAGCGCATATGCGCCCATTCCCTTCCATTCGGCCAACAAAGATCTCAACATATCAAGCGGATCGGAAACGTACCCATACAAACAACCCAGTACGGACTTCCATATCGAAATCGGCAGTTGGTCACCCGACAGGTTTTTTGACAATTCCTGTGCCAGACCAGTCCACGAGCGGGTCAAACGTCTGCGCTCGCGAAGCGCCAGTGCAAGTAATCCTGCTTCGCTCAATGAAGCGGGCGGAACAATTGCGCGCAAAGTATGCTCATAAGCACTCAAACATCGCTCACGCCAAGGTTTTTCCAATGGCGCGTACGCAGGATCGGCAAGTTCATCCAAGGACATTGGAAAGCCAAGAGTCTGTAAAGCAAGCGCTCCGGGACTCCAATCACTCATGCTCTGAGCTGGATGAACTGATAGATACTTGAAGAAGTCTTCGCGTTGTAATTCAGACCAAACCAGCTCATCTTGCCGCAAAGACATCACAACTCGTTGAGCTAAATGAACAGGCAGCCGTTGTTGAATCTCTATCAGAAGGTTAGTGGGCATGGACATTGATCCTCCGAGGCACCTCGACAAACCCAAGCTATTTAATCTGATTGACAAGGTAAAACGAGCAGGCAACTAATAGAAAGCCTACCATTACCAGAAACATCCCAACCCCGGACGCCGTGCGAACAAGTTGTGTCAATGCCTCCAATAATGCAGAAGTATTTCCTACCAATCCGGAGAGATCGTCCGCAATCCCTTTTTGGGCAAGATGCGCAACCTGCCTAGTGACAGACCGTAACTCACCCATCATTACTTTTGAAACCAGAATAAAAACCCCTGAGAGAATACAAAGAACTCCCATCACAAACAAGCAGGCTGCCATTGTCATCATAAATTCGGGCACAGTAAGCTGAAACATTATCGCCTCCTGAAGAGATGTTTTCAGGAGGGATGATGCAAGAAATATGCCATTATTTTTTAATTATTCACACGGGAGATGTCAAAGGGCAAATGGGATAAATCAATTTCTTCCCCATCACAAAAAAGCATTGCCCTCTCAACTGCATTTCTTAACTCGCGTATATTGCCTGGCCAAGTATAGGACATTAAGGCATTCATGGCACGTTGAGTAACCCCATGAATATTAACCCCGAGACGTGGATTGTTCTCTCGAATAAAAAAGCCTACCAATTCTGGAACATCTATACTGCGATCCCTCAACGGTGGCAGATGCAAATCAACCACTTTTAGGCGATAATACAGATCTTCACGAAATTGTCCAGCTTGCATCATTTGAATTAAGTTGCGATTTGAAGCCGCAAGAATCTGCACATCCACGTGTATCAAACTGGTTCCACCCACGCGACGAAAGGCTCTCTCTTCAATAGCACGTAAGAGTTTTGCCTGCATGTCCATTGGCATGGATGAAATCTCATCCAAAAACAATACGCCACCATCTGCTACTTCCATCAAGCCATGCTTACGGCGCTCTGCCCCAGTGAATGCGCCAGCTTCATAGCCAAACAGTTCAGACTCCAGCATTGTATTCTGAATGGCAGCGCAATTAACCGCGATAAATGGTTTGCTAGCGCGCGGGCCTGAGCGATGAATAAATTGAGCCAGAACTTCTTTACCCGTTCCTGTTTCCCCGGTAATGAGAACCGACACAGAAGCAGCCGCAGCACGTTCTGCCTGTGCCAATACCGATTGCATTTGAGGGCTCTTCCCCACTACGAATGGAACTTTTTGTTGCGCCTGGCGAATGTGATCCAATTCTCGTCTCATTGCCACAATCTCACTGGCGCGCTGAATGGACTTTTCCAATTGCGAAAAAACAATTGGCTTGGTCAAGAAGTCATGAGCGCCATTCTTCATGGCTTCTACCGCCATTTCAATATCCCCATAAGCGGTGATTAAGATAATTGGAGGACAAAAAGGCAAATGAGCAGTTTCAAGTAAAAGGTTTGGACCATATCCATCTGGAAGCTGAACATCCAATAGGACAATATCACCAGCACCATGCTCCAGATTGCTTCTGGCTTCTGCCAAAGTCGCAACTCCAATAACATCATATCCCTTCTTTTTTAACAAAGCACCAATATTCTCCCGTGCGTTTTCTTCATCATCCACAATCAAAACAGTCATGCTCATTGTTCGTCATCCTCAATAGCAGGGAGACATACTTGAAACATTGTCCCCCCAGGAAAAGTGTTTACAGTGATACTACCGCGGTGAGCTGTGACAATTTGCTTGGTAATTGCCAGCCCCAAACCGGTTCCTCTTGCACTTGCAGTCACAAAAGGCTCAAAAATTCGTTCCCGAATCTCCTCTGGAATGCCAGGCCCATCATCAGACACTGTAACCTCAATTTGCGGTTGTCCTGCCACAGGCTTTCCACCCAAAACTCGCACTGCAAGATGTCCTCCGCTCTTACTCATTGCTTCAACAGCATTACTGATTAAATTAGTGAATACTTGCTCCAATGCGCGCGGATCCCCTCTCACAGCTGGCAGGTTTTGCTCCGCCTGATAAAACAGCTCGACTCCTACTTTTGCCAATCTCGGCCGCCAACGATCTAATACACGTCGCACCAAAACAGGCAAATCAACTCGCTCAAACCGTGTGTCCATTGGACGAGAAAATGAAAGAACCGACTCCATAAGATGGTTGAGGCGGTTACAGTCATTGAGCATGCGGTTAATCACCTCTTGACCGGGATCATCAGACGAAAGCATCTCAGCCAGTAATTGTAAACCAGTTGAGATATTATTGATTGGATTACGAACCTCATGAGCAAAAACGGCTGTAAACTCTCCCAAAACCGCGCGATGCTCAAGCTGTTGTGTTCGCAAACGAATCTGTTCATTTTCACTGATATCTTCAATCAGAACAATAATCCCCATTGTTTCGTCATCGCGCAATACCGGAATGATTTCGACGTGGGATGGGAAAGCCTGACCATTACGTCGGTGTAATAAAACTGTTCCGAGATTATGGGTCGGTATACCATGACGCGCAGCTGCGAGCGCAGGCATCAATCCGTCAGGCCCAATCAACACATTCTCAACAGCTTGCCCAATGACCTCGCCCCCTGCATATCCCAACATGATCTCTGCGGAGGAATTGATTTCAGTAATTGAAAGGTCATTTCCAAGCACCAATATCCCCTGTTTGGTGGAATCAAACATACCGTCTCGTATCAGTATTTTTCGCTGATTTTGCTCCCTCTCAAGCTGAAGACTGGCTTGTTTGATAACCCACTGGTAACAAAAAGCGATTAAAGTCGCCCAAAAATCCAGAAGCCAAACAACCTGACTATCCGCTTGATTTTTATACTCACCAACCACCAACAATCCCCAGATTGCATTACCCTGCCGAATAGGGGTGCTGGCAATGCATTCTAACTCTTGGGTTCTTCCCACTTTATGAAGCTCCGTTAAAACGCGTCGCCCAGGTATCCAAATAGCTGATGAAGACAGTCGAATCAAATCGGAAGCCGGAAGCAACACTGGGAATTTACTCTCATCCTCCAGCGTGGCAACTTTTCGCAAAAAAGGCGCACTGCTCTCTGCTTGATATATACACAGGCAATGCGTATCAAACTGTTGTGCCATTAAGCCTAGCAGTTCATCCAAAACATGGGCGAAATCCTGAGGTTCGCTTTTCTCCAATAAAGCCAAAAATGACCTGAGAACGAAAAAATACCTAGTGGATAAATCCGCGCTGGTACTTTGCTCTTCTGTGCTTAAGATAGCCAGCAACCAGTGCTTTGTGGAATCTAATGCCAGCGTCTTTAATTTAACTGATAAATCTTTTCGATTACGTAGCCTTAAGACACCCGAATATACCTCGCCGGGTAATAAGGGCCAATCAGGTAAATCAGAAAAACAAACATGCAAAGCAGCATTCTTCAAATCCGTTTTGGTAAAAGCAGTCAGTTTAATAAATGCACTATTTACAATTGCAATGAGACCCGTTCCCCCATCCAGAATCAATGCCGGTTCTTGAATTTGATCCAATAAAAGCTCAAGCCCGTCCAGGCTAAGCATATGGGCTTTGCTGGTAGATGGCGAATTGGGTGAAAGCGATGGTGTCATTTTGATATAGAAACTGCGCGGCGCAAATGCGCAGGCAATATACCCTCCATGGCTCGATATTTGGCAACCGTCCGCCTGGCAACCTGAAATCCTCGAGCAGCAAGAAGCTCTGCTAGTTCAGAATCACTAAGCGGCTTTGTCTCCTTTGAAATCAGGTCGCACAAGACAGATCTGACATTCAGGCTTCGATCAAAAAATGCAGAAAGTGGGATGATTTTGCGGTTAGGTAATTGTACTGTTTTATTTGCGACTGCGCGTGAAATGGTTGATTCATGAACATCCAATTCGCGTGCAAGTTGCACACGAGTAATGGAATTTAGATGTTCTTCCCCATAAAGGATAAAATCCCTTTGAAGTGAGACAACCCGTTGTATCAAGCGCTTCATGGTGTGATTTCGCTGCTGCAAGCATTTTACAAACAAAGAAGCCCGTTCCAAATCTTCCTTACAGGCTTCGCGATTTTCGCCCGAGGTTTGCTGCAAAGCCTGGCGGAATAGCGGATTAACTTGCAAAGTCCCACTAATCGGCATAATAATTTCGACCATGAGTTGACCACTTGGATCATCATTAACGTAGTAAATCAAAATATCGGGATGACGATAGACATTCGTTCTGCTCCCATTGGATTGTCTACCATCCCCCCATGAGGAACGCCCTGGAAAAGGATTGAGATTCTCGCTGATAAAGTGCGCAACTTGCTGGACCTGCCGGATCGGAACATGAAACTGCCGTGCCAGCTCGGCATATTGTCTGCGACTAAGGAGGTTCATTGCCTCCATGATCATGTCTCTGGCAAGCTGCGGGACTTTCCGGCTCTCTGATAATACATCTAATTGAACGAGCAAAGCTTCCTGAGGCGATGTAGAGCCCACCCCAATTGGATCCGCGCGCTGGATAATTTGCTGTATCCGTTGCACAAAAAGCAAGGAAACGTGACAGTAACGAGCGATTTCTGCTAAGGGCACGGTGAGAAGTCCATCATCGTCCAGATGAGTGAGAAGATATGCCGCAACACTTAACTCTTCCCTGGTAAGCTCCGAAGCAACCTGACGTAAAACGTATGTAGGGAGTTTATCTTCGACTACTGGAAAATCATTCTCCGGGTAGTCATCATCAGTGCGCTCCCCACCAAAATAAAAATCTTCCCGAGCAGAGACAAAAACCACCGGTTCATTATTCTGAGGACAGCTACACACCGGGCAAATTCCCTGTTTGGGAAGCAATCGGCGACAGGTAGGACAACGGCGCTCCTCAACCAGTTCTAAAGCCGGATTATTGGATAATTCAGTTTCAATCTGATTTCGCAGCTCATCCACTGTCAGGCTGAGAAGAGTCATTGTTTGAGCCAGATGAGCAGTTGTCTGTGGGCGAAGTGCCTGATAATGAATTTGTTGTAGCATCCTGTTTCCTTCTTACATACAAGTATATTCAGACATGCTTAACGGTGCAAGTTTGATGCCAATCTGATTCATGGATAAATGGTAAAATCCTTACCGTATCCAAGTTGAAAAACGGCAATTTCAGTAAAGGCGATGGAAGAGCTTATCATCATAGGAGGAGGGCTAGCAGGAAGTGAGGCAGCCTGGCAGGCTGCTCAAATGGGCATCGCCGTAAAGCTCTACGAAATGCGCCCTCAAAAAAGCACCGGGGCACACATTGGTGCAAATCTAGCAGAGCTGGTTTGTTCAAACTCACTAGGCTCAAACTTGCTAGACCGTGCTGCCGGTTTACTCAAAGAAGAACTTCGCCGCCTGGGCTCCCTGCTCATCTGGTGTGCAGATCAAACCGCCTTACCGGCAGGGGGCGCACTGGCAGTAGACCGTCATGCTTTTTCTACATTGGTCACTGAAAAAATCTCCAATCATCCAAACATTATCTTGATTCGCCAGGAAGTTCAATCCATCCCAGACGGAACAGTGATTATCGCCAGTGGGCCATTAACCTCCCCGGCACTTTCATCTGCCCTCCAATCTATCACTGGCACTGAAAATTTATATTTCTATGATGCAATTGCCCCTATTGTCACCGCAGACACCATTAACATGAATATTGCATTCTACGCCTCGCGCTATGGGCGAGGGCAACAAAACGAAGGTGACTACATCAACTGCCCTTTCGAGAAAGAACAATACCTGGAATTTGTGCAGGCACTGCGCACAGCACAAAGAATCCCACTGAAAGAATTCGAGGCAGAAATACGTTCTGGTGTCACTGCAGGGAACAAAACTTTTTTTGAAGGTTGCCTTCCAGTTGAGGTTCTGGCAGAACGCGGTGAGATGGCGCTCGCTTTTGGACCAATGCGTCCAATCGGGTTGCAGAACCCGCATACAGGAAAACGCCCCTACGCTATTGTTCAGCTCCGGCAGGACAATGTTTCTGCCACTTTATACAACCTGGTAGGGTTTCAAACTAATCTTACATTTCCCGAACAAAGACGTGTCTTTCGCATGATCCCTGGTCTGGAGCAAGCCGAGTTTGTGCGCTACGGGCAAATGCACAGAAATACGTTTCTGGCTTCTCCGGTGTTGTTGAAACCGACCCTGCAATTGAGAAAAAGGGAGAATCTCTTCTTTGCTGGACAGATCACAGGGGTCGAAGGATATGCCGGAAATATCGCTACCGGGCTCGTAGCGGGAATGAACGCTGCTCGTTATATAAGGGGTTTACCTCCCCTTGTCTTGCCTCCCGAAACAATGATCGGCGCGTTGTGTCAGTATATTACCCAGGCTTCCATCCAGAACTTTCAGCCAATGAAGGCCAATTTTGGCATATTGCCACCTCTTGGGCTAACGCCTCGCGACAAAGGTGAACGTGTCCGGCTTTATGCCCAGAGAGCTTTAGAAAACCTCGAACGGTTCAGGAAGGAATCCGGAATGGTTCTTGAAGGCAAATGAGACGCAGAAGAGTTATTATTTGGTTACTTTTTGTCGTTTTGGCCACCTTGACAGTGATCCGGTTTGCACTATCTGCAAGGCCAGGCAGGATTAGCTTTGACGCTGCTCGGGCTTATCAGGATGTCCAATATCAGCTTTCGCTTGGGGCACGGGTGCCCGGCAGCCATTCTCATATCCAAACCACCCATTGGATCACTGAAGAACTGAAAAAGCATGAATGGCAAGTAGAAATCCAGGAAAGCCGGCAACTCGGTCATAGAGTTAAGAATGTTATTGCCAAACGAGGTCATGGGACCGATTGGTTTATTCTGGGCGCTCACTATGACTCCCGCCAGTTTGCCGATAAAGACCCCAACTCCGAAAGGCGGCGTGAGCCCGTTCCTGGTGCTAACGACGGCGCTTCAGGAGTAGCAGTTTTGGTGGAACTCGGTCGCAAAATTCCTAGAGACCTTCCAATAGAAATTTGGCTTGTCTTTTTTGACGCGGAAGATCAGGGTAATATCCCCGGCTGGGACTGGATACTCGGATCAAAAAGTTTTGTAAAAACGCTTGACCGACACCCAAATGGTGTTGTTATTATAGATATGATTGGAGATCAAGACTTAAATATATACATGGAGAAGAATTCTGACTCTGTTCTGACAACCGAGATATGGGATCAGGCAAAGCTGCTTGGTTATTCGCAATACTTTATTCCTGAATATAAGTACAGTATCCTTGACGACCATATACCTTTTGTTGAAAATGGTATTCCTGCAGTTGACATCATTGACTTCGATTACCCATACTGGCACACCACATCCGATACTGCAGATAAGATAAGCGTGGAAAGCCTGAAAATCGTCGGAGAAACCATAACAGGGTGGATACAATCAAAAACATCCAAATAGAATTGGCAAAGAAACAAACCTGACGTAAACTATAAGTGTATGAGTGAACTCAAACTGCTTGAAATCATTCGCCCAATCTGGATCAACCGTGCTGTGCAAACGCTAGCAAAGGGTGTCAGCACAAGGGAAGACCTGCTCGGACAGATTGAAAATTTCTATAATCTAATGTTTCAAGCCATTGAGACTGGTGATCCTTCATGGCTAGATTCGGTTTTATCCGGGTGGGCTTCATCTCTTACCCAAACTGATTTGGAAAGCCCAAGCAGTATCCTGACACAGCTTGTGAACGAGTTTTTCGAGGTAACCCTTACCGTGTGTCAGGAAACACTGGATGAAGTTCAAGCCATGCGACTATTGAGAGCACTCTTACCATGCTTCTCCCATGCCTATGAAAAAGCCGCTCAATTTGAAATTCAAGCCAGGGTTTCTTATGTATCACAACAGCTTAATCAGGCTCAACAAGTTGCCGAGCGCCTTGACCGTAGCAAGTCAGATTTTATCGCCATCGCTGCGCATGAATTGAGAACTCCCCTGACCTTGATCGAAGGCTATACGTCTATGCTTGGTGAAAATATCAGGCAGGAACAGAACAATTCCAACGTAACCATCCTGTTAGAAGGGATACAAAATGGCGTTGGGCGGCTTCAGTCAATCATTAATGACATGATTGACGTGTCAATGATTGATAATAACCTTCTCAAACTTCATTATCAGCCTGTATGGCTAAACCAGCTGTTAACCATTCTAATCTCGGAGCTGGAAAGCACCTTGCAAGAAAGGAAGCTTTCTCTGGAAATCATTGCCTTTCCAGGATACAATGAGGTCATCTTTGTTGATCCAGAAAGAATTATGCAGGTGTTCCGCAACATCTTAAGCAATGCAATTAAGTTCACCCCTGATGGGGGCAAGATCCAAATTAACGGGAGAAAATTATCGGGCTTTATTGAAGTTACTGTCAGCGACACTGGAATTGGCATTGATCCTGAAGATCAAACTCTGATCTTTGAAAAATTTGGGCGGGTGGGAAACAGCGCCCTACATTCCAGCGGCAAAACAAAATTCAAGGGCGGTGGACCGGGCTTGGGATTGCATATCGCGAAGGGCATTATTGAAACGCATGGTGGCGCAATTTGGGTTGAATCGCCCGGTTATGATGAAATTCGGTGTCCGGGTTCAACATTTCATATTTTGCTTCCTATCCAGGCAGAAACCCCCGATCAAAAACTTGCCCGGCTTTACGAAACACTCAGCAAGAGACAACCCGCACAGTAAACCTGAAAATCCTTATGTCTAAAAAAATTGCAGAACCAACCACGCTACCGAAACAAAGAGCTTTTCTGGTGGGTGTTGAAATACACGGTCAAGAAGCACTTTTATCTCTTGAGGACTCGCTGGAAGAACTATCCCGGTTAGCGGATACGGCCGGTCTTGAGGTCGTTGGAGAGACCAGCCAGCGCTTAGAGCACCCTCATCCAGAAACCTATGTTGGCAGCGGCAAGGTTGAAGAGATTAAAGCGCTTGTAGAAGAAACGCTGGCTGATGTGGTTATCTTTGATAATGAGCTGTCGCCGCGCCACTTGCGCGAACTGGAAGAACGTTTTGGTAATCATGTTCAAGTGATTGACCGCACCACATTAATCCTGGATATATTTGCTCAACACGCCAGCACTCGCGAGGGCATCTTGCAGGTGGAGTTGGCTCAATATGAATACCGCCTACCCCGCTTAACGCGTGCATGGACGCATCTCGCGCGTCAAACGGGCGGAGGTGGTGGACGCGCCGGTAGAGCGGGAGGCGTGGGTCTGAGAGGTCCTGGGGAAACTCAACTCGAAGTCGACCGCCGGGAAATACGCCGCCGCATCGCTGTGCTTAAAGCCGAGCTAGAAAAAGTTCGAGCACACCGCATGCGTTACCGGGCACAAAGACGACGCTCAGAAATCCCCGTAATTTCACTTGTTGGCTACACGAATGCCGGAAAATCAACTTTATTAAACAGCCTCTCTAATGCAGGAGTCTACGTTGCCAATCAACTTTTTGCCACATTGGATCCGGTTACCCGGCGTGTAGAGCTTCCTCAAGGTCACCGCGTGTTATTCACAGACACTGTGGGCTTTATCCAGAAGCTTCCCACACAGCTAGTCGCAGCATTCCGGGCGACACTGGAGGAAATCACCGAGGCAGACCTGCTTATTCATGTTGTGGACAGCTCGCATCCAAACGCTCTGGCTCAATGGAGAGCTGTGCAACAAACCTTGATTGAAATCAATGCCGATCACATCCCAGTGATCACCGCATTTAATAAAATTGATCTGCTAACAGATGCTGATGAGTTAGGTTCCTTGCTTGAAGAAATTCCTAATGCCGTCACAATCTCTGCCCAAAAACGGATTGGGTTGTCTAATTTGCTGGCGATGGTCGAGGAACGTTTGTTTGAGGTACTATTGCCAGTCCGAGTTCACATCCCCTATCAACAGGGACGATTTATCTCTTTATTCCACGAACAGGGGCAGGTAGAACAGGTCGAGCATGGCCGCGGTGGTGTAACGATTCAAGGACAGATTCCTGGTCGCCTGCTCACCCGGTTTCGACCTTTCTTTACTCACAACAAAAAGCAATAATCAATTGGTGAAAAACATGATTCGATTTCTATCAAAATTACTTGACAATGCATCAGAATATTTCGCCGCCCGCAAAGGTCTACTCCCCCTTCTGGGAATCGTTTTGGTTATTATCAATTTTCTCGTTCGTCTGTTTGTGCCTGGTTGGCTATCAAATAGCGACTTGTTTCTTCATCTGGGTATAGTTATTGCCATCTTTGGTCTGATGTTAGCGCGAGCTTTGTGAAACAATTTGTTTAAAACAAAAGACTTGTGCATGACAAGCCTTTTGCTCTATTTGCCTTTATTTTTTCTGTTTTTCTTCAGAGCTGATGATCTCACGCCCCTGATAATGACCACAACTCGGACACACAGAATGCGGGCGTCTCATTTCGCCACAATTGCTACACTGAACCAGACTTTCCACAATCAACGCGTCATGTGCCCTGCGGCGGTCGCGGCGACCTTTTGAATGTTTACGTTTCGGCTGCGGTACCATCGTTTATCTCCAACTCGCAAAATAAAATTTCCTAAACCTGAATCAAGCGGAGCAATTATACTTATCCACCTAGAAAAACGCAAGGACGAATTTTCGAAAAAATCATGAATTTATCTTTCCGAATCTTAAGTCGTTTCCTCCACTGGTTCTTTCATCTGCTATACCATCAGCTCGCCTGGATGTATGATTTTGTTGCTTGGGTCGTCTCTCTAGGGAACTGGAAGCTCTGGATTTATCAGGTTATTCCATTTCTGCAAGGCAATTACATTCTTGAACTCGGTCATGGACCAGGGCATTTGCAGAAAAAACTCTTGGGTAAAAACCCGCATACCTTTGGGATAGACGCCAGCCCGCAAATGGGGTCTCTGGCACATCAAAAGCTTCAACATCACAAAAAAGTATTTTACGGAAAGTTGGCGAGAGCACGCGCACAGGCATTACCCTTCTCGCTTCAAACTTTTAATACAATTGTAGCAACATTTCCGAGCGAATACATCTTCGACCCCCAAACTGCTGGAGAAATCTCCCGTACACTTAAGACAGATGGAAAGCTGGTCATATTGCTCTCTGTTTTGCCCTCAGGTAAAACACCTGCTCATTTGTTGATTAAATGGCTATTCAACATAACCGGACAAACCCCACTACCTGAAACAGCACTAAAGCAGTATTTGAAGCCTTTTGAACAAAACGGGTTTGAAGTCCATATAAATTTCATTGAACTCCCTGGTGGCCGTCTGCTTATCGTGACTGCCTCCAGAAATGACTAGCTCAAAATTGTATAAAGGAAGGCTGCTCATTTTAAACACTTTTGATGTAAAATCAAAAATATGGAAATTGAAATTGCTGTATTGAAAACAAATAAATTTGACTCACCTGAAAGCGGTGACACGCTTGAAGTTATTGAAAGACCCGGCGGCGGTGTCTCCGTTGTCCTATGCGATGGTCGCTCCTCAGGCAGAAAAGCAAAAGCCATCTCGAGCATGGTAGTTCATCGTGTCATTGATCTCCTGGCAGATGGGGTTCGTGATGGTGCTGCTGCTCGCGCCGCCTCCGATCACCTGTATACAGAAAAAGATGGCGCTGCATCTGCTTTCTTAAACATATTGTCAGTAGATTTACAGACTGGCACAATCGTTATTACTCGTAACAACCCTACACCAATCTATATTGTTCAAAGAGAAAAAACCGAGCGCGTTGACAGCAACAGTATCCCTATCGGCACTTCTCGGAACATTCGCCCCGACATCCTGGAATTTCCCCTCGAGCCAGATACGACCGTTATTATGTTCACAGATGGACTGGTCAGGGCAGGTAGTCCGTATGGTCTCTCATTTGACATCTGTACATTGCTTGAAGCAATGTTAGAAGAGCAAGAGCCGACTGCGCAAGAGCTCGCAGACACCATCATGCAGGAAGCAATCCGTCTGGATCAAGGAAGACCGAACGATGATATGAGTCTGGTGGTCTTACGCGTGCTCGCCCACGAGACCGGCCGCATCCGACGCATGGTTGTAAAATTGCCCGTCATTCTTTCAGATACCTCTCTTGGATAAGCAACAGAAAATTCGACAAGCCCACCGCATATGGCGCGCAAACCTGCGTGACTCATTGTTACTGCTAAAAAGGTTTCACCAACCTTTGTTATTTTTTATTATCGCAATCATTGGCGCAGGCTGGTTATACTTTGAACTATCCAAAACCACCCCTGATCCCCTCTTAAGCCCCCTTGAAGGAATTTACCATGTCCTAACACTTACCTTCTTGCAGTCCAACCGGGATTTTCCTGCTGAGTGGTATCTCCAGATTTTTAATTTTCTTATGCCTGTCATAGGAATTGGTATACTGGCACAAGGTCTGGCGGATTTTGGTGTCTTGCTGTTTAACCGGCGTGCCAGAGGGAAGGAATGGGAAATGGCTATTGCATCTACCCTCAAAAACCATGTTATTTTGGTTGGCTTGGGACATCTGGGATATCGCGTCACGAGCAAATTGCATGAGATGACCCAAGATGTCGTCGTCATTGATTTGCACCCCAATGATGAAACCAGCAAGGTTGATCTCATTGAATCCATCAAATCACTGGGCATTCCTGTCATCCAGGACGACGCCAGTCGTGAACTTATTTTGAAAGCGGCTGGAATTCAGAGAGCACGCTCAATTATCCTGTGTACACAAAATGACAACCTGAATCTTCAAATTGCACTCAAAGCACGCACCATGAATCCAAATATTCGGGTGATTCTGCGCATATTTGATGATGAATTTGCTCAGTCCCTGCAAAAACAATTCGGTTTTACTGCCTTGAGCGCAACTGGTATGGCTGCACCGGTTTTTGCCGCCAGCGCAGCAAATATTGACATTACACCACCCTTGACCATTGATGGACAACCGCACAGTCTGGCACGTATTAAGATACCTATGAAATCACGATTGAGTGGAAAATCGGTAGAGGAGATAGAAAACCAGTACCAGATCAGCATCGTGCTGATCAATCGTGTAGGACAAAAACAGTTTCACCCATCGGGGGAAATGCTTATCCATGAGAATGATGACATTGTTGTGCTTGGCGCTCCTGAACAAATCAGTTTACTGATACACAAAAATAATTTATAGGAGTATAATGCTTGCATCGCCGGCCTGTGGCTGGCATTTGCTTGAATCGGAGGCGAAATCTGCATGAGGCAACGTTACTATATCAATCTGGTTCTTATTCTGATCTTACTTGGTATTGCCATCTGGATTGATTTGCCAAACAATCCAGGCATCAAGATCGGTAATTTTGAACGCAGTCTGGATACTGTGCTAGGACTAGACTTAAAAGGTGGCATGCAAGTCCTGCTGGAAGCCGACTTGCCTGCCGACGTGCCGGTTGACGCACAGGCACTCGATGACGCTAGAAGAATTGTAGAAAATCGTAGCAACGGATTGGGTGTCAAGGAAGTCGTATTCCAGGTAGCAGGAAGCCGTCGTATTGTGGGGGAATTCCCCGGTCTGACAAACACTGAGGAAGTGACCAATGTGCTAAAAGAAACCGGACAACTCGAATTCGTTGACATGGGTGACACCCCTCTACCAGAAGGTACAGTGATCAAGACCACCTTGGGACAATCGCAAACTTCTACTGAACCTACAGAGGTACCAACAACTCAAGCAACCGCTGAAACTGCACAGACTCAAACTGCGCCGGGTACGGAAGATAAAGTGTGGACAACCATCATGACCGGTGATCAGTTGAAATCAGTGTCTGTTACAACCGATCAACTCGGAAAGCCTGTGGTTCAATTTGAGCTTAAACCAGATGGACAGAAAATTTTTGCTGATTTCACATCCCAAAATGTTGGCAAGTATCTGGCAATTGTTCTGGATAAGAAAATCATCTCTGTTCCCGTTATCCGCAGTGCAATTACTGAAGGAAGTGGCATCATTGAAGGAAATTTCACCGTAGATACTGCGAACGCACTTGCCGTTCAATTGCGCTATGGCTCACTGCCTATCCCTTTGAAAGTAGTTGAGAGCCGGGTGATTGGTCCGACACTTGGTGAGGACTCTCTGAATAAAAGTTTGATCGCCGGATTGATTGGTTTTGCACTGGTAACGCTATTTATGATTATCTACTATCGTCTACCAGGCGGGATTGCTATCCTGGCTATCATCAATTACGCCTTAATTACCCTGGCGTTATTCAAATTGATCCCGGTGACATTGACCTTGCCCGGCATCGCCGGCTTCTTGTTAAGCACCGGTGGTGCGCTGGATGCCAATATCCTGATCTTTGAACGGCTCAAAGAGGAATTGCGAAGCGGGAGGACATTGCGTCAGGCAGTGGACTTGGGATGGAAACGCGCCTGGCCATCTATTCGGGACTCAAATATCGCCACACTGATCACCAGCACAATCCTGTTCTGGTTTGGATCGGCTTACGGTGCCAGCATCGTCAAGGGCTTTGCGGTGACCCTCGCGCTGGGTGTGGCCGTTAGTTTGTTCAGTGCAATTGTCATCACCAGAACTTTTCTGAATGTGGTGCTCGACTTTTTGAATCCTGCCAAACATCAACAATGGTTTGGCGCATAAACAGGATAATGCTATGCTGAATATTCTTGGAAAACGCTATATCTTCTTTGCAATTTCTTTGTTGTTGATTTTGCCCGGATTGATCATCATTGCAATCTGGGGGCTTCCTCTAGCGATTGACTTTAAAGGTGGCAGTCTGCTTGAGGTTCGTTTCCCCTCCGGCACCGCGCCTCAACCTGCTAACGTCATCGAGCTGTACAACGATATTGGTGTAACAGATGTCCAGGTTCAAACCACCGGCTCAGACATATTGATTATCCGCTCTGCTTTTCTGGATGACGAAAAACGCAGCGAGGTAATTAACTCCATGAACAGCCGTTTCAATGAAACGGTTGAGATCCGGCGATTTGAAAATGTCGGTCCAACCATCGGTCAGGAAGTTACCAGCCGGGGTGGACTCGCCATTGCTATAGCGGCCTTGGGCGTGATCATTTATATCACCTTTGCATTTCGAGGCATTCCACACGCTTTCAGGTATGGTGTATGCGCCATCATCGCCATGCTCCATGATGGCCTCGTAGTCTTGAGCATTTCTGCCATTGGTGGACACTTCTTTGGCTGGCAGATTGATTCGCTTTTCCTGACCGCACTTTTGACCGTAATTGGCTTCTCTGTACAGGATAAAATCGTGGTTTTTGACCGCATCCGTGAGAATTCAAACATCTACCGCAAGCTGCCTTTTGAAAAGCTGGCAAACCACTCTATTGTTCAAACATTACAGCGCTCTATTAATACCCAGCTAATGACCTCAGAATTTATGCTACTAGCACTAGCTTTACTGGGAGGGGTCACTCTACGGGAGTTTGCAATTATCCTGCTGGTCGGACTCTTTATGGGTACTTATTCCTCAATCTTCATTGCCGCGCCATTCCTCGTCGTTTGGGAAAGCGGTGAATGGAGAAACTGGTTTCGGGGTAAAAAATTAAGTGAAGCATAATTTCATTCCAACGGGCTTAATGAGGTCTGGGGCACATCACCAGACCTCATTTTTCCCCAACTTGTTTCTCACTGAAAATTTCAGGAGCTACCGAATTAACACAAGGTATAATTTGCCATAAGGAGTTGATGGATGGCAAAGCAAAAGCCGACCAGTACAAGGCTATTCTATGGAATCCTTCTGATTGCCCTTGCTATCCTAATTTATCTACCGGTTGTGAATGTCAAGCTCTATGTGCATAGCAAGCAGGAATTTAAGAGCCACGCCCAATTTGCCCAGACTTTTGTTGAAGATTTAAATCAGGTGCCCAAATTCATTATCGCTCACCCGCTCTATATGCTGGCGGAAGTAGCGGTGATGAAGATAATCGCTGTGGATGCGCGCAAATCTGGATTAATCGTCTCTGTGTTGGCTTATATCTGGCTGGCATGGATTGTATACAAAGAATTTCTTAAGAGATTACAAAATACCTCAAACCGCCCAGAACTGAAGTCTCTAGCACTTACATTGGTTTCATTAACAGTAGCCCATATTCCTGTTCTTCTGTTTGTTGATCGTGACATTTACTTTGGATATATTGGTATCAATGTATACCACAACGCAACGAGTAACTTCCTCAAACCATTCGCTCTGATCGGCTTCCTTTACTCGCTCAAAGCCTTCCAGAGTACATTTCCGACCGCCAAAGAAACTCTCATCACCGCCACTTTGCTCGTTCTTGCCACATTGGTCAAACCAAATTTTATTATCTGCTTGTTGCCGGCGCTTGCAATTTATCTGTTTCTATGCTGGAAACAAAAACAAACTATGCACTGGCGGTTTATTCTTGCCGGCATTTTTATCCCCTCTGCACTGACGCTCGCCTGGCAATTCTTTTACAACTATACGGACAACAGCTCAAGAATTATCTTCTATCCGCTTGGGGTCAAAGCATATTACTCGGATGAGTTAATCCTAAAATTTATCTCTTCTATCTTATTTCCCCTGCTGGTTACCAGAATCTACATACGCGATGCCGCAAAAGACAGCAAAGTCGTGCTTGCTTGGCTCAGTTTCCTTTTTGGCGCTTTTTACGCTTATTTCCTCGCCGAAAATAGCGGCGGTGCATTTACGCACGGGAATTTTGATTGGAGTGCCGAAATCACCCTCTTTATCTTATTTATTGTCAACCTGCTGTTTTTCCTCGAGAAAAAATTAGAAAAACCCGGAATCGCTTTTGGGGATGGAGTGATCGTTGCTGCATTGGCCGCTCATGTCCTATCTGGCATCCTGTATTATATTTATTCACTCACAATTGATAATTACAGTGAACTGACTTCTTTAAGACGAATGTTCGAAGCATTTTTTAGGATATTCACGCAGTGAAAAGCTGCTGCACCTTCCAAATAGCCTTCACCTTAAGATGGCAAGCTGGTACAATATAAATAACCATGCAATCTAAATCCCCATACTTAATTTCTTAAGAGAGAAAATATGCGAAAAGAGGTTGTCCTAATTACAGGAGCTAATGGCGAGATAGGACATGGGCTCATCAAGCATCTTGCCAGCCAAGGGGACACTCGGATCTTGGCATTAGATGTCATGCCCCTGGATGAATCGTTACGCCCCCTATGCCAGACCTTCATCCAGGGTGACATCCTGGACACGATGTTACTTGGACGCCTGGTGGCTGAATATGAAATCCGCACAATTTACCACCTGGCGTCCATTTTATCTACAAAGGCAGAATACCAGCCGGAGACTGCTCACCGGGTAAACGTAGAAGGCACATTAAACCTTCTCCGGTTAGCAGTGGAACAATCACAATGGCAGGGACGTCAGGTTCGCTTTCTATACCCAAGCTCAATCGCCGCATATGGGTTACCTGATCTGAACACCAAAATGCTGGCAGGTAAAGTCAAAGAGAATGATTGGCTACAACCAACCACCATGTACGGATGTAACAAACTATACTGCGAACACTTGGGACGTTATTACTCACTGTACTACCGGCAGCTCGCGGTCGATTGTGAAACTCACACAATTGATTTCCGCGGTATTCGCTTCCCCGGGTTAATCAGCGCAGACACTGTTCCCACTGGCGGCACCAGTGATTATGGACCTGAGATGCTCCATCATGCCGCAACAGGTGAACCTTATGCATGTTTCGTCCGCCCAGATACTCAGCTCCCCTTTATGGCAATGCCCGACGCAGTCAAGGCACTTCTTCAACTGGAACAAGCTCCGCGTGAATCGCTCACACAGCTAGTCTACAATGTGACCAGCTTTAGCCTGACAGCCAAACAAATCCACGAAATCGTAAAAAAAGCTTTTCCAGAAGCTCAAATCACATTTAAACCGCATTTGTGCCGCCAGGCAATTGTGGATTCATGGCCGGCTGATATAGATGACACCGCTGCCCGGAATGATTGGGGCTGGTCTCCAGACTATGATTTGGAACGGGCTTTTGAGGAATACCTGATCCCCTCCATTCGCAAGAGATACACGGTTCCTTCACATTGATCATCGCAAAAGGTAACTTGACTTGAGGCAATAGCGTATTGTAAAGGTGTAGGTATGAGCAAGGAAACCCTTGGTTATGTCAGGCTCGTCTGGGTTTGTCCAAACTGTAAGACCAGAAACCCGGGTGACCAAAAAACCTGTAGTAGCTGCGGTTCTCCCCAACCGGAAAATGTTGCTTTTGAACAAGACATCGAACAGAAACTGCTTGAGGACGAAAAAAAAATCGAACAGGCAAAAGCGGATGCAGATGTTCATTGCGGTTTCTGTGGCACCCGTAATTCTGCTACCGCAACTGTATGCGTTCAATGTGGTGGAGACCTTAAAGAAGGCAAAAAACGGATAAGTGGCCAAATCGTGGGGGCCTTTCAAAGTGGTGGGGTTCAAAAACAAACCCAATGCCCTAACTGCGGTGAGATCAATCCACCAAATGCACAAACCTGCCAGAAGTGCGGCGGTCCGTTAGCAGAAATAAGTCAACCTGCTGCAATTCCCACTCCTCCGGTAAAGCAAAAAAGAACGATTGCCATTATTCTGGTATTAGCAGCATTATTTCTCTGCGGGATGTTGATCCTGCTTAGCATTAATCTGTTTTCAAAATCGGAACTGGTAGGAACAGTGCGAAGTGTTGGTTGGGAACGCGCAATAGAAATTGAACAGTTTGGACCTGTTACAAGGCAGGGCTGGAAGGACGAAATTCCTAGCGATGCGGTTATTGGATCATGTCGGAAACAATTTCATCACACCCAAAGCGAACCTGCACCTGATGCTGAAAAGGTTTGTGGTACGCCTTACACAATTGATCGAGGCACTGGATTTGGAGAGGTCGTCCAGGATTGTGAGTATCGTGTTTATCTGGATTTTTGCGAATTTACGATTGACGAATGGTCAACCTATGATCGAGTTACCATGCGGGGAAACGATTTCTCACCTGTATGGCCCATCCCTACCCTCCTAACAAACCAGCGAATTGGTGATCGTTCTGAAATATATACGATAACTTTTGAGACAGATCAGGGCCCATACGAACTGAAAACGGATGACCCGGATTTGTTCACCAAGTGTCAACCTGGCAGTGAGTGGTTACTGACCGTCAATGGTTTCGGTAACGTTGTTTCTATTTCGCCGCATTAGCCACACGCATTTCAGGCTTACAAAGTTTATCTCTCATTGGTTGGTTGTCAAACAAATGATAAATGACTACCCAAAACGGGACTTTTGTTTACGAAAAACTGCATACAATTAGATTATGGGCTCTCTAGCAAACCAGACAATATTGCCCATGTTGATTTGAAGCCAAAGGTGCAAATGCTGTATAAAATGATCTCGAAACAGGAGGAATGAAACGTGAACAAGGAAGTTCTGGACGGCCTCTTTCGCCCTAAATCCGTGGCTGTCGTTGGGGCATCAGCTCAACCCGGTAAGATAGGTTACACAGTAATTAAAAACCTGATTGAAGCGCAATACATTGGAAAAATATATCCTATCAATCCCAAAGCAGATGAAATAAAAGAAATTTTGGGATTAAAAGTCTACCCAACAGTGACTGATGTGCCAGGACCAATTGATGCTGCCGTCATCACCGTACCAGCCAAAATTGTTCCACAAGCTGCAGAAGAATGTGGAAAGAAAAAAGTCAAGGGTCTGATTGTAATCACCTCTGGTTTCAGTGAGGTTGGCGAAAAAGACCTGGAACAACAGGTTGTTGACATTGCCCATAGCTATGGAATGCGGGTGCTCGGGCCAAATATTGTCGGCACATTATCAAATTCTGACAGATTAAATGCCTCATTCGCTCCCTTTCTACCGCTGGCAGGAAAAGCCTCCCTGGTCTCTCAAAGCGGCGCTCTCTTGATCGCCATTGATGCTGCTACATTTACACGCCGGGTTGGATTTGACAAACTCATTTCTATTGGTAACATGTCTGACGTAAGCATTGCAGATACCATTGAATGGTTGAATGAAGATGAAAATACATCCTGTGTTACTTTATACATCGAGGGCTTAAAAGACGGACGACGTTTCATCGATGTTTGTAAAAAAGCAACCAAACCCATCATTGCCCTCAAGGCTGGTGTATCCGCCCATGGAGCGGCTGCTGCCGCTTCACACACCGGTTCACTGGCAGGCGCAGTTAAAGTTTATGGTGCTGCCTTTCAGCAAGCCGGTGTACTTCAGGCTACAGACCTGGACAATCTGTTTGATTTAACCTTATCCCTTTCATTGCAACCGCCAATGCGTGGTGAAAACCTGCTTATCATCACAAACGGCGGTGGCGTGGGAGTATTAGCCACAGATGCAGCAGAACGCTACAATGTACCATTGAAGTTTGCACCAGCCGACCTTCAAGCTGAGATGAGACAGTATATGCCGGATTATGGTTCTCCCAAAAACCCGGTTGATATGACCGGCATGGCTGGAAACGAATGGTATCAGGGAACTACTCAGCTCGCTTTGAAACACCCTTGGGTAGATGGTATTGTAGTTTTGTACTGCGAGACCGCCATCACCAATCCACTGGAAATTGCTCAAAGCATTTATAAAGCAGTTCAAGATTCGGGTGTCAAGGATAAACCTGTGACCGTTTCATTCGTAGGCGGTGAGCGATCCGCAGAAGCCATGCGTTGGCTGGTTGAACATGGTATCCCAGCCTATGGCGCTCCAGATGTCGCAGTGAACGCCATATCGGCCTTGCGGGAGTATGCCCATGTCAAAGAATTTGCAAATGAGGATATTGAAATCTGTCAGAATGACCATCGCGATGCTGCAATAGAAATCATCAATGCGGCCCGCGCCGATGGGCGTGATTCGCTTACAGAAATTGAAGCCAAGCAAATCTTTGCCCTCTATGGCTTGCCTGTCACACAAACGTACCTGGCAAAAAGTGAGGAAGAAGCTGTCTCCCTGGCTCGCAAAATTGGTTATCCGGTTGTAATGAAAATCGTCTCTCCCGATATTTTGCACAAATCAGATGCAGGGGGCGTCAAGGTCAACCTCAAGGATGACCATGCAGTCCGCGAAGCTTACACTACAATTATGAACAATGCCAAATCTTACAAACCAGATGCCAATATTCATGGTATCGTTGTTCAGGAAATGGCACCATGGGGAACAGAAGTAATCCTTGGTTCTGTCAATGATCCAACATTTGGCCCAACCATGATGTTCGGGCTCGGCGGAATCTTTGTTGAAGTTCTTAAAGACGTGACATTTAGAGTTGCTCCAGTAACCACAAAACAAGCGATTCGAATGCTGGACGAAATACGTGGCGCGCCCATTCTCGCTGGTGTGCGTGGCGAGAAACCTCGCGACCGCCAGGCACTTGCAGAAACCGTTTGCAAGTATTCCAACATGATTCTGGATCTGGCAGATGAGATCAGCGAATCAGATGCCAACCCAGTGCTTGTGTACGAGGAAGGCAAAGGCGCCAAAGTGGTTGACGCACGCATTATCTTGAAGAACAAGTAAATCAGCTTTTACGTGAAGAACAATGGGGTGCTTTGGTGTAAAGCACCCTATTATTTTTTGTGTCTTTTAGGCAGCAAAGTGGTGGTAAAATTTTGCGGACTTCGCTTACGCTCTTCATGACCGAGGTCATAAATCACACCTTGGGATATGCTTTTTATGCGTTTACCAAAATTTGGGATGAAATCCATACCCTGGGCAATCCTATTTTTTTGCCTCTCAGCCTTTGGGATCTTAGTGCCCTTTTTGGGATTCTATTGGGATGACTGGCCGATGATGTGGTTTGCCCACGCGTTTGGCCCCCTGGGCTACCCCGCTGCATTTTCGGGTGATCGTCCCTTTCTGGCAGGAATTTATGTGATAACTACTGCCATTCTGAAAACCATTCCCTGGCAGTGGCAGATTTTGGGCATCTTAAGCCGCTGGTTAACAGCAGTTATCCTGTGGTGGTCTTTCGGCAATCTCTGGCCTAATCATCGGCAACGGGTTGCATGGGTTGCCATCTTATTTGCAATTTACCCAGGCTTCAAGCAGCAACCTATCTCTGTTGTGTATAGCAATGGATTGTTTTTGCTTGCCAGTTACCTAGCGTCTTTTGGTTTCACGTTCAAGGCGTTGCGAACACCCAAGCGATACACACTTTACACCACCCTGGCAATTATCAGCTATCTGGCTTGCACGCTTGCTACGGAATACTATCTTGGACTTGATCTCTTGCGCCCTGTGTTTATCTGGTTAATCCTGGCAGAAGATTCGCTTCCCCTCAAACAACACATTCAAAAGACCCTTCGCCACTGGATTCCATATATGATTACTTCGGCTGCCTACCTGATCTGGCGGGTAGCAATTTTTCAATTTCCCACTTACAGACCCGAACTGATTGGAGAACTGAAGCAAAATCCACCAAGCACATTATTTCATTTACTATGGCGAATCATTCAAGACATCTATACGTCAGGTTGGCTAGCATGGATTGAGCCGTTCCGATTTCCCTCAAGCAAAGATTTTACAACTACTGCTTCCACTCTCTTCTGGGTAATTGTCTTCGTTATGTTACCACTAACCTTGTTCTACCTGAGTCGCTTGAAAGTGCAAAACGATCAGGATAAACCTTGGGGTGGACAGGAATTGATTGTCGGATTAATGGCACTGACCTTCGCAGGCGCGCCGTTTTGGATAACAAATCTCCCCCTTACACTCCAGTTTCCTTATGACCGCTTTAATCTGGTCTTTATGCTGGGAGGATGTATTTTTATTGTTGCCCTGATTGATTGGCTCATTAAAAAACACCATCAAAAAATCATCATTCTGAGCTTGATTATCTCCATGGCAATTGGTTCCCACTTTGAAAACACCAATACATATCGTAGGGAATGGGAAACCCAAAAGAATATGTTTTGGCAATTAACTTGGCGGGTACCAGGCTTGAAACCGGGCACTTACTTACTTACCCATGCCCTGCCGATGACTTATTACAGTGATAACTCTTTGACAGCCCCGCTCAATTGGATTTACGCACCGGAAACAAACTCTTCAATATTGCCTTACTATCTTGCATTCTCGACCGTTCGGCTGGGCGGAAGCCTTCCGGGCTACAAAGAAGGACTGCCTATCACACAGGGTTTTCGCAGTATGACCTTCAAAGGCTCAACCTCTGAAATCCTCGTTTTCTTTTACTCGCCCCCAGCCTGTTTGCGCGTGATTGACCCAAAGCGCGATAAGGACCTCCCAATCTTTCCGCAAGAACTCGCTGAAGCCATACCAATCTCGCATCTGAGTCAGGTTATTACCAACCCTGCCATTCCTGCCCGACCTCCGCAAGAAATTTTTGGTCAGGAACCTGAACATCAATGGTGTTACTATTTCCAAAAAGCTGAGCTAGCACGCCAGCAGAGAGACTGGGAAGAAGTGGTCAGACTTGGAGATGAAGCATTTCAGCTTGGATTCAGTCCCTCAGAAGGCGCCGAGTTATTCACGTTTATTGAGGGATATGTATATACTGGAAACTGGGAGCGAGCCATTGAGTTAATTAACTTAGCACATGATAAGAATCACAATTTGCAGATTCCTCTCTGTAAGCTGGTGTTAAAATTACAAAAGGAAACCAACCCAGCCCAGGATATTCTCAAACAAATTCGTGTAGCAAAGAACTCGCTTGACTGCCCTGAATGATAATACCCAAGTGAAAAAATGAACCTGAAGTCACCCAGCACCACCAAAAGAGTTTCCTGCTCGGTTGTTATACCCGTCTATAACAGCCAGGCAACCCTCCAACCCTTGATCGAACGCCTAGAACAGACATTATCCCAAATCGCTGAAGAGCACGAGGTCATTCTGGTTAACGATGGCAGCCAGGATCAAAGCTGGCAAATGATCGAAACATTGAGCCGTCAGCATTCTTGGATTGTTGGGATTAATCTGATGCGTAACTATGGGCAACACAACGCGTTGTTGTGTGGTGTGCGAGCGGCGCGCTACCCGATCTGCGTTACGATGGATGACGACCTGCAACACCCACCGGAAGAAATTCCAAAGCTAATTGCCAAGCTACAAGAAGGTCATGATGTCGTTTATGGGATCCCTAATAAGTTACCACACTCACTCTGGCGAAATTTTTTCTCTTACGTGACCAAACGCACCCTGGCATTCATTATGAATGTCAGAACTGTGAAAGACATCGGTTCTTTTCGTGCGTTCCGTACGGATTTACGCAAGGCTTTTTCGCGTTATCAAAGCCCTGGTGTTATCCTGGATGCACTGCTTTCCTGGGGCACAACCCGGTTTTCCAATGTGACAATCGAAGCAAACCCCAGAGAACAGGGAAAATCAAACTACAATTTTGCAAAACTGGCAGGGCAGGCGCTTCTGATTCTGACCGGTTTTAGTACCGTACCGCTTCGCTTTGCAAGCTGGTTAGGTTTCTTTGCAACGTTATTTGGCATTGCCATTTTTCTATACGTAGTGATTACTTACTTAGCCGCTGGCAGCATTCCGGGTTTTCCATTTCTGGCTTCGATCATCTCTATCTTTAGTGGAACACAACTGTTCGCGCTGGGCATTTTTGGGGAGTATCTGGCGCGCATGTTTGATAGAAGCATGGAACATCCCGCTTATATTGTTGAGACCGTGATACGGGAAGGAAAGAGCAACCGGGACGATATCAAATGAAATGCGTCATCCTACAGCCTTCCTACATTCCCTGGCGGGGTTACTTTCATCAAATTGCCAAAGCCGACGTGTTCGTGTTCTATGATGATGTTCAATATGATCGGCGGGGGTGGAGAAACCGCAACCGGATTAAGACCCCTCAGGGAGTACGCTGGCTGACCATTCCTGTGCATAGCAAAGGCTATCAGATTGCGCATACTCCCATCAACCAGATTCGTATTGCCTGGGAACGCCCATGGAATGCGGAACATTGGAAAACAATCAAATTCTCATACAGCAAAGCGCCCTTCTTTAGCCAATATGCGCCTTTACTGGAACAGTTTTACCAAAGGCATGACGAATATTTGGCTGATTTTTGCATTGATTTCACCATCACACTGGCGAAAGAATTGGGAATCACAGAGACCCGCTTTATTCGGTCATCAGAGTTGAAAGCGAGCGGCGTAAAAACAGACCGCTTACTAAACATCCTGCAGCTTCTAAATGCCACCCACTATATTACTGGACCGGCTGCGCAAAACTACCTGGAAGAAGAGAAATTTCACCAAGCCGGCATTAGCTTAGAATACATGCATTATGATTACCCCGAGTACTCACAGCTCTATCCCCCTTATGAACCGCAAGTTTCTATCCTCGACTTGCTGTTTATGACTGGACAAAACGCTCTGGGTTACATCATTGGAGCAAAGTATGACGAATTTTGAAGACAACTTACGTCAAGTCAAAGCCTATTTCAAAGATAAACTAATCACCTATGGAGCAACTGCCCAGGGTGCGGATTGGAATTCTCCGCAGTCTCAAGAGATCCGCTTCGATCAGTTAATCAAAGTCATTCGTGAAGTCTCCGGATTCTCAATCCTCGACTATGGCTGTGGATACGGCGCTTTGGCAGATTACCTGTGTATGAAAGGATATGAATATACTCTGTATGTCGGCTATGATATTCTTGAACCGATGATACAAACTGCCCGACAGCTTCACGAAGGAATGGAACGAATAATTTTTACCAGCGATATTGCGCAAATTCCCACAGTGGATTATGCAGTTGCCAGCGGTGTATTCAATATCCGGCTCAACGCCAGCTACGAACAATGGACTGAATATACTCTCGCTTGTGTGGAAAAATTAAATACTCTGACCAGCAAGGGATTTTCAGTTAATTTCCTGACAAAGTACTCAGATAAAGAGCGTATGGAAGAACGCCCAGACTTGTATTTTGCTGATCCGTGCTTCTTATTCGACTATTGCAAAAGACGTTTCTCCAAAAATGTAGCTCTTTTACACGACTACAATTTGTATGACTTTACCATTCTGGTAAGAAAACAATAGCAGGCAAGATAGAGTCCATATGACCACTATAATTGACTTCAACAAACCAGAACTGTTGGGAAAAGAACTGGAATACGTAGCTCAAGCTTATGAAAAAAACCATATTTCGGGTGATGGATATTTTACAAGGTTGAGTCAGAATGTCCTTGAGCAGACACTGGGCGTACCTAAAGTCTTGCTAACACCTTCCTGCACCCATGCACTAGAAATGGCTGCCTTACTACTGGATATTCAGCCGGGGGACAAAGTTATCGTCCCAGATTTCACTTTTGTATCCACGATCAACGCTTTTGCATTGCGCGGCGCAATACCAATATTCATCGACATCCGACCGGACACCTTGAATTTGGACGAAAGCCTTTTGGAACAACATATTTCACCGCGCGTCAAAGCAATCCTTCCAGTTCATTATGCTGGTGTAAGTTGCGAAATGGATAGAATTCTGGAAATCGCCGGACGATATAGCATACCTGTTGTGGAAGATAATGCTCATGGGCTCTTCGGAAAATACAAGGGAAAATTTTTAGGCACTTTTGGTGTTCTGGCAACCCAGAGTTTTCATGAGACAAAAAACATCTCTTGCGGTGAAGGCGGCGCATTGGTCATTAATGATCCAGCTCTCATTGAACGCGCTGAAATCATCCGTGAAAAGGGTACCAATCGCAGTCGTTTCTTCAGAGGCATGGTGGACAAATACACTTGGGTGGATGTTGGCTCCAGTTATCTTCTCTCTGATATTCTGGCGGCAATCCTCTATGCACAATTAGAAAAACATCAGATTATTCAATCTCGGCGAAAGCAAATCTGGGAGTATTATTATACAAATCTGACCACCTGGAGCAATGAGAATAACATACGTCTGCCCATCGTCCCAGAACATTGTGAACAGGCATATCATATGTTCTATCTCTTGCTCCCAGATCTCTCAACCCGCCAGGCACTGATTCAACACCTGAAAGAACGTGGTATTGTCGCCGTTTTTCACTATCAGCCACTGCATCTTTCCGAAATGGGAAGAAAGTACGGGGGAAAACCTCAGGATTGCCCGGTCACAGAAAAGATCGCCGATCAGTTGTTGAGGCTGCCTTTCTATAATAGCATGACTCGGCAGGAACAAGATGCGGTGATCCAAGCGCTATACGACTTTAGAGCCTGAATCAACCCCCTGTTTAAGCTCCGTTGGGATTTCTATTGCCACCCGTTGTCGTCGCCCGAGCAGCCATAAAGACAGTGCCAAAACCAGCCAGGCGGTAATCTGCTCTGCACGCACCATCCCAAACAAACGGACACCCTCCGCTCGGAAAGTTTCCAGAAACAAATTTGCGGCTGCAATCAAGGCAACGAACTTCAAGAAAAGAACGCCACTGTTTTGCCGCTTGCTAATTTCCTCGCGCGACCTGACAGGCAGAACCGTGTAGAAAATCAATAACGTTAACAACACTTCATAAACCTGAACGGGATGCCGTACTGCACCCCAAAGCTCAACACCCCAAGGTAAATGAGTTTCGATGCCATAACCATTACCGGAGGCAAAACGAGCCAATCCAAGCGAAACCGCAAATACCGCAAAACTCGGTGTAAATGCATCTAGGGTTGCCCAGAAAGGCATCTTGTGCTTTTGCCCATAAATCAATGCCACAGTCAAAGCAACAGCAATCCCACCTTGAAAATCCAATAAAAATGGGCTAAGCGAAAGAATATCCAGTGGATTTGCCCAAAATGCCTGCGGGAACCTCAAAAAATAAAACAAGCGCGCTCCAAGTACTCCCGACAACAAACTCCATAATGTCAGGCTCTCCAAACGTTTGGATGAAATTGAAAAACGTTCAGCAAATTTCTCAATTAGTATCATTCCCACCCAGATACCTAGCAAGATTAACAAACCTGGAGTTTGCAAGGCAAGCGGGCCAATACGCAAAACAGGGAACATCTCTCTATTCCACCTTGCTCAGTTTTTCAACCTCAGCAATCAACAGCGCCTCAGACATTGGTCCCCCAATAATGACATTCTGTATTCGCCCATAGCGATCAAGAAAGAAGGTCGTCGGCAACGCGCTCACCCCATAGCGGGAAGTAGTCGAACCCTCCACATCCCAGACGACCGGGAAGGTGATCATATTCTCTTGGAGAAAACGGCTGGCAACCGGCAAATGATCGTTAATTGTAACATTGACGCCCAATATAACCACTCGATCAACGTATTGCTGATGAACTTTCTCCAAAGCTGGCATTTCCGATTTACAAGGTAAACACCAGCTCGCCCAAAAGTTCAGGATGACCGGTTTCCCCTGCAAGGTTGCAAGACGTATGCTCTGACCATCCTCTGTATTTAACTGAAAATCAGGTGCCTGAAAACCCGTGATGGGTGCAACGGACGCCTTATTCTCTTCTTTGAGAAAAAATAGTGAGGTAAAGACAATCCAACCTGCAGCAAGCACCAAAGTAATGAATACAAAAATATTCCAATATTTATCAGTTTTCGACAAATTTTTCATTGAGCATAATCCTATAAAAAAACAACAGCCCTGTCAAGTTAAACTTCACCTAGCATGGTAAAATAAAATGCGAAACTAGCCGTTGGAGAAGTCATCATGCCCATAAGTACTGAAATTGAACAAAAAGCAATCAACACCATCCGCTTCCTCTCCGCCGATGGAGTACAGCAAGCCAATTCTGGGCACCCAGGTTTACCAATGGGTTGCGCTGCTATAGCCTTCACAATATGGACCCGCCATTTGCGGCACAATCCGGCAAATCCCAACTGGCACAATCGTGATCGCTTCATCTTATCTGGTGGTCATGGCTCGATGCTCTTATATTCTTTGTTACACCTTACAGGCTACGACCTCCCACTGGAAGAACTCAAACGATTCCGCCAATGGGGCAGCCGAACACCCGGTCATCCGGAATACGGCCTGACACCGGGTGTGGAAACAACCACTGGTCCTCTGGGACAGGGTTTTTCCAATGGAGTCGGCATGGCAATTGCAGAAGCGCACTTGGCTGCTGAATTTAATCGTCCTGGCTTTCCAATCATTGATCATTACGTTTATGCTATTGTGACCGATGGTGACTTGATGGAAGGAGTGGCTTCTGAGGCGGCTTCTCTAGCCGGTCACTTGAAGCTCGGCAAGCTGATTTACCTGTATGACGATAACCGCATTTCTATTGACGGCTCCACTGATCTGGCATTCACGGAAAATCGCGCCGGGCGTTTCGCCGCCTATGGCTGGCACGTGCTTCACGTGCAAGATGGTAACAATGTGGAGGAAATTGATCAAGCCATTCAGGAGGCAAAAACCGATCCGCGTCCATCCTTGATCATTTGTCGAACACATATCGGGTTTGGGTTGCCCACTCGACAGGATACAAATAAAGCACATGGCGAACCGCCGGGTGACGAAGAGCTGGATGGGGCAAAACACAAGCTGGGTTGGCCCGTTCAACCGCGTTTTTATATCCCTGAAGACGTGAGAGACTTCTTCCGACAAGCCATCGCCAATGGCAAAAAATGGGAAGATGAGTGGCGGCAACAATTCGAAACATATCGTCAGGCATATCCCGAACTTGCAAAAGAACTCGACCGCCGTCTAAATGGTAACTTGCCTGAGGATTGGGATCAGGAATTGCCCGAATTTGCCGCAGATTCAAAAGGAATAGCCACGCGCGCCGCTTCAGGAAAGGTCATTAATGCTCTTGCCAAACATGTTCCCGAACTAATGGGCGGTTCAGCAGACTTAACACCTTCGACAAATACCTGGATTCAGGATAGTCCCTCTTTTCAGGCAAACACCCCAGAAGGGAGGAACATTCACTTCGGCGTGCGTGAACACGCGATGGGCGCCATTGTTAACGGAATAGCACTACACAAAGGATTAATTCCCTTCGGTGCAACCTTTTTGGTATTCTCGGATTATATGCGCCCCGCTGTTCGTCTCTCTGCCTTATCGCACATTCCCTCGATTTGGGTTTTCACACATGATAGCATTGGCTTAGGCGAAGACGGCCCTACCCATCAGCCTGTCGAACATCTGGCTGCGCTGCGAGCAATCCCCAATTTGGTTGTTATTCGCCCGGCTGACGCCAACGAAGTCCGCGAAGCATGGAAAGTTGCTATTCGCCACCGCTCAGGACCTACCGCTATCGCGCTCAGCCGCCAGGCAACGCCTGTGCTGGATCGAACCGGACTGGCGCCAGCTAGCCTGTTGTCCAAAGGAGCATACGTTTTGGCTGATCTTGGCATCACAAAACCTCAGTTGATTCTAATGGCTTCTGGTACTGAGGTGGCTTTGATTTACGAGGCGGCACTTCGGTTGGTTTCCGAAGGTCTGAACGTTCGAGTCGTTTCTTTCCCAAGCTGGGAACTTTTTGAACAACAGGATGCATCGTATCAGGACAGCGTCTTACCACAGGATATAACTACACGGCTGGCTGTTGAAATGGGGGTATCACAGGGCTGGGAACGCTGGGTCGGGCCTGACGGAAAAGTAATTGGGCTGAGTCAATTCGGTGCTTCAGCCCCCTATAAAACTCTCTTGAAAGAATACGGTTTTACAGTAGAAAATATTGTGGAGCAAGCCAAAAAATTATTCGGAATTTATGACGATGAATTCTGATCAGGAAATGCGCAAAATGATTATTGCGGTTGGTTGTGATCACGGCGGTTTTCCGCTCAAAGACACGGTTATTCGAGCCATCCGTGACTGCGGTCACGAAGTGTTGGATTTTGGCACCCATTCACCTGAACGCACTGATTATCCCGACTATGGACAAAAAATCGGACGCGCCATTCAGGAAGGAAGAGCTGATCGTGGGGTTGCCATGTGCGGTTCGGGTGTTGGTATTTGTATTACCCTTAACAAGATGAAAGGCATTTATGCGGCAATTTGCCATGATACCTACTCAGCTCATCAAGGGGTAGAGCACGACAATATGAACGTTCTCTGTCTGGGGGGTAGAATCATCGGCACCGAGCTGGCGTATGAACTAGTCAAAGCCTTCCTCTCTGCTAGATTCATTGGAACCGGAAATTATCTTAGGCGCGTTGAGAAAGTGCAGGCTCTAGAAGAAAGATAAATAGAGGCGAGATGAACCCAATTGAGCAACTCCATAAAATCGGTCAATCTCTATGGTATGACAACATTCAACGGCGGCTTTTGGAAAACGGAGAACTTGCCAGCCTAATCGAGCATGGCGATATTCGCGGTATCACTTCCAACCCAAGCATTTTTCATCAGGCAATTTCCAAATCACACGATTATGATGCTGCGCTCAAACCGATGGCTTGGTCAGGATGGAACTCCGAACAGATTTTTTTCCAGCTTGCTGTCGAGGATATTCGTGCTGCCGCAGACTTGTTCCGGCCGCTCTATGAGCAAAGCAACGGTGAAGATGGCTACGTCAGTCTGGAAGTCAGTCCTCTCATCGCAAATAACACCCAGGCAACCGAAACACAAGTCAAACAACTTTGGGATTGGGTACAACGCCCGAACCTGATGATCAAAATCCCTGCGACCTCCGAGGGTATTCCGGCAATTCGCACAGCCATTGCCGCTGGCATCAACGTTAATGTTACCCTGATCTTCTCATTGGCACGCTATCGCCAAGTAATTGAGGCATATTTCGAAGGCTTGGAAGACCGCCTGGCGCGTGGTCTACCCATTGACAGGATAGCTTCCGTAGCTTCGTTTTTCGTTTCTCGTCTGGATACCAAAGTGGACGCTTGGTTACAAAGAATCATACAAGAAGAAGGGACCAATGCTGCCCTCGCCATCAGTTTACTTGGCAAAGCAGCAATTGCTAACACTCATCTGGCTTATGCGTTATTCCGCGAGGCTTTCGACTCCCCGCGCTTTAAAGCATTACGAAAACACGGTGCACGCCTTCAGAGGCCCCTATGGGCTTCCACCAGCACCAAGAACCCGGCTTATCGGGATGTGTTGTATGTTGAAGAATTAATCGCCCCAAATACTGTTAACACCGTCCCGCCGCAAACTCTGGAGGCTTTTCGTGATCATGGCATTGTAGAGATCAAACTAACCGGTGACACTACCGCCCCGCGCAAGGTGATGGAGCAACTCAGTGAGCTGGGGATTTCAATTGATCAGGCAACACGTGAATTAGAAACTGAAGGGGTGAAAGCATTTGCAGATGCTTTTATTGCTTTGCTTACCACCATTGATCAGCGCCGCCAGGAAGCCCTGCGCGAGCTAGGCACATTGCAGCAACCGGTTGCAGAGTGTATTGCTCAGCTAAAGCAAATCAATGCTGTTGAGCGCGTACACAAGCAAGATCCCACCCTTTGGACAAATGACCCTCAAGAGCAGGAAGAAATTAAGAAGCGACTGGGGTGGCTCAATGCGCCACACAATAGCAGGCAATTAGTCGGCGACTTTGAAAATCTGTTGCGTGATTGTCTTCTAGACGGCTATACACATGCTGTCGTTTTGGGGATGGGCGGCTCTTCCCTAGCCCCGGAAGTGTTCGCAACCACTTTTCCCAGTTATCAAGCCTTGCATTTGCTGGTGCTCGACTCAACCGATCCCCGACAGGTTCAATCTATTGCTCGCAAGACGCCGCTTGAAAAAACCCTTTATATAGTTTCCAGTAAATCTGGTACTACCAGTGAGCCGAATGCTTTACTGGCTTATTTCTGGGATATTGCGAAGCATCGTCTGGGTGATAATGCAGGAAAACATTTTGTTGCCATCACTGATCCAGGCACAAAACTTGAAAATTTGGGGCGAGAACTTGGCTTTCGTCATGTTTTTCTGGCTGACCCAAATGTTGGTGGACGTTATTCCGTGTTCACCACATTTGGCTTACTTCCAGCCGTCCTCTCGGGTGTCCATGCATCCACGTTGTTGCAACGCGCAACGCAAATGGCAGCCCAGTGCTCGCCGGATGTTCCTGATGAACGTAATCCCGGTCTTGTGCTGGGGGCAATATTGGGAATGGCAGCGCTACATGGGCGGGATAAGCTTACCCTGCTGCTTGACCCAGAGATAGCTGCCTTTGGCTCGTGGCTAGAACAATTGCTGGCAGAAAGCAGCGGCAAAGAAGGCAAAGGCATTGTTCCGGTTGATTTAGAGCCTCTTATCCCTGTTGAGCGTTACAGTCATGATCGCATCTTTGTCTATCTCGCCCATAGTAACAAATACAGCAAAATAATCGAACGGCTCCAGAAAGCTGGACATCCCGCGTTAATGCTATCTGTTCCGGATTTATATAACCTAGGAATGGAATTCTACCGCTGGGAGTTTGCCACAGCAATCGCTTGCGCAGTTCTAGGAGTGAACGCCTTTGATCAGCCTGATGTGCAAGACAGTAAAACCAGAACTGAAAAGAAAATCGCCATCTTTCTGGAAAAAGGGTCTCTGGATGAGGGAAATCCCTTCTGGCAGGATGAAAACTTCGCCCTCTACGGAACTAAACAAATTGCTGTTTCCAGTACATTACCGGAAATCTTAAGAAATTTCCTTTGCCAACTCAAAGCGGGCGATTATTTGGCAATCAATGCCTATCTACCTCGTAACAAAGCAGTATGGGCACAGTTGCAGAAAATTCGTCGCGCGCTATTAAGACGCACGGGAAATGCGAGTACCCTGGGCTTTGGTCCACGTTTTCTGCACTCAACGGGTCAGCTTCACAAAGGTGGAGCCAATAATGGCGTTTTTATCCAGATCACAGCTGAACCGGATGATGATTTCAACATTCCAGGGAAAAAATATACATTTGGGATACTGGAAAGGGCGCAGGCGCTGGGTGATTTCGAAGCCTTACAATCCCGTCAGCGGCGCGCTATACGGATTCACCTGAAGAACAAAGCTGCGTTCAAAGAACTGGTTACCATCCTTATAAACCTTTAAGTGAATGCAGTCTCCCTCCGCAACTTCAAAGCAAGACCGAGAAAAATATCCTGATTCTCCCGTGGAAAAACCACCCGTTCACGCAATTTATCAGTGCTTGCGGCCCGAATGCCGCTTGCGTTTTCCCATAATGGTCACCTCCAGGCAACGCATCAAATGTCCCAAATGCGGCTCTCCAACCCGTCTGATTGCAACGGCAGATATCAGCAAAATTAATATCACCAACCATCCCCTGTCCAGTGGAGTTCCTCTCGAAGCATTACTGGATAATATCCGCAGTGCGCTGAATGTTGGCTCGATTTTCCGTTCGGCAGATGGTGCAGGCGTTCAACATCTTTATCTATGCGGTGTCACTCCCGCCCCTGGCAACACCCAAATAGCAAAAACTGCTTTGGGAGCTGAATTTGCCGTTCACTGGTCATCGCATTGGGACGGTGTTGAAATCGCCAGCATGCTCAAGGGGCAGGGCAAGAAATTGTGGGCACTTGAAAACACCGTCGGCTCTCAATCAATCTTTGAACCGTTTTATGAGCCGGATGACCGCCCTATTGTTCTGGTGATCGGCAACGAGGTTTCAGGGATAGACCCTGGTATCCTGCAACAGTGCGATCGCACTATTCATATCCCAATGCTGGGAGCAAAAAAATCCCTTAATGTTGCCATAGCCTTTGGTGTTGCTATCTACCTGATCAGGTATCTAACCTCCAAGCAGATACATCAATTCTCCGGAGCAGATACCTCTACTTCATGATTCGGTGTGGGCATTCTGTTTGTTTATACGAGTTTCCTCATTAAGGAAGTCCAGCAAATACCGGCCATAACGATTATTCGCCATTTTTTCAGCCAGAAAACGAAGTTGATCGCCATCAATAAATCCCATGCGGTAAGCAATTTCCTCCGGACAAGCAATCATTAATCCCTGGCGTTCTTCCACTGCCTGCACAAAGCTGGAGGCCTGTAACAACGACTCGTGTGTTCCGGCATCCAGCCACGCAACACCACGCCCCAACACCTCGACACGCAATTGTCCACGCTGCAAATAAATGCGGTTGACATCGGTGATTTCCAGTTCCCCGCGTGCAGAAGGCTGAAGATACCTGGCAATCTCTAACACCGAATTGTCGTAAAAATACATTCCAGGGATGGCATAGTTGGAGCGCGGCTTTCTAGGTTTTTCTTCAATGCTTAGAACTCTGAATTCACTATCAAACTCCACGACACCGTAGCGGTCTGGATCACGCACTGGGTAAGCAAAAATCACTGCTCCTGATTCCAGATTTGCCGCAGAGCGCAGAATATCCGGCAACCCGGTGCCAAAGAAAATGTTATCGCCCAAAATCAAACATACAGTATCACTACCAACAAAATCTCGTCCAATGTTGAACGCATCCGCCAACCCACGCGGAACAGCTTGTTCGGCGTAAGAAAATTGCAATCCCCATTGGCTTCCATCGCCTAACAACCGTCTGAAAGCCGGCAGGTCTTCCGGCATCGAAATGACCAGAATCTCGCGTATTCTTGCCAGCATCAGCATTGAGAGCGGATAATAAATCATTGGTTTATCATAAACAGGCAATAACTGTTTGCTAACACCTAAAGTCAAAGGATAGAGCCTTGTCCCCAGCCCACCTGCCAGAATAATCCCTTTCATAATTCACCTGTTCTTGCTATTTTGATTCGCCACTGACGAGGTAAAAATTTTATGCTAGTATTATAAGCATGAAATTCCTGAGTTGGTAAATGATCCAGAAAACTTGATGCATTCGGAGGGAATAATGGCAAAATACGTCGCTGCAATTGATCAGGGAACCACCAGCACACGCTGCATGATCTTTGACCATGACGGACAAGCTGTCAGCATAGCTCAAAAAGAACATCGCCAAATCTATCCAAAACCTAGCTGGGTTGAACATAACCCATTAGAAATTTGGGAAAATACCCAGGAAGTTGTCCTTTCAGCATTGCAAAAAGCCGAATTGACATCAACTGATGTAGTTGCAGTTGGGATCACTAACCAACGAGAAACCACAATTGTCTGGGATCGCAAAACCGGAAAGCCCTATTACAATGCCATTGTCTGGCAAGATATGCGGACAGATACAATCTGTAACGAGCTGGCAAAAGAGGGCGGGCAAGATCGCTTCCGCGGCTGGGTTGGGTTACCTCTGGCAACATATTTCTCCGGACCCAAAATCCGCTGGATTCTGGAAAACGTGCCAGAAGCTAAGAGGGGAGCGCAAAAAGGCGAAGCACTTTTTGGAAATATAGATACCTGGTTGATATGGCAGCTTACTGGGGGACCTAATGGCGGAGTACATGTCACCGATGTATCCAACGCCTCCCGAACAATGTTGATGAACCTGGAAACACTGACATGGAATGAGAATATCTGTGATGTTCTTGGCATTCCGCCGAGTATGTTGCCGCAGATTGTTCCCTCCTCACAAGTTTATGGTCTAACTCGAAATACACTCGACAATGTTCCCGTATCTGGCGATTTGGGTGATCAACAAGCCGCCCTGTTTGGTCAGGCATGTTTCAACAAAGGTGAGGCAAAAAACACCTATGGAACCGGATGCTTTATGTTGCTCAATACAGGCAACCAGCCGATTCAAAGTCGCAATGGATTGCTGACCACTGTAGGCTACAAAATTGGAGACCTGCCGGCTGTATATTGTCTGGAAGGTTCCATTGCAATTGCCGGTGCACTGGTGCAATGGCTGAGAGACAACTTGAAGATCATTCAAAAATCGAGTGATATAGAAGCCCTAGCGAGAACGGTAGAGGATAATGGGGGAATCTACTTTGTACCCGCTTTTTCCGGTTTGTTCGCACCGCACTGGCGTAGTGATGCGCGTGGAGTAATTGTTGGACTAACACGGTATATCACTAGCGGACACATCGCACGCGCAGCGCTGGAAGCTACCGCTTACCAGACCCGCGAAGTACTAGAGGCGATGGAAACCGATTCTGGCGTCAAATTGACCGCTTTGAAAGTGGATGGCGGTATGGTTATCAACGACCTTCTGATGCAATTTCAAGCAGATATACTGAATGTTCCTGTCATTAGGCCCCATGTAGCAGAAACTACTGCCCTGGGCGCTGCTTATGCTGCCGGACTAGCGGTTGGGTACTGGCAAAATCAGGACGAGTTGCGCAACAACTGGAAAATGCTAAAGCAGTGGGTGCCGGATATGTCAGAGATGGAACGCAATCGTTTATACAATGGATGGAAAAAAGCGGTCGAGCGCACCCTTAACTGGGTCTAGAAATTCAGAGTAGCAACGTCCAAACTTATCTAAAGATGTAACAATTCAACGCGATGTATTGACCTGCAATCCCCTCTCGCTTATAATCCAAAGCTGCGGGGAAGTGCTGGAACTGGCAGACAGGCATGACTTAGGATCATGTGCCGAAAGGCGTGCGGGTTCAACTCCCGCCTTCCCCACACTATGTTAACACTACCTAGAAGGGACTATTGCGTTGAAAATCGAAACCACACCTCGAGACGATCAACAAATACAAATCGTCGCTGAAATAGACAGCACCATGTTTGAGGACTACAAACAGCGCGCTGCCAGAAAAATCTCAAAAGAAACCCGCATTCCGGGCTTTCGCCCTGGAAAAGCCCCCTACGACATCATTCGGCGTCACTTCGGTGATGATGTAATTCAACGTGAGGCAATCGAAATCATGCTGGATGACCTCTACCCCAAGGTGCTTGAAGAAGCCAAAGTTGAACCATCCTATCCGGGCACTTTAGAGGAAATCCTAAGCTACGATCCGCCAAAATTTTCTTTTCTTGTCCCATTAGAGCCTGAAGTCTTGTTACCCGATTATCATGCCATACGCAAAGAATATAAGCCGGAATCGGTTACCGAGGAAGAAATCGAAGAGGTCTTAAGCAACCTGCGGCGTAATTATGCGACTGCCGAACCAATTGATCGTCCGGCGAAAGAGGGTGATGTTGTCTATTTGATGCTGCGCGCTGAGCTAACGCAACCAGAGGAAAGCGAGACAAGCGAGTTTATCCGGGAAATGCCACACCAGGTGGTGATTGGCGAGGATGACAAATCCGGCTGGCCCTTTGCCGGATTTTCAAAATACCTGATCGGTATGAGTGCTAATGAGGAAAAGGAATTTGTCTACGTCTTTCCCGATGACTTTTCCCTTGAACGCTATCGTGGTAAAGAAGCACGCTTTTTTGTCACCGTGCAAAGCGTTAAAGAACTTGTGTTGCCTGAGTTAACTGATGAGTTTGCGCAATCAATTGGCGAATTTGAAACGGTTGAAAAACTGCGCGAAGGTATTCATAGTCAGATAGCTGCGCGCAAACAGGCTGAATATGACGACAGCTATCTTGATGAACTAATTGAAGAGATTGTCTCACAGTCCACAGTAAAATACCCGCCACAGGCATTACAAGAGGAAATCGAACATCTGTTGAGTCACCTTAAGGAAGATCTCGAACGATCCAGAATGGATCTAGATACCTATCTGAAAATGCTCCAGATGGATCAGGATACATTTATTCAAAACAAAATTCGACCACAAGCTCAAAAGGCGTTAACCCGCAGGCTGGTGTTGACAGAAATTGCGCGTCGGGAAAAAATCAATGTTGATTCTGAGGAACTGCAAAAAGAAGTTGCAGAAACAATGGCGCAGTTTGATCAAACCCCCGAGGCAAGGAAATCCACTGCTGCTCAACGTCGCAACCTGACTCAAATGGTTACGCTTCAAACCGCCAACCGTATGTTCAATTTCAATCTGCTCGAACGATTGAAAGGAATTGCTTCTGGAACATATCAACCAGAAAGTGAATCAACACCTGAACCCGAAACTGAAAGTACAAAGGAAGAAAAAGGCGAGTAACCCTTTGGTCTTTTTTATGAGGAATGTAAAAATGGCAAATTTCGATTTCAAATCAGTTATTCCAATGGTAATTGAATCGTCAGGACGTGGCGAACGCGCTTACGACATTTACTCCCTGCTGCTCAAAGAACGCATTATCTTTCTTGGAACGCCTATTGATGACCAAATCTCCAACCTCATTGTGGCACAATTACTCTACTTGAGCCATGAAGACCCTGAGCGCGAAATCCAGATGTACATTAATTCGCCGGGGGGCCAGATCTACGCGGGCCTCGCCATTTACGACACAATGCAAATGATCCCCAACAAAATCAGCACTGTAGCGGTTGGGGTAACAGCTTCCTTTGGCACAGTTTTGCTCTCTGCAGGGACCAAAGGTCAGCGCTACGCTCTACCCCACGCCACGATTCATCTGCATCAGCCGCTTGGCGGCGCCCAAGGTCAGGCTACCGACATTCAGATTCAAGCTAAAGAAATTTTACGCCTCAAACAGAAACTCAATGAAATTATGGCTCACAATACCGGAAAACCACTGGAAGTAATCGAGCGAGATACTGAACGTGATTTCTACCTAGATGCTGAAGCAGCTGTAGAGTACGGATTGGTAGATCAGGTGCTCAAGCCGGCTGAAAAATAAAAATAAATCAAAGATGATAAAATCAGGCCGGATGGCACACCTGCTATCCGGCTTGATTTATGGAGAAAAACATGAGGTTTCCCTTTGATCCCCCTATTAAAGCCCTTGTTCTGGATATGGATGGCGTTTTATGGCGAGGTGACCAGCCAATTGGAGATCTCCCAGCAATCTTTCAACGCATTGAAACACTAGGGCTTCAGGTGATGATGGCAACCAATAACTCTACCCTCACGCCAGAGGATTTTGCTACTAAACTGGCAAAATATGGCGTTCGGGTTGATCCTTCGCAAATTGTTACCTCATCCGAAGCAGCAGCCTACCTGCTGAAAAAACGCTTTCCAGCGGGCGGACCTGTTTTTATAGTAGGCGAGAGTGGACTTCAGCAATGCCTTGCCAGACAAGGGTTCTATCCAGATGAACATAATACGCTGGCGGTTGTTGCCGGAATTGACCGACATATCACCTATCAAAAATTGGCAACTGCTACCCGTCTGATCCGCAATGGCGCGCTTTTCATTGGTACCAACCCGGATAAGACCTTTCCAATGCCAGACGGCCTTATCCCCGGTGCCGGCGCCATCCTGGCTGCCATCCAGACTGCCAGCGGGGTTGAACCTATCATTGCCGGAAAGCCTCAACCAACCATCTTGAACCAGATCATGGAAAGACTGCGTGTGAATGCTAACCAGTTGCTGGTAGTAGGCGATCGTCTTGACACAGATGTCAAATGGGGACAAAACGCCGGCTGCCGCACTGCACTAGTTTTGTCCGGCATAGCCAAAAGAGAAGAAGCTCAAGCTTGGTCTCCTCCCCCAGACCTGATTGCTTTAGATTTGAGTGAACTGTTGGAGTAATGGCACACACTTCCATGCTACAACGTCCCTTGATTCTTGACTGGAATTTTGCACAACTTCAGGAAATCCTTACATCCTGGCAGGAACCAGCCTATCGGGCGGCTCAGATCTGGCAGGGGCTGTATCAACAATTCTGGAAGTCTCCCGAACAATTCAGTAATCTACCCAAGCCCCTGCGCCAAAAACTGGCAGAGCAGTTTCAATTCTCCGCATTGATTGCAGAAAATCAGCTGCAGTCCAGCGATGGCCAAACCGTTAAAACCATGTTTCGACTGCCAGATGGCAAAGCAATTGAAACCGTTCTCATGCGTTACGAACAACGGTGCACCCTTTGCATCTCAACACAATCTGGGTGTGCAATGGGATGTGTGTTCTGCGCAACCGGTCAAATGGGCTTTCAAAGACACCTATCAAGCGGCGAGATTATTGAACAAGTGTTATATTTTGCCCGTCAGCTTAAGGACGAGGGGAAACAATTGACCAATATCGTCATCATGGGAATGGGCGAACCTTTCCACAACTATGACGCCACGCTATCAGCCATTGATCGCCTGAACGATCCACAAGGATTTGGCATGAGCGAAAGACGCTTTACCATTTCAACTGTTGGACTAGTACCGATGATTCAGCGCTTTGCCAGCGAAAAGCGGCAGGTGAATCTTGCCATCAGTTTGCATGCCGCCAATGATGCGCTGCGTTCCACCTTGTTGCCTATTAATCGCAAGTACCCACTGTCAGAGCTGATACAAGCCTGTAACGACTATGTCAAACAAACGGGACGCAGGGTGACTTTTGAATGGGCTTTAATCCGTGACACAAATGATACAATAGAACATGCTCATGAACTGGCTCGGCTAGTCAAGGGACTGCTCTGTCACGTCAACGTGATACCCCTTAATCCCACCCAGAAGTATCCCGGTCAACCAACAACTCACCAGCGCGCGGTAGTGTTTAAAGAAACGCTAGAAAAAGCCGGCATTCCCTGCACTATCCGCATCCGTCGCGGCATTGACATACAAGCTGGCTGCGGGCAGCTTGCAATCCAGACAATGTTGTAATGTTATAATGGTTGGCTATGACGGATATCTTCTCGAAATGGAAACAAGGACTAGACCGCACTCGCAAGGTTGCTTTTGGACGCATTGCGAACCTGTTTGGCGCCACCGAAATTACTGATGAAACATGGGAAGAGCTGGAAGCTCTTTTGATACAGGCAGATATCGGCATCACTACCACAGAGCAGGTATTACAAACACTCAAGAAACAGGTCAAACAGGAAGGATTGACCCAGACAAAGCAGCTTCAGGACTACCTGCGCGTGGACTTAATCAACCGCCTGATGCCGGTACCCGAAGTTGAGCTTGGTCAATACCAGCCTGCTGTCGTTTTGTTGGTTGGCGTTAACGGTTCAGGCAAGACCACCACCGCAGCCAAGCTTGGCAAGCTTTTTGCCGATCGGGGTAAGAAGGTATTGCTAGTTGCTGGTGATACATTCAGGGCTGCAGCCGTGGATCAGCTCCAGGTGTGGGGCGAACGCTTGAATCTGCCCGTCATTGCTGGTCAACCCAATGCCGACCCCGGTGCAGTTGCTTATGATGGGGTTCAGTCCGCCATTGCGCGCAAGATGGACATCGTTTTTGTGGACACTGCAGGCCGGTTGCACACGCGCTACAACCTGATGGAAGAACTGAAAAAAGTTTATCGCGTCGTTGGAAAGGCTTTGCCTGGCGCACCCCATGCGGTCTGGCTGATCCTTGATGCAACTACTGGGCAAAACGCTCTTCAGCAGGCTAAGGCTTTCAAACAAGCCGTTCAGGTTAACGGGGTTATCCTGGCAAAGCTGGATTCCTCAGCACGCGGCGGCATGGCATTTGCTATCCAGCAAGAGCTCGGTCTGCCCATCCTCTACGCCGGCTTGGGTGAAAAGCCCGATGACCTGCAACCTTTTGATCGTGAAGCCTTTGTAGATGGCATTCTAAAATAAACAAGAGCGATTTGGAGGTTTTATGCAAGACCTATACGAGAGAACCAAACTGTGCGCCGAAAAGCTTCACCACCTTTTGGAGCGTCTTTGACTTAGCTCGAATGGAGCAGGAACTTAAAGAATATCAGAAAAAGGCAGAACAACCCAATTTATGGAATGATCCGGATACAGCCAAGCAAGTTATGAAAAAACTGGCTGATTTACGTGATGAAATTGATAGCTGGCACAATCTGCAAAAGCGAATTCAAGATACACTGGAGCTGGTTGAGCTTGGAGACGAAAGTCTTCGCAAAGAACTCGAATCTGAAATTTCAGACCTTGAGAAAGAACTTAAACAGCGCGAATTAAACATCCTGTTATCCGGTCCTTATGACAAAGGAAATGCACTGCTAGCTATTCATGCTGGTGCTGGCGGTGTGGATTCAATGGATTGGGCAGCCATGCTAGAGCGGATGTACTTACGCTGGTGTGAACGCCGTGGCTATGAAACTGAAATTTTAGACACCACCGAAGGAGAAGAGGCAGGGATCAAAAGTGTAACCATCGCCGTTAATGGGCGATACGCCTATGGATACCTTCGCCCGGAAAAAGGCGTTCACCGTTTAGTGCGCCTTTCGCCTTTTGATGCGGCTCACCGCCGCCACACCAGCTTTGCGCTGGTCGAAGTGTTACCCGAAATCGCCTCGGAAGATCCCGAAATTCAAATTAATCCAGATGACCTGCGTATTGATATCTTTCGATCTTCCAGTGCTGGAGGGCAAAACGTGCAAAAAAATGCCACAGCCGTTCGAATTACCCACCTACCAACCGGGATCGTTGTTGCCTGTCAGAACGAACGATCGCAAATGCAAAACCGCGAAAACGCCATGCGGGTATTGCGAGCGCGTCTATACGAATTAAAGCGCGCAGAACAAGAAAAGCAAATCACCGAGCTTCGCGGCGAGTACACGAAGGCTGAGTGGGGAAGTCAGATTCGCTCTTACGTTTTGCACCCCTATCAAATGGTTAAAGACCACCGCACAGAGTTTGAGGTAGGCAACGCCCAAGCTGTCTTGGATGGCGAACTGGACGGTTTTATTGAGGCTTACTTGCGAAGCCCAACCAGAAAAATTTAACTAAAACGCGGTAAAATATCTGGCGCGTCTGAGTGAAACGGAGCCTGGCGCTCCGTTTTGTAATGTTGACTTAACATGGTTTGAGGAATTTTATGAGTATTAAAGGGTTAATTTTTGACTTCGATGGTTTGATTCTGGACACAGAGACTCCAGAATACCACACATGGCAGGATATCTTTGGGACCTACGGGCTCCAGCTCTCCCTTGATATTTGGAGTAAACAACTGGGGACATCATCTGACACATTTGACTTAGTCGTTCACCTGGGTCAACAATTGGGGAGGAATTTCACTCCAGAAGAAGTCGCTCAAATAGTTGCATTAAAGAGAGAGCGAATAAATGAAAAACTATTCCAACAGTCTCCTTTACCGGGTGTCCGTGAATATATCGAGTCAGCTAGATGTACCGGCTTAAGATTAGGCATTGCTACCAGTTCAAGCCGTGCGTGGGTAAGTGGGCATCTCTCCAGATTAGGATTGCTTGAATATTTTGATTGCATCCGATCAGCCGACGATGTGCAATATGTAAAACCACACCCCGAGTTATATCAGCGTGCTTTGCAGTGTCTGTCACTTCAGCCAGAAGAAGCAATTGTATTTGAAGATTCTCCTAACGGCGTCACCGCTGCCAAAGCGGCAGGAATTTTCACCGTTGCAGTTCCGCTCGCTCTCACCCAGTCTTTGAGCTTTAATCACGCCGATTTGGTGCTGAAGTCACTGGCTGACCTTCCATTGGAAGAACTTCTCAAACGGGTGGAAAAAAGGTTGCACCAGCCGACAGTATAAACGCTCTTCTGGACAAGCGTCACTTGAAAAACAGCAATGGGGTATTATACTAATGATGAGCCTGAATTAATACAAAGAAAAATTCGACTTTCGATCTTACAAAGTCGTCAAATGGTTAATGTGGGTACAATGGGATAGCTAGATGAAAATTGAAGACTTGATTGCCAGTCTACCCTCAAATTATACTGGCGCCGATATTGAACTTATCCAACGCGCATACCGTTTTGCCGAGATTGCTCATAATGGCCAACAACGTATTTCTGGAGAAGCATATATTACTCATTGCCTTTCTGTCGCCAGTATCCTTGCCGAACTGAATGCCCAACCGGCTGTCATTGCGGCTGGCTTACTCCACGATGTTATCTCAGATACTCCAGCTACCCTGGAGGATATCCAACGAGAATTTGGAGATGAGGTTGCCGGTCTGGTCAATGGTATTACGAAACTGACCAACCTGCCTTACACCTCGCGCGCCGATCAACATCCATCTGAAGCAGAAACTTTCACTGAAGAAGAAGCTCTCTCCGACGAAAAAAATGGGATTTCCCATGACCGCAGACGCGAAATTCGCATCGAAAACCTGCGCAAAACGTTCATTGCCATGAGCGATGATATCCGTATCGTGATTATCAAGCTGGCTGACCGGCTGCATAATATGCGTACACTTGGTTACCTGCCTGAACCACAACGCAAACGTATTGCTCAGGAAACCCTCGATCTCTATGCTCCCCTTGCCAACCGTCTGGGTATCTGGAGAATTAAATGGGAGCTTGAGGACCTTTCATTTAGGTATATCAATCCAGAAAAATATCGGGAAATAGCTGAAAATCTCTCAGAACGTCATGCAGATCGAGAGGCTCAGATACAGCAAATCCTGGAGCGCCTTAAAATAGTCATGGAACAAGCAGGAATCCAGGCAGAGGTCAGTGGACGTCCCAAACACATTTACTCAATCTACAAGAAAATGGTAGAAAAAGGCAAGCAGTTTGACATGGTGCGCGATGTTCGCGGGGTGCGTTTGATTGTTCAGGATATTCCTTCTTGCTACGCAGCATTGGGGATTATCCATACTCATTGGCGCCCCATTCCGAACGAATTCGATGATTATATCGCCGCTCCCAAGGATAATTTTTATCAGTCTCTGCACACTGCTGTCATCTATGATGATGGTAAACCGCTGGAAGTACAAATACGAACGACTGAAATGCATCGCAACGCTGAATATGGTATCGCTGCGCACTGGAGATATAAAGAAAAATCCAAACATGACCAGGCTTATGAGCAGCGGATTAACTGGCTGCGCCGGTTGATGGAATGGCGTCAAGAAGCCCTGGATGCGCAAGAATTTGTTGAGGGCGTCAAATCGGATATTTTTGAAGACCGCGTCTATGTGTTTACACCCAAAGGCGATATTTATGACCTGCCAGCCGGTTCTACGCCGATTGATTTTGCATACCATGTTCATACGGAAATCGGTCACCGATGCAGAGGCGCAAAAGTAAACAACAAACTGGTCAGCTTGGATTACGTGCTCAAAACCGGAGATCAGGTTACCATCTTAACAGCAAAACATGGCGGACCGAGTCGAGATTGGTTGAACCCGAACTTGGGTCTTGTCAAAACACAGCGCGCCCGCTCAAAAATTCAACAGTGGTTCAAGCGCCAGGATCGTGAACAGAACCTGACACAGGGCAAATTGATGCTTGAACGCGAATTGCGCCGTCTGGGCATGTCTGACATTAACCTCGATGAGTTAGCAAAGTCACTGGAATATCGAGCTGTGGACGATCTTTATGTGGCACTTGGTTGTGGAGACATTTCACCCGCGCGCATCACAAATCGCCTTTCAGAACTGGAAAAGACTCAAACTGATCCGTTACTTGCACCTCGACCTTTGCAAGAAGTGAAAGACAGCACAGATACGGTGAGCGTCCGGGGCTTAAAAGGAATTTTGACCAGCATGGCGCGTTGTTGCAATCCTACACCCGGTGATGAAATTGTAGGTTATATCACCCGCGGGCGAGGCGCTACAATCCACCGAAGCGATTGCCCTAATATTTTGCGCCTACCAAGCAATGAACGTATCCTTAAAGTAACATGGGGAGAACCTCGTCAAACTTATCCAGTCAATATTGAAATAAAAGCCTATGACCGACAGGGATTAATTGCAGATATATCCGGCATTCTGAGCAGTGAGGGAATCAATCTGCTTGACATTAAATTCAAAGTGTCCCAAAGTTATGCCTACATGAATTTGGTCATTGAGGTACACAATGTATCTCAGCTCAGCCGGGTACTCACGCGAATCGAAAATCTTCCAAATGTTATGGAAGCGTACCGCGTGAAGCCCGGATAGAAAGAAAAAGGTGCATTTTGAGCTCATATCTCTCCGTCAAAGAAGCTCAACAAAGAATCTTAAAAGTCTTCAACGTCAAACCGGTTGAATTTGTCGTGCTCGAACAGGCGAATCGGCGAGTTTTGGCTCAAGATATCATTGCCAATGTCAATCTGCCCCCATTTGATAATTCAAGTATGGACGGCTTTGCTGTGCGAACCGAGGATGTCAAACTTGCTACTCATGACAGTCCAGTCATACTACAGGTTGTTGCTGATATTCCAGCAGGAATCTCGCCCGCGTTGACCATTCAACCTGGACAGGCTGCACGGATCATGACCGGCGCTCAGATGCCCAAGGGTGCTGACGCTGTCGTCCCGGTTGAATATACTGATGCCAGTCAAGACCCGAATAGTCGCCTACCTGAACAGGTGCGCATATTTCATGCCCCACGTCCTGGTGAATATGTTCGTCCAACCGGGCAGGACGTTCGCCAAGGTCAGACAGTTCTCAATGCTGGAAGAAAACTGAGTCCACAAGACATTGGCTTGCTGGCATCCTTAGGAGTTACTCCTGTCCCTGTTTATCAAAAGGCACGCGTGGCATTGCTGACCACCGGTGATGAACTAATCCAACCTGACCAGCCTTTGACACCCGGAAAAATTCGCGATTCAAACTCCTATACATTAGCCGCTATGATTGAAATGTCAGATGCAATCCCCATACGACTTGGGAATGCACCAGATGATCCGCTAGTTATTCAAAAGTACCTGGACCTAGCTGTAGACCAGAAGGTAGATCTGATTCTTACATCGGCGGGAGTCAGTGTTGGAACGTACGACTTTGTCAGAAACATCATTGAACAGCATGGACATCTGGAGTTTTGGCGCGTGAATATGCGCCCAGGTAAACCGATTGCCTTTGGTGCATATAAGGGAATCCCGTTAATTGGCTTGCCCGGCAATCCGGTATCCTCCTTCGTGGGTTTCATGGTATTTGTACGTCCAATATTGCAAAAGATGGCAGGGATTCCACAAGGACGAGGGGATTTCTTGCGCGTCCGATTGGCAGAACCAGTCGAAAGCGACGGACGAGAAACCTACTTCCGTTGCTCGATAAGCGTCGAAAAAGGTGTCCTCACTGCCACCTTGGCAGGACATCAGGGTTCTGCAAATCTGGTCGGATTGACCAAAGCAAATGCTTTACTGATTGTTCCTGCTGGGGTAAAATCGCTTCCTACTGGTGCTGAGCTGGAAGCCTGGCCAATTAGCAGTGATTTTGCCTGAAATTTATTTTGGATAACTCTTGCAAAACTCATTAATATTGTGCTATTATCGCTCAATCACAACTTTTATTGTATAGTTACTGTGTGACAATCTTTCTTAAGAAACGATTCTTTTCGGAGGACATCAATGGCCCGGATACGCTGTCATTATTTGGACTGTGCATTTTTAGATGATGGATATTGCAGTGCAGCAGCGATTGAGCTGGACCCAGATAACGGTTGTTTGACGTATGCCCCAACCTCAGAGATTGAAACTGACGAAGAATGGGACGAAACCGAAGAACTGGAAGAATGGGAAGACATAGAAGAGGAAGAAGAGGAAGAAGACCTGTGGGATGAGGACGACAGCGATTATTGAGGAATGCTACCAGGTCAGATTTTATAAGTTTGATCTTAGTGCTCTCAATCAACTCGCCACTTTCAAGCCCCGGTCAAATAACCGGGGTTTTTCATAGAAAATCAGAAAGTCAATAAAGACATGGACAACGAAATCTATAGAAACATGCGCCACAATTATTTGGTCAATCTTGGTGATGGCGCGTTTTTTGGTTTCGCAATTGGGTTTGCATCATTTTCAACCATCCTTCCCCTGTTTGTTTCTACAATGACCAACTCAGCACTACTCATTGGGCTTGTGCCAGCCTTGCATGTAATGGGTTGGCAGCTCCCGCAACTACTAACCGCCCCAAAATTGACACATTTATCGCAGTTTCGCCCTTTTGTGATTTCGATGTCCATTCAGGAAAGATTGCCATTCTTAGGACTGGCAATTGTTGCCGCCCTTTTACCCGTGATTGGCGTGAAAGCCGGATTGGTGCTGACATTCATTATGTTGACATGGCAGGGACTGGGAGGTGGTTTGACTGCAAATGGCTGGCAAAATATGATCGCCAGAGTGATTCCGTCCGAATTGCGCACTACATTCTTTGGAATTCAATCCGCTGTTGCAAACCTGCTTGCAAGCGCTAGTGCCGTTATCGCTGGATTGATACTTGATCGTTATCAATCACCATATGACTTTACAGCCTGTTTTCTTTTAGCTTCACTTGCCCTTGCCATTTCCTGGGTTTTTTTGCGCATGACGCGTGAGCCGGAAAGGGCAACTCCACAGCTGCAAACTGCTCTTTCTCTTTCCAGTCATGTTTTACGAGTCTTAAAACAAGACAAAAATTTTGTCTGGTTCCTGGTCACTCGCATCTTTTCGCAATTTGCCACGATGGCATTTGCATTTTATATTGTATTCGCAGTGAATTACCATGGGATGAGTGAAGTAACAGCTGGAATCATGACTAGTGTCTTGCTGATCACTCAAACAATTGCTAATCCTGTCCTAGGATGGTTAGGGGATCGTTGGAGTCGTCGGAGAGTTATTGAACTTGGGGCAATGGCTGCGCTGATAAGTGCACTGATAGCCGCATTCTCTCCCTCACTTGGCTGGTTTTACGTGGTTTTCATCCTAACAGGTATTGCGAATACAGCCTTTTGGACCGTTGGCATAGCCTACTCACTCGAGTTTGGTCCAGAAGAAGAACGCCCTATCTATGTGGGCATGGCAAATACGTTGATTGCGCCCGCAGCAATACTTGCCCCTATGCTGGGTGGCTGGCTGGCAGATCTGACAGGTTATAAAACCACTTTTATTGTCTCTGCCTTAGCCAGTTTGGTTACAATTCTCATCCTTCACTGCTTGTTGCGTGACCCGGCAATTCAGTCCTCTTCAGATTTGCTACGCGCATAAGCCAATTATCACTAAAAGAAATACTGTAAAATAAATCAAAGCCACAATTCCATCGCGCGCACAACACAAAATCGGGAGTTCCAAATGTTGGCACTTCGGAATTCAGCCAAGGCAGTGATTATCCAAGATCAGCACATACTGGTCATCAAAAAACAGGCTGGGGAATCGATCTTTTATACGCTTCCAGGGGGTGGACAAAAACCAGGAGAAACCTTACCGCAAGCGCTTGAACGTGAATGCATGGAAGAACTTGGCATACACGTCAAAGTTGGTAATCTGCTTTACATAAGAGAATATATTGGTAAACATCATGAATTTGCCAACACCGATAGCGAGATTCACCAGGTGGATTTCCTTTTTGCCTGTAAAATTATCAGAGATGAAAGTCCTATCAGAGGTGATAAACCGGATAAAAGACAAGTTGGTATCGAATGGCTACCCATCAATCAACTTGACGAATTCCCACTCTATCCTGCCGTTTTACGCAAGGTGCTTCGCCGGCTTCCGCCAGAAAAAGTTTATCTGGGAGATGTCAATTAACTTGCTTGTTGAATAAGGAGTTACTATGACTAAGTATGATCTGGTTTCCCTAAATTTGCCTAAGTTGTCCGGTACCGGTCTATCCATGTTTGCCAGCGCAATGGAAAACCCATTATTTCGACCTTTAGTGTTGGGAAACCTGCTTGAAAATGGCGGCATTCCCAAATTGAGAAAAATGATCTTTGAAGAGCCGCCCACGTATAATCCTCTTTGTATTAATGTGGAAAATGGTCACTTGACTCCTTTGCTAACATGGGAAGAACTGATAAGGACCGCTCCGCCCAACATTCCCCACCCAACAATTCGAAATTTTGCAGAAGCCTATCGGCGGGGAAAAACGACCCCCCTGGAAGTAGCCGAGCACATATTATCCGCCATTCAAGCCAGCCAACAGGGACCAATCCCCTTAAATGCATTTATTGCTACCGATCGCGAAGACCTCATCAGACAGGCGCGCATGTCAGCCCAGCGGCTGAAAGAAGGCCGCCCCTTAAGCTTGCTAGATGGTGTACCCATTGCAGTTAAGGATGAAATTGATCAAATGCCATTTCCCACAACAGTGGGCACCCGTTTTTTGGGCAAAAAGCCAGCAGAGCGAGATTCAACTGTTGTCAAACGTTTACGGGCGTCTGGTGCTCTGTTAATTGGCAAAGCCAACATGCATGAAATTGGGATTAATCCTAATGGCGCTAATGCTTTTCACAGGCGCGTTGCGAATCCTTACGACTTGCGACGAGATACGGGCGGCAGCTCCAGCGGATCGGCCGCAGCCGTAGCTGCCGGACTTTGTCCAGTGGCAATTGGCGCCGATGGTGGCGGCTCTATACGTATTCCAGCCAGCTTGTGTGGCATCGTCGGACTCAAACCCACCTTTGGCCGGGTAAGCGAGTTTGGGGCTTTTCCACTATGCTGGAGTGTGGCACACCTGGGACCGTTGGGATGTTGTGTAGAAGATACCGCGCTCACGTATGCCGTTATTGCCGGAGCAGATGACAAAGATCCCAATTCTTTGTATCAACCACCGGTAAAGCTTGATGGCTGGAACTCGGACCACCTGGCAGGTGTCCGACTAGGGATTTACCGGCAATGGTTTGAACATGCCGATGCAGAGGTCGTGAAAGCCAATAAAGACATGTTACAGAAATTTACAGATGCTGGAGCAATATTGATCGAATTCGAAATTAGCGAACTGGAAGCCATGCGCATTGCCCATAGCGTCATTATTCTAGCCGAGATGGCTGCCAGTATGTGCAATTACCCGGAACATCAAAAAGAACTTTCCGCGTCTACCCGCCTCACACTGGTGTTGGCACGTGCATTAACCTGTCATGACTATTTGCAGGCTCAACGAATGCGCACTCGCGCAATGCGGAGCTTTGAGCAGATCTTCCAAAATGTAGATGCCATCATCACACCCGCGACCGCTCTCACCGCCCCCATTGTCCAGCCCAATCCATCCTGTGACGATTGGTCAGATCTGACCACAGATGTGGAAATGATGCGTTTCGTTTTTGCTTCCAACCTGACAGGACACCCTGCTATAAGTTTCCCGGTGGGTTACAATTCTCAGGATATGCCGATTGGGATGCAGGCCATTGGCAGGCACTGGGAGGAACATCTTTTACTCCGCATCGCCTACCAAGCAGAAAAGGTATTAGAACGCCAATTACCCAAGACTTTCTTCAAAATACTGGAATAAAAAAGGCGACCCTCTCATCAGGTCGCCTGCAACTGGGGGTGAAGGATTCGAACCTCCACACGCAGATCCAGAGTCTGCTGTCCTGCCATTAGACGAACCCCCACCAGGCACTAATTGTACCACAAGGCAGGACCAGCACTAATCACCTTTCTGCTTCACTTCAATTTTAGCCCAAGTATCGCGCAATGGCACAGTCAGGTTGAAAACAAGATGATCTGCCGATGAATCGGGGTCCACACAGAAGAACCCCTTGCGTTCAAATTGATAATGGTCACCCGGTCTGGCTTTTGTCAGACTGGGCTCCACCTTGCATCCAGAAAGAATTCTTAAGGAATTAGGATTAAGATAATCTAGAAAAGTCTTCCCATCTTCCACCTTGCTAGGGTTCGGCACAGTAAATAATCGGTCATACATGCGTACTTCGGCATCCAACGCATGTGGGATAGATACCCAGTGAATCGTCCCCTGCACCTTCCGCCCATCCGGAGCATAACCGCCACGCGTTTGCGGATCATAAGTACAATGAATCTCTTCAATCTCACCGGTCTGATCGTTTTTGACCACATTCACGCACTTAATGATATAACCGTACCGTAAACGCACCTCACGCCCAGGTGCAAGCCGGAAATATTTTGGAGGCGGAACTTCTCGAAAGTCATCCCGTTCAATGTAAATCTCTCTTGAAAACGGCACCTTTCGTGTGCCTGCAGCGGGATCTTCCGGGTTGTTGATCGCCTCCAATTCCTCCACTTGCCCTTCTGGATAATTCAGAATAACTACTCTAACTGGATCCAGAACGCCCATCACCCTTAACGCTCGTAGGTTCAGATCGTCCCGAACAGCATGTTCCAAAAGGGCAATATCAATCAAATTTTCATTTTTAGCTACTCCAACCTGTTCGATAAAGTTGCGAATAGCCTCAGGGGTATAACCTCTACGTCGTAGCCCGCGCAAAGTCGGCATGCGCGGGTCATCCCAGCCACTCACATATCCATTTTCTACCAGCTCTTTCAAGTATCGTTTGCTCAAGATAGTATAAGATAGATTCAGGCGGGCAAATTCAATCTGGCGGCTATGAAAGATACCCAATTCATCTAAAAACCAATCATAGAGCGGACGATGATCCTCATAAGCCAGATCACACAGTGAATGGGTAACACCTTCAATCGAATCACATTGACCATGTGCAAAGTCATACATGGGGTAAATATGCCAGCGGTCACCTGTACGGTGGTGAGGACGGTGAATAATCCGATACATAACCGGGTCGCGCATATTCAAATTGCCGGAAGTCATATCAATCTTTGCTCGCAAGACACGTGAACCTTCCGGAAATTCACCATTGCGCATACGCCGAAACAAATCTAGATTTTCCTCAACTGAACGGTTACGATATGGACTTTCTTTTCCGGGCTCTGTTAAGGTACCGCGATACTCACGTATCTGCTCCGGGCTAAGGTCATCTACATAAGCTTTTCCTTTTTGAATTAACAACAAAGCAAACTCATAGAGTTGTTCAAAATAGTCCGAAGCGTAATACTCCCGATCACCCCAGTCAAACCCCAGCCAGCGAATATCCTCCTTAATTGCCTCAACATACTCCACGTCTTCTTTGACAGGGTTCGTATCGTCAAAACGAAGATTGCACTCACCGCCAAAAGCCTCGGCGACACCAAAATCAATGCAGATCGCTTTGGCATGACCTATGTGCAAGTAACCATTGGGCTCGGGCGGGAAACGCGTGCGCACGTAACTAAATCTTCCGGTGCGCAGGTCTTCTTCAACTGCCTCAAAGATAAAATTTTTGGGAGTAGTAGCTGGGGTTTCAGACATAGAACTATTCCTCCTGATATAGAACACCCTGTTGAGATCGCAGGGTGTTCTTTGGCAGACTGGGGGCAAGGGATTCGAACCCCTATATACAGATCCAGAGTCTGCTGTCCTACCGTTGAACGAGCCCCCACCGAGTGCTAATTTTACCATGTGCAAAGTAATTCGTCAAACCAAACCTTTTCGGTAACATTATCTTTTGACCTGACATGACCACACGAAAAACACACCCTTCTCACCCACTGCGCCCAAAGAGAAAATGGTTCTAGGGTAAAATAACCAGCATACACATTGAGGAATGGAGTCTCCATCAACATGCAACTGTACTATATCCGTCATGCACAATCCACAAACAATGCACTGTATGCCAGCAATGGTTCTCTGGCAGAGCGAAGAGATGATCCAGAATTAACCGAAACTGGTATCCAACAAGCTAGAATCCTAGCGGAATTTTTAAGACAACACTCAACTAATGAAAAAAATAACTCCAATGATATACAAAACATATCCGGATTTCGAATCACTCACCTGTATACTTCCTTGATGATCCGCGCCGTGGCAACAGGAGCACGGATCGCACGTGAGTTAGGGTTACCCCTGTATGGCTGGGTTGATTTACATGAATGGGGAGGAATCTATCTGGAAGATGAAGCCAGCGGGCAAAAGATTGGTCAATCAGGTCAGGGACGATCCTTCTTCCAGAAACATTTTCCCGAACTTGTTTTGCCTCCTGAAGTTGGCGAATCAGGTTGGTGGAACCGTCCCCCCGAAGAAAAAGAGGAATTCCGTCCGAGGGGGCAAAGAGTGTTAGAAACATTGCTGTCTAGACATGGAAATCGAGATGACCATATCATGTTGATTAGTCACGGTGGCTTCTTCAACGTACTTGTCTGGACTTTATTAGGTTTGCCAGAGGAAAATCCTTTTTGGTTCGAATTAAATAACGCCTCAATTTCCCGCTTTGACTTTGTTGATGGAAGAGTACGTCTGGTATACCTCAATCGTTTGGATTTCATGCCGAGAGAGCTGATTACATAACAAAACTGTGAGATGGACAATCATAATCAAATACCGAGTATCATCGATGATTTTAAGCCGCATCTTGCCGAATTGCGATCTCGACTGCTAAAAGCGCTGATATCGTTGTCGGTGGCAATCGTGATAAGCTTTACTATCGCAAATCGGCTGATTGAAATTTTAACCCGTCCAATTGGGGGAACACAAAGACTTCAATCCATTGAAGTCACCGAAAACGTTGGTGTCTTTATGCGCGTTTCCTTGTTGTCTGGATTCACCCTCTCTTTTCCGATTGTGTTGTATCAGATTTTAGCTTTCGTTTTGCCCGGGCTGAATGAAAAAGAGAAGCGCTGGCTAAAACTGTTAATGCCTCTGGCAACATTCCTTTTCCTTGGCGGGGTCATATTTGCTTATTTTGTTATGTTGCCGGCCGCTTTGCCTTTTCTAATTGGCTTTGCGGGAATTCAAACAATCCCCAGACCGATGAACTATATCAACTTTGTTACCAGTCTATTGTTTTGGATCGGAATAGGATTTGAAATGCCCCTGATGATCTTCGTGATGGCTAAACTTGGACTGGTTACAGCCGGCAGTTTAGCCCGACAATGGCGGGTTGCCATTGTACTGATTGCGATCCTGGCAGCGGTGATCACCCCTACTATAGACCCGGTAAACATGGGATTATTAATGTTACCGCTAATTAGCTTATATCTCTTCAGTATACTGCTGGCACTGTTTGCTCGCCCCCTGAAAAAATGATCATAGTTTAATCAGAGCCCATCCGGTAGATGAGAAAAACAATCCTGTTATTTTTCGATTTCTTTGCAGTCAGGCGGGGGAGTGGAGTGGTATATCAAATCGTAAATCACTAACAATTCGGATATCTCAATATCTGTTTGAAAGTGCTCAGGAACAAGCTCACTCCAACCCACTGTCTCAAAAAAGGATGGCATGCTTATTAACACATCGCACAAGTTGTTATTCGTCCAACTACTTTTCCAGGAAGCAGAGGTAATTTCTTGTCTAATTGACATCGCAGAAACCAGCGCAGAAAGCAATCGCTCGCGTCCCTCATCATCAAAAATCACATAACCATGCCAGGGAATGTTTAGCCCTACTAATTGATCAATTGATTTTTGGTGAATTTCTTTTCCTGCTTCGAGAGAACCTGAGGAATCGGATAGCTCCATGACAGATGACCGAATGTTCAATTGTTTGAGAATAATATTAGGAGGATGAGATAACGTTACAAAAAGCATCCACGTTCCCCGCACGTTTGCTTTTTCTTTTTGCAAACTGTCCACATGAATAATGAGCATATTATATTGGGTATTGAATGTACTTGCTCTTTGTTGTGATGGAGACGGAGAAGAAGTCGTAAAACGCCCAATAGTATAAAAAAGCAAAAATCCTGCAACGGCACATATGGCAAACCAAGCTGGCAACAAGAGGAGATATAACTTCTTCATTGGGGCTTGACAATCTCCTCCGCTTTTGGTCTTCCTCTCTTGTATCGGATCACATCGGGAGAGTTTTCTGCAATCAATGAGCGCAATTTTGTATAAAACGGGTGGTAATTATGATCATCAACGACCAGATAAAAACCTGATTGATTCATCCGCTGAATGTCCGGGTTGACAGCATCCAAAAACACAACACCAACAAAAAGCTGAGCACGCAATAAATGATAAGCTTGACTCAACCAGATTGTTTGCGCCTCTTGAGATTGTCTCGCAATGGTCACCGGACTGGATAAAGAGGTGATCCATATCAAACCCGCGTCGTGCTGATGATTAAGCATAACCTGGCGAATTTCCTCATAATGTCGTAAAACATAGCGATCTTTAGCGGTTGCAGGTTGCAAAGCATCACCTGTCAGTCCAGATAACCGGACACTGATCACTGGCATCCAATCTTTTAAGCCAGCCGCGTATAACCCTTGCAGAAAAACAATGTCATCTATATCACCACTGGTTGAATTTTGCCTTATAGGTTCCAAACCGCCAGCAACCATGAGAATGGGGATTCCCTGTTCCTGAAGAGTTTGATAGAGGGACGCATATAAAGCCGCATAATCGGCAGGGTCTGGAATAGTCCCCCAGCCCTGCACTGTATTCGCTCCTGGAAAAACTTCAATCGCTGCAATTCTCCCGGCGTAACGCTGTAAGAGTGAAATAATAAAGGAATTTGTCTGAGGAGGATTCGGTCCTTGAGGAGTTAGAGCCCATTCAGGAGCGCCACTAAAACTGAACACCAGTGAAATCTGGTTTTGATTGGCAAAAGTTACTACTCTATCCAATGTGGAGAAATCCGGTTGCGAGTCAGGGGTAGGATAATAGAAACTCCAGTTAATTGGGATCAAAAGCCAGTCAAACTGCAAATTGCTTGCTACCTGAACAGCTTGTTCCAAATAGGCACCCCGAGGATTCAATACTCCTCCATAACCGAATTCCACTGAACCAGGTGTGCCGCGCGCAGCATCAACAAAAGATAACCTACCTGCAAAAAGCAGGCTGATGAGCATGCTCTGGATGAAGAGTATTTTGGTAATATACCGTCTCACAAATCACCTCAGACTTGTGATCAACAAGGCTACCAAAATACCAAAGCAAATTCCCCCCATACCTGTAACCCAAAAAGCTGCGCACACCTGAGTATACCGTTTATCAGCCATAAGACGATAACCTAAACCAATGAGACGACGTAGAGTTTTTGATTCGGATAGTTCATCTATGAACCAGTTCCAAAAAGCCAGTTCTATTTGCTGATAAAGTTTTGTGTTCGTGGACATATTCCAATTAACGACTCGTGGTAATTTTCTTAATCGTTCCTTCCGCATCTATAACCGCTCGAATAACTTGAGTCAGCATGCGTCCGTTTGATGTAATAGCCCGATTCTCAAAAATTAATAAAAACCGATTTCGCGCATATGACTGTACATGGGGCAAGACACCTTTCATCACAGGGAATCTTTGATAGACTTCGTGACAGGCTTTTTGCAGGGTGCGGCTATCTAGAGTAATCTTACTCATGAGATCCTCTTACCGCACGCGCCGCCGTAAAAAGGCAGGTAAATCCAGATCGCTTTGCGCAGCAGCCAACTCAAGCTGAGGGCGACTTGATATGTCAGGCCGGGCTGAAGCCGGCTCGGCAGTGTCAACATGGACCGGAGTAGCTGTCTGGGCGGGTTGTTTATTAATCACCTGTGGGGTTTCAATCGCCATTGCGCCTAAACCTGTGAGAACCAGAATCACCTGAACTCGTTCGGTTAATTGATCGTTGTTCATGACACCCGGAATAATTTCCGCTTGTAGATTGGTCTTTTGCTGGAGGTACTCAAGCGCATCAGCAACTTCCTGAAATGTAAGGTCTTCACCACCCGTAAAATTGGCAATGATTCCAGTAGTGTTTTCTAATGGAATAGCATCAAGAAGAGGATGGTGCAGAGCTTTTTCCACTGCTTTAAGCGCCTTGTTTTCCCCTTCGCCAACCCCAATGGCGAGAAGCGAGCCACCCCCACGTTGCATCAGCCGACGAACATGAGAAAAATCAATGTTGATCAAACCCGCCTGGAGTACCAGTTCAGAAATCCCTTGAATACCCTGGCGAAGAACATCATCTGCCATACGAAAAGCTAGTTCCAGCGGTAAATCACGTGACGCAATTTGCAGAAGCCGATCATTGGGAACAGCAATTAACGTATCCGTATAGGGTTGAAGCTTGGAAAGCCCATTGCGAGCATTTTGTTGCCGGCGCCCTACTTCAAAAGAAAAAGGCATGGATACAATAGCGACCGTGACCGCTCCTAACATACGTGCGACACGAGCGGCAATTGCAATCGAACCAGTACCCGTGCCGCCTCCCATCCCTGCAGTCAGGAATACCATATCTGCCCCACTCAAAACATTGGACAGCTCCCGATAACTCTCCTCTGCAGCTGCTTCACCAATAGTTGGATTTCCCCCTGCTCCCAAACCACGCGTCAATTTTGGTCCAAGCTGGACCTTGACGGGAGCTAAGGAGCCTTGCAACGCCTGCCGGTCTGTATTAGCGGCAATAAACTCTATGCCGCTCAAGCCAAGCTCAATCATTCGATTGATCGCGTTGCATCCACCACCTCCCAGCCCAATCACTTTGATTATTGGCGGTCGGACAACAATTGGCGTGCGCTGAATAGGTTTAACAGGCATAGCTATGTTCATAGGTCACCTCTCTGCCAGTTGTGTTGCAATACTCATGCCATCTCCGCTGATTCGCTCAACCTCACACCCCATGTTGCGAAGTTGTTGAAGATCCTCCTCAGGGAAGGTCTGTTGACTTCCGACAACGGTTACGCGTTCTGCCAGACTGGCTTCTCTAAGGGAGAACCCAATCGTCGGGCGATGTTTCTTAACAAATGGACGAATGACTTCCAAATGCCAATCTGCTACTCCCCATTCATAGCTGGGCAGAAGTAAGTAATGTTGAATTGGATGCATCACATCAGAGCCATTCCCCCCCGACACAGTTGGAGTCCTGGGCTGGGATGATTTATCAACCTGCACTTGAACTTCTTTTATCCATTCCACCCACTTTTCTACGACTGGCAACCTAGACCCATCTACTTTATACCAAGCGGCAGATTGGTATGGACTGTACGTATCGGCTGCCAGCAACCAGAAGTTTGCACTGATAACCTCAGCTGGTAAAGGCGCCAATGACCGCCCTGAATCCGCTGGGTCAGAAACATTTTCATTGTTTAGCAAGCGTGCAATTGTCATAACTGTTTGAGTTTGATCTTCAATAGGCTGAGGTGAAAATTGTTTTGAAATCGGGTCTGTAGAAACCCCAGTTTCGAGCAAAATAACCGGGCAAGACTTACCCAAAACTGCACGGGTAATAGCCAAATACCAGTCAAAAATTCGAAAACCGCGCTGATCCTCTCCATCCTGCGATAGACTATAGGGACGAGCATCAGGCCAGCGCTCTGGACCGCCACTTCCCCAATTCAAGCCATGATTGTGCAACCATGGTCGAGCCGCCAAAACTAGGTTCTTGAGAATGGCGCTTTCATTACGTTGAGCAAGAGACTCCAATGCGGAGCGCAAAAAAGCGGTATCCCAGTAGCCACCCCCAGGCTCCAAGGCTGGAAAAATTGGTATTAAACCTGCATGTAAAGCCATATTTGCCAATGGGATAAAGCGCTCTAAAAAGCGATTATTCAAATCTTCTTGGGCCCAGAAGTGTAAGGGCCAAGCGCGATGTGAGTTGGGACGATCAAACAACAAAATTGCCCTGACCCCCCATCGTGCGTATGCCAGAAATAAAGGTTCAAGTTCTATCGAGGGAGTAGGTTTGGATAAGGGCAGGTCAAATTGAAGGATTGGGGCAATGTCAGCTTGAATCAGTCCGCGGATAAAACTTTCTGGGATAGCCCGATCAACAGGAGCTTTAACGACCAGCCAGGATGCTCCTAAGGCAGCTAACTCTGGTAGCCAGAATGTCAAATCTGTGTCACGATAATGAAGTGTATCGGGATAATAGTGAAACCCCAGACGATTTTTTTGCGATAATAGCGGAGAAAGCATTGTGTCCATAGTACCTCACACAAGGGAAAGATATATTCACTGGGTTAATTTCTACATCATGTATCCACTTGGCTTTAAATGAAATCGAGTCATCTATATGTTCACGAACAAAGGGTAGCAAGATATATGCCAAAAATTGCGTATCGGCAATTCCAAGGCACAGGCACGCGGTATAATGAAGCTGTATGATCCTGGTAACTGGCGGTACGGGATTTGTAGGCCAGGCATTGATTCGACAACTGGTAGCTCAGGGAAAAACAGTGCGAACGTTATTACGACCATCGCAGTCTTCCCCTAATTTACCGCGCGGTATCCCTGTTGAAGTGGCAGTTTCCAGTTTGAACGACGAGCGCAGTTTGCGCGCTGCCCTCAAGGGCGTAGATACCGTTTTTCACCTGGCTGGAAGCGAACGAAACGGTAGCAAAGCCGATCTGACGGGAGTTGATATCGCCGGCACACGAATACTGGCACAGGCTGCTGCACAAGCGAAAGTGGAACGAATTTTTTACCTGAGCCACCTCGGAGCTGACCGTGCCTCAGCGTTTGCATTACTAAAAGCTAAGGCAATCGCCGAGCAATTCATTATCAAAAGTGGTATCAATTACACCATTTTCCGCTCTGGGCCTATCTATGGTCCCGGTGACCAGTTCACTACTGGATTAGCCAGATTACTGCGGATGTCCCCCGGGGTTTTTCTAATGCCAGGTGACGGCAGCACATTGCTGCAGCCGATCTGGATCGAAGATTTGATCACCTGTTTGCTACTTTCGCTGGGTGAGCCACAGACATTAAATCAAATTTACTCTATTGGTGGTGCAGAGTATTATCGTTTCCGGGAGATTGTGGAAATCTTGTTGCAAAAACTATCCATTAAGCGTTTTCTAATATCTATCCAACCGCCTTACCTCCGGCTTATTGGGCTATTCATGGAACAGTTTATGCCGCGTTTCCCTGTTTCCATCTTCTGGTTAGATTATCTGGCAGTTGACCGCACCTGTGCTTTGGATGTCTTGCCGCGCCTGTTTGGCTTGATGCCCATGCGCTTTGCTCAGAACCTTGATTATCTGACCACAATAGAAAACGTTACGAGATTGAAATCATGAGCACGCGTGTGTTTTGCATCCACGGACACTTTTACCAGCCCCCACGAGAAGACCCGCTCACTGGCGAAATTCCTATCGAACCAGGTGCAATGCCCTATCGCAATTGGAATGAGCGCATTCATGATCAATGCTATAAACCAAATGCTGAGCTTGGCAATTTTGGACGTATTAGCTTCAACCTTGGTCCAACACTGATCCAATGGATGTTCAAATTTGACCGACCAACACTGGCAAAAATTATTCAACAAGACCATGACAACCTGCAACATTACGGCGCAGGTAATGCAATGGCACAGCCCTATAACCATACCATCTTGCCTCTTTCGTCGTATCATGACAAGGTAACTCAGGTGCGCTGGGGAATCCAGAATTTTGAGCATTATTTTGGGCGCCGGCCGCTGGGCATGTGGCTTCCTGAGACTGCGGTTGATTACGAGACATTGGATGTACTTGCAGAGTGTGGCATTGAATATACTATCCTGGCACCTTGGCAGGCACACGCAAAAAAACTGGATGTCACACAGCCCTATCGAGTACCGCTCAGGAATGGCAAATCCATTAGTGTTTTCTTTTACAATCAGGAGCTCAGTATGCGGGTAAGTTTTGATCCCGGAGCAACGGTCAACGGTGACCTATTCTTGCATGAACATATTTTGCCCCAATTCGATTCCAACAAAGCGAAATCAGAAAGCCACCAGTTTATCATAATCGCCTCAGACGGCGAATTATATGGACACCATCAACCGTATCGCGACAAGTTCCTGGCTTATCTTCTGGATGGAGCTTTGCGCTTTTCCCAAGCGACCACCTGTTTCCCAGCGCTTTGGCTTCGCCTGCATCCAGCGCAAAAGGAAATCGCGATACGTCCTAACACATCCTGGAGTTGCCATCATGGCATCAAGCGCTGGCATACAGTATGTGGTTGTGCCTCAGATGGCGCCTGGAAAGCACCCCTGCGACAGGCTTTCAACCGTTTAGCAGAGCTGATAGACGAAAAATATCTGGCAGTTCTTTCTCCATATCTCACAGACCCATGGGAACTCCGGCATGGTTACTCAGGGGTTGTGGATGGATACGTTGACCCGGTAGAGTATATACGCTCTGTAATCCAAGGGCATCTGGATAAAGAGCAAATACAAAAAATCCGCTTATTGTTGGCTGCACAATACGAGCGCCAGCGGATGTTTACATCTTGTGGATGGTTTTTCGATGAATTTGACCGCATCGAGCCGCGCAACAATGTCGCCTATGCCGCTCAGGCAGTCTGGCTGACATATTTGGCAACTGGCGAGGACTTATCCCCCCAAATTTTACAGTGGTTAAAAAGAGTGAAAAGCACCCGAACTGGACTGCGTGCAAGCGATGTATTTAAGCAGCATTTGCAACGCGCAAGAGATAGCTTAAAACCCGTTCGCGAGATACGTCACCCGGCAATAGCTGACAGCAATTTATTTAGCTGGTAATCAGATACTGTCGCCGCATCAAGCAAGCGCCGAATTACATTGTACAGAGCAGTAACATGTTCAATAAATTGAGTGGCTGTCAAGGAAGGATTAACGCAAATTTCAAGCGTTCCAATAACCATCATCCACCAGATAAATTCTTCATAGGCTTCTTTATTGAACCAAAGGATATCCTGATAACGATTAACACCAAGAAACTGGCGAATCGTTTCGTCAGAAAGCCAGTTTCTCACAACTTCAGCCAGTGATTTACCCGAAGCAAAAGAATACCAATCTTGCTGACCGATAAGAAGACGGACAATGCTCGCTGATCGCTCTGCTTTTTCATAATCCTGGATAAGACTCACAAAAGTATTCTTAAGCACTTTTGTCAATCTCCATTCATCCAGCCAGGTCTGAGTTTGCAAAGCGTAATCCATTGGTGACACCATCTTTCCAAGACGATGAGTGAATAACCAGCCCAATAAAACATACCAGTTTTCATCTGATGACAGACCGGATTTTATATATCTTAACGCTGCGGAATATATGCGCCCTGCAGGGAATGGGTATACACGTTCCAGCACATCAAGCACCAGCAGATGCTCAAGCTGTGTTGTCGTTTCATCTAGAATTGCTCCTTTTTCCGTCTCACCCGCAAAATACTGTTCAATCGCTGTCAAAAGTGCATTCAATTTTTGTCTGGCTTCGATCAAAACCTCATTTTTCAGAGCATCTTGTTCTTTTTGCAGGCGAAACCCCAGCAAATAATTGAAATACCCGGGGTTGACGATCTGTTCAAATGGCAATTGTATGGGTGCCAGCAAAAGTTCGCGAAGCGCCTCATCAATGGACGGTACACCACGCCCATTGAGGTAGCTGCAAAGCTTCTCATAAATCCCTTGATCATCATCTACGACCTGACGAAAATCAATAAAGACATAATATTTGTAAGCACTTAACTCCAGAAACAACCCCTTCTCATGAATTTCCCTGCAGGAGCGAATGTGTTCCAGTCCACTAGCGTGGTCTCGAAAGATGACATACATGTTAGCATCCGTTGATAATCCCAGTCCTTCTCCGAGAGTGCGCTGAACCAGATGGCGCTGACCATCCTTTCCATTTTTCTGAGCAAAAGCAGCCGACATTCGTATCCAGCCCCGAGCACTGGCATACCTGTTGTGATAAACTACCAGAGCGCGTTCGTGTCCTATTCCATTGGAATAGGCAAACACATCGTCATTTACAATACCATTACTGTCAAAAAAGTCATACAAAAGAAAGTTTTCCAATTCAGAGAACAAAGTTCGCCGATGCAGCAGCGGGAAAATCTCCCGTTGATGACGTTCAATCAAATAAGAGTCAGGCTGTTCATCCCAATAAGCACGCCGGAATTCCATGCCGTATTTTTCAGTGAACCCCTCAATCTGTCCATGCCCAAACATAGGCAACCCCGGCATTGTGACCATTAGAACACAAATGCCGAAATATTTATCCCCCTTGCCAAACTGATCAACTGCAGTCCGCTCATCTGGGTTATTCATGAAATTAACATAACGCTTGAGTATCTGTGGATCAAACTCCAGTGTGTTTTTCATTAGAGCTCGATACTTTGCGTTTTCTTCGTTACGCAATAGGTTCATAAAAGCGCTGTTATATACACGATGCATACCCAGCGTCCGGACAAAGTAACCCTCCATCAACCAGAAAGCTTCTGCCAGTAGCAACGTATCGGGTACCTCCCGAGTCACTCGGTCAACCACCTCACGCCAGAATTCGTTCGGCATAGCAGCATCAAACTGTTCTTTGGTCAACCCCATCCCGGCTCGTGAGGGAATGTCCCCGCCACTACCCGGTTCTGGAAACCAGAGCCGTTGATAATGGCGTTTGGTTAGGGTCATAGCAGCGTCAAAGCGAATGATGGGAAACTTGCGGGCGACGTCCAGGATAGTTTGAATGACTGCTTCGCGCACTTCAGGTTTCAGATAATTAAGCTGAGCGGTATCGTTCCAGGGCATGTTGGTTCCATCATTGCCATGATAAATATAGCGGGTCTGCCCAGTGCGATAATCAACCCACTTAAAAACCACTGCCGCATCGCTGCGTGAGTAATAGTGATCCTCCAGAAAGATACCTACCTGCGGGTCAGAGGACAAATCTGGTCCATTGAAAGTATATGCAGCAAATGGGCTGTAGTCCAGAGAAATAAACCAATCGGGGTGACGGATTACCCAATCCGAGTCAATTCCCATATGATTGGGAACCATGTCACTCCCCAATCGAATACCACGTTGCCAGGCACGCTGGCGCAGGCTTTCGTAGGCTTCTTCGCCTCCCAAATCCTGCGCAATTTGATAACTCGCCAGCGAATAAGCCGAGGCAATTGCTTCTGGATTCCCGCACAATTGTTTTATACGTGCTGATGCCCGGCTACGCTCCCAAATGCCAATTAGCCAGAGACCGGTAAACCCCCATCTTGCAAGCGTGTCTAATTCCTCATCAGGTATCTGATCCAACCGAGTCAGGCTCTGACGATACTTTTTGCTGAGTTGATCCAACCAGACGTAAGTATTTTTGGCAATCAGAACCAATCGGGGCATCCATTCGCTATCCGGGCTGAACCGTTCCTGCTCCCCTAAATCAGCAAGCGTGGCTCGATCATATACAGGTATTGGCACTGGACCTGGCCCCCAAAAAGGAGTTTTTTCTTCCTCTTTTATGAGATCAAGACCGCTAAGCAATCGATAGAGATAATTGCCAATCAATTCAGCCCAACGTTCACGGATATATTCAAGTTGACCAAATAACGAATAAGGCACAGCAACTGCGGGGCTACGTAAAAGATCCATCAAGTTTTGTTGATCGGGTCCAAAAGGCGGCTGTGTTTCGAAAAACTCATATAAAGCTTTGATAACCGGAATATAAGCGCTTTCACGCGACAGATGAGAATCATCAAACAACTCCCTCAGATGATCAGTAGCCGGATTGCAATTGGTTACCCACAACATCAACAGCTCTTCCAGCACAACGGCACGATTGGGATACCCCCCTGTCTCCCCTTGCAAGTATGCATCATTGCTCTGCTTTCCCTGATAAACCATTAGAGGGGGGAATTCCAGGGTAAACTGTAAAAGCGTTTTCTCGAGGGTATCTTTCCCTAACCGATTTTCCAGCCATTCCAATGCCTGTGGCATGACCTGAGGATTTCTTTGGTGTCGATAAAGCGAAACTACATAGTGAAGAATCTCGTCAATTAAACCTAATGCATTTAACTGTCCCGCTTTCACAGCCTGTTCAGGAAAGTTAACCAAATCACGTTTCTGGTTTATCTTTTGGGCAAACTGGCGAGCCGCAAAAAAGTCAGCAAAAATGACATTGCCCGAAAAAGTGAATAATGCTTGGTCAAACTGATAGCGATCGCGCGCTTGGCGAGAAACGTGAAACTCCATGAAAAACTCCCTTTGGTGATAACATGTGCATTTTGATTATATACCATAACGTTGGTACTCTAATTTTTCCATCAAAATAGGCAAATGAATCAGGTAGAATAATGCAACTGGTTCTAATGGTTTGACAAATTTCCGAGCTGTAACTATGATAAAATCACCCGATGAAAATCAGTTAGATAGTATTGTCCGAGGTTTCGAGTGGCATAGTTGCTTTTCGAATTTTTACAGGAGGCGTTTATGAACCGCATCACAAGATTTTCTGTTCCCCCATTGCACACAGTCACACGCGCACTGGCAGATGTAGCCGCTGGACGCGTAGCAGCCGATCTGGTGATTACCGGCGCGCGTGTGCTTTCTACTTATACAGAGCGCATTCTGGAAAACAAGGAAATTCTTATCAAACATGGACGAATTGCGGCTGTTCAACCTGCCGGTACTGCAAAACGGGCAGAGGGAACAGTTTTCTACGATGCAAAGGGGGGTATCTTGGCACCTGGACTAGTTGATCCACACATTCACGTGGAAAGCAGCATGATGACGGTGTGCGCCTATGCAGAAGCCGCCTTGTTGAATGGAAATACCACCATCTTCTGTGATAGCCATGAAATTGCCAATGTTGCCGACCGGGAAGGGATCGAGTGGATGCTGGAAGATGCCCGTCATGCACCATTATCGGTGTTTCTAACCGTGCCCAGCACCGTACCTTCCACTTCCCCCGACCTGGAAACAGCCGGCGGTGATCTGACGCCAGAAAAAATCGGAGCGATTTTTCAAGCCTGGCCCGAAGCGGTGGCGCTGGGCGAGAAAATGGATTATGTGCCAGTCTATTATAGTGACCCCCGCAGCCACGCCGTGATTGCTGAAGCATTAAAGCGTGGCTTGCCTGTCTGTGGGCATTGCTATGGGCGAGAGTTCGTTGCAGCTTATGCCGCTGCAGGGGTCACTGATACCCATGAAGCAATTGACCGTGATATTGCCGAAGACTTTGTTGAAGCAGGATTGTGGGTCTTCATGCGCGCGGGTAACCCCAGTACCCCATGGCACTCCTTGCCCGGGATCATCAAAGTTGCAACCGAGTTGGGTATTAGCACCAAACGCCTGTGTTTATGCACGGATGATCGCGATGCCGATGACTTATTCCTCTTTGGATTGGATTGGTGCGTGCGCGAAGCAGTCCGGCTGGGGATCAACCCGTTAACTGCATGGAGCATGGGTTCGCTGCACCCAGCTACACGGTACCACATGGATGGCGAAATCGGCGGGCTGGGTCACTCCCGCCGGGCGGACATTGTCTTGCTCAATGACAGTCTGGAAGTGCAAAATACCTGGTACGGCGGTCAGTTAATGGTTGAGGACCACAAGATCACCCCGCTACTGGAAGAGCAGCTCGAAAATCGCTGGAAATACCCCAAAGCAGCCTATCAAACTGTCAAACTGGGTACACAGCTCAGACTGACGCCAGAGCTTCCAAGGCAAGAAGTCACTGCAAATGTGATCCAGGTCGCTCCACCCGGAATCGTCACCTTCCACAAGAAAGTCGTCTTGGAAGCCGGTAGGAGTTGGCAGGAACATTTTGAAAAGCACGACTTGTGCTTTCTGAGCGTTGTTGAACGCCACCAAGGCTCAGGGAGAGTAGGATATGGTTTATTGCAGGGATTCAACCTGCGTAGCGGTGCAGTTGCCAGCAGTGTCGGTCATGATGCTCACAATATTATTGTGGCTGGTGCAAACGAAAGTGACATGCGTCTGGCAGTCGAGACAATTAAGGAAAATAACGGTGGGCTAGTCATTGTTGAAAACGGAAAAGTTGAGGCATTGGTAGCATTACCAATCGCCGGTCTGATTTCCGATAAGCGAGCCACCGAAGTAAAAGAAGAATCTGAACATTTCAACGAGACCTGGAAAGCTAAAAATTGGGGCATCCCCTATATGGGGTTTAATCTGTTACCGCTTTCTGTCATCCCCGAATTGCGATTAACCGATATGGGGCTGGTTGCCGTCCCTGCAATGAAAATTCTGCCCTTATTTGAAAGTGAGTAAACCTGTTAGCTGAAGAAAAAGCTATAAAGTAACAAGTTCCGGCAGGGAAAGAGTGTTCGCCTCTTTCCCTGTTTGTTTGACTTCTACAATGAACCCTTCATTGATAAGAGTTTGAATCACCCTTTGGCAATCAGCTTCTTGCCATTTGAACATTTTTTTAAATTCTGTCAGGGTACTCGCACCAAGTGCTTCAAAATAGCACTGCGCCAGATGCAGGCGGGCTCCTTTTTCACTAATCGGCTGTGCTTGCTCAACCAGTTCAGGGAAATGTCGGGCGACGATATCATAGATAAACGCATAACGCCAGGCACCTACCGGTGCTACCGCCACCGGCAGAATACGAAAGGTGGTCTGCAATTCATCCAGGGCGCGGTTGAAACGGTTATTGCAGGATATGTCTTCCATGTGCGCAGCCCGGCGCAAAGACAGGGTATCCAATGCACCTTTTTTGAGCAGGGCTTCATAAACAGCCCGTGCATCGGCTGTCAGCAAACCTTGTTGGTAATCAATCAGGTAATCATTTTCATAATCACCATAATTTGGTGAAAGCGCATAGAAATACGGCAAAGATGTGAGAGAGATCATCATGTTGCGCCGCAACAACACACGCCCGTAATACCAGACTTTTTTCCCTAGAAGGCCATCCTTCCAGTTCCAGGTAATATGACCGGGGTCATCATGTTCATCTGCAACTGGACGGTCTCCAGCTGTTGCTACCCATAAGGATGGAAAAGGAAAACCCTTGACCGGCCAGAAGAAAACAAAGCCGCGCTCATTGACAAATCGCACTGCCTGCTCTAGAGTATGCAGGCGTAATTCCGGCAAAATGCGAAACATACGAGCGCGATGAGCTTTCAACCGCTCAAGCGATAGTTCGGGCATACAGGATTAAATTATTCTACACCCAGAATATGAATAATAATATTAGAACCACTACCGCCGATATTTTGTGTCATTCCTATACGGGCATCTTCAACCTGTGTGGCGCCTGCCTCACCGCGTAGTTGTTGAACAACCTCAACAATCTGATACATTCCGGTCGCCCCAACAGGATGACCGCGTGCCTTTAACCCGCCGCGCGTGGCGATTGGAATCCGTCCTTTCGGCGTAATCTCTCCATCCAGCGCCAGACGCGGACCCTGTCCCCTTTCCGCAAATCCACATGCCTCTAACGATAGGGCAGACATAATGGTGAAGGCATCGTGTAACTCAAAAAGATCAATATCTTCTGGTCCTATCCTCGCTTGAGCATAAGCCTGTCGGGCGGATTTTTCGGCGGCTGTCAGCCACAATGGAACTGTGCGGTCATGGATTGCAATCGTGTCAGTTGCTGCAGCAGACCCTAACACCTTAATAACCCGTCCTCCACTCCTGCGTAAAGCTTCGGCTGGCACCAAAATAGCCGCTGCTGCGCCATCGCCCATCGGTGAGGCATCCAGCAAATTGATAGGGTCTGCAATCATCGGTGCTCGTGCGTACGCTTTTTCTGTGATCGGTTCCTGAAAACGGGCGTAGGGATTATGGGCGCCATTGGCGTGAGCATTGATAGAAAAAGGCGCAAAGTCCTCCTTTTTCCAATTGTATTCATACATGTATCGCCGCATGATTAACGCATTCAAAGCTACAAAGGAAACCCCCTGATCCACTTCCCAGTCGGCATCTGCCGCTGTAGCTAGTTGAGCAGTTATCTCAGCGGTAGGCGAGTCGGTCATCTTTTCCACACCCACAGCTACCGCCGTATCCACTTCACCCGAGGCAACTGCCATCAGCGCAGAACGAAAAGCCGCTGCCCCAGAAGAACAAGCAGCTTCAACGCGCAGTCCTTCGGAAAAACGCTGTCCAACCCAATCTGCAATATATGCGCCTAAATGCTGCTGACGATTTGCAGAGCCTGACATCATGTTGCCAACAAAAATGCTATCCACATGATTGATTCCGGCATCATTCAGCGCACCCAGCACCGCATCACCTGCCAGTTCACGCAGAGATTTTTCCCACCGCTCTTCGATTTTCGTTTGACCAATTCCCAGAATAGCAACTTCACGCATGGGGTTTGCACCTTTCTGCAGAGAGATGTGAACACAACGATCACGTTTGATTATAAGAGCTTTTGCTCTCAAGAACTATCAGGTTCACTTTGTAACGTTTGACAAACCCAAGAGTATAATTAGAACCATCTCCAAAACAGGAGCCTTTTGTGCTTTATCGTTGGTTTCTCATTTCGCTGACAATGCTGATTTTACTGGTTGGATGTGTTCCGGCATCCGAAAGCAAAGACACAAACGGGGCTGTTGGTAATCCAACTACATTATTCACACAATCCCCTGCTCCTTCCGAAACTCCTATTCCCGCAATGCCCCCCCATCCCAGCGAACCCCTTTTTCGCCTGTGGGTGGCACCATCCGCACCCGGAGATTTGCTCAAACAGATAAAAGATATATCTAGTGTAGCCATATCAGAAAATCGCACTGCTGCCGATTTTTCACTGGACGTGATACAGAATGGAGACACACCGCAAACCACCTGGATATATGTACTGACAGCACCTTTTCCAACGCTGTTGGATGACGTTCTTCTAGATGATCTGCTCGCTGCATGGAAAGGTGAAAAAGAACTTGCAGCTTTCAATGGCAGTCCGATATTGCTTGAAGAAAGCACACTTTCGGCTTTCGCCACATTATGGGGAACGCCCGACCCCAAAGCGGTAAAGGTGGTCAAGCGTGAGGAAATTCTTGAAACAGCCTGGAACACCCAGCCTTCTTGGGCGTTGATCCCATTTGAAGAATTACAGCCACGATGGAAGGTTTTAAAAGTAAATGGCACATCACCACTGGATAAAAGTTTCAGCACGGATACATATCCTCTGATTGTGCACTTTGGGATTGTGGCTCCCAACCCCGGCCTGACAGATCCAAACGCTCATTTGAACTTACCAATCAGCAATTATGACTCCAGCAAAATGACCTCATTGATCTTAACAGGAACGACAGCAATGGTGCGCTATTTTGCACTGCGCATGGAGGAAAAGGGCATCACATACCCCGCACAAGATATTGCTGCAATCCTGAAGGGCGCTGATATACTACACATCAGCAACGAAGTTTCTTTCTGGGAAGATTGTCCATCAGCTCAACCAGTCCGGCGTGAGATGAGATTCTGTAGCGACCCTTCTTATATCGAATTGCTAAAATACGTTGGAACTGATGTCATCGAATTGACCGGCAACCACTTGCTGGATTGGGGCGAAGAACCTTTTATTTATACATTAAGGTTATACGAAGAAAACAAATTACCCGTGTACGGCGGCGGGTTAAATCGAAAAGACGCACAGCGTCCGCTCCTTATGGAATATAACAGCAACCGGTTTGCTTTTTTGGGGTGTAACGCAGTTGGTCCAGAGATTGCTCTGGCAACAGACGAACATCCAGGCGCCGCGCCGTGCGATCTAAACGAAATGAAAGAGCAAATTGCTGCTCTGTTGGAAAAAGGCATAATCCCAATTGTCACCTTTCAACACTTCGAAGCGGAGATGTTCACACCACAATCCAGTCAACGTGTTGATTTCCAGGCAATCGCACAAGCAGGAGCTGTGATTGTCAGTGGAAGTCAGGCGCATTACCCGCAAGGAATGACATTTGTAGATGGGCGTTTTGTCCACTACGGCTTAGGTAATTTGTTTTTTGACCAAATGGACAAATGGAATCGGCAGGCGTTTATTGACCGGCACATTTTTTACAACGGCCGCCATATCAGCACCGAGCTGATCACTATCATTCTTGAAGATTACGCCCGCCCCAGATTGATGACTTCACAAGAACGCGAGAAACTGCTCAAACGAGTATTTGGTGAATGTGTATGGTGAAATGGGTGTACGGCGCTATCTGATAATTTGCATCTCAATGATTGTGCTAGGAGGTGCTGCCTGTCGCCTGTCAACTGCGCCATCCAATGACCCATTGCTTGAAGCAACATTGACCCCAATTCAGCCTGCATCTCAGCCTGCCGATCTGTCACTAGAAACCCCCACCAATCACTCCACCCTGATCTATATTGAGAATGGATTGCCAGCAGGTTTCCGTGAGCAGTTTAAACCGCCGGAAAATGTCATCGTTGTAGATAATCAGCAAACCAATGCGTTTCAATTGGGTACTGTTACCCCGGAAAAGGCCGTCAGCCTCTGGGTATATGCGCTGGTCGCCCCGTTTCCTACAATTGAGGATGAGGTTTCCCTGAGTGATTTGAAGCTCTTCTGGCAAGGTAAAAGCACGGGGTTGTTTGAGGGTAAGCCCCTGTTATTAACCCACAACACTCAACAGGTCTTCAGCGCGCTTTGGGGAATGCCAGCAGTCACTTCGGTGCAGGAATTAACGGATAACCTTCTGCTGGAATATGCCTGGCAGAATCGTCCTGCCTGGGCAATCATACCATTCGAACAGGTAGAACCACGCTGGAAAGTACTGCGGGTTAACGGAATGTCTCCATTCGACCGCGGTTTTAATCCGGCTCAATACCCCCTGACCGTCCCCATCGGCTGGGTAAATAACCGGAATCCGGAGGGATTTTGTCTCCCCTCCGGGAACTTCGACCCCACCAAGATGACAACCCTGGTCCTGACCGGGACAACTGCTCTAGTGCGGGCAACCGGCGCAAAAATGGAAAAGTTAGGGATGGATTATCCTGCACGGGATATCGGAACATGGTTGCGCGATGCTGATCTGACCCATATCAGTAACGAAGTGGCTTTTGAAGAAAACTGCCCCCCTGCAAACCCTTATCAAACCAGTCTAATCTTCTGCAGCCGCCCTGAATATATTGAATTACTTGAAGTTGTGGGAACAGATATCGTTGAGCTGACAGGGAATCACCTGATGGACTGGCGGCGTAAAGCCCTGCTGGACACTATCGAGTTATATGACCAACATGGGATGAAACACTATGGCGCCGGTGAAAATTTGAACGCAGCACGCAGCCCCCTTCTCATCGAACATAATGGTAACCGGCTGGCGTTTCTAGGCTGTAATCTGGCAGGACCGCCAAATATTTGGGCTACTGACGAAGAATTCGGCGTCGCACCCTGCCAATTTGAAACAATGAAATCACAAATCCAACAACTGCTCTCTGAAGGTTATCTTCCCATTGTGACCTTGCAATACTTCGAATACTATGTCTATAAACCCACACCAGCACAGCAACGCGATTTTGAGGAGCTAGCAAAAGCCGGCGCAGTGATCGTCAGCGGTAGTCAGGGACATTACCCACAGGCAATGACATTTGTAGGCAGCCACTTTGTCCACTACGCATTAGGCAACCTGTTCTTTGACCAAATGTATATGGAAAACCCTGGTGCTTTAGATGTGCCAGTAGCAGGCACGCGACGCGAATTTATTGACCGCCACATCTTCTATGACGGAAAATACATTGGAGCAGAATTGCTGACCGCCCTCTTAGAGGACTTTGCTCGTCCTCGTCCGATGACCACCGAAGAACGCAAGTTCTTACTCGAGGGTATTTTTGCTGCCAGTGGGTGGTAATTTCTTCGCGAACCTTAGACACTAAAGACATACTTGCTATATGGTGCGGTTATAATTTGCAGTATGGAGGATCATAATGAAGAAATACTTTGATATTTCACTCACCATTACTCCTAACCTGCCGGTCTGGCCCGGAGATCCCACTATTGTTCTTGAACGCGTCAACAAAATCGAAGAGGGCGCTAATTCAAATGTATCCCGACTGGTGATGGGCGTCCATGCCGGAACGCATGTGGACGCGCCGGTTCATTTTCTGCCGGGAGCCAAAAGTGTTGAGGGACTGGCGCTAGAGATATTAATTGGGCCGGCACAGGTCATCCAACTTCCAGACAGTGTAGATGTAATCACCTCAGATGTATTGGAGGATGCCAATATTGCGGAGGACACAACTCGCCTGCTACTTAAAACGCGCAACTCCGCTCTCTGGCAGGAAAAGATGCCCTCTTTTCACAAAGATTTTGTAGCCATTGATGCGAGCGGCGCTGAGTTTTTAGTAAAACAAGGCATCCAGCTTGTTGGTGTGGATTATTTATCGGTAGCGCCTTACAAGAAAAGTCGCCCAACCCATCAAATCCTGCTACAGGCAGGGATTGTCATCCTGGAAGGCGTTGATCTTTTCAAAGTGCCGGCAGGACAGTATGAATTAATTTGCTTGCCGCTCAAGCTTGGCGGAAGCGACGGGTCTCCTGCACGTGCCGTACTGGTGGCTGAGTTTTAGACTCCGGAGCTCAGGAAACGAGGATCAACGTCCCATAACCCTTCTGGTCCCAGTTACCCGGCTCGTAGATAGGCGTTGTCCAGCGGAAGATAAATTTTGCTTCTTCGCTGCGCATGTTGACACAGCCATGACTCATGGGAGTGCCGTAATTGGTATGCCAGTATGTGCCATGGGTGGCAACACCTGCTTTGGGCTCAAAGAAACAAACCCAAGGCACGCCGGGAAGCTCATACGCATTCAAGTCTGAAGTCAACTTTCCATCACCCATGTGTTTGGATGGCATTTTGTTCTGAACATGAAATTCACCTTTAGGGGTATCTGTAGAAATTTGTCCGGGCGGCGGGGTTGGCATGGGGACACCAGAGGCAATTTTGGTTTGCAGGACAATCCGATCATTTTCGTAGGCAGTGAGCATCTGGCGGGCAATGGAAATCTCAATCCGCTTCTTGCCTGCTGGTACATCCGGCGAGATAGGGGTTAATTCCTCAGGCTGTATGATGCGCATGTGAGCGGCAGGAACAAAATAATCCAGCGCATCAATATCAAACAACTCATCTTTAATCCGATACCAGGGCTGACCATCTGGACCACTCTCCACACCCATCACCCAATGCACTGATTCATAATACAGGCGGTAAAGGGGTCGCCAGCCCTCTCGCTGATTGTATAACATGCTCTGAGTAAACGGCACGGTCACCTCTGCCAGTTGACCTTTTTCAGGGAATGAGTGCTGCACCGGATTGAGCCGCATAGCGACGCGCTGGGTATGCGCACTGTGAATATACCCGCCCCAAACGCGATACCAGAGCGGGTTATAAGCCGGGCCAAATTCCGAGTTAACTTCATAGTACACATTGACCAGCTCATCGCGATAGCGCTGAAACAGGATTTTACTCTTGTCATTTGGCTCGCTATACACGCTAACCGATTGTGTCGTGATCCGAATAACCTCTCCGCTGTCCAGGCTCTTGAGCAATCCGGACTGATCAACCGGTTTGAAAAACGGTCGAAAAGCTAACACTCCCATGCCCAAGGCGCACATTTTCAAAAAATCGCGGCGAGTAAATTCATCTGTCATATAAAATATTATACCAAGAATAAATCGGATATGATATGTGTGAATTCGGGCAAACTCGTACTCGCATAGATTGACTCAGCTCTATCTGCATGTTACACTGACTTTATCAATCTTGGTCTGGACAGGGCTCTTGTGAGGAGGAAACATGCCGCAGGTAATTGGGCAGATTGGTAATACTAACTTTGCCGTGGTGGGGCTTGGTCTTCATGGCAACCAGATTGGCAGTGTGCGCCAGCAAGTACATGATGGTGATACGCTCGTGGTACGCGCTGAAGGCAATTTTGGCGTTCGTATGTTAGGAATAGACGCGGCAGAGATCAGCTTTTCGTTGCCTGGTTCAAAAGCATATACTCCCATCCATAAGACAGAATGGGCGGAATTTCTGGATAACCCCTTCGCAACGCGCTGGAAACCGTTTGATCCGGCCTTGCCCAATGGCTTGAAAGCCTCTCTGCGGGCGCGGTGTAAGCCTAACACTGCTGCCAATCATGCCATGCACGCGCAAAAAGCGCAACAGGCTCTAGAAGCGATGATCTTAGCGGACATGGAAGCACTACAACAAGACGAGCAGACCTTCCGCTTTTTCATTGTGTTTTGCAATGAGGTCATGGATCGCTATGGACGTTTCCTTGGATTTATCAACCGCTTTCAAGAGGGGGAAAATAATAAACGGCCACTCAGTTACAATGACCGTTTGGTACAGCAAGCAATTGTAACTCCATATTTCATCTGGCCTAACATCAACCCCTTTCGTAAAATTGCACCTCAAAAAGCGGTGATTCCGCCGTTTCAAGCACCGCAAAAAGCCGATGAAGACAAACTCCTCCGTGAGGCACGTTTAGCAATCCGTCAGGCGCGCAAACAGAAAATCGGCATCTTTGATCCGGCAGAGCCGCTGAAGCTATTACCATTCGAACTTCGTTTTTTGGCACGCCGTCAACCACCTGACCGCTGGGTAATTGATCTTGGCAAACAGGATGACGTGCTGATCCGTCCGGAAAATTATTACACAATTCAGAATATCGAAGACCGTCTGTTCATCCCACAGGAGTATATCCCCTTGTTCGTTGAGCAAGGCTGGCGAAAACAGGTTTTGTAAACAATAAACTCAAAGGCTCCTTATAAATTTTTCCACCTCAAATCTGTAATGTGATTGTAAAGTGATTTCCTGCCTAATTTCATTAAAATGAAAATCAACCAAAGGCTTAACAATTCTCTCTTTGGTCAATCATAAAAATTTCTTATTAAGGAGCCTCACCATGAATCGCAAAACTCGTCTTCTTTACCCTCTTATTTTCGCCCTGATACTCGCCGCAGTAACATTCGCTTATGCAGCCGCGAATACCGTTCCGGGATCTGGGGCTGGAGACGGCAGCGGCGCAATCAGCGGTTACACCGTCTCTAATGTTCATTATATTCTGGACACCACCAACCCAGCCGTCATCAATCAAGTCACCTTCACATTATCCGGTGCCACCACTCCCACAACTGTGAAGATTCAATTGGTTACTGGCGGCTCATGGTATAACTGCACTGAATCGGGCGGCACATGGACCTGCAATGTAGGAGGGGCTGTCACCGTCCTGGCAGCTGACAATCTTCGTGTGGTCGCTGCACAGTAATTTATCTGGATAAATATAAGAAAAGAGCGCGTGTGATCAGCGCGCTCTTTTCTCATTCAGGATCACATGGCTTTCAAGTTCCTAACGCGTAAATCGTTCCTTCGTTCTGCTCTGGCAATCTGTCTCGTTTTGCTTGCATGGGCAATCTTTGCACCCACAAAGTTTGGCGGACAGATCACCTACATCATTGTAAATGGCAATAGCATGCAGCCCAAATTTGCCAAAGGTGACTTGGTGTTGCTTCACCGGGCACCCTTTTATAAAGCAGGTGATATTGCCGCTTACCATTACCCCGGAATCGGTCCTGTGATTCATCGAATCGTAGCTCAAAAACTTGACCGCTTTGTGCTTCAAGGAGATAATAATACCTGGCTGGATGCGTACGAACCTGCATCGGACGAAATCCTCGGGAAATACTGGTTATTGATTCCCGGATTGGGCAAAATCTTTGCCTGGCTACAAACACCACTGATAATGGCAATTCTGGTGGGTGCAGGCAGTGTATTAATTGGAATAACATTTATGCAACCTACGGCTCCGAACAGAAGTCGAAAAATTCGAGAACGCTTTCAATCTTCATTTACAAAAATTCCTCGGTTACTGGCAAACCAGCAGGAAAACTATCTTTTCATTACTTATACCATTGGCATTTTATCCCTTATTCTTGGGGTCTTTTCTTTTACCAAGCCTTTGTTGCGCGAAGTACCGGATAATCTTGCTTATCAACAGACCGGTTTTTATGCTTATTCTGCTTCTGTGCCGGCTGGCATTTATGATAACAATCGTATCGAAAGCGGAAAAGCTATTTTTCCTCGTCTGACCTGTCAGGTTGACGTAACCTTCGATTACAACCTGCACACATCGTTGCCATTTATAGGGGATGGTAAATACCAACTAGTAGCAGAAGTCGGCTCGTCCAGCGGCTGGCAAAGACAAATTGCATTGCAATCAGAACAAACCTTTCAAGGGAATCGTTTTCACACACAGGCTGTTCTGGATGTATGCCAAGTTGAGCAAATAATTGAGCAAGTCCAGGAGATAACCGGCATCCAGAACTATCAATACTATCTATCACTGACACCAAACGTTCGTATCAATGGACAAATCGGTAATAGAAAGCTGCAAGATACCTTTTCGCCACCGCTGAAATTTATTGTGGAGCCGCAGCAGATTTATCTGATGCGTTCTGAGCAAGATGGAATTAATCCGCTTCAACCTGCAACAGCCGGCATGCTCAGCGAGATGAGGAAAGAGGTCAATCAACTTTCCATCTTTTCATTGAGTATTCCTATCCCAACTGCACGTCTGATCTCCGTGATTGGTTTACTGCTTGCGGCGGTTGGTCTGGTAGTACCGGCGTATCTTGCCAGTCGTGCTGAACGCTCGGATGATAAATTGCTGGCACAGCTTGTCCTAGGACCCAGATTGGTGGAAGTCTCTACCCCAGTGCTTCGTGCGGGCGAACACACGGTAACCTTAAACTCACTGGATGATCTTGCCCGGCTGGCTGAGCGGCTGGGTGAAGTGGTGTTTTATCACAGCGACGGGCAATGGGTTAATTACATCGTGCGTGACCAGATAACCACATACCTTTATCGCAAACCGACAGCAACCCCTGCCAGCCGGTTTGTGGATCCTGCGCTGGAAGCTGAAATCCGTCGTGCTCTGGATAATAATGAGTTTATTTTGTATTATCAGCCAACTGTATCACTGGAAAGCGGCAGAATTACTCAAATTGAATCCTTCTTGCGCTGGCGGCACCCCGAACGCGGCCTACTCTCCCCGGGAGAATTCCTGCCACAGATTGAGATGGCAGGCTTAACCCCGCTGATTGATAATTGGGTATTGCAGCAAGGATGCGCACAGTTAGCTGCGTGGAAGAATCAAGGCTTCTCATATCCACTGGCAATTAATATATCGGGACAGCAGTTGGCAATGGATGACTTCGCAGAAAAAATTGAAAATACACTTCAGGAATTCGGATTGACAGCTGACTTAATCCATCTGGAAATACCTGAAGAAGCCATTGAAGCGAATCCCGAAGCACCTGGCAACTTGCGTCGGTTAAAAGACATAGGTATTGGGGTTACAATCAGTACATCGGCTGGAAAAAGCCTGCAAATGCTGGATTCTGAAATGGGAATCAGTAGAGTTAAGCTTGGGCGTACACTGGTACAGCGTATGGCGACCGTCGGTAATGTGAACGAGATGGCCCGCCAATGGATCACAGTTGCCCATGAGCGAAAAATCAATGTCGTAGCAGTTGGTGTAGAAACCAGCGAGCAGTTGGGTTTTTTCCGATTAAATGCCTGTGATGAGGCACAGGGTTACTTCATCAGCCCTCCACTGCCGGCAGAGGATGTCCTTCCGTTTCTAAAACGCGAGGGCAACCTGGTGGATGTTTCGCCAAAAAGATAAGGTGAAAAACAGAGATGTTCAGGCTTTTTCGAGTGAGACTCTTTTTGATTATGCTGATATTGCTTATTCTGTCAGGTACAATGGCAGCAATTGCGGCGGCGAATGTAGTGCCTGTTAGCGGGCTGGGGTATCAAACCCGCGCCATAACCCCAAATGACCTGAAGCCGCCAGAGTGCGCCGGGATCAACGTTACAAATGTTGTTGTCGGAAGTGGCGCGATCAGCGGCATTGGAAATAATGACTTAATTCTTGGCAGCCCAATTGCAGATAACATTAATGCACGCAATGGTTCAGACTGTGTTTTAGGTGGTGGTGAAAATGATACTCTTCGCGGATTTAACGGTAACGACATCTTAATTGGGGGACCAGGCAACGATTATCTCATTGGGGGACCTGGATACGATATCTGTTATGGCAATGACGGTACAGATACATTTGACAGCAGTTGTGAGGAACAATACCAATAAAAAAGCCCCTGTGTAAAGGGCTTTTCAGTCGGGGCGCTGGGATTTGAACCCAGGGCCTCTTGCAC
>DYEC01000021.1 GCA_020725865.1 Anaerolinea sp. | reverse complement strand
GTCCATCTCCGCCGCAGTCAGCCCGGCCCGCCCGGCGAGCGGCTGGTGGAACATCGCCTCCGGCGCACCGACCGTGAGCTTCACCTGCAGTGATGATACCTCTGGTCTTGCAGGCAACTGCCCGGAGGACTATACCTTTGGCGAAGGCGCCGATCAATCCTACAGCCAGACGGTTTACGATAACGCCGGCAACAGCGCCACCGCCGGTGTGAGTGATATTGACGTTGACCTCACCGCTCCGTCCATCTCCGCCGCAGTCAGCCCGGCCCGCCCGGCGGGCGGCTGGTGGAACATCGCCTCCGGCGCACCGACCGTGAGCTTCACCTGCAGTGATGATACCTCTGGTCTTGCAGGCAACTGCCCGGAGGACTATACCTTTGGCGAAGGTGCCGATCAATCCTACAACCAGACGGTTTACGATAACGCCGGCAACAGCGCCACCGCCGGTGTGAGCGACATTGATGTTGACCTCACCGCTCCGTCCATCTCCGCCGCAGTCAGCCCGGCCCGCCCGGCGAGCGGCTGGTGGAACATCGCCTCCGGCGCGCCGACCGTCACCTACACCTGTGACGATGCGCTCTCCGGTGTTGCCTCCTGCACGGCACCCTATACGTTCGCTGAAGGTGCCGACCAAAGCCACACCGGTACTGCCGTGGATAACGCCGGCAACAGCGCCACCGCCGGTGTGAGTGACATTGATGTTGACCTCACCGCTCCGACCCTCATTTGGAACGGCGGACCGGCAGACGGCGCCAGCTACTACTTCGGCTTCGTCCCCGCCGCGCCGACCTGTACTGCCGTAGACAGCCTCTCCGGTCCCAACGGGTGCACCGTGACCGGCTACAGCGCCGCTGTTGGCACGCACACCATGACCGCCACCGCGTATGACAAAGCAGGCAACAGCACAGTGGAAACCCGCACCTACACTGTCAGTGCCTGGACACTCAAAGGCTTCTACCAACCGGTGGATATGAACGGCGTGTACAATGTAGTCAAGAACGGCTCAACCGTCCCGCTGAAGTTTGAAATCTTCGCCGGACCGACCGAGCTGACCGATACCGCTTACGTCAAATCGCTGACCTACGCTCAGACCGCATGCAGTACAACCGCAATCACTGATGAAATCGAAACCGTCGCTACAGGCGGCACCAGCCTGCGTTACGATCCGACCGGTGGACAGTTCATCTTCAACTGGAAGACACCCAGCACGGCAGGCAAGTGCTACCGTGTGACTATGACTACGCAGGACGGCTCTTCATTACTTGCTTACTTCAAACTCAAGTAATCTGCCACTCCCTCCCCCCATTACCTGCACCGCCGCGCGCGGTGCAGGTTTTTATTTCATTCGCCTCCAAGCACAAATTCAACATCGAAAACACGCAGGGTGGCTTCAGATGCGGCAGGGCGGGCAAAGATGAGAGTAAACGTTTCTGCGACCCCCGGAGCAATCTCGCGGGGCAGGGCAGGTTCGCTGGTAAGCGGCAGGGCAACCGTCCCGCTCGCTAACAGCGTGACATTCTCACTGCCAACCGTTATTGGACTCTGCCCAAAGTTCACGATGGATACGCTCACCTTCAACTGCGAACCATCCTGTGAAAGCGCCGTCTCCAGCAGGGAAACTTCAGCCAGCACATCTTCCGGCTCGGGCGTGCTGATATCCTGAATTTCCCCGCCGACCAATTCCCCCCGTATCACCCACGCAACTGCAGCCGGATCACTTTGAATGACGACTGCTAATCCTGAAACGGACTGATTCAGCAATTCCGGAACATCCAGGATTTCCTGCCGGGGTGCCTCGAGGATAAAGCTCGCCGAATCGCAACTCGCCCAAACGATGCGGGCTTGCTCGCCGCCTCTAAGGATATCCCCCAGCGAAAGATTATCCGCCACCGGGCTGAGAAAAACCACATACGGGGTATTCGTTCCGTCCACCCAGTAGGCAGTGTTGGGGGTGTTTTGCGGGATTTTTGGCAATTCAGAAAAACCGGCTTTGACCGTTTTGATCTCGAAATTCCTTTCGGCGAGCGATAACACCGATGGTCCGCAGGGAGGCTGATAGGTCAACAGACTCCACAACTGACAGGACATGGTGAAGAAAGCCAGCATTGCGAAAAGAAGTGCGCGATAACCCCATGATTTCATCCTGACCTCCATAGAGAACCGGCTGTTCGATCTGCACAACCGGCAATGCATCAATCAACACCCCGGTTACATTACTATTATACAGTACCGGAACAGGGTTAGTTTTGCACTGCAAAAAAGTCGTTTTTCGACCTGTTTTTGCAAATATATTTACTTTTCCGTCACAACATGCTATATTTTGAACAGCGCAACATTCATCAAAAGTTACCCCCTCTCCAGCAGGATACAGCCGGAAAGCATAAAGCCATGGACGCGGCGGGCAATCGGCTTAATCAAATTCTTCAGGCATGATTGGATATTGAATTTTCAATCGCAGACAGGTTCTTTCCAAGTTGGGTCTTCAATTTTTATTCCAAGAAAAGGAGGTTGACCATGAGTTTTTACGATGACTATATCGCCCGCACTCCCGCCTCAGCAAAGGCAGCCCAGCGCGCTCAGGCAATCATCCCCGGCGGCGTGGGCAGCGCCATTCAGTTCTGGCCGCCGTATCCCATCTACGTTAAAGAAAGCAAAGGTGCCTATGTCTGGGATCTGGACGGCAACCGTTATATTGACTACTGCATGTGTTATGCCGCCATGGTTGCCGGACACGCCGACCCGGTGATTGCCGAAGCCATCGCCGAGCAGGCGAAAAAAGGCACGCTCTACGGAATGCCGGCAGTGGTGGCGACTGAGCTGGCGGAAGAGATTCAGCGCCGTTATCCGGTGATTGAGATGTTACGCTTTACCCAATCCGGCGTGGAAGCCACCATGTACGCCGTGAGGCTGGCACGCGCCGCCACGCAGAAAATGGGTGTGTTGAAAGTAGAGGGAGCATATCACGGTGCGTCGGATGTGCTGATGGTAAGCTGCGCCGTGCCGTCCAATGTCCCCGCCGGACCACCCTGGATGCCCACTTCGATTGTCGAGAGCGCCGGCATTCCCGAAGGCGCCACCAAACACACCTATATTGTGCAGTTCAACGATCTGGAAAGTCTGGAATACCAGCTTAAAAAGCATGAAGGCGAAATCGCCTGCTTTATCCTCGAACCCTGCATGACCAATGGCGGCGTCATCCCGCCCGACCCCGGCTATCTTCAGGGTGTGCGCGAGCTGACCCGCAAATACAACGTCTTGCTAATTTTCGACGAGGTCAAGGTAGGCTGCCGCATAGCCTACGGCGGCGCCTGTGAGAAATACGGCATCGAACCAGACCTGGTCTGTCTGGCAAAGGCAATCGGCGGCGGCACGCCCTTGGGCGCGTTCGGCGGTCGGCGTGACCTGATGAATCTGATCTCGCCGTTGGGTCCGGCGGTGCATTTCGGCACTTATAATGCCAACCCGCTCACCACTGCCGCCGGGCTTGCCTGTCTGACCAAAGTGTTGACTAAAGACAAGTATGCTGAAATGGACAGGCTGGGCGCAAAGTATGCCGCCGGGCTAAAGGAGATTATTAATCGGCTCGGCTTGCCCGCCTGCGTTACCCATGAAGGACCGCTGGGCGGCATCCAGTTTGTGCCGGAGATACCGCATACCTACCGGCAGGCGAACCAGTGCAACAAAGCCATGTGGCGTGAATACTGGTATGGAATGCTCAGCAAGGGCGTCATTCCAATGGGCAGCGGTTGGTTTGAGGAATATTCCATCTCCGCCGCCCACACCGACGCCGATATTGACGAAACGCTCAACATCACCGAGGATGTGCTAAAAGAAGTCAAAAAACTGGTATAAGCCTTAAACGGTACATGGATTCCATCCCCGCCCTCCCGCGAGCAGACTTTGCGGGAGGATTTTTGTTATCTGATCTGCGGCGGGTCCTGATGGATGCCCCCTTCATAAAAATAAGTTGCCTTTTCCACCAAAAAGGTCTATAATTTTAAGGTATTAACATTTGTCATTGTCATTTGAAAATTTCAAAGGAGTCGATATGAACCCACCCAAAATAGCGGCAATTCTAGGTGTTTATGGCAACCCTGCCGACCGGTTTATGACCCGCGGTTACCGCAAAAGCGCACCGAGCGCTGTGGAGCGTATTGAGTTAGTCGCCCGATCGGGTATGATTCGCGGTATTGAAGTAACCGCCGGCAAGGATGACGATCTCAACCAGCAGAACAAAAAGGAGATTCTGGCAGCCCTCCAGTATCACGATCTGCGGCTTTGTGCGGTTAATCCCAATCTGTGGGGAGAGGCAGAATGGGGGCGCGGCACGCTGGGTGCACCCGACGCGCAGACGCGCAGTCTGGCAATAGATCACATCCGCTCCACCATGGATTTGGCAGCCGAGCTGGATTGTGATTATGTGGGCATCTGGCCCGGTCAAGATGGATTTGACTATATATTCGAGGCAGACTACCAGAAAATGTACGACTGGTGGGTAAGTGGTATGCAGCAATGCGCCGACCACAATCCACAGATTCGTTTGGGTTTGGAATTCAAGCCGTTTGAGCCGCGGGCACGTTCGTTCCTCAGTAACTACACCAAAACTCTGCTGTTGATCAGGGATATAGACCGCCCCAATGTGGGCTTGACTTTCGACGTGGGACATTCGCTGTACGCCCGGGATAACCTTGGCGAGGTCGTTGCACTCAGCCAGCGGGAAGGCAAACTATTCCATGTCCATCTAAACGACAATTACGCCGACTGGGACTGGGATTTAAACTTCGGTTCAGCCCACCTGTTTGATTTTGTGGAAATGCTTTACTGGCTGAAACGCACTGCGTATCATGGCTGGCTCTCTATGGATTTATTCCCCTACCGCACCGAAGGCGCCGATTCGGTAATCGAAAGCGCCAACTGGCTGATCAGGCTGTGCGAGCTGGTGGACCGGGTTGACCTAAATCAATGGAACGAGTTGGTCGCTCAAAGTGACCCGATTGCCGTCTCTCGCTTCCTGAGAAAGCTGATGTTCAGCGACTGATACACGCCGCGCCCAGAGGAAGCCATATGAGTCATACCATCAAGCTGTTTGCCGTGGATATCGGAGCATCCGGCGGGCGTTGTTCACTGGCAACCTTTGACGGTGAAAAGATCACCCTTGAAATCATATACCGTTTCCCTAACGGTCCTATCGAGGTGATGGGGCATTGGTTCTGGGACGTGCTCAGCTTGTATCAAGGGATAAAGGAAGGATTGATTCGGGCTGCGCGTTCATATCGTAATGATTTACGCAGTATTGCTATTGACACTTGGGGGGTGGATTTTGCTCTGCTGGACAGTCAGGGAAAGCTGGTCAGCAATCCCTACTGTGCTAGAGACCCGCAAACCCGCGGCGTCTATAAGGAAATCTTTAAGCTTATTGACAAACGAGAGCTGTTTTACCAAACGGGTGTCCAGTTCATGGAAATCAACAGCATCGTGCAACTGATGGCAATGAAGCTGAATCAAGACCCTGCTTATCTATCTGCAACCATTTTCCTGACTATCCCGGACTTGATCAATTACTGGCTGACCGGCGTTGAAGCCTGTGAATACACCAACGCCACAACCACCCAATTGTTCAACACGCAGACAAACAACTGGGCTTTTCCGGTCATCCAAAAACTGGGGTTTCCTGAAACGCTTTTTCCCGAAGTGATCCCGCCGGGAACGCTGCTGGGAAATATCCGCCCGGTGCTGGCGGAAGAGGTTGGCTTGCACGATGTTGCCGTCATTGCTACAGCCACCCACGATACAGCCGCAGCCGTCGCCGCTGTTCCTGCCCAGCAGCCCGGTTTTGGCTATATCAGCTCGGGCACGTGGGCGTTGCTGGGGCGCGAGTTGAATCAGCCGTTGTTATCCGACAGGGTACTGGAATATAACTTTGCCAATGAAGGGGGCGTATTCGGCACCATCACTTTCTTAAAGAACATTCTCAGCATGTGGTTCTTGCAGGAATTACAGCGCGTCTGGCGCGTTCGGGAACGGGAATATTCCTGGCAGGAGCTGACCGATATGGCAATGGAAGCCCAGCCGTTTCAGTCTTTCATTGATCCCGACCACCCGGATTTTATCCCGCCCGGCGATATGCCGGCAAAAATTCAACAAGCCTGCGCAGATACCGGTCAAAGAATACCACAGACGAAAGGTGAAATCGTGCGCACAGCGCTCGAATCACTGGCTTGCAAATACCGTATGGTCAATGACCGTGCTACCAGACTGGTTGGACGCCCCGCCCCAATGATGCATATTGTAGGTGGCGGTTCACAGAATCGCCTGCTCAATCAATTTACTGCGAATATCCTCAACACGCCGGTAATTGCCGGGCCGGCAGAGGCTACCACGTTGGGCAATATTCTTATCCAGATGCAGGCTCTGGGTTTGATTCATTCCCTTGAGGAAGGGCGAGACCTGATTCGCAGATCCGTTCAAACAGAGGAGTTCCTGCCTCAGGAGATCGACCGCTGGGAAGAAGCCTATCAAAAGTTCCTTTCGGTTGTCGGTTCTCCAGCACTCAAATGAATCTTTGTCTGCCAATTTTTGACAATTGTCAATGTATTTTGCTAATATTGTGCTATAATGATAGAAAATACTTTATCGGCTTCAGGAGGTTTATTAACAATGTCCGATCTTCCCGAACAGATCGTATATATCGCCCGACGCATGTTTGAACGCCGTTTGACGGATATCTCCGGCGGCAACATCAGCGCCTGTGAAAATAACACACTGTACATCACCGCAAAATATAGCGGCAGCCAGAAGCACTGGCAGCTTGAACCAGATTCCATTCTCTCCGGACCATTGGATGCGGACTGGTTCAGCAATCCCCTGTTCTCACGCGAGGGCAAAGCACATCTTTCTATCTACCACAACATGCCGTATGTGGGTGCAGTGATCCATGCCCACCCGTTTCATGTATTGCCGTTTTGCGCCGCTGGCAAACCCATACCTCCCATCATGGAAAACACCCAAAAATTTGGTGTAATCGAAGTTGTTCCCCCAGCTCCAGCGCACAGTCAGGAACTCGCCGATAACGTCGTCGCCGGATTGCGTAATCAAGAGGAACGCATTCGCAAACAGGCTGCCGCTGTTTTGGTGCCGCGGCATGGCATTTTCATTGCCGCCAAAGATTTGTTTGCCGGACTGGACGCACTGGAGCGAATTGACTGGAACGCATGGTGTGTCCTGGCACAGAAATCGCTTCCCTAACCAACCAAGGGGGATGCATTATGTATCTGACCATCAACCCCAACTCCGCGCTTGACCGAGTCCTTTTCATCGAGCAGTTTATTCCGGGCGGACGAATGATCCCTTCCAAGACCATCGAGAGCGTTGGCGGAAAAGGGTTTGATACCGCCGTTGTCCTGCGCGCGTTGGAATTGGACACCCTGACCATCGGTTACGTTGCTGGTGAGACCGGGCGTACACTAGCACATTTGTTGGAGCGCTACGGCATTCGCCATGACCTGATCTGGGTTGAAGGCGAAACGCGTGTTGCATTGGTCATTGCCGAAACACTTCATCACCGGCACAGCCACATCATTTACGGAAGCTATACGGTCCCGCCCGAAGCCTGCGATGACTTTTTCACCCGTTTCACGCATCATGTTGCCAATGCAAAATGGGTGATTGGCGCGGGTTCTCTGCCGGAAGGTCTGCCAAAGGATTTTTACCGGCGCGTGATTAAGATCGCCGCCGAACATCATGTTTCTGTTCTAATTGACTGCCCTGGTGAGCCTATCTTGCAGGCAATCCCTGCTCAGCCAATGATTGTAAAAATGAACTGGCAGGAGTTCGAACGCACGTTTCAGCTCAGCGCAGCAACATTACAAGAGCTGGCAGATCAGGCAATAAGAGTCAGACAGGCAAAACAGATATCCAACCTGGTCATCACCTGCGGAGAACATGGCATTCTGGCGCTCACCTCACAGGGCAATTTTCTGGCGCTTCCACCAAAGCAAAAAGCAATTAATGCCGCCGGGGCTGGTGACGCTGTCTCAGCCGCGCTGGCATGGCGGCTTTCTCTGGGTGATGACTGGGCTTTGGCGTTAAAGTGGGCAGCAGCAACCGGCGCAGCAGTTGTCTTGACCGAAGGCACCGCAGACTGCCGCCGCGAAGATATTGACCGTCTTTACCCACAAACCGTCATTCAAGAACTGAACGGTTTCTAAAATTAGGAGCCAGCTTGATGAAAATGGCAAGGATACATGATCTTTCACATACAATTATTCCCGGTCAGGAAGAATACCGCCTTGAACTCGATACCCGTTTCACTGAACAATGGGAACAGTTTGCTCAATATCAGCGTACAGAAAATCAGTGGTATGTCATCTCTGAAGTTACTTTCAACACGCATGTCGGCACGCATATTGAGTTTCCCTATCACCATTTCCAGAAAGGATTGGATGCTGCTTGTTATCCTCTAGAGTCTCTGATCGGCGATGCTCTGGTGCTGGACATTTCCCGCTGGGGCAATAATGAATGTATCCCCTTGCCAGACCTTCAAAAAATCGCAGACAACCGTATTCAGAAAGGGGATATCGTCTATTTCTACACAGGCTTTGACCGCTACTACCGCACCGAAAAGCAACATTACCGCCCCTGGTTTGCAACCGAAGCAATCAAATGGCTGGTCAATTTAGGTATCAAAGTTATGGGAGTGGACACCTCTGGTATTGAGATACGCAACCCGGATGGCAGCGCTTCTGTCGGACAACCCAACCATGAAACACTGCTTGGAGCTGGAATTGCGCTGGTGGAATACATGACGAACCTCGCACCACTGATTAATAAACGTTTTCTGACGTTCATTCTGCCTGTCAAGCTAGCCGGAGCTGAAGCGTTCCCGGTGCGCGTGATTGGCATAGAAACGGAGGCAGACTCGTGATTTCGCCCCCTGAGACCATTCCTCCCATTGACATCGGCGGTCTTCATCGTGACTTGCTTTTAGAGATGTACTACCGTATGCTTCTGGCACGCGAATTTGAAGAAAAGTTGTATTATCTTTTCCTGACCCGCCCGATGCCCGGAACCATGCATCAGGCTACCGGACAGGAAGCCGTGGCAGTTGGCGTGGTCAGCGCCCTGCAGCCCGGAGATTATATCACCAGCACACACCGCGGTCATGCTCATTGCATTGCCAAGGGAGTCCCTGTGAACGAAATGATGGCAGAAATGTTTGCTAAACGCACAGGTTCCTGCCATGGCATGGGGGGGTCCATGCACCTGTGTGACTTCTCACGCGGTATGCTGGGAGCTTTCGCCATCGTAGGTGCAGGCATCCCAATTGCGGTTGGCGCCGCACTATCGGCGTATGTACAGCGTTCAGGAAAGGTGGCCGTCGCCTTCTTTGGGGATGGTGCCATTAACAAAGGTGCTTTCCACGAAGCCGCGAACATGGCTACGCTATGGAAATTGCCGGTCATATTCGTTTGCGAAAACAACCAGTATGCCCTTTCTATGACGGTGGAAAGATCTTCTGCGGTGACCAATCTGGCTTCTCGCGCTGTTGCGTATGGGATGCCGGGCATTCAGGTAGATGGCAACGACGTTACAGCAGTCTATCGAAGTGCGTTGAACGCGGTGGAACGCGCCCGTTCGGGGCAGGGTCCAACCCTGTTGGAGTGTATAACGTACCGCATTCGCGGACATGCCCGTTTTGAATCCTCTCACTACCGCCCGGCAGAAGAAGTTGAAACATGGAAAAAAACTGATCCCATTCAACGGCTACGGCAGGCATTGATTGAGAATCAACTGACATCTGAAGCGGAACTTGCCTCTATTGAGGATCGCGTGGAAGAAGAGATGGAGCAAGCAGTTGCTTTCGCAGAGCAGAGTGAAGATGTGCAGCCGGATGATTACCTGCCATACATCACAATGGAGATAAACCATGCGACAACTTAATATGGTAGAAGCACTCAACGAGGCACTGCGCCAGGAGATGCGCCATGATGCACGTGTGATCATTATTGGCGAGGACGTGGGAGTTTTTGGCGGTGCTTTTCATGTTACGCATGGGTTGCTGGAGGAGTTTGGACCCGAAAGGGTGTGGGATACGCCAATCTCAGAAGAAGGTTTCATGGGCATTGCCATCGGCGCGGCGCTCACCGGCTTGCGCCCGGTAGTCGAGTTTCAATATGCCGACTTCCTCTTCAGCGCAATGGATCAGATTATCAATCAGGCAGCCAAAATACGGTTGATGTCAGGCGGGCAGACCAATGTCCCGCTGGTGATTCGTGCTCCGCAGGGAGCAACCGGACGCGGTGCGCAGCACTCCCAAAGCGTTGAAGCCTGGTTCATGCACACACCTGGAATGAAAGTTGTCATCCCATCAACACCTTATGACGCAAAAGGATTGCTGATCAGCGCCATACGGGATGAAAATCCGGTGCTTTTTCTGGAACACAAACTGCTTTATGGCGCTGCTTCTCCCGGTGGCGGAGCCGCACCAGCAGATAGCAGTGTCAGCAAGGTTGGATATGATGTTCCCGAAGAGCCTTATGAAATTCCTCTGGGAAAGGCAGATATAAAACGCAGCGGTAACCGGGTGACCGTCATCGCAACTGCATTGATGGTGCACCGTTCGCTTTCAGCCGCGGCAAAACTGGCACAGCAGGGCATTGAAGTTGAAGTGATAGATCCGCGCACGCTTGTACCTCTGGATGAAGAAACGCTTTCAGCCTCCATCCGCAAAACCCACCGCGCCGTAATTGTCTCTGAAGATGTCAGCCGGGCTGGCGTCAGTGCAGAGCTGGCTTCCTGGATCTCAGGAAACTTGTTTGACTATCTGGATGCCCCGGTAAAATGCGTGGCAGCAAAAAATACACCTATCCCATTTGCACCCGCAGCGGAAAAGGCGGTGATTCCGCAAGAAAGCGACATCACCCAGGCAATCTGGCAGGTTCTATCGGATCAATGAGAAAACCAAGATGGTGACCAGAGTTCTGATTCCCATACTCGGAGAAGCAATCACCGAAGCCATCCTGTCAAGCTGGCTGAAGAAAGAGGGTGAACCGGTACAACGCGGCGAAGCCATCGCCGAGCTGGAAACCGCCAAAGCCACACTTGCACTTGAATCTCCAGCAAATGGCATAATCCTCAAAATTCTTGTTCCAGAAGGGACAAAACTGACCATCGGACAGGCTGTTGCCATCATAGGAAAATCCGGCGAGGATTGGCAAGCCGAAGCCACGCCATCCCCATCAAAAGAGCAGGCACTTGCTCCAGACCAAACCCTTGCCCTCGAAACAAAAGAAATTGCTCAGCGAATCTCACCCGCGGCGCGACGACGGGCGGCAGAGCTGGGTATCCCTCTAGAAGAAATCTCTGCAATCTCAACCGATAAGCGGATCACCACCGAAGATGTAGAACGCTATGCTGCCAGCCGCTCTCAACCCGCAGGCGCTGAAATTCCACCCTTCCGGCGAATTGAACTATCTGAAATTCGGCACACAATTGCCCAGCGTATGAGTGCAAGCCAGCAAATTCCACAATTTTCTGTCTCAATGGAAATCAATGCTGACGCACTCCGGCAGGCTCAACATGTGTTACGCACCCAGGCGGAAAACATCACGGTAACTGTCCTGCTTATTCATCTGGTCGCCCAAACACTGCGTAAGCACCCTTACCTCAATGCACACTATGAGCAAAACGCTATTCTACTTTATGACACCGTTTACCTTTCGCTGGCAGTTGCCACATCACGCGGGCTGATTGCGCCGGTGATTCCAGAAGTAGAAAAAATGGGCCTTTCTCAAATTGCAAATTATGTCAATGCAATCATCCGGCGAGCACGTTCTGGCACACTTCTGCCCGGCGACCTGCGCGATGGCACTTTCACCATTAGCAATTTGGGCATGTATGGCATCTCTCAATTCGTCCCGCTACTCAATCCTCCGCAAGTTGCCATCCTGGGCGTTGGAGCAATCCAACAACGGTGGATTGCTCTGCCGGGTGGTGGCGGGCGCCCCGCGCAAATGCTAAATTTGACGGTTACTGCCGATCATCGTGCAGTAGATGGGGAACAGGTTGCCCGTTTTTTGGGTGATCTTGGCGAATCAATTAGCACACTTCACCCCGAACAAATCCCAATATAATAAATTTATCCACGGAGCAAAACGATATGTTAGCAGAAAATGACTACCCAATCAGTGTTGAATTCGACCCTCAGAGCGGAATTTTTACACCCTGTCCCAAATTGACACCGCGTTATGTCAGTGACCTGAAGCAAATGTTTCACGATCAGCAAGCTGTAGAAGAAATCATCCACTCGGGTGATCGTCTGGTTTATGAGATTCGCTACCATCCTTTTAAAACCAGCAAATCCGATATGGCGTTGGGGGTAACACGCATCTTTCCCGGAACAGTGGGAAACGAATACCACATGACCAAAGGGCACATCCATGAGCGCGACGATCAGCCTGAAATTTATTACTGTGTCCATGGAGAAGGCTTCTTGCTCTTAGACACACTGCAAGGCGAGTTTCGAGCTGTCCCCTGGAAAGCCGGCGTTATCACTCATATCCCGCCTATGTGGGCGCATCGGGTGGTCAATACCGGAGATGACTTGCTGGTTTTCGTCGCTACCTATCACCTCAGCGCAGGACATGATTATGAAATTGTTGAAAAGCAAGGGTTTGCCCAAATTGTCGTCAAGCAAAACGGAAAGCCCGTTTTTCTGCCAAATGAAAAATAAGTCGCGGGCATAGACATTCGGAACGTAAGACAAGCATGAAAAACTTTTTCGATCTGCAAAGGGAGCGACCATGAACCAGCAAAAATCTTGCTGCGTCGCTGCAGACATTGGTGGCACAAAAATTGATCTCGGTGTCATTGACTCCGAAGGCAATTTGCACGGTCAAATTATCAAAGCGCCTGTTCCTTTTGACATCCGAAGAATTGCCCAGCCAGAAGGTATCATTGAGATCATGCGCCCATTCGTGGAAAAGGCTGCTCAACAATTTGGGACACTTGTGGGAATTGGTTTAAGTGTATGCGGAAACATTGACGCGGAAACGGGTGAAGCAGTGCTAGTGCCAAATCTGCATTGGCGTTATGTCCCTTTTGGTGAAATGGTGCATCAGGCATTTGGATTGCCGGTTTATGCGGCGACAGATGTGCGGGATGCTGCACTGGCAGAACATCTTTGGGGTGTTGCAAAGGGAACTCGATACTTCGCCTGGTGTACAATTGGCACCGGTTATGGAGGATACCTTTATCTGGAAGACAAACTCTATGGCGGTTATCACGGTTTTGCTGGAAATTTCGGGCACATCACGTATGATGAAATCCATGGTTATCCTTGCGGGTGTGGAAAGCGCGGTTGTTTTGAAACCTTTGTTGCAGGTCCTGCCATCGCCCGCGCCGGTCAGGCGGCAGCAGATGCCGGTCATAGCCCCCTGTTAGCACAGCTAAGTCAAGATGGGCGCGTCACTACGCACGCAGTTTTTCAGGCTTACTCACAGGGTGATCCCGCTGCAGTTGAAATCATCCAGCGTGTTGTACGGTTAGTTTCCATTAACCTGTCGGGCGTTGTAAACCTTTTGGATCTAGAAATGATCGTGATGGGCGGAGGGATCATTCAAGTTTGCCCGGAGCTCGTGGAATTAATCAGCGCCCACATTCGGGATTACCTAATGACTGCTGAAGCGAAACGTGACCTTCGTATTGTCAAAGAATCCTTTGCGAACGCCGCGCTCTTTGGTGCAGCTGCAGATGTGTTTCTGCGAAGTGGGATTCTTGTCTCTAACCAAAAATTCCCGGATTAAGAAAGGGGAATTCGATGACTGAACGTCAAGATCAGCTCGCGACACTAGTGGAAGTGGCTCACCTGTATTATGAGGAAAACTTATCCCAACAGGAAATTGCCGACCGGCTCAATGTTTCTCGTTCCTTGATTGCACTCTATATTAAGAGAGCGCGCGAACAGGGCATTGTTCAGATTCAAATTCGCGATCCCCAAAATGTCTTTCAAGGTCTGGCGTTCAAATTGCAAGAGCGTTATCACCTCAAACACGCTGAAGTTGTTTCCAGTGCTCACCTCTCCAGTGTACTCACGCGAAGAGCTTTAGGGAATGCTGCCGCGCAATATTTGGACCGAAACCTGCAAGATGGTGATGTATTGGGGCTGGCATGGGGAAGAACTATCCTAGAAGTTGTGAACCTGCTTGCGCCAAGCAAACCCCGTCGTATAGATGTAATTCCACTATTGGGGGAAAGCAGTTATACGGGTTCCTACACCCAATTGAACCAAATCGTTCTGCAAGCTGCACGTGCATTCAACGGTACCCCCTACTTCCTCCTTGTCCCTATGCTGGTGGGTTCCAAAGAGCTGCGCGACGCCTTGCTTCAAGATCCCAGCACTAGGGACGTTAGCACTCGCTGGGAACGTATCAGCTATGCCTGCGTAGGTATTGGTGCAGTCCCACCCGTTGAAGGTCAAATTGTTTATATCGGGCAGGAAAATCTATCTGACCTCATTGAAAGGGAAGCCGTGGGCGACATCTGTGCACGCTATTTCAACTTCCAAGGCAAATTCCTTGATGCTGAGTTTAATGAAAGATTGCTAGGTGTCAGCCTAGATCATCTTCGCCGGGCAAAAAATGTGCTGGCAGTTGCCGTAGGTATAGAGAAATCCAAGGCGGTTCGCGGTGCTTTATGTTCAAGATTGATCACACATCTTTTTGTAGATGAGGCACTCGCTCAGGTTTTGTTACAGGAGTAAAAAATGGAACTTCAAGGAAGAACTGCAATTATCACTGGTGCAACCGGCGGCATTGGCCGTTGCATTGCGCAAGAACTGGCTAAGGCTGGTGTTCAGTTGACGCTGGTAGCACGTTCAGCTGAAAAGTTGCAATCTGTATTGGAAGAAGTCAAATCCTTTGGTGCGCAAGCAATCACATTCAGTGGAGATATTCGCTATTCGGACGTAGCAGAAAGCGTTGCCAGATTGACCTGCGAGCGTTTCGGCGCGATTGACATTCTTGTAAATAGCGCCTTCTGGGGACCACCCGCCAGCATCGAGAATACTACCGAGGAATTCTGGGATCAGACACTCGACACCACACTGAAAGCTGCGTTTCTGTTCGCCCGTGCGGTTACGCCCTTTATGAAGAAGCAAAATTACGGAAGAATCGTGAACATTGGCTCGCTGGCGGGCAAAGTCGGGGAGGACAATCGTACAGCTTATTGTGCTGCGAAGTGGGGGCTTGAGGGATTAACTGCCGCACTGGACGTCGAACTCAAGAAATATAACATCCACGTACATCTGATTTCCCCCGCCGCAACGAACACACCTTGGTGGCGAGAAGTGCCTGCAACGCTGACTGAACAAGTGCTGGAACGCATGATTCCGCCAGAGGCAATCGCTCAAGCAGTGCGCTGGGTGCTCAGCCTGCCCGATATGGTGCACGTCCCTGACCTTCCTATGTATAACTTTCTAAATCCATTTGAAGGGAAAAGCTCCCCGTTTGAAGGAATATAACTCGAATAAAATCGCTAATTAGCCTATTCTTTCAACCCTTACCTGCCCCAAAGCGGCAGTAAAATCCTCCCGATTAAGCATCCCGCCGCCTAAAGTTAAAGCATTTGCCGCACCAGCCGCCGTTGCAAACTTTAGAGCCTCTGCAGGTGGCACCTCACAGCCAAGCTGCATGATTAAACCAGCGAAAAAGGCATCACCGCTGCCTACCGAGCTAATCCGCTGAATTTTTGGGGAACTCGCCCACCAGCATCCTTCTGGTGACACAAGCACTGCTCCCTCTTCGCCAAGGGTGATGATCGCATGCTTAACCCCCTGCCTTCGCAAAATTATACCAGCCTGAACAGCTTCGCTCACTGTACTAACCGAAAATTTTAACAAAGACGAAGCCTCACTGGTGTTCACCTTCACCCCTGTTGCCCGAGATTTTACTGCCATTGCCAAGCCTTCCCCACCGCAATCCACCCAGACCGGATTACCTGCGGTCTCCAGTCGGCGAATCAGATTTCCAAATTCACCCATCGGCGTGCCCGGCGGAAAACTCCCGCTGAAACATACCAACTTTGCCTGTTTAGAACTATCCCAAATATCAGCTGCAAAACGACGCCAATCCTTTTTAGTGATTGAAAGACCTGCTTCACTGATTAAAGTGGCATCGCATTCAGGATTCAGCGGATCCACGATAACCACTGCCACCCGGGATTCACCCTCAATCCATGTCCATCTCGCATTCAAACCCTCCTGTTCTGCCAAACTCTCGATTAATCGCCCGGTATTGCCGGCAAGCAAACCCATGCATAACGGGCTGCCACCCAAAATTTTCACGGTGCGGGCAACATTAACCCCCTTTCCGCTAGCTAATACAACATATTCTTGAACACGAAAGACACCACCCAGCTTTACCCCTGGGATAACCCAGGTACGTTCCACTGCCGGATTGGGGGTAACACAAAGTAACATTTTGCTCCTGAAAGAAATCCGCTGTGAGCTTTGAAGGCTCACAGCGTCCCAAAGAATGATACCTTGTAACCACTTTTGGCTACGATTTCGCCGCAGTCCCCGTCGAGGACCCTGAACGTGTTGCTACAGCTCCGACGCGGATTCGAGCTTTCTGTACTTCCAGCAAAAGCGCTACAAGGATAATCAAGCCGCGCACGCCGGTAACCCAAAAAGGATCAACCTCCATCAGGTTCAAACCAGTATCTACTACGGAAAGAAGTAATACCCCGGAAAAAGCGCCCATAATACTCCCAGAACCACCAGACAGCGCCACGCCGCCGATCACCGCCGAAGCAACTGTCTCCAGCGTCATTCCCACCCCCAGGGTAGGCACAGAGACTTCCAGACGTCCCAACAACATCCAGCTTGCCAGCCCAGCCATGAAACCGCCAATCATATAAGCTTTAGTAATGGTGAGCGCTGGCTTGAATCCGGAAGCCCGGGCTGCATCACGGTTTGCCCCAACAGCATAAAGCTCTCGACCAAAACGAGAATACTTAAGGAAGAATTCAAATCCAAGAAACAACAAAATCGTGACAATCACCGAAACTGGGATAGCACCAATTCGGCCCCCGCCTAGCCAGTTAAATTCTTTTGGCGTTCCCGGCATAATCGCGCCAAGGCTGATCACAAATGCCAGTCCACGCAAGAAGAGCTGCATGGCAAGTGTCACGATAAAATTATTCATTCTCAAACGGGTAATCAGGAAACCGTTGATCCAACCAATCACTGTACCCAACACTAGAATAATTGGAATAACAATGAACGGCGATAGCTCCCAACCTATGCCACCCGCCTGGGCCAGCGTCATTTCCCGATAGGGCAGCATCAGCCAGGCGGCCAGAACTGTCAGCAGAGAAACCGCGCCCTCTGCAGACAGATCAAAATTACCACTCAATAGACAAATCGTCTGTCCAATCGTTAAAACCCCCAGCACACTGGCATGTAGAAGGATATTAATCAGATTAATGCCGGTCAAAAACTTGTCACCCGCCCTCAACCAGAAGAAGAGGATAACCAGCAACAAGATGAACCAGATCATCCGGTCAAGAACGAACTGGATCCATTTGCTTCTGCTCATAGATATTGCCTCCTTCAATCGTCAAAAGGATGTTTTCTGGCGTGGTGACCGGCTCTCCGGCTTTAAATTCCGCAGTAATCTTGCCATTATACATGACCAGAATCCTGTCGCAAACACCAAGAAGTTCACGCACCTCAGATGAGATAATCAATATCGCTACCCCTTGACTTGCCAGTTCATCCACAATGCGATAAATATCAATTTTTGCCCGCACATCAATACCTTGGGTTGGTTCATGCAACACCAGAATTGAAGGCCGCGTGGCAGCCAACTTGGCAAAAACAACCTTCTGCTGGTTTCCACCGCTCAATAAATTAACTCTCTGTTCCGGTGAAGGACAGACCACTCCCAAATCGTTAATATACCGTTGCACCAACGTTCGTTCCTTGAAAAAGCTAATCAATCCAGCGGGGTTTAACAATTGGTGCAAAATCGTATAGGTGACATTTTCACGAACCGGACGGCTTCCCACCAGGCCGAAGCGATAACGATCTTGAGGTAGATATGCCAACCCCTGATCCAATGCCTGACGAGGGTCACGCGCAGTGAACGGCTTACCATTCACCCAAATCTCACCAATCCCTCGCCGCTCCAAACCAAACAGCGCTCTCCCAAGCGAAGCAGCACCGCTTCCTGCCAAACCAGATAAACCAACCACTTCACCCTTGTGAACAACAAGGTTCACTTCCTCATAATGACCGCGACGGGTCAGTCCTTTAACAACCAACACTGGATCGTCTTGCTTGCTGCTTGAACGTTCATAATCGCGAATATCTTCACCAACCATGAAGCGTATCAACTTAGGAATATCTAACTCGCTGACAACGTAAGTCCCCACCAGTTGACCATTGCGCAGCACTGTCACGCGGTCGCATATCTCAAATACCTCTTCCAGATGGTGAGAGATGTAAATAAATGCTACTCCCATCTTCTTCAGCGAGCGCACAAAACCAAAAAGCCGATCAATGTCAACTCGCGATAGAGCAGCGGTTGGCTCGTCAAGGATAATCAATTTCGCGTTGCTAAACAGGGCTTTGGCAATTGCCAGCATGGTCTGCTCTACTACCCCCAGACCTTCGACCCGCTCATGCACATCTAGTTCAAGCCCCAATTTATGCAGACGTTCCTGTGCTTCCTGATATGTGGCTTTCCAGTCCACCAGTCCTAAACGATTGACCGGCAGGTTTCCCGCCAGAATGTTTTCGGCAACTGTCAGGCTATCCATCATACGCACCTGCTGCGGCACGTAGGCAATCCCTGCTTCAAGTGCTTCGTGAGGGGTCATGGAAGTAAAACGGTGACCATTAATTTCCAATGTGCCGCTATCCATCTGATGTATTCCCATCAGAATTGCCATCAAAGTAGATTTACCTGCGCCGTTCTTGCCAACCAATCCATGAATTTCACCCCCATAGACCACCAGGTCTACATTTTCCAATGCCTGCACACCGGGAAAAGCTTTGCTAATCCCCTTCATTTCGAGAATAACAGGTTGCGAAGTATCCATTCCCGTATCCTATCCTGAATACAATGTTTACTCAAGCTGTTGAATTGGATCTTTTAATCCAATCGGGCTTGCTGACAACACTTTACGAATAGCGGTCCGCCGCAAATAACTGACTTTCAGCGCATCAATAAACATCGCAAACAACAGAAGCGCACCCCGGCTGACCTCAATCCAGAACGGTGAAACCTTGGCAATATTCAATCCGGTATCCAGAATACCCCAAAGTAAAACGCCGCCAAAAGCCCCAATCAAATTACCTCGCCCGCCAAAGAGGCTGATACCGCCGATGACCGCTGCTGCCTGCACAGGGAAAATAAGTCCAGCACCCGTGCGCGGTGTGGCACTATCCATGCGTCCAGCATCCAACAAACCAGCCAGTGCCGCACAAAATCCGCTGATAATATATACCCAGAGAATCACCCGTCGAGCGTCAATCCCTGCCGCTTCTGCCGCCTGACGATTCGCTCCAACCGCATACATATTCCGCCCAAAGCGGGTGTATTTTGTCACTGCAAATGCCACTAGAAAAGCAAAAATCAGAAAGAACATAGATGCTGGTATCGCTAGCATTTTGCCATTTTCCAGTGGCACCCGAAATAAAGCTCCTCCCCCCAACCACTTAAACGCCTCCGGTAAAAAGTTTACACTTTTACCTGGTGAGATAGCATACGTTGCCCCGCGCAAAACCATCAACATAGCTACTGTCATAATAAAGTTGTTCATTCCCAAACGAGTAATGAACACCCCATTAAATAGACCTATCAGCACACCAACTGCCAGCATAATCAAAATGCCGACAAACGGGTTCCACTCAAGGCCTAAACCACCGTTCTTCTGACTGGCAAGCAATAATGCAGCCACCATTGCGGTGAAACCCATCGCCGACTCGGAAGACAGATCAAAGTTGGCAGTTATCAAAGTAAAAGACTGTCCAATTACCAGCAACCCAAGCGGTGCCACACGCGAGAGAATGTTGACCAGATTAAACGGCGTAAAAAAACTTTTTGAGATTAGCGAAAAAACTATCAGGGAAACCACCACAAAAACCCAAATCAGGTTATCTACGACAAAAATAAACACTCGATTTGCTCTGTTGCTTTCCATCAACTCATCCCTCTCCTAATACCGCTCTGTGTGAGACTTGCGGTTACCCTTTGAAAGGGATGCTATGGGCGACAATAGCTGCCGCCCATAGCACAACCCGTTTCACTTACTTCGCCTGGTTTCCCCACAGAGCAGGATCCGAAGCGTTGGTCTTGTCAACACTGGTGGTTGCCAGATTCATCATGAAGCCGGTATCGCTCTTGACAATCCGTGCTGGAGACCAGAGAGCACCCTCTTTGACAACCTCGCCCTCGGTGATTTGTTCACCTTTGAGAGTCTTCTCGATGTAGTCGGCAATTACAACGCCAAAGTCCGGCAGCGGCTGGCTGGAAGCCTGATCAGAATAGCCATCGCGAATCGCTGCCACTGCATCGGGGCAGGCATCCACACCGGTCAGGAAGATGTGTCCCTCTTCACCAGCTTTGAATTTTTTACCAAGCTGCTCAAGAGCAGACAGCACAACCTTTGTACCAACGCAGTCGGAGTGCATGTAGATGCCATCCACCGCCTCAGTGGAAACCACGTCCAGTGTGGCTTGCGAGAATTTCTCTGCCTTCCATTCGGTCGGCTTGGAAATCACCTTAATATTGGGGTAGTTCTTCATCACATCGTTGAAGCCAGCGCCGCGCAGTTGAGCCACGTTCTGACCCAGGTCACCTTGCAGTTCCAGAACGGTACCTTTGGGTTCTCCATACTTCTCGGTGAGCAGTTTGACCATTGCTTCACCAGACTGCTTGCCAGCCATGTAGTTATCCGATTGCACGGTCATATTGATTTCGCAGCCAATCGGAGCGCGGTCAATGGTGAAGAACGGAATGCCAGCATCCTTTGCTTTTTGAACCGATGCGCAAATTGCCTGGCTGTCTACCGGCACAACTACGATGGCATCAACGCCTAGCGAGATGAAGTAGTCAATCTGGTTTGCCTGTGCGGCCGCATCAAAGTTCGCATTCGTGGTAACTACAGCCCAGTTCTTGCCTTTAGCGCCAGTAACCATACCATTCATAATCACGCCCTGACCGCCACTCAGTTCAGGGGCGCCATAACCAATGGTTACTGTCTTGGGGGCTTCTTTTTCAACCACAACGGTTTTCTCAACCACGACGGTTTTTTCAACCACCTGGGGTTCAGCCGGGGCGGCTGGAGTAGCCGGAGCGCAGGAAGCCATCAGCAGCGCCAACACCATAAAGAACGTAAAAATTGTTACTGTCTTTTTCATTTCCTTCTTCTCCTTATTATAAAAGGTTTAGTTTGAATAGATATTAACCAACCTAAGCAGATACTTTAATGTGCCCCTTTTATAAACTCACCTCCTTTCGAAATACTCATCAGCTTCATTAACCCAGTCACGAAAAGAAAATAGTGACGTATCTTGGTTTAGTCTGTACGTTCTACCTCCTTTCTTGTCTCGTAAGTTCCTCTCCTGACTGTAACTGGCTTTAGAAAATCACAATTCACCCGCAACCATGATGTCTTAAACAGATTGCACAACCCAACTCTCAAAATTTCCTCTCCCCTGATAAAAAGTTTGGTCTTTGTAATCTTATCATGATTATTAACATTTGTCAATGACATATTACAATTTATACTTTTAACTCATAAAACCATCAAATCCGGAACAACTAAGGTTCCCTGTGAGGTTTCAATAGAGACACCGGGCCAGGTCGAAACATGCGAGGCGATTTCTACACCCTGCCGGGTCAACAAAGCAAGTTCCTCAACTTTTGCACCAGTGATTGTGATGAACCAATCAAAAGCCTGATTTTCCTCTACACAGGTGTCTGTTTGATTGCGTAAAGCATCCACCACAACATAACCCGTCGGACCACCCTGAAAATGGTTTTGCCATTCATCAGCAAAACCCAATTCTGCATACCAGGTCTTCTGCCATTCTAAGATTTGCGCAAAAGAAACACCCGCGCTCAAGCCGGCAAGAATACGCGCCTCGATAGTCGCTGCTGCCCGGTACGCTCGTAATACTTCTTCGGGCGGTTTGCCAATATGGACGCTGCGGCTTACATTTGCATGCAACCCCCAACGTCGTGCCGCTGGATGGAGTAAAACATAACGTTCAATCTTTTTAGGCGTAGGCAAGGGATGACGATAACGAAAGATACGTTGATCGCTACCAACAATCAATACATCCAGTTCTATTTGCCTTTTCAGATATTCGCAAGCCAACCACTGGGCAATTCGCTCTTCACTTTGCCCAGTATGCAGTTCACTGGCAACCAGCGTTAAGACTTCATCAACCTGTCTGCCCAACCAGCGACAGCGTTGTATTTCAAGGTCGGTTAGAGGGTAATGAAGCATGGACAGCTCACGGTTTAATTCGACCGCTTCCGGCAAAGCGGTGTCCGCTGCCACTTTTTCCCCAGCCAGCCTCCGCGCTGCCAATGCAGGGTCGCCTTCAAACCAGCGCAAGCTGACAAGTTCATAACCCTGATTGGGCACCTGTTCCTCGAATATGCGAGCCGCATCCATAGTATGCGCCACCAAGTAGTGTTTCTCGCGCGTGACGACAATATTTCCAAAGCCCAATTCGCTGTTCTTTAGCACATGGTTATCACCGCCAGACGTCACCCAGGCAAATTGATCCCGCCGGGAAAGAACAACCCCATCAAAGCCTCGCCTCTCCATCCACGCGCGTAGCCGCTCGCGCTTTACTGCCGCATCTGCAGGAACTCGAGGGTCATCCATAGTCAGGGCAACATCCACAACATCACCTCATAAATGATGGTTTAAGTCCGCCAGTATCGGGTAGACTTGCTGATAAAGCTCAAATCTTTCTGCATATCGCTGCACGGCATTAGGATTGGGTTCATAGCGTTCAACAATTTTTAAAGTATCTTCGGCCGCCTGAGTAACGTCCGCGAAAATGCCAGCTCCAGCACCAGCCAGGAGCGCCGCTCCCCAAGAAGCAGCCTCCGTTACCTGCGGCACTGCTACCCGAATGTCAGTGATGTCCGCTTTTAATTGCAACCACAACCTCGACCGCGCACCTCCACCTATTGCCCTCAATTCATTAATCAAGACCCCTCCCTTGCGCAAAAGCTCAAGGTTGATCTTCAGTTCATAAGTCAGGCCTTCCAAAATGGCTCGCGCAAAATCCTTCTTTGTCGCTGCAAAGGTCAGCCCAAGAATAGCGCCTTTAGATTCAGTGTTAAACCATGGCGTTCCACTACCAGAGAAATGCGGGAGCAGAAGCAAAGGTGAAGGTTCATCGGATAGATCACCAAAGATCAGATCATAGGCATCCTTTCCTATTACCGCCGCCTGCCGCACCTCATCACTGCAAAAAACGTCCCGAAACCAGCGCAGGAGCAGACCGCCACTATGATTGAGCGTCATGGCAAGATACAGAGCAGGAGCAACATGGGCATAACATGAGATATTTCCCTGCTCAAGCGTCTGGTTCAAGGCAGGGCTACCAAGCACGACCTCAACCACCTCGGCGGTTCCTGTTGAGACCATCGAAAGTCCTGGTTTTGTCAAACCAACTCCCAGCGCGCCACAGGCTTGATCGTGCCCACCCGTCACCACGAGGGGACGATTAGCCAAGCCCCAGTCTTCAACCAATTCGGCTTTCACCTCTCCAATGATGCTACCAGATGGATATACAGGTGATAATCGTCCCGGCTCGAGACCCATCCATTCCAAAATTTCATCAGACCACTTATCCTCAAGCAAGTCATAGAGCTGTGTCCGCGAAGCCAGACATCGGCTGATGGCAGGAATTCCGGTCATTTTTTGAATTAAGAAATCCTCATACAACAGGAAACGAGTTGCCGTTTTCCAACAGTCCGGTTCGTACTGTTTGAGCCACAACAGTTTCGGCAAGGTGTTAATGGTATGGAGCGGCATGCCGGTTCGCTGGAAGAGATGTTCGCGCCCAAATTTTTCATCCAACTGACGGTTTTGCTCACCAGTTCGCGTGTCCATTCCCAGAATGGCATGCCTAATAGCGCGCCCGTTCTGATCTACCGGCATAACCGCTTCACCCTGCACAGACAAACCAATTGCTGCTACCCTTCTTTCACCATCAATATGGGCAACCGCTTCGCATAAGGCTTCCTGCACTAACCGCCAGACATTTTCGGCATCTTGCTCTGCCCATCCTTTTTGGGGAATATCCACACTATACTCCCGGCTTACACTGGAGACGAGCGCACCATCAGCAGTAAAAATTGCCGCCTTACAGCCCGTTGTGCCAACATCCAGCCCAATCAAATACATGATGTCACCCCTGATGGTGATAGACATCCCAGCCAAAATAGTTTTCAAATGCTTCGGTGATCACCTCAGCGACATGAGAGGCATTCATGGCAACATGATGCTCAAAGCCGTTTTTACAGATGTAATGTAAAAGTTTCTGAAGATTATCCACTTTGACAACTGCACGGCTACCAAAAGTGTCCAGCGGGTCTTCAGTAAGTTCACCTTCACCAACATAGGCTCGGATCATCCCATTAAAGTCATCAGTACTGAGGCGAGCAAAGGTCACTGGGCCTGCTGGCACTCTGCCAGCTACCGCACCATATGTGTTATCTTCACCAAGCGTTGTCCCCAGAATTTCCGCCGTTTTGATCTCAATATCCGGCAGGAAGCTCTTTGCCCAGTTGCCGCAGTGGAAGAATACACATTTATTGGGGTCATCGCCATAGTTATTGTTCCAATCCACCAGGGCACTGGGATTGCCTGATGCAAGCTGGAGAGCGTACATCGAAGCCACACCGGTAATATCAGCCTCACAGGCACTGGGCATTAATTTATCGCTCATCATGCTCATCAATGTACAGACATTTACTCCATAATTAACCTGAACGGAGTTCCAGCACTGAATCGCCGTGGCATGCAAATCATGTTGTGCCATCCAATCTGATATGACGATGCCGAGCTTTGCCATCCGCACCAGAGAAGCACTGGGAACACTTTCCCATCTGGCATAAGCTTTGATTTCATCCAGCTTCGCCACCACGCGCGGGTCCTGATCTGCCAATTTATTTGCTGCAGCAAAGATTTCGGAAAGATCAATCGTCGAAACACTGATTCCATAGGCCTGAAGCAATTTCTCGCTAAAGCGCACGGTATTGAAGTTGTTGGGTCTTGCACCTACCATGCCCAACCGCGCATTACGCAAGCCTTTTACCACACGGCAAACACCGATGAAGCGTCGCAAATCCTTCTTAAAGCTCTCACTGAGGATAGGCACGGTGTGCAAATCGGTCAATGTAAAGGGGAAGCCATATTGACGCAAATTGTTGCATACAGAGAATTTGCCGCAGAAGGAGTCACGTCGGCGCTCCAAATTGAACTGCTTCAGGTCATCTGGATACGCCTGTACCAAAATAGGTACATCCAGCCCGGAAAGTTTGATAGTATCAGCTACCCCTTTTTCATCGCCAAAATTGGGCAAAGAAACCAGAACGCCATCTATCCGATCGCGTTGAGTGCGGAATAATTCGGCACAACGCTTTGCATGGACATAGGTCTCAACCGAACCAAGCTTGGTGTCCGTCTCTTCCAGAATGACCGGTTCAATATCCATCTCCTTGAACAACGTTAGAATATCTTTGCGAGCTTCAGTTACCAGCCGGTCTGGAAAGAAATCCCGGTTACCAATAATCACCGCAATTGTAGCTATACTCATTTTGTCCTCCTCTACTGAATAATATCGGTTGCCAACGAATCAACTGCTTTTAATAATTCCTGCTCAGAAATGCGACCCTCAAACCAGCTCTCCTGCAAGTTGCGTAACTGGTAAATCATTGTGAGCTTCATTTCAACATCTTGGCAGGTGATTGGCTGATCCTTTTGAATAGGACGTATGACCCGCGCGCCCTTTGCCAATCCGATAGGCAGTAAACACTCTTCTTTTGCTTTTTCATAGGTATCAATCAGGCTGTAGAATGTTGTACCGCCAATACCATCCAGCACGTCATCAGGCTGTAAGTCACGTTTGGCAACTGCAAATACCTCCGAAACCAGACGATCTAGCGGCTCCATGTTAGAACGCTTACGAATAGCGAGCAAGGCACAAGTAAGGGGCACTTCAATGCTACAAAGGTGATAAGGCCTGAATAATGTGTAATATGGACCATTGCCCATGTCTCGCAGCACCAGCGCCTCCCGTAAGCGCGGATGATCTGTTCGGACAATAACAAAGACACCTGGGGCAATTTTCCCCACACCGTAATCTACCACTCCCATTTTGCTGAGTACGCCGCCATCTTCAACCAGAGTAAAGACTTGATGCAATGTGTCGCGGGTGGCTTCTGGACCATGCATACCGCGCACATCAGGAACAAGCCCCGTGGCATTTGATACGGCTGCCATCTCGATCATCGTTTTACTGCCATCAATAAACTCCACCAGCATATTCGGGTTTAAGCCACGTCGGGAAGCTTCTTGAATAATTGCCGGCTCAACTGGGGAAGAATACCGATCCAGAGGGTTATTTTTTCCCTTGCCAGCGGCAACAATTGTGAACCCCAGGGTATGAGCGAAGTCGTATAGTTCCTTGCAAGCCGCCGGTTCATCTCCAGCCGCCAAAGCATACAGCACCCCCTTCTTTCGGGCATACCAATTGAGGATTGGTCCAACTGTAATATCGGTTTCAACATTCATCATTGCCAGGTCATGCCCGTGTCGAACTGCCCGCAACGCAGCACGCGCGCCCACATCTGGAACCCCCGTAGCTTCAAGCATGACATCAATATTGCTCATATCGGTAACCACACGGTAATCCTGCGTAATTACCCGCTTACCAGCGCGCACGGCAGCATCTGCCGTTTCAGGTTTATCCACTTCAACCACTTCGCCTTCAACACGGCCAACCCGATATGCCTCTCGGGCGCGGTTGATGTCAATATCAGCCACAATCACAACATCAATACCTTTCATCATTGTGACCTGAGCAACAACATCCGTACCCATCTGACCTGCGCCTATCAAACCAATGCGGACAGGTCTGTTCTCCAAAGCACGCTGCTCTAAATCCCTGTACAGTCCGATCATAGATTTTCCTTTCGCGGAAATTGATTTTGGATCATGACCTTTAGGGCTTCTCCTTGAGAAGCCATGCTAAAAGCCTCATTGATTTGTTCCAGCGGAAATGTGTGGGTAATCAACTTATCCACAGGCACCAGCCCACGCCGGATGATCTCTAAAGCTTGTTGGTGATAAGAAGGGTGGTATGAGAACGCTCCCACAACATTGATCTCACCGTAATGGATGAGATTTGCATTCAGCGTGGTCATTGGGTCAGCCTTTGACAAACCACCAAAGAGAACAACCCGCCCGCCTTTGCGGACTGCTTCAACCGCTTGCTTTTGTGTTTCGGCAATCGGATTGGCACAAATCACAATATCCGCACCCAGGTTGCCGGTAAATTGACGCACTTGGCTCACCACATTGTCCTGAAGCGGATTCAAGACAAGATCGGGATCAAAAGACTTTGCCCACTCGCGACGCGTATCATGAGGCTCAGAAAGGATAACTCGCGCGCCCCGAGCCTTGGCAATCACAATATGCAAGCAACCAATCGGTCCAGCGCCCATAATCAACACTGTGTCTTCAAGATTTGTATTGGCTTTTGCATGTGCTGCCAATACCGAGCTGAGCGGTTCGGCAAATGCCGCTTCTTGGAAACTCACTTCGTCAGGGATGCGATGAACAATTCCTTGATTGAGAACTTCACCAGTCAAAACCATTTGTTCAGCAAAGCCACCTGGATACCCTGGAGAAATACCAATCAAGTGCATGTCATCACACAGGTTATAAAGCCCCCGCTCACAAAAATAACACTGACCACAATGAACATCTGGAGCCACCGCAAGACGGTCACCAGGGTTATACTTCTGAACCCGACTTCCAACCGAGATCACTCTTCCGGCAATCTCGTGCCCCGGAATTACATCACCAGAACCCGGTGCAGGTCCTTCCCTCCAGCGGCGCAGGTCGGATCCACAAATGCCACAAGCAAGTACCTCTAATACCAAGCCATCCTCTGGCACAACAGGTTTCGGAATTTCTCGGATCTCAAATTGACCTGCATGAACAAGAACTGCCGCTTTCATGATCTATTACCTCTATTTCCAGACTGGGGCTCACCTGCTAATTTTTTACCAACTGCGCCACCCGGATGTGTTTGCCCAAATTGTTCACGGGTGTATCCGCGCAATTTGAGCAACACAACGCATAAGGCATCCCCCCAAGCAGAATTAAAGAGTGAACTTCCTGTAGCGATCATTCCATATGGATCAATATCGGCCGGGGGATGCACACATACAACAACATCACTCATTTGCGCCAGTGTCGAATTCGGCTTTTCAGTCAGAGCAATCAGGGTAGCCCCGCGCTCTTTGGAAATACGCGCCAGATGATTAACTTCTACGGTCTCGCCGCCTTTTGAAATTGCAATCACAACATCCCGTGCAGTGACAGCACCGGCTCCACCATGCTGTGCGTCACCCGGATGAATGAAAAGCGCTGGGGTCCCGCAGCAGGAAAGCAAATGCGCCAAACGATAAGCTACCGCATGAGAAGTTCCTGCACCTGCTACCAATACGTGCCCCGAACAGGCAAGTATTTTCTCTACTACTTGCACAAAAGAATCATCAAACTGATCAGCCAGCGAAACAACCGCCTTACCCTCCTGTTGAACCACTGCCTGAGCCTGGCTTAAAATTTCTTCACGAGACAACATTTGTCTCTCCCTTAATGGCTGGTATACCTTGATGTTCTTTTTCCAATAACCTGCCGGCAGTTACATGGTCGGTAATGAGCACATTGATTAACCCACCGCGCAATGCCCCACGTAATACAGCTACCTTTTGTGGACCGCCGGCAACGCCAACCACACGTCGAACCTGCCGTAACTGCTCCAGCGAAATTCCTATGACACGCCGGTCAATTTCGGAATAAATGGGGTGTCCATTATCATCGAAAAAACGCAAGGCAATATCTCCAACTGCGCCTTTGACGATGAGCTCATTGACCTCTTGCCAGGTTAGAATGGTGCCATCCCGGATCAGCACCGAATCGGGGGTTGGTGCACCGATACCTACATAGGCGACGGTGATTTGCGGAAACAGCTCAAAAGCATGCCGCACATGACTATCAGAAAGAATGACACTTTTGACCTGCTCGTGATCCACAATGCCGGGTGCAGGGAGTAAAGTTAATTTGCATTGGAGAAGTTGCGCCAGACGGCGACAAAGGTCTGTCGCATGGACTTCAGCTTCTGGCTTTCCCAATCCTCCAATGATTTGCACAACATGAGCATCTGGAACTCTGCGGGGTTGTAAGGCAGCCACCATGTGACTCAAAGCCGTTCCCCATGAAATACCAATGACATCATGATCCTCAAGCGTACGTAACATATAATGTGCAGCTGCAGTACCAATTTCCCGCGAGACCACTTGTTGCGCCTCGGGCTGCCGCGATTCGATGACCACTGCCTCCTGCAAGTGATAGCGGGTCTCTAATTCCCTTTCCAGCTCAGGATAAAGGCCCGGAGGAGAAAGCACTGTAATCTTGATAATTCCCACGTCCCGCGCCTGTTGTAGCAAACGCGAAACTTTGGAGCGAGAAAGATGCAGACGAGCCATGATTTCATCCTGGGTCAGGTTCTCTTCGTAGTAGAGCTTGCTGACCTTGGTTAACAAGCGCATTTCCTCGGCGGGTGTCAATCGAGCCATGATTTTATCTTTGGAACAAAAGTGAAAAATTTTTCAGTAATAAAAATATTTTCATTTTCAGTAAAGATAATAGCACATGCCATCACCAAAGTCAAGAGTTTTTAGTTAAGAATCAACAAGAGTTCACAGAGATAGAGAGTTTTTGGATAATCCGATTCACACCGCGGTATCCCCCAACAAACACGCACTACCTTTCATTAAAGACAAAAAAGTGACCCATGCAGGACTCGAACCTGCAACACGCTGATTAAGAGTCAGCTGCTCTACCACTTGAGCTAATGGGCCAGTAGAATAATTATATCGCGTTTAAAGGGGGTGTCAATAAAAAAATTAAAGAGGGCGTTGAAAAGTAAGGATGTTCTGGTTATCGAGAGTATCTCTGGAGGAAAAAGCCACACCAAAGAGGTATGAGTTACCCTTCAGACCGTAAATGATTGTAGTGGACCCCCCAAACTGGACAACTTGCAAAGGGTGAAACAAGATAGACATAAGGAGTCCAAATTGTGATTTTGCAGAAGCTTATGATCAGATCAGTATCTTGATTCAGGATGTATATATGACCAAACGCATCCATACGTCGTTAAGATACCTGACGCCGCAAGAGTTCGAAACATCCTGCTGGATTTTACCGGCTCGAACCACCGTTGGAAGTAATCCCTGAACTCCCCAAAAAGTGTCCAAATTTTTGGGTCCACTTCAACTCTTTCCCGTGTCAAATCAAAAGATAATGTTACTGAATGGTCCGCCTCCTTCTTTTTGAGCATCGAGTGAAAGACATTCGCTGTTTGAGCGTTTTCCAGAGCAGGCAAGGAAATAAGCTGGTCGTCTACTTCAACCCCATATTCCCGCCCGCGCTCCGGCTGCCGTTTCTTGCGCGATAACCTCCCCCTTATGATGCGTTGATTGACTTGCGATGCATCCCGGTGACTGCCTCCATTTCGTCTAACAATTCCCCTTTCTCATTCTTGCTCGCCTGTCGATACCTTTCCCACATCTTACAGAGATATCTCCGCCGTTTATTGATGGTCATTTCTTCGGTTTCGGACATCGTTAGCCTCCGTAACATTTTCTTTTGAGCTAACGATATTACTTCAGTAACATTTTATGTGAACTAACGCGTTTCCTTGACACCCCGCCGACTCGCAGGTAGAATTAGACACACTCGCCGAGATAGCTCAGTTGGTAGAGCACGCGACTGAAAATTGCGGTGTCGTCAGTTCGATTCTGACTCTCGGCACAGTATAGGAACTTCCCTAAACGAAAACCTTTCTCCGTTCTCAATGACAGCAGAAAGGTTTTCGTTTTATTTATAGAATTCGTAAACTTCCAAAAAGCTAGAAATTCAGCGCACTCGTCGTTTCCACTCTTCTTTTAACTGTAATTGGCGCGGGCTATCCCCAGAATCGAGTGTCAGAAAATCCACCATCAGCCGGCAAAATTTGCTCGTCTCATCCAGCATGGGAAAGTGTCCGGAATCCTCAAATAAAATGGCGTGCGTCTTTTCCGGTAAATCCGCCAGATGTTGGATTGTTGGCGGTTGTACCGCCGGGTCATTCTGACCATTGACCAGCAAACAGGGCGTTTCTGCCTGTCCCCAATAGCTCTTGAAATTAACGCGTGTCAACTCTTCAAGCGAAAGCTGAATTGCTTTTGGGTCTGCTTTGGGAGCATCAAAACGGGCTGGCTCGGTTTCGGGAGTTTTTGTTAACAACCACTCTGCTAACGCTGCCGGTGTGCTGTTGCGCAAACGCTGATTAACCATAGATTCTTCCAGCGGATAGCTGACCAGCATGACGCGGTCCACTACATCTGGATACTCGCGTGCATACATTAGAGCCACCAGCGCTCCCAATCCATGCCCAATTAACACTACACGCCCAATCCCCAGTTCATTCAAGAATTGATCAATCAGTTGTACCTGCGCACTCAGCGAATACCGGCTTTCCACTTTTGCCGAATCACCAAACCCCCACAAATCCAGTGCGTATGCCCGGTAAGAGATTGAAGCTGCCTGCATCACCGGCACCCAGTATCGCCACGATCCCACCCAGCCATGCAAGAAAATGAGCGGACGGCCACGGCCGATCACCTCATAATGCAGAATTTGGGACTGCAACAGGACAACGCTCATCTCTTTGGCTTCTTATTTACCAACACCGAATTGTCGCAACAACTCATTCACCCGGTTTGCTAGATCATTGGGCGCAAATGGCTTCAACAAATATTCCACAGCCCCGACACGTAACCCTTCCTGAATTTCGGCTTCCTGCCCTTTTGCGGAAAGAAAGACCACCGGAATATCTCTCAATTGCGGTGTTGCTTTCATTTGCATACAGGCTTCAAAGCCAGTCATGCGCGGCATGCGCACATCCAACAAGACCAGATCCGGCATACACTGTGGCAGAGTCTCTAAAACCTCCTCGCCATTTGAAACCGCCACGACCTCATGCCCGGCAAACCGTAAGGTGAACGCAATCAGATCGCGTATGTCTGGCTCATCTTCGGCAATCAAAATTTTTGCCATGTCTAACCCTCTGCAATGTAGATTGGCAAGGTAAAGGAAAAGACGCTCCCTTTGCCCGGCTCCCCTTCGCTCTGGAACCAGATTTTCCCATGATGCATCTCAACCAACGTTTTTGATAAGGCTAATCCCAAACCATTGCCTGCCGTCGCCAGAACCAGCGGATCACTGCCGCGGAAGAAACGGTCAAAGATACGGTGCTGTTGATCTTTAGGAATACCAATCCCGTTATCCGCTACATCCATTTGTACTTCGTTCACTTCACTGTGTAACCGGATACTGATTTGCCCGCCAGCAGGAGTGTAGCTGTAACTGTTGGAAACTAGATTGGACATGATCTGCCGCACCCGTTCCATATCGCCGCTCACCTTTGGCAGATCATGCGGGACTTCTAAAGTGATGGTCATGGGTTTATTTTCCTCACGCGACCGTCGTTGGATATCTTCAACCACTTCTTCAACCAGCGGACGCAGATCAAGCGGTTGCAGATTGAGAGCAACGCGCCCAGTCTCAATACGAGAAACATCCAACAAATCATTCACCAGCACGGTCAGCCGCTCTGTATTAGATTTAACAATCTCCAAAAAGCGACGTTGCTGATCAGTGATCTGACCGGTTGCCCCCATTAACATAATTTCAACATACCCCTTGATGGATGTCATTGGCGTCCTCAGCTCGTGGCTGACATTGGCGATAAACTCGGTCTTCAGCCGATCTACCTGCACTTCATAGGTAATATCGCGGAAGATTGAAACTGTACCCAGAAATTCATTACGCAACAGCACCGGCGATAGATGAATAGAAACCACTGTATGATCATCCAATTCCATCTGTTCCGCATAGGTTTCCGAAGGCTGGTACGAAGCAGGATTCTCTGACCAACGTTTGATCGTATTTAGCCAGTCCTGACCCGACTTACCGAACAAACCCGCCAGTTCCATTAAAGGCTTGCCTACCACACGCGCAGCCGGCAGATTCAAGACACGTTCAGCTGAAGCATTGAAGAGCGTGATGATCATTTTGTGATCGGTCACCAATACACCATCCGCTACAGCTTCCAGGATGGCACGTGAACGACTGGCAGCCACTTGTTGCTGGCGCAACATATCCCCCAGATCCTCTGACTGTTCACGCAACAACCCGAAAAGCGAGGCATTGTTAATGGCAATGCTCATCTGGCGCGCAACAGCCTCTACAAGCTCCACTTCCTCCGGTATAAACTGATCTGTCTGCCGATGTAACAACAATAAAGAGCCCAAAATTTCTTGTCTCAAAATTAACGGCACAGCCACTAGACTGCGGTATACAGGATATGCCTCCTTAAACTCCTCCCAGCGCGCATCCTGCGTAATATCATTGACCACAACTGACTTACGTTCTGAACGAACGAGGCGTACGAGCATACGCTCTGCCTCGCTAATCGCCGATAGTTCATCTTGGGGGACCACCAGGGCTTCGCCCACCTGATACACCCTTTCACCGCCATGAGAAAGAATAACCAGCGCCTGCTCCGAGCCAGTTGCCTCATTCAAAACTTCCAGGCTACGATTGAGAACCTGATCTATATCCAGACTGGCTGAGAGTTCAGTGATGACACGCAAGAGCATTTCTGTGTTTCGATGTTCGCGGCGTAATTCAGCCGTACGCTCCTCAACCCGTTTTTCCAATTCTTCCGATAACGAACGCGTTTCTGCAAAGAGACGCGCGTTCTGGATGGCGATCGCTGCCTGGTTGCAAATTGTACACGCCAGCTCTATCTCTTGAGGGTTATAACGATGTGGAATTGTCGCTTGTAGCCAAACCCAGCCCAACAGATTTGCCCCACTCAACAACGGCACAATCAGCAGAGATTGAACACCGCGCGGTTTAAAATACTGTTCTTGTAGAATCGCGAGTTCGGCATCTGCCTGGACATCCGCACAGTTGTACACTCCTTTGCTCTCACGTAACCGTTCCAGAAGTGGAAATGCAGGTAAAGATTCACTATTCTCTTCAAATGCCGGCTCTTCAAACGCCCAAGAATATTGACCGGTCTGCTCATCGGTTAACACCACAGACACACGGTCAACACTGAGCGCCGTTAGTAGACGGAGGCTGACCAGTCTGACAATATGATCCACATCCAGCGAACCGCCCAACTCACTTGATAGCTCATTCAATAGTGTAAGCCGCCGCGTGCGCTGATCCAGCTCGGCTGTACGCCGCACACTTTCTTCAAAGAGCCGCGCGTTTTCAAGCGCCACTGCTGCCTGACTGGCAAAAGTGGTCACTGCCTGAATCTGTTCGGGCGTGTAGAAATTTGCCTCTTTTTTCTCAAGCGCCAACACACCTCTCAACTCTGACTTGGCTAAAAGCGGAATGCCCAACCAGGATAGATTTTCTGGTTCAACAAGAGACGGAAAGCGCTCATCCAGACGCACGTCCCCTACAGAAATTGCCACTTCTGTCTCAACCATTTGCTGGAAAAGCTGACTATCTTCCACTGCCACGGACAACCCAGCCCGGCTTTCGTTATCTGCAAACCCGCTGGCAGCTGCTACGGTCAGCATATTGCCCTCGCGCAACCAAAGGGTTGCCGTATCGTACGGCAGCACTTCCCGCAGCTGGTCTAACAAGGAAGCAATTAAGGCGTCGCTTTGTAAATTGGATGTAACAGTACCCGCCACCCGCGTCAAAGCCTGAAGCTGCGCTGTGCGTTCTTCTGTTTCAGCAAACAGATAGGCATTTTCAAGAGCCAGTGCCGCCTGCTGGCACAGCGAAAGCCCAATGGTTTCATCCTCTTCCGAAAATGCCGCCGGTGTAGAAAAATTATCCAACATCAGTACACCCAGTGTCTTTTCGCCATGACGAATGGGGACTGCCAGACAGGAGATCGGCAACCTTCCTGCCGTAGCCTGACGATATGCCAGCAAGTCATCCGCAGTCAAATAATAATCTCTAGCAAAGTGGACTTCTATCACGCGCTCCACCTTGCCAGATTGATAGACTCTCTGCACAATAGGAAGCACAGCTTTTTCTGCGTTGAGAAAATGATGGCAGACATTCGCCATGCTGGCGTTATCCGCATAACCAAACGAAGTTTTTACTTTAAGCGTCTGGTCGTGTTCATTCCAAAGCGCCACCCAACCGGCGTTCGCCTCTGGCAACGCATGTAAGGCGCTTTCAACCAGCGTATTCAAAATATTCAAAGGATCCAGGCTACCCAGCTTGCGGCTGAACTCAAGTAACAGGTTGACTTCCTTCAGATGTTGCCGCATATCGTTCAATAACTGTAAGTTTTGCAGAATGATGCCCACCTGGGTGGCAAGTTGAGCGTACATATAGCGGTCATCTTCAGTAAATTCGAGGCGTGGCGTGCGATCTGTGACCAGCACCGCTGCCATTCGTCCGCCACCAATCATAAATGGAATGCCTACAAAAGAACGAGCTTCCAGAGCATGCAGCAACGCACAGTTCTGCCATTCCGGTGTACTTTCAAGGTTAGAAACCAACAACAAGCGCTCATCCTGAATAACCTGCCGCAATGGGTTGCGCTGCCCAAATAGCGCCTCTGGGTTAATCCCAGGTGGCACACGCCCTATAACCTCGATTAACTGCGCTCCGCTCACCGGGTTGGCTTCGGCAAGCAAAGCAGTCTGCATATGGAAACGATTCACCATCTCGCTCGCAACCGTGTGCAGAACCGCCTGTATCGTGCCCTGCCGCCCCGCCTGTGCAAGGATCTCCAGGCTGGCTCGGACACGATCCAGTTGCTCCGAAGCGCCGTGAAGAGCGATCGTTTGTTGCAAATCCTTGCGCAACAACATGGCAATCGTCTGCCCAGCTTCGCCTGCCTCTTCCCCCGGCATAAACGACACCACACCAGCTGGCGCCAAGCGCGACTTCAGCATCTCAATCTGCCGATGGCCGTCAATTAGTAAGGTAGCTTGCATTGCCAGTAGTTCCAGCGCCTCAAAAGTGGGGCGATCAGGGCGTTTCCCGCTTTGCGGCGCATCAACGCTGATTGTTCCCAGAGGACGGTTTTCCGAGTCATATAGCGGGATGATCAAAATATCATCCGCGTTCCAAGTCTCCGGTTCCTCAAACTCAATCGCGGGAAGCACAGTGAAGGTTTGTAAATCCTCCGGAAAACTTGGCATCCTTTCAGCCGGGATAAAGTATGCCGAACCAACGCGGAACTGAGGGTCTAAAATCTGCTCAAGACTGCGCCAGGGGTGTTTCACCTTGCGCATTTGTTCCCAGCTGTCCGCCGCAAGTCCTACTTGAGCCACACGCCGCAACAACCCTGTCTCAGGTTCGTAAATGCTAATCAAGACCACCTGAAAGAGGGTGGCCTCCCGAATTGCCGCAGCAATGACCTTTAACTCATCTTCCAATGGACGATCGCGGCGCAATTCGCGCAGCATCCTATACAATTCACCAAGTGTTTCCACCTGACGCTTCAAAAGCTCATTACGGTATCCAAGCTCTTCAAATTGCAGTGCGTTCCCAAAAGCCAGAGAAGCCTGGGAAGCCAGCGAAAGGACAATCTCCTGAGCTGTTGTATCAAAATGACCAGCGCTTCTGGAATGCAGAAGGATCAAACCAATTTGTTGCTTTTGATAGGGAATTGGAACGACCAATGAAGAGATAACACCCTCATGCAGAGGCAAAAAACTTGTTTTGGTAATGTCGGCAGTTAGGAAAGGTTCGCCGCTTTTGGCAACCATCCACTCAACCTGAGAAAGCTGAATTGCCTCAGATTCTCCAACTACAAATCGAATCTTCGGAAATTCTTCTGTAGAGTTTTGGTCAAACAGTAGAACGGCGCCACAATCAGCACGAGTGACTTGCAATGCCTCATCATAAACCATTTGCAGCAGGGAGCGTAAATCCAGTGAAGTATTCAGTTCACGGCTGATGCGCGAGAGTGCAAGCAACTGATCCAGTCGTTGTCGTAGATTTTCATCCGTCAACGAGATTATGCGTGAACGTTCCAACAACCCTGCTAATTGACTGGCTGCGGCAGCTATTGTCTGTACATCTCCCTGACTGAAGGAATATTGTGCTTTGCTGCATAACCAGAGTTCGCCAATGCCTTCTTCTCGCACCACCAGCGGCACAACAATCAGCGAACCCAACCCCCAGGCTTCCATGGCGTTCTGGTAAAACGGAATAATGGGCTTATCTGGCTTAGAACGTCCCACCACAAGTGAGTGCATGCTGCCGGTCATTGTAAATGGAAACTGGGCATCATCAGTCTGCAATACATAATAGCGTTCAGACAGCAACGGCGGATTTCCAAACAAAGACGATTGATGAAGCCGTAGCACAGTGCGGTTTTGATCCAGCAGAAAGATTGCACCATAATCTGCCTGTAACAACTGCGCCAGCTCCTGAAGAGCCTGACAAAAGATTTCATTCACATCCGCCGCCGAACTGGTCAAATTGGTAATCTTCCGCATCACCTCAAGCCGTTGCACGCGCTGGCGAGCTTGATGAACCAGGAAAACATTTTCAATCACAGAAGCTGCCTGGTTCGCCACAATGGACAGTAAACGCATCTCATCCTGATTAAAAGAAGATACGCCACCAACATGGTTTGAAGCCTGTAGAAAACCAAACATTTGTCCACCAACAGCCAGCGGGATCAAAGCTGTATCCCGTAAGCTGGCTGCCTGAGCAATGCTATCCAGTCCCAGAGTATGCCATCGCTCATCTTCGGCTGCGTTCACGCTGACAATCGGCTGTTTTTCAAGGAGCAGTTGTTCCGCCGGACTCCCTGGAGGGATGGGTGCACGATACATTTCCACAATATCCTCTGGCAATCCGAAGAAAGGTTTTTGAGCTTCCAGCGCATAGTCGGTATCGTTATACAGTAGAAAGCCCACAACCTCCACCGGAAGCAGTGGAACAATACTCTGCACCAGACGGGCAAACAGAATCTGTAAATCGCGGGTTTCACCTAAAGCTTGCGCAATCTGCGCCAGCACAGAGAGCTCAGCTGTCCTACGTTGTTCACTGCGGTACAGGATAGCGTTGCGAACTGCGGTCGCTGCCTGAACGGAAATCAGCCGCACCAGTTCCAGATCTTGCTGATGGAATGTGTCCTCGCTGAATGACCCTAATTCGAGCGTTCCAACCAGTTCCTCGCCAACCAGCAATGGCACTCCCAGATAGGACCGTAAGGCAACAACTGCTGGATCAGCCGTAGCTTCTGGAAGAGTTGATACATTACCAATCAGCATTGGTTCCCGGTGCTTCACCAGCAAACCAGCAAGCCGCTCACCAACCCGATATGTCTCCTCCAATGGCTCAATCTGTCTTCCCCCCCCTTGCAAAGTTATCAGTCTGTAAGGCAGTAATCGCTCAGCTTCAGCGTCCCAGATTGCAATTCGCATGAAGTCGGCAGGGACAAGCTTCTCGATGGTTTCGACGATTGCCATTAATGTAGGTTGCAATTGTAAGCTGGAAGAAATCGTTTGTGCCAGCTCGGTAAAATTGATAAGACGCTGTGAAGAGAAAACGGTATCCAACCCCTGTTCCCCCTCACTAATCGGCTCTGTCTGACGCAAAGCCAACATCATCAGGGGACGACTATCATTTGCCAGCCAGTAAGACCTGCCTTCGAGCAACTGACCTTCAATCAAAAAGCGCGCCTGTCCCTCTGTTGCGCATAACTGCAGAAAAACTTCACTCGGGCGAACGCGGCGCGCCAACCGCTCCAGATCCGGCGTCTCACTTTCCAAAAGGCGGAAAACCCGCCGAGCATGTTCATTCATCGAAACCAGACGCCCCCCTGTCTGGATAACCAGCACAGCCTCTTGATGTTGCATTACACTCTCCGGCGCAGGCATGGGTTCAGCCGCGATCGCCGGGCGCATTCGTGGCACCAGACCAGCCAGCAAGCGCGTAACTCCCCAAAACACGAGCGCCAGCACAACTAGCAGGATACCAAGGCTGTAAGGATCTATTTGCCACATAACAAGAAGGACCTCACCATCCTTCAGCTACCAATATCTTTACGACGTTCCTCCGCCGCCAATTCAGTAATCTCACGAATATCTGCAAATACATGGGTCGAAGGTGACACCGTACCAACTGTCAAACTCATCAAAGGCGCCTTCTGAATCCGTCCATTCTCATCCGGAGCCATAATAAAACCTTGCTGGCGGTCGAGGTAGTTATAATGCGACAATACTTCAGTACCAAAGCGAGACTTCAATGCTTGACGTATAGAAGGTGCCGCGCTCTCGGTGGTGATAATCACAAAGTTATCCCCGCCCGCATGTCCAATAAAGTCATTGGATGTGCCATATTGATCCACCACCTCACCCAGCAACATGCCGGTAAAACGAAGTACATCGTTGGCAGCAATAAACCCATACACATCCTTAAACGGCTCAAAGGCATTAATGCGTACATCCATGAAAGCCCAGCCTTTCTGGCGGATTACCTTACGCAGTTGATCCTCAATCAGGCGACCCGATGGCAAACCAGACTGAGGATCGGTCAAACTCTCACGCTCGGAGCGAGCGATGGCATTCTGCACATACAACTTCAACTCTTCAATATCGAACGGCTTGGTAATGTAATTGTCTGCCCCCAGTTCCAGTCCCTGCAATTTATCGCTCCGTTCGTCTTTCTGAGTCAAAAAAATGACGGGGATGTGACTGGTGCGCGTATTGGTGCGTAGCGTGCGGCACACTTCATAACCATCAATATCCGGCAACATGATATCCAGCACAATCACATGCGGCATCCCTTGACGCGTCTTTTCCAACGCTTCGGAGCCGCGGTGAGCCACATCTACCTGATAACCCTGACCGGAAAAGTAGATGCGCAACATATTTGCAATATCCTGATCGTCTTCCACAACCAAAAGGCGAGCGTCCGTCATTGTGAGCCTCCCCATGATTCTGCATTTCTAGAGTTTAAAATTTGCCAGACAAACCTATTTACCCGGCACAATACTATGTTTCTCATAACTTTATTCAATAATAATACGTGAAAGTACCACTTATGACAACTGTTAACATTCACCAGGATTCGGCGACTTTCTCTCCAGGTCTGGGATACAGGCGTGGATACCGCTGGTCAAGCTTTAGCCAGTGATGATCACTATTCTCAAACCATATATCCTTGCTGATTACACGCCGCTCATTGGTAGCCACTAACACAACATCTGACTCGATCATGCGTGCAGGGTAGATCACAAAACCAGCGCCGATACGGCAATTGTGTCCAACACAACCACCCAAAACCGGACGGTTGCAATTCTTCAGCTCACCATACGAGTCGCGCGCCTTGATCGGTGAAGATAACAGGTTGAAATCGGTGAACGTGTTGCCCGCGCCTATAAAAGAATTACGCCCCACCACGCACATTTGCAAACAGGTATTCTGCGCCACCATACTGTTATCCATGATTGTGGTCATAAACAGCGACGCACGAAAAGGTAAAAACGTCCCATCCCCCACCACAGAGAGCATCAATTGACAGCCCTGAGAAATGTTCACATTGCTACCAATGATGCAGTTCTCAATCACTGCCCCAGCTCCAATAGTCACATTATCACCAATGCTTGTCGGTCCGTGAATGATAGCAGTGGGATCAATCACACAGTTGCGACCGGTTTTGACCACGGCTGAACACTCCAGCAATTGCCTGCCCTCATATAAAGCACTGGCGAGTACCTTGAGTTTAAAGAGGGGGTCACGGTTTAAGCGATCTTCAAACCTTGCCCCGCGTCCGAATAAGCCGAATACGGTATCAGCAAGGAAAACGTGCACCCAGGTGTCAATAGCCATCAGACTACGCAACGGCACCTGATAAACCAAATCACCCTTTTCAACCGCCATATACGTCGGCACATGATAATATCCAATCTCACGCGCCAGCAGATCAATCACTAGCGGTTCGGCATCAGGCTGCGGACCGTTGGGATAGTACCATAAATCTGCCAGATACAGATCACCTGCCGGCGAATAGGAAATTGATAGGGGCAGGCAGTGTTCCCGAAACGCCGCATCCTTCAACGAGAAAGCCGCTCGAGAAGGATAAGAACGTTTCCGCGCTTGCGCGATAAATTCCCCAATGTAAAACTCATCAAAGAACAGATTATCCCGATATACCAGACAGGGTTCGCGCGTTTTGGGCAGGCGCGCCCCAGGCGGCAATTCAAACTCGCGGCTCACAAATGGAGCTAACACATCTCGCTGCAACAACCAGAGCGGTTTATTCTGAATACGCAGGTCGCGCGCAGGCTCGTTGAAGGGTGCTATCGGCCGTTTGTTTTGCAAGATTATCTTGAACATTCTCAATCCAATGGCTGCTTGCTAATTTGAAACACACAAGCCAATCCGCTTGCCGCTTGGCACTCAGCTTCACGTACCTCGTAATACCGCCCCCCGCTCACCCAGGAGAAGTATTCCTGAAGCAAACCGGTGATGAAATAACAAACGCCACTTTCTTCAGACTGCCTGCCCAAGCACCATGGGCATTGATCCATCCGCCAGATCCAAGCGCTCTCGTTTTCTGCCACCTGCACAGGTGTGTTGCAATGGAATGAAAGTATTTCTCCCAGTGCCACCAGACCCGCCTTTAAACGCTGCGGGGCAGGTAGCAAACGATACTCTAGCTCACTTAACCTCATTTGCACACCAAAGCGCCGCAACAAATACTTGAAAGCCGCCTTACCAGAGCGCAGAACAACACCATGACCGCCCCTTATTCCATATAACTGCTCCATAGCTTTGAATAAACTGACAATCCCTTCAAAGGTCAGGTTGCCGCCCCCCGGCTCAAAGCACGTAAGCGCCTCATCTTTCGAGCCCATCAAGCTGACGGTGTTCAGCGCCGCCATCACGCCAGATTGCCCAACAATTTCCTGCATCCCCGCCAAAAGCACCTGACTTAATTCATGAGAACAGTGGCAGGATTTCAGAGTCGTCATACAGAATCCGTTGTTGTATCATCAAGAAAATCTTTGAGGGTCTGCATAAAGCTTTGTGGTTCATCCAGCATGATGAAATGCCCTGCATTGGGATATCGTTCAATGCGCGCCGTGGTAATACCCCTCTGCAGAGGCTGCCATTGATCGGGATGGACAATAATATCCCGGTCACCATACATACCCATGACTGGTACTTGAATTTGATTTAATCGTGGACGCAAATCCGTGTTACGCAACGAGGCAATGCTTAACAGAAAAGATTCCAGTGTCGTACGACTGAGATCGTTCAGAATCATATTCGGAAAGCGCTCATCCTTACACATGAAGGGCGCAGCAAGCCGCAGCCCAAGGCGGAACAACCCCATCAGGTTAAACAGCGTCGCGGCAACCGGGCGGCGCCCTGCCAGTTTCAACGTAAGCGCCAGCGAAGACCCGACTATTGGCGATCCAATGACCACCACCTTTTCAACTCGTTGCGGATACTGCATTGCCACCAGCAAGCTGACCGTGCCCCCCATGCTATGCCCCACCAACGGCGCACGTACAATCCCCAGTTGATCCATAAACTGATCCACCAGGCTGACGAAATCCTGCACATCATACGTTGTGCGCTTCTTCCCCGACTCGCCAAACCCCCAAAAATCCAATGCATAGGCGCGATAGAAGCGCCCGATATTATTCATTGTTTCCTGCCACAACCCCCATGATCCCAGCCAGCCGTGCAAAAAAATCACCGGACGTCCGCGTCCGTATACTTCATAATGAACAATCCCCTGGCTGGTGGTAATTGAGGACACCGGATCACCCTGCGGGAGCTGTTAAGCCTTTCCCGTCTCCATCTCTTCTAGAATACTGTACAAAAGTTCCAGCAAAACGGCCTTCACTTTGTCCTTTTTCGTGGCAACACACGGCAAAAATTTAATTTTTGAATCCAGCCGCAAAGCTACACGCATATCAGCAATTTCCCAGGCATCTTTGCAATCCTGTTTGTTCGCGGCCACAACATAAGGTGTTGGTGCATAAGCTTTGAAAGTCTCCAAAATTCCACGCGCTTCACGAAATGTTTCCGGACGGGTGCTATCTACCAGAACAATAAAACCCAGCATCCCTTCCGAAAGAATCTCCCACATGAAGTCAAAACGCTTTTGTCCAGGTGTGCCAAACAAGTACAACACAAGATCATCGTCCACAGTAATACGTCCAAAATCCATCGCTACAGTCGTAGCCTCTTTTATTCGCTCATTGCGTGCAGAGATTTTTCTTTCTGTGGAAACTACATCAATTTCGCTCACTGAACGAATGAATTCAGTTTTTCCAGCGTTGAACGGTCCTGTCACCACAATCTTAACCGTCTGCATAAAAACGTGTCCTTTAAGAATAGATTTAGATAGCCCGAATGCGCTCAATCAGGCGGTTGACCAGCGATTTTTGCTCTTCACGGTTTTGTGTAGGGAACATACTGCTGGTGACCGGAATTGGAGCGCCTTCCGGTCGGATAATCTCCACCAGACCAGCTTGCAGTAGCCCATAAACCACGCGGCGAATTTCCAGTTCGTTCATCTTTGCCGCACGCATTATCTGACGCATGGTGTTTTTCGGATTGACGTACGAAATCACCCGCCACTCTTCTACACTCAGATTAATATTGCGAATGTTGGTGCCGGGTCGATCGGTGAACTTAAGCGCCATATCCAGACTGGGAATCTCTTGCTGCAATAACTCCCATTCGCGCAACTGGCGTGAACCCTCAATGATTAAGTTTTCCAAATCCAGACGAACAGTAATCTTATCTGAAGGGGGCATCTGACCCGCTTCAAAGTGAAAGAACCCTTCCACCCAGGTAAATAACCGACGAACAACACAAATAAAGTATTGCTGAAGGCTGTTCAGAATATCTTCCTGACTCACATAGCCTGCATTAATCAGCAACAGTCCAAGTTCCTTATCGCTCATGTGTGCAGCGCGCTCTCTCAAAAGCCGATATTGTCCCATGGAAATCTTCTGGCTGCGCTGCAAGACCCCCGCAAGACTGCCATCTTCCTGCCCAATGCACGCAAAAGCCAGCTTCCCCTCACGAAAATAGACCTGCGCTGCTTCTGTTGGTCCCTCAATCATCAGCGCGCCAGTTTTTTGTGCCAGACTGATCAGATTGAGAAGCTGGGTAATGGTAAAATCCCTTAAATTCCCTTTTAATGCCATAGCCTGCCTCGGCTTACCGAATTGGGAAGCCTTCATGAAGATTATACAGTTAAGCAATAAGCGCGTCAATTAAAACAAATGGATTTTGAGTTCACAAAATTGTAAGACCCGGTATTCTACCCTTCAAATGATCATTTCCTTCCCAAACACGAATTGCGTATAATGATCAAAAACAACCTCTCAAACACAATCTTTTACTATGCCAGACCTTGAACACACTCTTCAGGGACATGATTTGGGGTTTTTGAAAATTGTTGCCGAAGCCTGGGGCGTTGACCTGACCGCACCCGACGCGCCAACCGCTCTGCCCATCCTGCTGGAAGCCATCCTTAAACGTCAGACCGTTATAGAGATGGTAGAGAGCCTGCCCGAAAGTGCACAAAAAGCGCTCGCGGCGCTTCTGGAGAGCGCAGGCAAAATGCCCTGGGCGCAGTTCGCCCGGCGCTTTGGGGATGTACGTGTCTTCGGAGCAGCCAAACGGGATCGAGAACGCCCCGATCTAAAGCCAGTCTCCCCGGCAGAAATTCTCTGGTACCGCGCACTGATCGGAAAAGTCTTTCTGGATTTGCCCCCCGAACCGCAAGAATACGCCTATATTCCAGACGATCTGATTAAGTTCATCGGATTACCATCATTTTCGATGAAGCCACAATTCGGCCGTCCTGCTACACCGGGCGAAGCAGCCCATATCTTACCCGCCAGTGATCGCATCCTCGACCACGCCACGACGCTATTGGCAGCGCGGCGTATGAGATTGCCGGATGCAGAATTGAAAACTGAGCGCTGGAGTGTACCGCTCCCCGTTCTGGAGCAACTTCTGCTCGCCGCCGGTCTGCTGGATGGTAACGGTTTTCCAATTCCGGAAAACAGCCGCACATTTCTCAAGCTACCCCGCAATGCAGCGCTCAACTTTCTGGCGCAGACATGGCTAAACAGTTCTATCTTTAATGATTTGCGCCTCTTACCCGACTTAAAGTTTGAAGGGGAATGGCAGAACAACCCGCTCGTAACACGCCAAGCAGTGATGACCCTGCTTAGCCATCTCCCCGAACAAACTTGGTGGAATCTCGCGGCGTTCATCGCGGCAGTCAAGGAAAGCCAGCCTGATTTTCAACGCACTGCGGGTGATTACGACACCTGGTTTATCCGCCGCGCTGATAGCGACACCTACTTGCGCGGCTTTGCCTGCTGGGACGAGGTAGAAGGGGCATTGCTACGGTTCATCATTACCGGCATTCTGCACTGGCTGGGTTTTATCGACCTGGCTGCGCCAGAGGATTCTGCACCAGTGACCGCTTTTCGTTTCTCTCGCTGGTCAGAAGCACTCTGGCATGGCAGTAACCCGGTCGGCATCGCTGAAGAAAACCAGCCGATAAAAGTCTTCTCAAATGGACGGCTGATACTTTCTCCGCTCACACCGCGCTGGTTGCGCTATCAAATCGCCCGATTCTGCCTCTGGGAAGAAGAAACGGAACGGGAGTATCACTATCGCATAACACCAGCGTCTTTGCAACGCGCCCAACAACAAGGACTGCGTACCTCTGACCTGCTCAAGCTTCTTCAACGAAACAGCGCTGCTCCGCTTCCCCCCATGCTAACGCAGGCACTTGAACGCTGGGAGAAATTCGGCGCTCAGGCGCATCTGGAACAGGTATCACTGCTGCGAGTTACCTCGCCTGAAATCTTGACCGCGCTTCGCAAGACACGCGCCGCCCGCTTTCTGGGCGAGGCACTCAATCCTACAACTGTGGTTATCAAACCCGGTGCAACGCAAATAATTCGCGATACATTAGTTGAAATCGGTTATATAACAGATGCACAAATCACTTTGCCCAGTAGCAACGATGTGTTATCATCAGCCCCCTGACATCATCCAGCCAGTGCTCATTCTCCGACCCAGGTTCGTTCCTCTGTATCCTGCGGCATCCGAATCGAGTATAATGCAAATCAGAGAGAACATACACCTCTCAAAACAAATCATCCCCATAAAAAGTAACCGAGGAGAAAATGTCCAAACGACTTGATTGGATCCAGGAGGAGCTGGAAGCACTCAAACAAGCGGGGCTTTATAACCGCATTCGCACCATCGGATCAGCCCAGGGTGCCTGGCTGGTGGTGGACGGCAAACGAGTGCTGAATTTTTGCTCAAATAACTATCTTGGGCTGGCAAATCATCCCCAGATGGTTAGAGCCGCGCAAGAGATTTTGAATGTTTATGGTGTCGGTCCGGCAGCGGTGCGCACCATCGCCGGGACGCTGGAGCTGCATTTGGAGCTGGAACGGCGGCTGGCACGTTTTAAAAATGTTGAGGCGGCGATCACCTTTCAATCCGGTTTTATGGCAAATTTAGCTGCCATTCCGGCGCTGGTGGGCAAGGAAGACGTGATCTACTCAGATGAGCTAAACCACGCCAGCATCATAGATGCCTGCCGACTTTCTGGGGCAACGATTGTTCGCTATAATCATGTTAACCCTGATGCACTGGATGAGGCAATCCGGCAAAACAAGGGAAAGTACAGGCGCGGGCTGGCAGTTACCGATGGGGTATTCAGCATGGACGGTGACATTGCTCCCCTGGACAAGATCTACGAAGTCACCAGCCAGCATGAAGTGATGTTGATGGTGGATGACGCGCACGGTGAGGGCGTGCTTGGGCGCGGCGGTCGGGGAATCGTTGACCACTTTGACCTTCACGGTAAAGTAGATGTTGAAGTTGGCACTTTTTCCAAAGCCTTTGGCGTGGTGGGCGGTGCGGTGGCAGGCAGCCCGCTGATTGTTGAATGGCTGCGCCAGCGCGGTCGTCCTTTCCTGTTCTCTTCAGCCGCGACGCCGGCAGATGTAGCTGCCTGTATCGCCGCGCTGGATATTCTGGAAAACTCCACCGAACTGGTAGACAAGCTCTGGGCAAATGCCAATTATTTCAAATCTGAAATGCGCCGCCTAGGGTTTGACACCGGGCTGAGCGTTACTCCGATTACTCCGATCATGCTGGGTGAGGCACCGCTTGCACAACAGTTCAGCCGCGAGCTGTTCGAGGAAGGCGTCTTTGCCATGGCGCTGGGTTTCCCTACGGTGCCGCGCGGCAAGGCGCGCATCCGGGTAATGATCTCTGCTGCTCACAGCCAGGAAGATTTGCAAAAGGGACTGGAAATATTTGCCAGAGTCGGGAAAAAACTGGGCGTGATTCATTGACCGGTTAAAAGTTGATTGCCACACCTGGGGGGGACAGGCATGGCAATCTTCAGGGAGGGAATACCACCTGTGCTACCGCCAACACGGGGGGGACGCGCTTGCAGTCATCACCGGTGGCAGACACCTGATCTACCAGTAAAGTTTTATTGGTGTCTTGTTGATAATATACACCATATTTGTCATAATTTCATTAAAAAAAGATAAGAGTTTTCAGGTATTCCCCTTCTCTTCCGGGCCAAAAACTTTTAGCCACTCGGATAATTCTTCCTCTCTCACAGATACATCACGCAACTCACCAAAAGAATCTTCAAGTTGCTTGAGTATCTGGCGGGCAAAATTTTCTGAGGTCATCACCCTCGCTCGCGCTGACCGTGCTTCAACCTGTACCCGGCGGTCTGAGCTGATCACCGTCCAGTTTGCTGCTGTCTTCCCCAGCCGCCGCAGACGATCAATAATTGCCTGATCCGCTGTTATACTGTTGCGAATAAAATGCGCTTTGACCGTTCCATATTGCTGCGTGTGCGCATGGCCCGGCGCAGCCCGATCAAAATACACCTCGACAGAATGGCGCGAAAGCCGGCAGTATTCCTGCAACAAATGAATGAGCCGCTCTTCGTCTTCCAGATCACGCAGGCTCAAGCCGGGGATTTTTGGGATCAGATTGTGACCATCTACAAGAAAATGCACTCTGGTTCTCCATGTTTAGATATACCATTTTATCGCCATTCTGTGCTATCATTCAAGCGGGTCGAAACTATGAGTTGGAAACGAGTATTGCCTTATCTCTTGCTTAACGTGCTCGTTTCTGCACTTACAACGCTACTGGTGTTGTGGCTTTGGGGGCGCTCCCAGTCAAGCAGTTCTGTCGTCCCCACGTTTCAGCCGATTGTCAGCGTAACTCTAGCTGTCACTGCCCCCCCGCTGCCGCCGCTTGACCAGCCAGTGATTGAGATAGAAAATGTTTTTGGCGCCGGAGATCCAAAAAATGAAGTGGTACGGCTGAAACGCATTGGCAAGGGTGACCTGTGGTTAAACGGTTGGAAGTTGATGGATGAAAATCGTAACACATACACATTTGGCAACCTGAACTTTATCAGCGGTACGCTGGAAATCTACACCCGCACCGGTGTTAACACAGCTAAAGCCGTGTACTGGAACCAGGATCAGCCGATTTGGAGCATCGGAGAAACCGTTATCCTGCTGGATCCTGCAGGAAACCTGCGAGCGCAATACACTATTCAATAGAGATGGAACAATCATGAATCAGGCATTTTACCGGAAATGGCGCCCTCATGTTTGGGAAGAGGTGGTTGGTCAGGAACACATTATTCATACCCTGCGTAATGCAGTGCGCGCCAACCGCGTAGGTCATGCTTATCTTTTCGCCGGACCGCGTGGCACAGGCAAAACTACCACTGCCCGGCTGCTGGCAAAAGCTGTGAACTGCCTTTCAGACGATCCTGCCAGCCGTCCCTGTGATCAATGCGCCCACTGCCAGGCAGTCAACGAGGGGCGCTTCCTGGATTTGATTGAAATTGACGCGGCTTCCAACACCAGCGTGGAAGATGTCCGTGATCTGCGCGATAAAATCAACTTCTCGCCCAGCCAGGGTAAATTCAAAGTCTATATCATAGACGAAGTCCACATGCTTTCAACCGCGGCGTTCAACGCGCTATTGAAAACTCTGGAAGAACCCCCGCCACATGCTATTTTCATCCTCGCCACCACCGAAATTCACAAGATACCGGCAACCGTTCTTTCCCGTTGCCAGCGGTATGAATTTCGCCGTATCCCGGTCAACGATATTGTCGCTTATCTGCAGAAAATGGCTGCCGCAGAAGGCATAGACGTTGAAACAGAGGCGCTCATATTGATCGCCCGTCAATCCACCGGCGCGCTGCGTGATGCCATTTCGCTGCTCGATCAGCTTGCTTCCACTGGTGAACGGATCACGCTGGCAATGGCACAAACTGTGCTGGGCACAGCGACCAACCAGGCAGTGATCGAACTGGTGGACGCCATCCTGAAACAGCAGGCGGCGGAGGGGCTGACCTGTGTCCACCGCTCGTTGGATGCTGGCGCCGATCCGCGTCAGTTTGCCCGTCAGATGGTGGAACATTTACGCAATTTGCTTTTGATTCGATTGGGAAACACTGACCAGGTTGAAGCTACAACCGAAATGCGGACGCAAATGGCAAAACAGGCACAGGCATTCACAATGCCGCAGCTTCTCGAACTGGTGCGTCTTTTCAATACCGCTGCTACCGAGACGCGCGGCGGGTGGCAGCCTGCGCTGCTGCTCGAACTGGCGGTCGCGCAGTCCATCGAAGGAAATGAGCCGGGACAAATGAGTGCTCCTGTCGCTACCAGTCCGTCAAGACCGGTATCAAAAGCCCCAAGCCCAGCCTCTCCATCTGAACAACCGGTAGAGGCAAAAGCAAGCGCCCCCCAAAAAGAACCCACCCCTCAAATAAAGTCTGTCCCAGAGTTGATTTCTACCCCGCCGCCATCGGAAGGGGAAATCACCCTTGCTGCAGTCAAAGAGAACTGGCGCCGTATTCGCGCGGCGGTCAAAGAAAAGAATATGATGGCAGAAGCCCTATTGAATTCTTCCCGTCCATTAACCATCAAAGACGGCATACTGGTGCTGGGCTTTGCCACTGAAGTGCTGAAATCTAAAATGGAAAGCCGAGAAAACATCGAGCTGGTGCATAAGGTGCTGACGCAGGTGCTTGGACACCCGTTGAGCATTCAATGCGTTGTGCACAACGCGCGAGGCAGCAAATCTGATGACGATGTGTCGGAAGATGGACTGGTGAATACTGCCCTGAATCTGGGCGGTCAAATCGTAAAGAAAGAATAGAGATCTCGAGGAGGAACTCTTATGGCAAAAGGTTTCAATCGTCCTGCAGGCGGTCGTATGGGCGGCGGCAACATGATGCAACAATTGCGCGCCATGCAAGAACAATTGGAAGCGGCGCAGGCGCAACTGGCTGAGGAAACGGTTACCGCAACGGTTGGCGGTGGAGTAATCAAGATCACCATGACCGGCGATCAGCATTGCAAAGCAGTTGAAATCAATCCTGAAGTACTACAGGATGCAGACGCGGAAATGCTTCAAGACCTGATGTTGAGCGCTATCAATCTGGCACTTGAGCAGTCCCGTCAACTGGCGGCGGAACGTCTGGGACCACTGGCAGGAGGCCTGCCCGGTCTCGGTTTTTAGGAAACGCACATGCCCAGCCTGCCCGAACCCATCCGCAACCTGATTTTTGCCTTTGAACGGCTGCCCGGCATCGGACCAAAGACCGCCTCGCGGTTGGCATTTTACCTGCTGCGCGCACCGGAGGAGATTGCTCAAAACCTTGCCAATGCTCTAAATGCCCTGAAAACTGCCACCGCGCTCTGTCAGGTTTGTTTCAATATCACACTCGTTGATCAGCCAGTCTGTGACATTTGCACCGATCCGCGCCGCGATGAGGGATTGCTGTGCGTGGTGGAGGAACCCTTAGATGTGCTGGTCATCGAACAAACCGGCGGTTTCAGCGGCAGGTATCATGTCCTGCATGGTGTGTTATCGCCGATTGAAGGGATCGGTCCGGAGGACCTGAAGATTCAACCCTTAATTGAGCGCGTCAAAAGCGGTAAGATACGTGAAATTATTCTGGCGACCAATCCCAGTATGGAAGGCGATGCCACCGCGCTCTATCTGCACCAGCAACTGGCAGGTAGCGGCGTGCGGATCACACGGCTAGCGCGCGGTCTGCCCGTTGGCGGTGATCTGGAGTATGCTGATCAGAATACCTTGTTGCGGGCACTAGCTGGCAGACAGGACATGAGTTAGCCGAAACTTAACCAACTGCAACAAACCTCCTGCGGGAGGTTTGTTTTTTCATGAATAATTAAGATAAATAAGATATAATTACTTTTATATCAAGTCAAAGGAGTTAACAAACCGTCATGCGCCGTGTTGCCCTTTCCCTCACAATCAGTATTCTGATGCTAACCGCCTGCACAGCTGCCCCGACGCCTACCCAGATTCAGCAGGTGACCAACACGATTGCCCCCTCTTCTCCAATTCCCCCTGCCGAAATGCCCACTGAAACACAGCTACAGCCTGTCAGTCCTACGATCACAAATACAACTGTGTTCAAGATTATTCCCGGTGAATCAAAGGTCACTTACGAGGTGGGTGAAACTTTCCTGAACCAGAACAATCGCTTTTCTACTGCCATCGGTATCACATCACAAATCAGCGGCGAAGTTTACGCCAATCTGCAAAATCCACCAGCCAGCAGTTTAAGCACTATCGAAGTAGACATCAGCCAGTTTGAGTCAGACAGTTCCCGCCGCGATAATGCAATTCGTCAACGATGGCTCGAATCAGCGCGCTTCCCGATTGCCCGTTTCGTCCCCACACAAATCGAGGGACTACCGGAGAGTTATACCGAGGGTCAGGAATACAGCTTCCGCGTTACAGGTGATCTGACCGTGCGGGACACAACGAAACCAGTCACATTTGAAGTGCGAGCCAGTTTATCCAACCAGACCTTGACCGGTAGCGCGACCACCACAATCCTGATGAGCGATTTCGGTGTGGGTCCAATTTCTATTGCCGGGGTTCTTCAAACCGAGGATACCGTCAAAGTGACGCTGGAATTCGTTGCCAGACAATAACCACTCTGGCGCGTCTTATCACCTTCTACTAAATAAAAAAACGCTATTTTGGCGCCTGACGAAAGGCAGGCAAGGTTTGGGTCTGACCCTCTACAGTGACCAGGTAATATGGGCACCAGGCAACGCCGAACAATTCTGTAAAGATGTTGCTGCGTTGCGGTGGCAAAGGCACTTCGCTTTCATCAGCGACCAGTTTCGCCCAGCGTTCCTGCAACTCCGCCAGGGCTTTTTTGTATTCCTCTTCCAGATCAGCGTATTGCTTCTCCAAAACCTGGAGCTCTTTACGTTCCTGTTCCAGGTCTGCCTTTGCTTGTGCGGTCATGCGCCGCTTCGAAAGCGAGCTGGAAATACTGCGGCGGCGTCCGCCAAAGAGGCTGAGCAACAATTCGCCGCCAGTCCCCAGTTCTTCCATCCGGCGCTGAGAAAGTTCATCCTCCTGTTCTTTGACTTCCAACCGCTGGCGTTCAACCTTGTTATCTAATGTTTCCAGTTTACGGCGATAAAGATCATCCAGCTTTTTCTGCTCTGCAGCTAACCCCTGCCGGGCTGCTTTGCTGCATTGCTCGCGAAACTCTGCTGCCGAGACATCCGGTCCAGCATAAACTTTGAGCGACTCATTGGCGCGCAGGTAGATGGTTCCATTGCGGAAAACCCAATCCAGAAAATCCTTTTCCAGGTCTTTGAGGCGGCGTACATCGCTCAGCCAACCGGGTAGCGGCGCGAATTGCGCCTGTGGCAACGGCTGACGATCAAGACTCCTTACGTCATAACTGAGCCAGGCATATTGCTCCCAGTGTAATAACCCACTTGGTTGTTGATTTACCAATGTGGTGAAACGATGGCTGTATTCCAGATTGTATTTGCGTGCCAGATAGCGGACTTCAGCTTGCCCCAGCAACGCTGGCAGATAAACAATTCCCTGAGAGCGAAGCTCACCTGTCAATTTCAGTTTTGCCGTTTCTACCGCCTGCCCAACCCCCAGATCATTCGGGATAAAATACTCGTTGATCCCTGCCGGAAGTGCCGGGCGCGTATTGAGGAAGCCGGTTGGCTTGGCTTTCTCAGCTTTTGCCTCCTGAACCGACTGGGATACCACTGTAGCTGCCGGGGCAACTGTTGCGACTGCTGTGCTTACCGCTGGCGCTGGCTGGGCAGCCACGACGACCGATGGTTTGCCCTTGCCTTTGGCAAGTTGGTTAAGAGCGGGAATCTGGGCGCGAGTTAAAGGGCCCGCCAGAAAATTCAAAGCCCAGCGGGTCTGAAACAGCACAGGTCCTTTGGCATGAACATTATGCAGCAAAAACACCCGTTTTCCTAAACCGGAAAGCATCTTGTCAGCCTGTCCCCGATCCAGCGTACCAGCCACGTTCTGCAGTCCGTCTAACAGACGATCTTTATCTTGTTGGGTTTGCAGGCGTCCAATTGCCCAGGTGCCGGCGTTCGACAGCGCCTTGTAATCCAGATCAACCGGGTTTTGCGTCGCCAGCAATAACCCCACCCCGAAAGCACGCGCTTGTTTGAGCATGCGCAACATCACTGGGCGCGAGGGCGGATTGGCAACCGGCGGCAGATACCCCAGAATTTCGTCAAAGTAAATGATGGCACGCAACCCGCTGGTACCGCGCTGATTGCGCATCCAGGCTTCAATCGCGGCAAACAATAAGGTGACAAAGAACATACGTTCGTTATCGTTTAAATGCGCCAGATAGAAAATGCTGTGGCGCGGCTTGCCATCGGGCAAATAGAGCAAAGCCGGCACATCCAGCGACTGTCCTTCCAGCCAGGTTTGAAACGAGGGTGAGGCCAGAAAATTATTGAGTAACATAGCCAGTTCTGCCCGATCTTTCGCAGGAAAGAAATTGTCCAGCGGGAAAGCCCCCAGCCGCTCGAAAGGCGGGGTCTGGGTCTGCATGATCAACTCGGTCAGGTCCAGGGAGTGTCCCTGACTCCAGGCAGTTTCGATTAAATTAGAGATCAGGATATGCTCACGCGAGCGTAATGGGTCAATATTGGTCAACCCGACCAGACCAAGCAGAGCGGTTACCGTGCTGCTGATTTTCTCGCGCAGAATCTCGCGGTTCTCCTCCCAGGACATATCAGGAGCAGCAAAGGAAGTCAGGATGTTGACCGGCACGCCCGCAGAAGAACCGGGGGTGTAAATGGTGAAGTCCACCTCTGTCTGAAGTGCCTCCAGCTGCTCTCGCCCCAGACCCCATTTCGCCAACCCATCACGCCAGAGCTGCGCCGTTTCGGCTGCTAGATCGCTGACCGTTTTCCCGGCGCGGCGGGCAGTTTCAGGGTCGAGCCAGGGTTCAAAATCTTCCGGGCGCAGTTCGGGAAAATGCAACACGAGATTGGTCAAATCGCCTTTCGGGTCAATAATAATAGCCGGAATACCTTGTAAAGCAGCCTCCTCCAGCAGTGAGATACACAAGCCGGTCTTCCCAGAACCGGTCATTCCGGTAATCACAGCATGAGTGGTCAAATCAGCAGGATCATACAAAAGCGGTTTGTCCAACACCTCACCCTTTGTAGCATCGAAGAGTCTGCCTAGATAAAAATTAGAATTGTCTGAACCACTCATTTCTATAATCCTCCTTTGACGGGGTATTCATTACTATTGTAGCATGATACCCATCAATCGGTACGAGCTTTATTTCGAATATGATTTTTCATTAAAAAATCTTTAAAGTACCCTTGACCGCTCAAATTGGATAAGGTAGAATGTAATCAACATTGCGGGGTAGAGCAGAGGCAGCTCGTCGGGCTCATAACCCGGAGGTCAGTGGTACGAATCCACTCCCCGC
>DYEC01000020.1 GCA_020725865.1 Anaerolinea sp. | reverse complement strand
TTGTCCAATGCGTTGAAGTCGCGCATGTCGTACAGCGCAGCTCCTTCCTTCAGCGTATAGAACCACATGCCCTTGGTAAACCTGCCCTCTACGGCTTCTCTCGCCGCCATGTAGGTCGCTACATCCGCAGGTTTCAGCGCCGACCACAGTACATACCCCGGTGCTACATCCCCCTGCCACATGTCCACACCTATCGCCAGCTTCTTGGCTTCCTCCGCCGCCTTGATCACCCCTAAGCCTGTCTTGTTCGCCGCATGCATCACAATGTCACAGCCTTGCTTGAACAACAATCCACCGACTTCAAGACCTTTGGCAGGATCAATGAACGTCCCAGCGTATACTTCCTTGATCTCTATGCTCGGATCCACGTACTTCACCCCCGCCGCAAACCCCGAGAAGAAGTTCTCGATCACCGGAATGTCCGCTCCGCCTACAAAACCAAGAACCTTCGTCTGTGTCTTCTTCGCCGCTACCACACCCGCTATGAACGAGGCTTCCTGCGGCTCGATTACTACCGTCTTGACATTTGGCAGGTCAGCTGTGACATAGCTGTCCAGAATGATGAATTTGGTGTCAGGAAAGTCCGGTGCTACCTCAAGCACGGCATTCGCCAGATCGTCCCATAACACCATCACCGGATTGGCACCCATCTCTGCCGCCGTCCGTACCTGTTCCTTGTGCTCGGCTTTATCCAGGCTCTCAACCAATCGGTAATCCAGCTTATCCCCCATTTCCCCTTTCAGCTTCTGCATCCCGCTGTCCACCAGCGTCGCAAACGGTTCACCCTTCGGTTGACTCACAATCAGGACAATCTTGGCAGGTGTCGTTACCTCGGGAGCCTTGGTTGCCTCTGCCGCTGGAGTAGTGGGGGTTGCTGCTGGCTTGCAAGAAACTATCCCTAATGCCAGCATCAGAACAAGGGCAAGATATACAATTTTCCTGTTCATGCTTATCCTCCTCCAAAAATAGAAACTCTCTTTTTCGTACACCATTCTTCAGCTTACAAATTTGAGACAAATCTTTGATTGTTACATCAGCTTTAGTTCACCTCCTTTCAATTTCCGAACAGATGATTGGCTTTTTGAACGGCTTTTTGTGACAACATGGGGCCATGATCCTCACATGAGAAAGCAGCCACTATGTTTGCATATTGAAGAGCCTTTTCTAGCGGTTGCCCTGAGATGTAGTAAGAATGAATAAAAGCAGCATTGAATACATCTCCAGCTCCAGTTGTGTCTAGTACCTCTATTTCTATAGTAGGTGTGACAATAGTCCTTCCTTCTTTCCGGCTATATGCTAGAGACCCTTGAGAACCCAAGGTAACTATCAAATTTTCAACGCTTCCCTTATCCCGTTCATTTGACAGATTCAAGGGTGTTGGTTGTTCATGATAAATCCACTGGAAGGCACGACGATCAAGTATCAACGTATGAGCATGACTGATTGCCCAAGTAAATGCCTCAGGTTGCCATTCCAAAGTTGGTTCCTCCAGACTGACCACAATTGGAGCCTTAAACTCGTATAATACTTCATATACTGGCAGGGAGAGCGTAGTAAATGCAAGCCTGCCTCCATCCAGAGAAATACCCCTAAAATAACTCCGCGCAAGCTCCATTTCTTCTGCAGTGAAGAAAAGAAGGATGGCTTTCTCCCCATTGTTTGCGAGCAGTACCTGCGTTGTAGGGGTTTTTATGTTGTCTGGTCGAACAGAACGAAAATCAATACCCAGATTTCTAAATTGCTCCTGTATAAACTCGCCCTCTTCATCATTTCCAATAAGGGTAACAAACAGAACACGGTCTCCTAAAACCCTGAGCGCGACAGCTGTATTGCATGTTGTCCCGCCCAAATACCGTCCTAATGGACGAGCATGCACTTTTTGATCTGATCCCGGCAAACGGTCTACGTGGTAGACATCGTCCACAGCCACATCACCAACACAAATTACATCGTACATTGCTCATCTGCCCAAGATCAAAACAATCGTTCCAAAATCACCTTTACTTGCGAACATGTTTCATTGCAATACTTGTTAATTGACGAGCCATATTCTCTAGATCAAGATTGTTTACTCTAACAATTGTCGAATACAGCTCCTGGTCTGTTCGTGAGATTCCAGCGTAAGTGCCCGCTACGGCACCCGTTATTGTTGCCGTAGTATCAGCGTCCCCGCCCATGTTTACCGCTCCGATGACAGCCAATTTTGGGTCTCCTCGTGAAGCTATAAATAAACCAATAGCAAAAGGAACAGCTTCGATAATTGGCAAACCGCACCCAACAACCTGGGCTAAGCGCTCGCATGTGGTTTCAAAATCTGTCGGCGATATAGCAATTTCAACCGCAAGTTGAATACGGTCCACCATCGAAGGAGCTCTTAGAACCAGCGCCTTTTCCTTGCCAATTTCATATCCTTTTCTAGCGCCATAAATAGCTGCGTCCACAACGGATAGTTGACAAGCATCTGGGATTAAACTGGCAGCTATTGCTGAAGCAATAGCTCCCGCTCCTGCATAAGCCACATCCGCATTATGTGTTGGGACACAAAGCGTAACAGCATCCCAGACAGCAGCTTCCAAATCCCCCGGGTGCAACCATCCAGCGGGCGCAACTTTCATCGCCGCTCCATTGGATATTCCCATGCCCATTTTCTCCGGTTTGCCAGTCTCATAAGGATCACTTCCCTGTTTTAAGAGCTGGATAGCTTTCCGTGTTGTTGGACCAGCAAATCGTCGGAACAATTCCTCGTCTTCAGCCCATCGTAATAATTGTTGAGCTACTAACTCAACTGTCATCCTGCCACCATTTTCAATCAAAGCCTCAATGATATGGAGCATTTGCGAGGTATCGTCAGTGACCTGTCCTGCTTTTCTGCCACCAGCAAATGTGCCCTCAGGAGGTTCAATAAAGCGTTCAACCTTCCCGCCAAACTTTTGATGAATTTCTTCAGGGGTCAATGATTCAGTAGCGCTTCCCATTGCATCTCCTATAAGTGCATTGGCAAGCCCTCCTAAAATATGTTGATAAACAAATTCACTGTTCAATGCCATGCTCCTTTCTGTCAGGAAGGACTACATTCAAAAGTTGACAGGGTTTTATCAGCCCCTTTTCTGTAACCAGATAAGTAATATAGTCAGGTGGAACCTCCTCAAAGAATATATTCTCAACGGTCAAGTGCGAACTGATGACCGGATCATCAGTCTTGGTTTCCAATACTTCACTCACTGGTCGCTTTTCCATATTCAAGCGCTTTCCAAAGAGGGAGGGAAAATACAACTTGGTTGTAATGGTCAATACATAAACTGGTTTATGGAACTCTCGCGCAACTATTGCCACATTCATAGTCCCCATCTTGTTAACGATTGTCCCATCTGCATATAGAGCATCTGCACCAACCAGCACTTTGGTAGCTTGAGGCATATAATGAGCAACAGCCGCATCAGTGATCAAGGTTACATTCAGTCCTTTACCTGCCAAAAGCGATGCAAAGTAAGCACCTTCGTTTCGAGGCCTCGACTCTGCACTAATAACGGAAAACTCTTTCCCAAGAGCTAACGCATTTTCAAAAGCAAGAAGCACACTACGTGTAAAGCTGTGAGTTAAGAGCCTGTCCCCATTTTCGATCAAACTCGAAAATAGTTTTGCGATTTTATCAAGCGCTTGATTAGTCTCTTGCTGGTAATGTGAGACGTACTCATCCATGAGGATTAACATTTGTTGTGTGTCATCCTGGTGGGTCTTGAGAATCGTAACAAGATCGTCTATTGCATTATGAACCGATCCCATCGAAGGTTTGAGGTTCTTCAACCTCTCCGCAAATTCCAGGGCTTTCTCCTCATTCTGGAAACCCAAACGGATGTTATCTTTCAAGTAGCTGAGGAAAGTTTGAGCAGCAACTATACCAATATCTGAGCCACCCTTCACGCTCATATCCTCAAGACCCGAATACAATTGCTCCCAGGTTTTCATTAGAACTTGAATTGTCCTTTCCGGTATATTCTGGTTTTATATTTGAATCGATCACTCCGAATATATGAAAGCGCTAACTCTACAACTTGACCATTTGCAGCATAAGCAATACGATTTAGAACAAGAATCGGATCGCCAGGCTTAATTCCTAATAAATGTGCAATATTAGAAGAGGCAGGTTCAGAAGAAATCATGTCATCCGTAAATACGATGACAATCCCATATGATTCTTCCAAGTAACGATAAAGCGAGAAATGTGTCTCCAACTTTGCTTTATCAATTGGATAATCTTCCAGAAGGTAAGAAAGATGGTAACTGATCACATTGCCATTGGCTGTACGAATACGCCCAATTTTGAAGACACGAGATCCACTAGGGATATTCAAAGCTTCTGCAACTCTAGGAGTTGCATTGACATACTTAGCTTCCAAAACAATCGTTCCGGGTTCAAATCCCTGAGACTGAATCACTTCGGTAAAACTAAGTTGATTATCTAACCACTGATAAATTTGCTGGCTCTTTACCCTCGTTCCTCGTCCTTGATCAACCTCCACCATTCCCATCTCGCGCAATCGCGCAATGGAAGCGCGGATTGTAGGACGGCTGACTTGATATATTTTTTGCAACTCGGGCTCTGTTGGCAAAAAAGAACCCGCTGGGTAAAGCCCATCCGAAATTTTTTTGCGGAGGTCTTCTGCAATTAATAAATACTTTGGGACGCCAGACATAACCGAAGATATCTCAATCATAATAACGTAAACACGTTAAGACGTCTTTATATTTAGAATACATTATCGGTTTGCAAAAGTCAAGCACCAATTCTTAAGAGCGTGTTGAAAAAGTCGTATTTGGTGTCTATCTACGCGAAAAATTGAGCGTTTTACCACCATACATGGGGTTAATTCTGTTTTTCAACACCCTTAATTCTTAAAATTCCGGCGTAATAAATTTGTTTCCCCTCTGTGTCTTGAGATCGTCCCAGCGCGCCAGGATTCTAATCGTTTCTAATCCCGCATCAATCAGGTTATTTTCTTTACTGGTATCCCAAGTATGAGTATGATCATTCCTTGAATTCAAGTGAATCGTGCCAGCGCGCAAATTATAAATAGACGCCTGTACAAACATGACGGCGGATTCGCCCGTTCCATCAATTACTCCCGCCCGAATCATCGCTTGTCTCATTTCTCTTGTGTGTTCGGTTAGAAAACGGCGATAACTCTCCATCGTGAGTGAACCCAAAGAAGCCATATCACCAATAATCCCAACCTTATAAGGGAGGTGCAGTCGCTCCGCCGCTGCAATAGCTGCCATAACCACCTCAAAATGTGCCAATGCAGGAAACTCTGGACGCACATAATCCAGACTAGCCCCATCCCATCTGACTGCACCCTTAGCGATCACCAATTCACCAAAATTCAACTCAGAAGCCAGTGGCTGAGTGACACCAATGCGTAGAAAGGTGTGTCCCCCCAGCAAAGTAAGTTCTTCGATAGCAATAGAGACCGGTGTACCGCCAATTCCGGTGGAGCAAGCCGATATAGGGACTCCAGCATACTCACCGCTAAACAACAGGAACTCATAATGATCAGCTACCAGCCGCGACGTATCCCAACATTGAATGATTTGTTTGACGCGTTGCTTATCACCCGTCAAGATTACATACGGAGCTACATCACCTTTACATGCCTGTCCGCCAAAATTACGATGTACATTTTCACGTATTGAAAATTGGGTGCCCATAAAAAACCTTTTTCATACAGGTGGTAGCGCGTATTTTCTGCCGTAAATACATTTCTCATTATCCCATTTAGCTAAAATACGAATTGCCTGCAAAACAGTTTGCACTAGCCGCTCCTCGCCTGCCGGGTTATAACCCCCAGTCTGAGGGTTGTCCACGATAGTATTTATACGTCCTGCCCGAAGTCCATACAACACACACAAGGTCAGTAAAGTAGCAGTTTCATTATCCCAATCAAGAACACCGGCAGATCGCATGTCATCTGAAATATGACTAATCCCTGAATGCCAATAACCGTTATAACCAGGCATACCTTCACCCAGATAAAAAGTACAAGCAGTTGCGACAATGCCGACATGATAGGGATATCCAAGCTCTTGAGCAGCGGCAATCAATGCACAAACAACTTCAAAATCTGCCACCGCCGGGTATTCGACAAACACATAATGCTCACTGGTTCGATCCAAGCGAACGGCCCCGCTGGCAATGATCAGGTCACCAACCTCAATCCCGGGTTGGATGGCACCACTCACACCAGTCCGGATAAATGTGTTTGCCCCTAAAGCAGATAACTCGTCAACAGCTATACTGACCGAGCGCCCTCCACACCCTGTTGAACAAGCGGTAATTGGAATACCATCCATTTTGCCACTATACACGAGGTAAGAATAGTGATGAGCTTTTTGTTCAGACACTTGCCACATCTCAGCGAAGCGCCTAGCTCGTTTTTCGCTCCCCGGTAGAAGAACATAAGGGGCAATATCCCCCTGTTTCAACTGTCCTCCTAATCGTTCATGTATATATTCAGATCGTTTCGCATTCATTTGCTTTCTCTAATCAAGTTATCCACATCGCTCATACCAAATCGATAAGTAAGTGATCCTGATCCTTTGCACGCTAAAGCACCAGCAGCACTTCCTCTGAGCGCGGACTGGCACAGGTCTTCACCCTTACATAAGCTGGTTAGGAAGGCCGCGATAAATGTGTCACCTGCCGCAATCGTGTCTACGACCTCAACACGAAATGCGGGTACGTGGAATGAGCCTTGACATGTAATGACTGTAGCACCACGCGGCCCTCGTTTGATCACCCATAACTTCTGTCCAGAGGGATGAAGGGAATGAACCGCCTCTCGAAGAGACCTTGCTCCAGTAATTGCCAAAACCTCTCTCTGGTTGGCAAAACAGAAGTCTGCTTTTTCAAATAGCTGCCTTGTAAAATTCAAATGGGTGCGAACAGCAGGAACAGAGGCATCAACTGAAAGCAAGCAACCCTGTTGTTTTGCTCTATTAACACAAATATCAATCGTTTCCTGATCTCCGACACTAACAAAGGAATAACCATCTATATGCACGATTTTGGCTTGGCTAAAAAAATCAGCAGGTGGAATGTCTTCTTTCCGTAAACGAATCTCCGGATCAATATAATCCATTACGGTCCAATCACCGCGGGAGTCAGATAAAATAATGATAAGATTACCATCTCTTCCACTTATACGATGCAAAAAATCAGTATTAACACCCGATTTTGCTAATTCGACTTGAATGTCATGGCTGAACTTGCCAGTACCAATAGCGCTAACAAGCGCCGATTTACCCCCCAATCGTGTGCATGCAACTGATACATTCATAGCACATCCCCCGGGTGAGAAAGTCAGACTGCTGATTGGTGTTCTATCCTGGTCGCCACATTGAGGCCATCTCTCTACTTGTATCACTTGCTCTAGTACCAGACTACCAATTGCCAAAATGTCTATTGGCCGATCGAAAAGTTCCTTGGGAAAAGAAAATGTGAGGGACATTTGCTCTCTAGACAAAAAGTCAACGATTCTTATCCTGGGAACTCACCTTATCCCCCCGTCATTACATGTGCTCTATTGAGCTTGTTTTAGATATGACATAGTCACGCGGGTCTGCCTGTGTGAGCGGCAAAAATTTGCTACTATAGATTCCGCCACTACGTGCCGACCCCGCGTAGATCCTTACAGCCTTGCCGCAACCTGCACAGCGGGGCTGATTTGTCTTTATAGAATAGTATAGCAAAAAATTTATTCTTCGGAGCCGCTTGGAAGTGGCAGAATTTAAAAACCCACAAAATTACCACTCCACTGCGAACAACAGTTTCTTGAAGAACGGATGGCTATGCAGTATTCTCCACATACCATCCGGGATTATATTATCACATTTTTAAAAAATTTCTCGCATACTTTAGTGGTGTTGATCTCGAAACGCTCAACAAACAACATGTCATTCAATTCATGGCTTCGCAATCAAATGTATCAGCATAAACCTTACGGACCTACCATACAGATTTATCGGCATTGTGGTAGTGGGTAATTCAGTAGAGATTTGTAGCGAGAATCCTGTCCACCAAATGAAAGCCTCTATTGCAGAAAAGAAAACCATTTTCCGTTATCAAAAGTGGAAATTTTTGCTTTGTCGGAAAGGGCTTCTCAATCTCATTATTATTATCGTGACCGAGCGATGATTCTCACTTCGCTGGATACCGGCATCAGAGCAACAGAGTTATGCAATCTCCGGGCAAAGGATTTGAACCGGGTTACAGGACATATTGGAGTTAGAAAAGGGAAAAAAGAGCGTTTGGTGCCAATTTCCGGTTTCATAGTTCGAGTCCGTGAGCTCGGCGGTTCAAATCCGCCCGCCCCGACTAGAGAACCGCTGATGTTCTTGCCGCTGGCGGTTTCTTCTTTTCAGGCATCTTCACAAATCCATTATGAACCTGCTTATTACAACAAACAAGATGTGTAATTTTACTTAACACGTCTAAAATATCCTTGCGTTTTTTTTAGCAATATCTGATAATAGTATTGTGATCCCGAAAATATCTGAGATTTTAAAAAAATCGAAAGGAGTTAAGTCATTAACATGAGCACATTGCAACGTCCCAAGATTTCTCCGGTACCGTTGAAGAGGGTATCGCCGGTGCCATCAGACATCGAAATCGCTCAGGCAGCAGAACTTAAACCTATTGCCAAACTGGCAGAGGAGCTGGGGCTTTTACCTGAAGAAATCGAATTCTATGGTCCTTACAAAGCAAAAGTCAAACTGGAAGTTCTGCAACGATTGGCAGATGTACCAGATGGTAAATATATTGACGTGACTGCAATCACGCCAACACCACTCGGCGAAGGAAAAACCACCACCACTGTTGGCTTGAGTCAGGCTTTGGGTGCTCACCTTGGTTATCGGGTAATGACCTGTATTCGCCAACCCAGTCAGGGACCAACCTTTGGTATCAAAGGTGGTGCAGCTGGTGGTGGTTACAGTCAGGTCATTCCGATGGAGGACTTCAATCTGCACCTGACAGGCGACATTCATGCCATTACAGCAGCGAATAATTTGTTGGCTGCAGCGATTGATGTGCGCATACTCCATGAGGCGGGTGCTACAGATGAGCAACTTTTTGAACGGTTTTGTCCTAAAGATAAGACGGGCAAAAGGCGTTTTGGACGTGGCATGCTGGGGCGCTTAAAAAAGCTGGGGATCGATAAGACCGATCCAGATGAACTCACTGCCGAAGAACGACGCAGGATGTTCCGGTTGGATATTGATCCGGATAGCATAACCTGGAGACGGGTTGTTGATACGAGCGATCGGTTCTTGAGAGGAATTACAATTGGACAAGGCCCAGAAGAAAAAGGGTTTGAGCGCTCCACAGGATTTGACATCACAGTTGCAAGCGAAATCATGGCCATTCTAGCTCTAACAACCAGCCTGGCGGATATGCGCGAACGTTTTGGGAAAATCGTTGTTGCGCTGAGCAAAAATGGCGAGGCTATTACAGCCGAAGACTTGGGGGTTGCCGGTGCGATGACTGTTTTGATGCGTGATGCCATCAAACCCAATCTGATGCAGACTCTGGAAGGAACACCTGTGTTTGTCCATGCCGGCCCATTCGCCAACATTGCCCATGGCAACAGCTCAATTTTGGCGGACAAAATTGGCTTAAAATTGGCAGACTTCGTTGTGACCGAATCAGGGTTTGGTTCGGACATGGGTATGGAAAAGTTCTTTAACATTAAGTGCCGCTATTCGGGATTGATCCCCAGTGCGGTTGTAATGGTCACTACTGTGCGCGCATTGAAGATGCATGGCGGAGGGCCGAAAGTGGTCGCCGGGAGACCGCTGGCACCAGAATATACTGATGAGAATCTAGAATTGCTTGCAAAAGGCTTGCCTAATCTCATCCATCACATTCAGATCGCCCGCAAGTTTGGCATTCCGGTAGTTGTTGCTATTAACAAATTTGCTACAGATACCGATGCTGAGCTGGCATTAATTCGCAAGGCGGCCATCGAGGAAGGTGGCGCTGAGGACGCGGTTGTTTGCCGACATTGGGAACTAGGCGGCGAAGGCGCCCTTGACCTGGCAAAGGCGGTAGTCAAAGCAACCGAAAAACCATCGAACTTCCAGTTCCTCTACCCGTTGGATTGGCCTATCAAAAAGAAAATTGAAACCATCGCCAGGGAAGTATACGGAGCTGATGGGGTAGACTATATGCCAGAAGCAGAAGCGAAAATTGGGGAGTACACCCGTTTGGGCTTTGATAAGTTACCAATCTGCATGGCAAAAACCCATCTCAGCCTGAGCCAAGATGCAAACATCAAAGGTGTGCCAAAGGGCTTTCGTGTCCAAATACGTGATGTGCGCGCTTCAGTTGGCGCCGGGTTTATTTATCCACTTTTAGGCACTATGAGCACCATGCCTGGTTTGCCAACGCGCCCAGCGTTCTTTGACGTTGATCTCGATCTGGAGACAGGGCGCGTTATCGGGCTGTTTTGACGCGTTGCCACCCCACAATTAGATTTCGAGGATGGCAGAATGTAAACCCGTTTTGCCATCCTCGTATTTTAATGAGGAAAATCAGGGTAGAATGAAGTAATTCTGTAAAAAGGACCCCTTATGTTTGTCTTTTTATCCAAGTTCCTTCCCCTCTTTATCTATCCACTCGGATTATCCTGTTTGCTCTTGATCCTTGCCCTTCTTTCCCGTAAATCAAGACAAACGCAATCGGCTTTTATCATTCTGGCGCTTTTACTGCTTTGGGCAGGAGGAAACCGCTGGGTCAGTTTCAGTATGGTGCGTTCGCTGGAATGGCAGTTTCTTCCGCCTGCAGAAATTCCTCCCGCTGATGTCATCGTCATCCTGGGCGGAGGTACCGACAGCGCAGATTATCCCCGTCCAATGGTTGAACTTTCTGCAGCAGGTGACCGGGTCTTATATGGAGCTTTGCTCTACAAACAAGGTAAAGCGCCTCATGTGTTGTTAAGCGGAGGGAACATTGAATTTTTAGGCGAAGCTTCCAGCACTCCCGCCGAACAAATGGCAGAAATCCTTGAGTTGATTGGCGTACCGCAAAGTGCACTGATATTAGAAACCCAATCGCTGAACACTTATGAGAATGCCTTGTATGGCGCCAAAATACTCAAGGAAAAAGGCTACGAGCGGGTGATTTTGGTAACATCTGCCATGCACATGCCACGCTCCGTTGCATTATTCAGAAAACAAGGGATTGAAGTCATACCCGCCCCAACGGATTTCAAGGTCACCGAATTGCAATGGCGTAATCTGACCCGGCCTTCTTTCGAGACACAGCTAATCAACCTGCTTCCCAGCTCTACGAACCTCGAGTGGGTAACGGCGGCGCTTAAAGAATATATCGGCATCTTGATTTACCAATTGAGGGGTTGGATTTAAGGGAAAACTTAGATAAGCAAAGGGGCTGCATCTGGAGGACACAATATGGACATTTTGGGTAAGAATGCCTTATCGGCGAATGTTGGTCAGAGGTTGCGAATGTTGCGCGAGGAGAGAAACATTTCCATCCGTGAGCTGGCGCGGCGCAGCAGTCTCTCTGCAAATGCCTTAAGTATGATTGAGCGTGGGCTAACTTCACCCTCTGTAAGCACGTTGGATAGAATTGCAAGAGCTCTTGGGATACCTATTACCGCCTTTTTCCGGCAGGAACCCGAACGTCGTCAGGTGGTGTTTATCAAAGCGAATGAATACATGCGCATTCCATTCATGCGGGGATTGCTGGAAAGCCTGGGCGGAGAGTTTTTCTCAGGGAATATGGAAGCTTTTCTACTTACACTAGAGAGCGGTGGCAACAGCGGACCGTCTAGGATAATTCACGATGGACACGAATTTGTATTCTGCCTTCGCGGAACATTGGAATACGAGGTTGCTGGTGAAAGACATTTACTGGAAACAGGGGACAGTCTGATCTTTAGTGCGCAAATGCCACACCGCTGGCGCAACCCGGGTGATGTTGTAGCAAATGCAGTCATAGTAATTGCCTGTTTTGAAAAAACCGAACTGCCTGGTGGTTATCACGTTTCATCCTTACCACAGCAGGAATAGCTCATCTGTTTTAAGACGGAAACAGATCTGTGCGAACAAAGTCACAAATTCAGCCAGCGTGCAGCTTCACGCGGTAAATTTTGCATAGAATCTATTCTGACCGTGCATTGTGGAAGCGATTGAATAAACAATTTTCCATAGCGCTTAGTCAACACGCGCCGATCGAGAATCGCCACTACCCCGCGATCTGATTGCGTACGGATTAACCTTCCAAAACCCTGACGGAAACGCAGAATGGCTTCCGGCAGGTTATACTGATTAAAGGGGTCCTCAAAAGTCTCAGATCGTGCAGCGATAATCGGATCAGAAGGTACATCAAAGGGTAATTTGACAATGACCAGCACAGAAAGCGCTTCCCCTGGAATGTCCACACCTTCCCAAAAGGCGCGTGTGCCAAGCAGAATAGCCTTATCTGCACCGCGAAAAGTCTCCAGTAGTGTATTTGCAGAGGCACCTTCACCCTGCTCATATACGATAATGCCAGCCTCAGCTAGAGGCGGTGCAATCGCCTGTGAGGTTCTTCTCAACTGCGCATACGAAGTAAACAATGCCAGAAGCCGCCCATTTGTTGCCTTGCTCAGGCGAATCAAGATATTTTCGACTGCGCGCTGATAATTACCAGCGTCAGAAGGCTCTGGAATATCGTTGACTAGATACAAAAGAGCCGAGTTTTCGTAATCAAACGGTGATCCTAAAATCAACTCTTCAGCTTCATCCGCATAAAGACGCTCGCGCAAATAATCAAAACTTTCGTCAGTAGTCAGGGTAGCCGAGGTCAAGATTACACTGGATTTTTGATGCCAGAGGTACTCTTCCATTAGAGAACCAATCTGAAGCGGCGCCATCTGAAGCACAAGCTGATTACGGTTCGGCTGAATCTCTACCCAGTACACCGTATCCGGTAAAGGATTGCTCACCAGCGCGGTAATATACCCCTCAGCTTCAGCCACACGACGGTAAAGATTGCCCAAATCTCCCTGTGTATCCTCTAATTCTTCCGGAACAGCACCCTGCAACTCGCCAACTTCTTTGTATAGTTGAGCCAGCAAATTGAGCAACAACTTGCACGTTTCGTCAGCGGCATCCCATGCCACCTCAATCTCTGCCCAACCGGGCTGTGTTCGAGTGGCGCGGGTAATGCGTTCCTGCTGCCCATATACACTGATCGGGTTACCCTCACGTTGGTCTTCTAGAAAACTAGCTATATTCGCAAAGAATTGCTTGAGGTCATGTTCCAAACGAAAGGACAGATCAGTACTACGTTGAACAGCCTGGTCAAAAGCTGCCAGGTCTGCCGGGCTGAGAATTTTTCTAAGAATGCTCAGCATCCGTCCCAACACGCCACTGGATACCCCCCCCAGTTCCTTGAGTAGTCTTTGCAGATCGTTTTGGGTTACCCGGTAACTTAACGCATTTGTGGTGGCTTCTTCTAAGTGGTGAGCTTCATCCAATATCAAATAGTTGTATTCCGGTAAGACGCGATTGCCAGTAACAGCATCCGCTAGCAGCAATGCATGATTGACAACAATCAGATGAGCATTTTGGGCAGCTTGATGAGCCAGAAAAAACGGGCAGTTACCCCCCATACGCCCCAGACAGATTTCGCTCTTGCAGCCCTCATCTTCGGCTGATAAGCGTTCCCAAATCTCTCTTTCAACAGGCCCATGCAGGTTTATCTCAGTGCGGTCGCCGCTTCCGCCTTCCAGCAGCCAAACCAGTATTTTCGCCAGAACACGCATTTGATCAACATTTTCCGGTCCATTCTGGCGCAATTTTTCCAATTTACGGGGACACAGGTAATTGCTACGCCCTTTTAAGACGACCGCTCGCAGATCAACATTGAGCGCAGCCCGCACATCTGGAATGTCCTTGTTGATCAACTGATCCTGCAAATTGATGGTATTGGTTGATATAACAACTCGATGATGATTACGCAACGCCCAAATCGCTGCCGGCACCAGATAGGCAAAGGATTTACCCGTACCTGTTCCAGCCTCTACCATCAGATGTTGACTGCTGGATAAAGCGTTTGAAACTGCCCGTAGCATCTCCACCTGTTGCTGGCGTGTTTCAAAATTATCGTAATAATGCGAAAACGGCCCGCCGGGTTCCAGAAGGGCAGCGATCTCATCCGCATCAAGAGCAACTGGTGGATCAACAGGTGAAAGAGGTTCACCGGTTTGCAAATATACTGCTGGCGGTTGAAAAGTCAGTGGTGCTACAGGTGAGTGGATCACGTGCCTATTCGCTCGCAAAACCTGTTCGAACACCCAACCCGCGCCCCACTCAAACGGTTCGCTCAAACGGACAATCTCGGCAATCAACTCAATAGGCAGAGTTTGAGCCTTATCATAAAGACGAGTGAATACTGCGTAAGTAAGACGGGCATCATCCAGCGCACGATGCGTCGCAGTCAAAGGGATTCCAAGCAATTGTCCAAGTGCCCCAAGATTGTATCGACTGGCAGTCGGAAGCAAAACTGCAGCCAGTTCGTACGTGTCAATCACCTGGTTATAAACCTTAAGACCGGCCAGCTCCAGAAAGGATAAATCAAAGCCAACACTATGACCCAAAACAGGGAAATCTCCAATGAAATCCCTTAATTCTTTGATGACCGACCGCACTGGTGGCGCATTACACACCATCTCATTGGTGATGCCCGTCATCTGGGTAATCATCGGGGGAATTGCCCGGTTCGGGTTAACCAGCGTTGACCACTCGGCTTCTTTGCGCCGCCCGGAAAAACGAACAGCGCCGATTTCAATAATCGAATCTATGTTTGGATCAAGACCGGTGGTTTCGATATCCAAGGCAACTATTGTGGACATGGGGTGATTATACCATTCACGATTTCGCATCTTACATAACGAAATGCTATAATATACAAAAAACAATAATGCCACATCTCATGGAGAGCTGGCGTGGGGAAACGAATTTTGGTCATTGATGACGAGCAGATTATACAACACCTGATTGCGGCGTTTTTGAAACATGCGGGTTACGAAGTCCTCATCGCCAACACATGTCAGGAAGGTTTGGAAATTCTAAAAAATGGGCAGTTCGAGCTGGTAACATGTGATTTAATGATGCCTGACATGTCCGGTTATGATTTCCTAAAAAAACTTAAGGCCGAAGAAGCATTATCGGCAATTCCGGTAATTATCATCACCGCCGCAGGAAGCGCAACAGACGAGGACCTGCTCAGGCAACTGGGCGCCGCAGCAATTGTAAGTAAGCCTTTTACTGGCAAGATATTAGAAACAGTGGTTGCAAATGTATTCGACAGTTAGCTAAAACCAGCCAAAACAAAAAGACCTTCCCGCAGATAAGAACCCATCACGGGAAGGTCTTTTTTTCGTCAGCAAGGTTTATTCCTTCGCCTCAGTTTCTGCAGTGGCTTTTTTCATCGCTTTACGTTTACGTTGCCAGCGGATAAAACTGCGAACGATAAAGAAACCGGGCACTCCAAGCAAGATGGTAAGCGGCAAACAGAAGATAACCGCCCAGATCGCAATGTTAGCGATTATCTTCAAGGCATTGATCAGCGCCTGAAGAGCGTCTCGCGCCACCCCGACCGGCTGCCATCCGCCGATCGTTAGCGGCTTGACCGCCTCTTTTGAGCGGATGGTCACCTGAATGGCAGAAAGTGCCGATGCCTCTTCATAATACTTTATCTGCCCCTTGATAACCTCGATTTGCTCTTCAACGGCTTTCAATTCCCGGTAAACTGCCAGTACATCTTCGGTCTTCGTCGCTTCTTCCATGATGCTGATTAATCGCTTTTGGGCATGTTCCAGATTGGTGAGCTGTGATTTTAAGTCCGTATATTCTTTGGTTACATCTTGCCCGGTGACATTTTCAGAAAGAATATCCGTCTTGATGTCTTCCACCAGTCCTTTGATTCGGTTCATGGCTTCATTCAACCGTTCAGCAGGAACACGTACAGTGATGGTTGCTTCTGGGACTTCAATTCCTTCCTCTGTACGAATCTTATACAACTGAGAGCTAACTACAAATCCTCCCATTTCCTCCGCCATCTTACCAATTGTATCCATTGCCTGGGCAGGCTCTGCCACAACAATTGTTACGTCAGCATTCTTAATAACAATGCGATTCTCGGACGAACCACGCTGTACATCATTAGAGAATCCAGTTTCTGCGGCAAAGGATAACCCCTCGACAGGAGCAGCGGGCATCACAGTCGCCACTTCGGCTTTCTCTATCATTACCATCGGGGTTGGCGCGGCAGCAGGCGCACATGCAGACAAAACAACCAACAACACCAAGGATGCAACTGTTAAAGCTATCTTTCTCATGGTTCTCCTCCTGGGGATAATCCGTTTCTTGAATCTGAAACGTTTACACAATCAAAAAGTTCCCTTTCTCACCAACCTTGCGCAAGCCGTATGGCATGACGACGAGGGAGTCCCAATGAGTTAATTCGCTGCTGAACACTAAGAACATCGTATTCGACACGGTGCAGCTCCCAAGTCATCTCTTCCGGATCAAAAATGGCATAAGACGCCCTAGGGTCATGATCGCGCGGTTGCCCAACCGAACCTGGATTCAAGATTGCACGCATGGTAAGCTTCAATTTGTCTCCATTGTTGAACAACTGACACTCGACATTTCCGGTACCATTCAGTGCTAGATAAGCCAGCGGGACATGTGAATGACCAACAAAACAAAGGTGAGTATCGAAAAAGTCAAAGTTGAAGGCAGCCGTATGTGTATCAAGCAGATACTCCCAGACTGGATTCCTCGGACTGCCATGCGTCAAAGTCACTTGATGAGTGACATACTTTTCTGGCAAACCGGCAAGGAAACTCATGTTTTGTGGTTTAAGCACACCACGCAACCAGTGAACAGAGAGACGAGCATCATAGTTAAATGCATTAAGACTGATATGACTTGTCGCCGCTGCATCATGGTTTCCTAATAAGCAGACAAGACTCGGCAACGACCTTACCAGTTCGATACATTCATTTGGATCAGGTCCATACCCAACCAAATCCCCTAAACACCAAGTGGCATCCACGCTTCCAGCTGCTTCCAGCACCGCTTGCAGCGCTGTCAGGTTAGCATGAATATCAGAGATGACCAGAATGCGCACTCTACCCCCTATTACGGCAAATTGAAATATAGTTCCCAAACACCGGGGGTGGTTTGGGAAAAATCGGAATTCAAACCAGCAATCACGATCCAGGTATTCCCCGGCTTCAAAAGATAAGGTAAACCATATTGATTGAAAAACTGGATGGGTTTTTCATGGTCAGCCGCGCGCCATGATCCTGAGACCATCACCCCATCGCGAAAAAACACCGCACGTTGCCCATTAATTACATCCCAAATCGCAATGTCATGTAATGTCGGATTGTATTCTGTGTACTCAGCAAACAGGATAATTACATTTGCAACAGCAAGCTGCGCTCCCGTCAATTGATCAGTCAGCGGCACCATGTTGCGTTTATCCAGTTTTTCCTCAACCCAGCGTTCATACAAACCCGAAGCAGGATTGTAGTGCCACTCCCCGCGGTCAAAGCTACTATACTCAATACCAATGCGAACAGCAAACTGATCGGAATTGGGCGGCTGCTTATTAAAAAGCATACCATTCAAAACAGGACGTCGGTTATCGATGTTGTGACGAATTGCATAACGAGTCACTTCCAGTGAGTTGGCATAAACCCAGGGTTCACTATGCGTCTCACCTCCGCAAATGACCGGGCAGGGAACTTCTAAATGGGAAATCGCCCGTTCCCCGAGCTGCGTTTCAATAACTTCGTCCACGCGCGGGTCGGCGCTCCCGTAAACCAGAATGCCTTGATACATACTGACCAGTTGGCTGTCAACCAGCCGCCCAGAGCGAACCGAGCCGGCTTTGGCTGCGTCCTGTCCATAGAACGTTGCCAGAAAACGATTTTCCCCGTTACCAATATAATACTCAAACACAATATCGGCAAAGGAAAGGCCTGCCTGCGGACGGACTGAAGGCGGGTAATTCGATACCTTCACCATAACCGGACGCCGCTCCAAGTTATAGGTATTAGCCGGAGGAAGACCGGTAAGCGGGTTAATGTCTTCCGGAAAATTGTAAAACCCTATCACTTCAGACGAATCCACTGATGCAGGCAAGGAGGTTTGGGTTGGGAAAAGGGTCGGGGTCGGTTGGGTAGGTTGAGGTGTCCAAGTTGGAGAAAGGCTCTGAACACGAACCAGTTTATCTTCCGTCATGGCAAGGCTATTTGACTCAAGCACAACAGTTGGCGTGATTTGTGAGTTCAACCGGCAACATGTAATGAGCAGAGGGAAAACAACTGCCCAAAAATGGACAAGCCTACTTAAAGCCATTGGATGACCTGTTGAATAATCCTTTCCGCCACATCCAATTTTGTCATCAGCGGTAGTTCTTCATGATGCCCATCTGCAAACAACAACGTCACCCGATTAGTCTCAACTTCAAAACCGGCGTTGGGGGCACTAATGTCATTTGCAATGATCATATCCAGCCGCTTGGCTTCCAGTTTCCCCCGGGCATTCTGGATTAAATTTTCGCTCTCAGCAGCAAAACCAATTGTTCGAAGGGGAAAACCAGTCTCTGCCTTCATATTCGCCACGGCAGCCAAAATATCCTCAGTCGGCTCTAAATCCAGTACCAGAAGGTTAGAGTGTTTCTTGATTTTCTGTCCCGCAGGATTACGGGGACGAAAATCAGCAACCGCGGCAGCCATGATTAAAACATCTGCTCCCTCTGCATAAGACAATACCTGCTGGAGCATTTCCCGCGCCGTGGTAACAGAAATGACACGGCAGCCGACAGGCATCTCTAAATGTGTTGGTGCAGTAATAAGTGTGACATCTGCCCCGGCATCCATTGCTGCCTGAGCAATCGCATAACCCTGTCGCCCAGAAGAACGATTGGCGATCACACGTACCGGATCAATCGGTTCACGAGTACCACCGGCAGTGACTACAATCCTTTTTTCTTTTAGGGGTCCATTACGGCTGAGCAGATACCGCACATGAGCAATTATCTTATCCGGCTCTGTCATCCTGCCCACCCCCGTCAAACCTGAAGCAAGATGTCCACTTTCCGGACCGATGACAACCGCGCCCCGTTGACACAAAATATCTACATTTTCCTTTGTGGCCGGATGGCTGTACATTCCCGCATCCATTGCCGGAGCAATGAGTATGGGGCACCCGGCTGCCAGCGCTGTTACCGTCAACAAGTTATCGCTGATACCATGTGCAAGTTTTGCAATCGTATTTGCCGAAGCCGGCGCAATAACAAGAAAATCTGCAGACCTCGCCAGCCCAATATGGGTAACATGCCCCTCACCACCCCATAAATCTGCATCGGTATATGCTTTGCAGCCAGTCACGGATTGAAATGTCAATGGGGTAATAAATTGCATAGCGCTTTGGGTAAGAATAGCGGTCACATTTGCACCCATCTGATGCAGTTTGGAAGCAACATCAGCAGCCTTATAAGCTGCGATTGAGCCAGTTACCCCCAACAGAATTGATTTACTTTCCACTGGGTTGGGCATAACTTAATGATTCATCTCCCAAATAATTCGCAACCCATCCAATGTTAACCAGGGAGCGAGAATTTGAATACATTCCGTCTCATGAGCAACTATCTCAGCCAAACCTCCTGTGGCAATTACTTTCATCTCCTTACCCAATTCTTTCCGAAAGCGCTTGACCATGCCTTCTACCATTGCCACATAACCATATAACAATCCAGACTGCATGGCATGAATAGTATTACGCCCAATGACAGAGGGTGGCGTTTGTAGATCAACGCGGGGGAGTTTGGCAGTGCGCTGAACCAGCGCATCAGCGGCAATCCCAATCCCCGGAGCAATCGCACCTCCAAGATATTCCCCTGCAACCGTGATCGCATCAAATGTCGTTGCTGTACCAAAATCAACGACACAAGCTGGACCACCATAAAGGTTCAAAACAGCCACAGCATCTACGATTCGATCGGCACCAACAGCATTTGGAGGATCATATAGGATTTTGATGCCTGTTTTGACAGTATGATCCACAGTCAATGGCATCTGGTTTAGATAAACTCGGCTGGCTTGCAGAATGCGAGTTGTTAACGGCGGAACAACGGATGCCATACAAACCCCATCGAGTTGATTGGGGGCGCATCCGCTATGCTGTAGCAACCCCAGAATTTGCAACCCATATTCATCCGGCATGCGCTCGTGGTCAGTTGCCAAACGCCAACGTGCCCCCAGTTTCGCCCCCTCGTACAGCCCTATAGTAATATTTGTATTACCTACATCAATGGTTAGTAACATGCAGATTGATCCAAAATTTACACACCTACGTTGATACGAATAGTTTCAATGATCTCCGCCGCAAAATCAAAACGATTGAAAGCTGGCATGAGATAAATACCTTGTACATCATGCGCCATTCTCTCAACTAATTCTATCGCAATTTTTATCCCTTCGCGCGCCTCATTTCCACTTGCCCGTTCCATCCTCTTCATTATGCCTTCAGGAATGACAATGCCAGGAATTTCATGATGGAGAAATGCAGCATGACGTGCGCTTGCCAGGGGTAAAACACCTGCCAGAATTGGAATGACCAATGGTCCGTACACATCTTCGTAAACGGATTTAATTTGCGCGATGCTTTCCGGAATATACACTGGTTGGGTCAAGATAAAGTCTGCTCCGGCGCGGATTTTGCGGTTAAGAAGATCGACTTCTTTGCGAATATCACCAGGATTAAGATTAAGCGCACAGCCCACAAAGAAAGATGTGGGTTGGCCAATATTTGCACCCGAATGATCCATACCGGCATTGAAACCCTGTTTGATCAATCTAATTAGACCGGAAGGTCTTAGATCATAATTATCCATTGCCTCCGGGTAGTCACCAATCGCCGTTGGATCACCCATGACGACAAAGATGTTACGGATACCCAATGCATGAGCCGCCAGTAAATCACCCTGTACGCGGAGTAAGTTACGTCCTCGCGTGGGAAAGTGCAGAACCGTTTCAACGCCAACCTGTTTCTGAATCAGGTTGCAAACCGCCCAAGGGCTCATTCGCATCCGAGCCATTGGGCTATCCGCGACATTTATTACATCCACACCCGTTTCTGCGAGCAGGCTGGCACCTGCCAGTAACTTGTGTGGTGAGAGACCGCGTGGAGGATCCACCTCGGCAGCAATGACAAATTTTCCGCTTGATAATTTTTGCGCCAATCCAGTAGGCTGCTCAGCAGGTGAAGTTTCCTCAACCTCCAGAACGCTAAAAGTGTACGAAGAGGTCGTCGAGTTAACAGCAGTTTCCTGAATAGATTTTGCCATTGCGGCGATGTGTTGCGGCGTAGTTCCACAACAACCCCCAATAACACTTGCGCCCGCTTGTATAAACGCGCTCGCGTATTCACCAAAGTAATCCGATGCCGCTGGATACATGATTCGGCCACCAACCTGTTCGGGCCAGCCCGCATTTGGCATAACAGAGAAGCGACCCTGCGGGACAGCCTGCCGCATTTGTTTGAGAATTCGCAGAATCTGATTTGGTCCCCCAGAACAATTGATCCCAATCACATCAGCCCCATTTTCCCATACCCGATGCGCAACCTTGGTCGGATCATCCCCCAATAGGGTACGATCATCACGAGTGAAGGTCATTGAAGCAATGATCGGGATTCCTGCAGCGACCTGCCGCGCCGCCTGGATTGCAGCCTGCACTTCATACAAATCAGTCATAGTTTCAATGATGATTACATCAACGCCAGAAGCAGCCAGAACAGAAATTTGTTCGGCAAAAACCTGCTGCGCCTGTTCAGGCTGCACTCTCCCAAAAGGCGCCAGCCTTACACCTAACGGGCCAACATCTCCAGCAATCAGCACATCCTTGAAGGAAGCCAGAATCACTCGTTGCGCTAATTCAACCCCTGCTCGATTAATCTCAGCAACTTTGTTCTCAAGACCATGACGCATTAACTTGTAGCGATTTGCACCAAAGGTATTGGTTTGAATTACCTGGGCTCCAGCTTCTATGTATTCGCGATGAATCTCGGCAACCAGCGCAGGACGAGTCAAGTTAAGCTCGTCAAAACATTCGTCAAAACTCACTCCCCGCTGGTTCAACATTGTCCCCATCGCACCATCAAAAAGAATGGGGCGACCACTTTCCAATAAACTTATAAAACGGTTCTTGCTTGCTTGCATTTTAGCCTCTCATATTGCTCATTAACTGTTCAATTCTGTTTTCGCCAATGTTAAAGTACTTTGCTTGGGGATGATGGACAATAATCGCGGCCGTAGATTGCTCCGGCACAAGCTGATAGGCAGATGTGAGACTCATCCCCAATTCTGTCTCAGCGGGAAGTAAGCGGAAAATCTCAACATGGTCTTTCAAATCCGGAATGGCAGGATACCCCCAGGAATATCGTTTTCCCTGTCCTGAAGGAATACCCAGCTCGCGGCGGATATGCTCATGCAGGTAATCCGCCGTCGCCTCGGCTATTTGAACAGCCAGACCATGAGTAAAATATGCCTCTGTGTAGTTGCCGCTTTCCTGTAACTCTGCAAAACGTTCGGTAGCCCTTGCTCCCACCGTAACCACCTGAAAAGCAACCACATCCATTACACCAGATTCAACCGAAGCAAAGTAATCCGCCAAACACAGGTTTTCCCCATCTTCCTGACGCGGGAATGAAAGACGCGTCAATTCAGCCGGTGATCCGCTTTCAACTGTGCCCGGTTCAAAAATAATTAAGTCATTTTCATCCGATTGTACTGGCCAATATCCATATATACCCTGTGGCTGTAGCCAGCCACTTGTCAGCGCTTCGCGGCGCATGGCATCCAGACGGGCTTCAAATTCTTGCAGTAATTTTTGCCAGGCTTCTCCATGCGTGTTTTTCCCACCCCATGAAAGGCGGAAAAGTTCATTTTTCGAGAGATGTTGAAAAACTGCATCCAAAGGCATTTGGCGTACAACCCGTGGTCCCCAACCCGGTGGACGAGGTATTTTTGTTGCAAGCTGGACAGCAGAGCGAGCTTTCCGCGGTTGTTTAACTTCAGCAGACTCCGTCTTCTGTTCTAGCTCAAATCTAGCTTCCCGATAGATCTTCTCCAGTAATGAGTGACGCTGTTCAGGTTCAATCAAAGCATCCATGACAGATAAACCCTCAAAAGCGTCCTTACAGTAAAATACGCCCGGCTCATAGAACTGCCCCGAGTCAGTTAGTAAAATTCTCCTACCAAATCGCCGATTGATTGCGGCACCACCGATTAGCACTGGAAACTGCAAACCGCGGCGCTGCAATTCATTGACAATGAGTGGCATCTGTTTGCTAGTACTGACCAGCAAGGCGCTCAACCCAATTGCAGTGGCATCAACCTCAATCGCTTTGGAGATAATTGTTTCAGCAGGCACCTGTTTGCCCAAATCAATTACCTGATAACCATTGTTGGAGAGTATGGTCTTGACCAGATTTTTTCCAATATCATGTACATCACCGTACACGGTGGCGAGGACCATGATCCCCTTGCTGACACCCTCCTGACGCTCCAGATACTTTTCAAGATGTGAGACAGCTTTTTTCATGACTTCGGCTGATTGGAGTACGAAAGGCAGAATCAATTCACCACTGCCAAACTTATCACCCACTTCTTTCATTGCCGGCAATAGGATTGTATTCAAAACCTCAACAGCACGTTGATGCTTTGAGCCTGGGCCGGGACGATGGATGATTTCATCAATATCTTTTTCAATTTCTTCTTTATGACGGTGCAAAATACGCCAGTGAATGCGTTGCTCTGCCGGGAGCGTTTGTAGTGCCACTTTCTGCACGCTGTCCTTTTCCGCTTTGCGGACGGAGGTCTCAAAGTATTCAATAAATCGCTGCAAAGCATCCGCCCGCCGGTTAAAGATAAGGTCTTCTGCCAGTTCGCGTTCCTGTTGTGGAATTTCTGCGTATGGGGTGATGTGAGCCGGGTTAACGATTGCCATATCTAAACCAGCCAGAACAGCATGATAAAGCATCACGCTGTTGAGCACTGATCGCGCAGAAGGATTAAGTCCGAAGGAAACATTACTGACACCCAGAGATGTCAAAACACCGGGCAACTCAGTCTTAATCAGGCGAATACCCTCCAGGGTTTCGATTGCCGACTGGCTGAATTCCGGATCACCGGTTGCAAGTGTAAAGGTAAGGGCATCGAACACCAGATCAGAAGCCTTTAGACCATGATCATGTGTGGCAATCTCAAACAGCCGTTTTGCAACTTCCAGTTTGCGCTGAGCAGTCTTTGCCATTCCCTGTTCATCAATCGTCAAAACAATCACCGCCGCGTTGTACTTAGAAGCCAAATCAAAGATCCGATCCGCTTTAGTGCGTCCGCTTTCCAGGTTCGTCGAATTGAGTAAGCAACGGCCTGGAGCAGTTTTGAGGGCGACTTCCATTACTTCGGGTTCTGTTGTATCAATTATCAAGGGCACATGAACAACAGGTGAAAGGGCCTTAATGACCTGTTGCATTGTCTCAGGTTCACTGGCTTGTTCGGTCAAGGCAACACAAATATCCAATCCGTGCGCTCCGCTTTCGACCTGTTGCCGGGCAATGTCGAGAATGCCATCCATATCCCCTTTCAGAATTAATTCCTTAAATTTTTTACTGCCCTGTGTATTGAGACGCTCACCAATCAGAAATGGCCGCGGTTCCTGTAGCATTGGAACTGCCTGAGTAGCAGAAGCCAAACGCGGCACATTGTTTACCGGGCGAGGATTGGATGCATGACCGCGAAGCATCTCGACCAGCAAGCGTAAGTGTTCTGGCGTGGTGCCGCAACAACCGCCAACCACATTGATCTTGTACCGGTCCACGTATTCAACAAGTGTTTCAGCAAATGGCTGTGGCTGCAAAGGATATACCGCTTGACCATCTACATTCAACGGTAATCCGGCATTTGGAATACAGGAAACCGGCAGCGGGGATTGCTCACCAAGAAAGCGGATCGGGTCGCGCATGTAATCCGGACCAGTTGAACAGTTCAGTCCAATGACATCAATCGGCAACCCCTCAAGGATAGCCAGAACTGCCTGAATGTCAGTACCGAGCAACATCCGACCGGTTGTATCCAGTGTCACCTGTGCCTGAATGGGGAGGAAAACACCTGATTCCTGAAACGCCCGTTGAATGCCATGAATCGCGGCTTTGACTTCCAGAATATCCTGCGAGGTTTCGATTAACAACACATCCACCCCACCCTGAATCAGTCCCAGAGCCTGCTCGTGAAAAATATCCGCCAGTTCATCAAAAGAAATATTGGAAAGCTCAGGGTCATTCATGGAAGGCAATTTACCTGATGGACCAATCGAACCAGCAACAAAGCGCGGCTGCCCATCTCGGCTATACGCATCAGCGACCCTTCGTGCCAGACTTGCAGCCGTCTGGTTAATTTCAATCACCCGCCCTTGCAGGCCGTATTCTGCCAGCGTTATCCGGTTTGAGCGGAAAGTATTCGTCTCAATGACATCCACTCCAGCTTCCAGAAACGCGTGGTGGACAGATTCGACAGCCTGAGGATAACTGATTACCAGATAATCATTACAACCATTGTACTGTTCTCCGCCAAATTCTTTCGCGGTCAGGTTCATACGCTGCAAATTGGTTCCCATCGCCCCGTCAAAGATGAGAATACGCTCCTGTAATGCATCCAGATAACGCCGGTTGGAATAAACTCGCTTCATCGGACACCTCTTAAACAAAAAGCCTCTCTGGAAAATGAGAGGTGAGTTCATCGGAGTACCTCATCTTCCAGAATAACTGTCCTTCGACAGTCTCTGCCGGAATTGGCACCAACCAAAACCCTGGTGGTTGCCGAGGTTTCACAGGGCCGGTCCCTCCACCTCTCTGGATGAGTGGCTAAATAGCCTGTGTTTACGCTCGAAATTCTACCACGTTTGGTCGAATTATTCAAATTTTTGACTGTGTTATAATCGTCTATAGTAATTCCTGGGAGATCACGCTTGTCACCCTACCGTTCTTATTCCATAACGGGAATCATTTTAGGCATTGTTGGCTGGAGCGGCTGGATTTACGTTGTTGGATTTACTTATCCAACGCTCTTTCCACGCTGGCTTTTTTATTTTCTCTTTGTTATTGCGTTGTGCGGAACATCGCTACCAATCATCGCATTCCTGCACTGGCGTTTCCCTAGTAAACCACTTGCAGAAGGCGGGGTCATTGTGCGGGAAGCCATCTGGGTTGGTATTTTTGGCAGTGTGGTAATGTGGCTTCAGCAAGGGCGTGTACTAACTCCAGCTTTATTTCTGTTTCTCGCTGCAGGGTTTGTTTTAATAGAAACCCTGTTTCGTCTTCGTGAACGCAGCCGCTGGAACCCAAAAGGGCAGAAAAATGAATGAATTGCGAAACCTGCCCTCCGTAGAGCAATTGCTTCAAACCCGTCATGCTGCAGAATTGATCGCTGCTTACGGGCGCTCCCTGACACTGAAAGCAATTCGCTCCGTTCTGGAGGATATTCGCAATGCCCATAGCGACAATAAAACTATCCCTCAAAGACCTGCTGTTCTGGAACTGGCAGAGCAGAAACTGGAGGCATGGTTAGAGCTCACCCTTGTGCCGGTCATAAATGCCACAGGCGTCATTCTGCACACCAATCTTGGACGGGCACCGCTCAGCCGCTCGGCACTGCAGGCAATTCGCGGGATGAGTGCCGGATATTGCTCACTTGAATATCGCCTGAACACCGGACAACGCGGCGAACGCTCCGAACATGTTGAAACGTTGATCAAAATGTTAACCGGTGCAGAAGCAGCGCTGGTTGTGAACAATAATGCGGGAGCTATTCTTTTAGCACTTTCCGCACTTGCCCGCCGACGACAGGTGATTGTATCCCGAACACAGCTCGTAGCCATCGGGGGAGGCTTCCGCGTTCCAGAGATCATGCGTCAGTCTGGTGCCAGACTCGTGGAAGTTGGAACAACCAACCAGGTACGCCTTGAGGATTATAAAGAGGCACTCCGGGATTCAACCGCATTGTTGCTTCATGTGCACCATTCCAACTTCAAGATCATTGGTTTTATGGAAGAACCCTCACTCAGCGATCTGGTAGAGCTGGGTAAAAGGTACGAGATCCCGGTCATAGATGACTTGGGATCAGGAGCGTTGCTGGATACAGCCCGATTCGGCTTGGCACATGAACCAATGGTTCAAGAATCCTTGACAGCCGGGGCAAGCCTGGTATGCTTTTCCGGTGATAAGCTTTTGGGAGGACCGCAATCAGGTATACTGGTCGGCCGAGCGGAACTAATCCAGAAGATTAAGCGCCATCCTCTGGCTCGTCCATTGCGGGCGGATAAACTATGTCTGGCGGCGTTATCCGCTACACTGTTGCACTATCTCAAGGACGAAGCAGAGCGCGAAATCCCAGTATGGCGAATGATTACCGCCACACCAGAGGAACTTAAAGCCCGCGCCACACATTGGAAGAACATCCTTCAAGCTGGCGAGGTAATTCCGGGCGAGTCCACCATTGGAGGCGGGAGTCTCCCTGGAGAAACCCTGCCAACATTTCTGCTGGCATTATCCGTCAGCCATCCCGCTCTATTTTTAAAGCGATTGCGTGAAGTAAAACCGCCAATCATTGCCAGAATTCTGGACAACCGTGTTGTGCTGGACCCCCGCACTATAACCCCAGATCAGGAAGGGGCTTTGCTGGTCGGGTTGCAGAACGCTCTTGGGCACAAAGCCTGACACTGAAAGGTGACAACATGAAATCAGACCTCGACCGCTTAATGCAGGAAAACGACATTGATGCGATATTGGTAACCGGTCCTGGAGACCACAATCCCTATATGGTTTACCTGACAGGTGGCGCACATCTGACCAAGGCCGACCTGATTAAAAAACGGGGAGAGGAGCCTATATTATTCCATGCGTCAATGGAGCGCGATGAAGCCGCACGCACCGGGCTGACGACTCGCTGCTATGCAGACTACCCAACTTACCAGGATTTACTGAAAGCCGCGAGCGGAGACCCGGCGAAAGCACTAGCATTGCGTTACCAGCAAATGTTAAAAGATGCAGGGGTAACAAAAGGTCATGTGGCTTTATATGGTAAAACGGATTTAGGGGAAGGTTACGCTACCTTCGCAACCCTGCAAACTTTAGAGCCTGACATTACTTTTCTCGGCTTTCAGGAAAATGTTTTGCTGAAAGCCATGGCAACAAAAAGTGAAGAGGAAGTAAACCGCATTCGGCATATGGGGTGGGTGACTGCGGGTGTTGTGGAAAATATCTTGGATTTTATCAGCCATCACACAGCTCGCGGGGATGTGCTAATCCGCTCGGACGGAGAACCGCTCACCATTCGGGATGTCAAACGGCGAATCAACCTGTTGCTGGCAGAAAACGAGGCAGAAAATCCAGAAGGAACAATATTTGCCATTGGATATGACTCAGCCGTCCCACACAGCAGCGGTACAGACGGCGATATTGTACGCCTTGGGCAAACTATAGTTTTTGATATTTTCCCCTGTGAACAGGGCGGCGGATACTTCTATGATATGACACGCACCTGGTGCATTGGTTATGCCCCGGATGAGGTAGCGGCATTATATGAGCACGTGTTTTCAGTCTATCAGCAAATCCGTAGTGAATTAAAGTTGAATGTACCATTTGGCGATTACCAGCGGCGCACCTGTGAGTTGTTCGAGGCAATGGGACATCCCACAGTCAATAGCGATCCAAAAACCGAGACTGGATTTGTTCACTCCCTGGGGCATGGGGTTGGGTTGTTTATTCACGAACAGCCGTTCAGCCGTATGGATGAAAATCATCCTCAACTGCTGATGCCGGGAAGTGTTTTCACCCTCGAACCGGGGTTGTACTATCCCAACAAAATGCTCGGGGTGCGTCTGGAAGATACCTATTGGGCAAGACCTGATGGGCAATTTGAGATTTTGGCAGACTTTCCGATGGATTTGGTGATCCCTGTTAAGAGTTATGGACAAAGATAATCGTCATGCAACGACATCTTTTCCACCCGCAAGGATACTGGGGATTGAAACTTCCTGCGATGAGACGGCCGCGGCAATTGTCGAGAATGGGCGCGCATTGCTTTCCAGCGTAGTCACCTCTCAAATTGATCTACACGCAAAATATGGCGGCGTGTTCCCGGAAGTTGCCTCACGTCAGCACATTCTCACCATTTATGGTGTTGTTGAACAGGCATTGCAGCAGGCACACATGAGTTTAAAAGACATTGATGCCATTGCTGTTACACGCGGGCCGGGCTTGGCGGGTTCGCTTGTGGTTGGGGTTAACTACGCCAAAGGTCTCGCACTGGCAGAAGGCCTTCCACTGATCGGCGTCAATCACCTCGAAGGGCATATTTATTCGGCATGGGTCTACCCGGTGGATGTTGTGGAACCTCCGCCCGCCCCTCGTTTTCCCCTTCTGGCTCTGCTCATCTCCGGAGGACATTCCGAACTTAACCTGATGTACGATCACCTCACCTACGAGCATTTGGGAGCTACATTAGACGATGCGGCAGGTGAGGCATTTGATAAGGTAGCGCGTCTGCTTGGGTTACCTTATCCTGGCGGTCCTGCCATTCAAAAAGCTGCTATAAACGGCAATCCTCATGCGTTTAATTTTCCCCGTGCCCGTCTGGAAGGTAGCTGGAATTTCTCCTTTAGCGGCTTGAAAACCGCCGTCCTGCGAGTGGTACGGCAATTTGAAGCAAAAAAGCAAGAGTTACCGGTAGAGGATCTGGCTGCCAGTTTTCAGGCAGCTGTAGTGGATGTATTAGTTACTAAGACCTTTCAAGCCGCGCGGAAATACAAGGCGAAAGAGATTCTGGTCGCCGGGGGGGTCTCAGCCAATCGCGCTGTTCGCACGGCTTTTCTGGAACAAAATGAATTCCCCGTCCACATCCCGGCACTTTCCTTATGCACGGACAACGCGGCAATGATTGCTGCTGCCGGTTACTTCCGTTACGCACTGGGGAAGCATGATTCTCTGGACATGGATGTACTGCCAACCTGGCCCCTGCTTCCAATTGAAGGTAGAGGTAGTGCGTGAGATCATTTACACACTGGACACCCCGTTATTTGTTTGATCGCTCTCTGGAAAAGCTCTATCGGTACCGACATCCAGACCTGCCTTGGCTGACGCCTTTCGCGAACCAAATTTTAGCAAGCTATTTGCAAAACACTGATCATGGCGCTGAATTTGGCTCCGGTCGAAGCACGATCTGGCTTTCCAAACACGTCGCCTCACTGGTTAGCATCGAACACAACCCATTATGGTATGAAAAAGTCAGGCGAGAGTTGGAAATACTCGGAAAATCCAATGTTACTTATCTCTTTCGCCCACAAAAAATCGGTGAAAATCCGGTGCAATCCGATTATGTTAGCGAAGCACATAAATTTGCAGACTGCAGCTTGGATTTCGCACTCGTAGATGGAATCTACCGAGATGCATGCGTCTGTGCCTTATTGAATAAGATTGTCCCCGGCGGAGTCCTTATCATTGACAATATCAACCTGTATCTACCCAGCACTTCCCGTTGCCCAAACTCGATTCGACCTGACGCGCAACCAGCCACGCCGCTATGGGAGCAAGCCTACACCGTGCTTAAGCAGTGGCGCTGCATCTGGACCAGCAACGGCATCAGTGACACGGCAATCTTTTTCAAGCCTTGCCAGAATCCCACAAGTAACTATTTTTCTCAAACGACATCTAATGAATAAAAGCCCTGTTGACGAAGCCCTTTCTCTAGACGCCTTGCGGGCAGGTGACCGCAATGAATTTGCACGATTGGTTGATTTATTTTCGGGAAGGATATATCGGCTGGCTTTACAGATAACCGGCAATACACAGGATGCAGAAGACGTGTTGCAGGAAACTTTCCTCAAAGCATTTCATGCACTACCGGGGTTTGAAGGACGCTCAAGTCTTTCCACCTGGTTGTATCGCATTGCGGTCAACGAAGCCCTGATGATCCTCCGTCGGCAAAAGGTGCAATTCTCGCTGGCTGAAGATAATGAAAGTAACGATGAAGAAAAAACCGAAGCTTTACAACTCGTGGATTGGTGTTGTTTACCAGAGGACGAACTGCAATCCACCGAGACGCGCCGGGTTTTGGAGGAAGCGATCCAGCGGCTTTCACCAGCTTTGCGAGTGGTGTTCTTGTTGCGGGATGTTGAAGGCTTGTCTGTAAAAGACACTGCCGATTCACTGGGCATCACCGAATCGGCAGTAAAAGTACGTTTACTGCGGGCACGCTTACGACTGCGTGAAGAGCTATCAGCGTACTTCAGTGAACGAATGGAGAAATGATCATGAGCGAACAGAAGCATTGCCATGATTTGATAGAAACACTTTCTGATTATGTGGATGGCAACTTGAATCCGGTGCTATGCGAAGAGCTTGAACGCCATTTGAGAGAGTGCCCGAATTGCCGTATCGTGGTGAATACCCTGCGGAAAACAATTGAACTGTACCAGAAAGAGGCACAGGAAGAAACCCTCCCGGATGATGTGCGCGAAAGACTGTTTCGGCGACTGGACTTGACCAGCTTCCTCAAATAATGTAACCTGATTATGAGAATGTGCATCTAACTAACACGCGCTGAAATGAAAAATAACGAGCCTGTACAAACTTTTGTGCCTTCTCATTCTGAGCAACAATGTGGCGAACTGCAAGAAAGTACCCACCTAGTCCCAATAGCAGGTGAACCCTGCCCTCGTTGCGGTCAGGCAACACTGGTATACAATGGAATGCTTCAGGTTGTTTGCCCAGAGTGTGGATACCAGGCTGAAGGCGGCGCCTTTACCTGATAAGTAGATTGTCACCCAGTTCGGGTGATTAGAAAAAATTAAGGAGATAAATGATGGAAAGATTATTAGACGATGAGATTGTAAAGCAGCTCGCTGAGATGTTCGACAGTTTGAAACATCCGGTTGCTTTATTGTTCTTCGGCAACAAGACAGATTGCGAATACTGCCCTCAAACTCTGCAACTGCTGGAAGAAATTGCGGCTATATCGGATAAGCTGGAGCTACATTCTTTTGACGAGGATGAAAACCCTGAAGCACTGAAAAAGTACAGTGTAGATAAGGTACCGGGTATCGTGATTGCGAGCCTCAGAGATGGCGAAATTGTGGATCACGGCATCCGCTACGCCGGCATTCCTGCAGGACATGAGTTTACCTCGCTGATCAGGGATATTTTGATGGTTTCTTCCGGCGATTCCGGATTGAAACAGGAAACCCGCGACTACCTCGCCAGCCTGGAAAAACCGATTTTCCTACAGGTCTTCGTCACGCCAACCTGTCCTTACTGTCCGCAAGCAGTGGTTCTGGCACACCAGATGGCTTTTGAAAGCCCAATGGTGGAAGCCGAAATGGTGGAAGCGATGGAATTCCCCATGCTGGCAAATGAATTTGGTGTGAGCGGCGTACCGCATACGACCATCAACTTCGGTGCAAATGAATTAATTGGCGCTGCACCGGAATTTGTCCTGCTGGAAAAAATTCGCGATGTGGTGGATGCTGAAGCTTAAGCTTTACAAAACTGGGGAGGGATATCAAAATGGATGCAAAAGTAACGTGGAAAGGTCGTCTGAGCTTCACCGGCACCGCAGATACCGGCTTCACTGTACCCCTGGGTGCTGAGCCTCAGGTAGGCGGTGACAATGATGGTTTTCGCCCGATGGAGTTGTTTTTGGTTGGGTTGGCAGGATGCACTGCTATGGATGTCATTTCTATACTTCAGAAGAAACGTCAGGATGTAACCGGTTTTGAAGTGGCTGTCCATGCTGAACGAACAATGGAACACCCCAGAGTGTTTACCGATATTGTCATCGAATACATCATCAGCGGACACAACCTTGACCCAGATGCAGTTGAGCGAGCGGTGGAACTCTCCGAAACAAAATACTGCCCAGGGCAGGCAATGTTGAGCAAAGCAGTGCCCATCTCTCACAAGATCACTATTCATCAGGTATAAATCTACGGAAGTTTACTTCCCAGCTTGCAGTTGTGAAGCATTATCTGCACAATCGCAAGCGCGTACAATCTGACTGAAACGTACCAGGCTGCCCTCATAGGGCAGCTTGCCGTTTTTAGCAATCCAGCCTTCCAGATTAAATGCCAGCGCGCCATCTGCAGGAATCCATTCCCCGTTGTACTTGCGGGCAATATGCACATGTGTTCCGGTTGTGCGTCCGCCCTCACAGGAAGGACGCCCAATCGGCTCTCCCGCCTTCAGATGTACACCCACCGGCGGAATGGAAGCCGTTTCCAGATGCAAATAAAACACCGTCCAGCCTGTCCGTTCATCGCCGTCGCCATCCAGATCAAGCACCGCAACGCCGGTGTCTTTTCGAACAATAATCCCCTCAGCAACAGCCGTAGCAAGCTGTTCAGTATATTTACAGCCGCCTGCGACAGCCGGTGGAGCAAAATCAATTGCCGCCCATGGCTCGCCATCACCCCAGCCGGTATGGGGACCACCGGTATATGCCCACATACTACCGGCAGAAAAGGGGAGCTGCATCGGCGGCTGCTGTAGGCTGCCGGGGATATGCGGCTCGCTTTTCTCCCAAATCAAACCGAACAGGCTTTCGTAGGTCTTTGCCAGACCGTTCGCGTGGATCGCTTGTTGATAGTCATCTCCCGAGATGATTTTTCCAAAGTAATAATGAAGCGCCACACTGGCAGCATTTTGCCACGGATCGGCACGCTCCAGTGAACCATCCGCCAGTTCAAATAAACTCAGGTGTCCTGTTCGCCAGCCATAATATCCGTTGTTAAGCGTATTCGCTGCCCATAACAATTGCCGGTACAACCCTTCATGGGCTCGGTCACGAAAGCCCAACGGATACTGTTGCAATTCTTCGGCAAGATCAGGCTGACTCAAACCGCCTGCCTGATATTCGATCAGAGCGAGCAACAATCGCGGGCTGATGCTGTAATACTCCGCCACATATTGAACCAGCTCGCCGCCGCGCCGGTTTTTGCTCCCCGCATAAAACTCATAGTCCTTCAGCCATCCCGGCTGAGCGGCAACGAAAGCCTCCGGATCAAAGTCTCGCTGGGCAGGACCGTTAACAAAAAGGCTGTCCGGAATAATCTGATAAGGACTCCCCCACAACGGTTGATAGTAAATAGGAATTTTCATCGGGAAACCGGGGGGCAAAGTGGTAACGCCCTGCGGGATAATCGGATTTGACGCCCGTATTTCTCTTTCTGTTGTGTTAAAGTGTGCAGCCAACGCAGGAAGTGTGTCCCCCGTCTGCGCAATGTAATCTACAAGTTCACCGGGAGAATACACAGGGCGCGTGGGCAACGGGGTCGGCACGGGTTCGGATACCACCACCGAATCACTTCGGGGCTGCAGCTCAGATGATTCCACTACCGGGCTGGTCTGAGGGGCACACCCCAACACCAGCACCATAAAAAGCGTAACAAAACAAAGCAGGCAGGTCTTTTTGAACATCAGCGTGTAATCCGGGTTTCAAAAGAACCGCACTGACAGGCAGTGACAATCTGGTCGTCTCTGGTCAATGTACCCTTATAGGGTTCACTGCCCGCATGAGCGCGCCAGCCGCTCAAAACAAAAGGCACCGGTCCATCTGCCAGAATCCACTCCCCGTTGTATTTGCGGGCAATGTGAACATGCGTGCCGGTTGCCATTCCCCCTTCACAGGAAGGATGCCCCAGCGGGTCGCCTTCAGCTACCAGCGTTCCGGACGCAATGCGATCCTTTGTGCTGACATGCAGATACAACAGTGCCCACCCCGTTTGCTCGTAACCATCTCCATCTAAGTCAATAACTACAATGCCATTTCCAGAGCGGACAACCAGACCGGGCGCAGAGGCAGTTACCCAATCCAGTGACTCAACACAGCCATGTTCCATTGCCGAGGGAGCAAAATCCAGCGCCGCCAGCGCGCCATCGGGACCCCAGGCAGAATGCGGTCCGCCGCTGAAACTCCACGTGCGCCCCACCTTGAAAGGCAATTCCAGCTTTGGCTGGGTCAATGTAGTCGGATACAGGGGTTCGACAGCCTGCGCGCGCAGCCACGGATTATCAAACATCCTCTCATACGTCGTAATCAAGCTATCATCGGGCGAATAAAGCGCCCTGCCCCAGTCACTCTTGTTGTACAGCTTGGAGAACAAATACTGAACTGCCACCGACCCCGCGTTTAACTCGGGCGCCAGACGCATCGTCTTGTCAACCGGCTCTTTAGGAAATTCCAGCTCAGTCAGTAAACCAGCCCGCCAGCCGTAATACCCGATGGATAACTGCTGAACCGACCAGCTCAACTGTTTATACAGCCCTTTATGATTGAATTCGTTATATCCCATCGGGTAATCCGTCTGGGCAAGGTTCTGCGGTTGTCCATAGACCCAGTGACTTTGATATTCCAGCATGGCAAGCAGCAAGCGCGGGTTGATGGAGTTTTCAATCGCCACCCGTTCGATGACATCCGCGCCGGTATTCCAGCCGGTAGAGAGCCACTCGCGATAGGTGCTTAAATAGCCGCCAGCATTCTGCACAAACGCATCAATATCAAAATTAACCGCCGAGGGAGAAAAAACCACTTCACTATCCGGCATAAGCTTTTCACCCGGACCGGTTTCTTTCAGCGTCTTCGGGATAACAATTAACTCGTTTGGTGTCAGCAGCGCGTAGGGACTGCTGACCGGGCTGATGGTGATGAACTGATCTGTTGTGACGCCAAAACGCACCGCCAGCGCGCCCAGCGTATCGCCCGCTTGCGAGTAATACAATACCACCGGGTCTTCGGGCGTTGTAACCGCAACTTCATTGGTCGGGTCGGGAGGAATCGGCGTTGAGGTCGGTAATGGCATTGGCGAATTAACAGGGGTCGGCGATATAACCGTCTGCGCGTGCAAAGAGCCGCCGCTCATTTTTGCCGCCAGCGCGGTCTGTGTAAACGAAAGCACCTGAACGGTTGCGGTCACTTCCCAAGGCTGAACGACGCTGCGCGTACATGCCAGAATTGAGAGCAACCACACACTCAGCACAACGAAAGGGAAAGCAGACCTAGCGCTGAATCTGATTTTCAGCCCTGCGTCCATTCCATGCTTCGACAATTTGCCCATCTTTCTTCAGGTAACCATCGTATTCAATGCCAGTACCTTCTGATACCCAGCCACTCATGTAAAAAGGAAGCGAGCCATCGGCGGAAATCCACTCTCCATTATACCGTCTCGCGAGGTGAATGTGCGTCCCGCTGGAAATTCCACCCTCACAGGATGGATGCCCCAGCCGGTCCCCTGTCCGCACCCAGCTCCCTTCGGCAATCCGCTCGCGGCTGTCCAGATGCAGATACAGAATTGTCCAGCCAGTCTGTTCAAACCCATCGCCGTCCAGATCGAGCACTGCCACACCATACCTCGAACGGACGATCAGCCCATCTGCCGCCGCGGTCACCCATGCATCCGAAGGCACACAACCCAGCGCGTTGCCCGGCGGCGCAAAATCCAACGCCGCCCATGCCGAGCCATCCCCCCAGCCGCCGTGCGGTCCGCCGGTGAACGACCACAGGATACCCGGTTCAAAGGGCAGTTCAAGCGGCGGCTGTGTCAGATCATGCGGAATCTGCGGCTCGAGCGCAACATCAAAGGGATAGCCAAACAACTTTTGATACACTGCAAATAAGCCCTTTTCCCCAACCGCCCGCTGCCAATCCTCGAGATGGTACAACTGGCTGAACAGGTACTGCACGCCCGCCGTTCCGGCATTCACAGTCTCTTCCGCTGTGACAATCTTCCCATCGGCTAGAATCAACGCAGGGACAGCGTTCACTTTCCAGAGGTAATAGCCGCGGTTCAAGTTGTTGGCAGTCCAGGCAAGCTGACGGTACAACCCTTTACGGTTGGCATCCACATAGCGGACAGGATATTCTTTCGTTATCTCATCCACCTGCACGGCAGTCAGCCAGCCGCTCTGGTATTCCAGAACCGCCAACAGCAGGCGCGGGTTGACCGAATACTCCAATCCAATGCGTTCGACAATCCGCGTTCCGGAGAGCATTTCGCCGTCCACGTCTTCCTGATGCTGTCGCAGGTAACCGTTTTGATCCTGAATAAATCCGGCGAGGTCAAAAAACGCGCTGACGGGTCCATTCACCAGTTCCGAGTCGGGAATGATTTTGAAGGAAGGTGCAACGGCAACCGGTAAGGGCGGCGGGATAGTCAGCACCTGCCCAACGGAAAGCAGGTCGGGGTTCTCAATCTGGTTTGCCCGCACCAGTTGATCCAGGCTGATGCCGTAGCGCCGGGCGATCACCCCCAGCGTATCGCCGGGCTGGACGATGTAAATCTCCGTTTCGGCGCGCAGGGTGGGCAAGACGCGCGGCGCATCCGCAGTGGGAGTCAGTACAGGTGCGCCGGGAACACGCGTCGGCGGCAGACGGTAGGACGGCGTCGCCTGCACTGCCCATGACGGCGGCGTTACGCGCAGAGTGGGATTGAACAGGACACTGCGCGTCACCTGCGCAGGCAGATCATCGGTGGTGGTCAACGCGCAGGCAAAGCAAAACAGCGCCAGCAGAGACATCCACAGCCAGCGCTTTAAGTTTACACTGTGCCTACCGCGCTTCATTTCTAACCACCTCGCCATCCGGTTCAGCTAAACTCTCCCGGTTGCAAGGGGAATGCCATACGCGTCCCTCCAATCAGGTGCAAGTGCAGATGAAAGACACTTTGCCCGGCATCCCGGCCGGTATTGATCACCAGACGATAACCGCTGTGCTGGATGCCCATTTGAGCGGCGATTTGCTGTGCGGTAAGTATCATGTGACCAAGCAGTTCTCTATCCGCTTCCTGCACCTGATTGAGCGATTCCAGATGACGGTTTGGCACAACCAGGAGATGCACCGGGGTAATCGGCGCACGATCATGAAAGACCGTCACCAGTTCGTCCCGATACACCAGACGGGCAGGCAATTTTCCTTCAATTATCTGGCAGAAAACACAATTCATAGAGAAAATTACGGCACTAGGGTGGGAATTTCGCCGGTCACAGGCTTGCAAACAATATCATAGTATTCCAGTTCAACCGCCTTGTTTTCTTTGGCATGGGCAGCGGCGGCTTTGCTGATCTGCCGCACGGTGTCAATGTGCAGGGTGGCATCGGTATCCCAGTAGCGCGGCAACACCATCAGCGGGTCGCCAATAGCGGCTTCGGGCATGAACGAAGGGCGCGCCGGATCGGCAACATCGCTGAGCGGAATCCAGTTAAACATCAACGGACCGCGCGGGTTAATGGTGAATCCCAGCCGGTAGCCGGCTTCGCGGGCAACCTCAACACCGCGTTTGGAAAACCCGCCTCCGGGCCAGATATAAGCAATCGGACGTTTGCCAAAACGCTGTTGGATGGCTTCAGCGGCGCCGAAAATCTCACTGCGGATATAGTCCTCCGGCGAGTTTTCCTGTATCGGCACATTGTGAATGACGCCGTGCGCCTGATGATCCACATACCCCGCCGCCTCCACCGCCTGATTTTCCTGCCACAGGTTTTCGCTGGTATCCGGCGCACTGATCCAGGCATTGGTCACCTTCCAGCCCCACGAGTCGAAATACGGCTTGAAATGCGTTTCGAAATAGGCAGAGCGCTTGCGGTCATCCACAATCAAAAGCACCGAGCGCCGGGGAATTTTGGCATTGCGTTCCAGAAAATCCGCCAACTGCTGGACGGTGATCGCCTCAAAGCCCTGTTGCTGCAGATCGTGCATGATCTGGTTGAACTGCGTTACGCTGATCTGATCGGCATAGATCACCTCGCCGTCGGTGATCGAGTGGAACATAATCGGCATGACCACCGTGCCGGGTGCGCTGTTGTTCGGGTCCCAGCGCATCTTGAGATACCGGCAGGTGTCCTGAATATAACTGCGCGGCACATCCAGCGGGTTGAGCAGGTCAGAGACAAATATTCCCGGCAGTGCCGGCGGGGTACGGTTGGGATCAGGTGTCTCCGTTGCCGTGGAGATGGGAACGGGGGTTTCGGCCGGCGGCGCAGGGGTGAACGTTGCCGCCGGCGGCTGCATGGCATGGGTGGCGGTCAGCAGTGCGCTCTGAAAAACAGCGGTCGCATCCGGCACATCACCCGCCGGGGCAATGCACGCGGCAAGGAATAACAAAAAAACAGCGGTCATCAAGTGAGCAAAGCGAAAAGCGATAGATCGTTTCATATCCAATCTCATTTCATCCGGCAAAATGGCACCTGCCAGAAAGTATTTTACCCGATGCCCAGGGTTTTACAAAGCGCAGTATAATCCTTTTCAGAAGGGCAAAAACATGAATAACCCGACTGACCACCTGAACTGGCTGGAGCATTTGCTCGCTTTATGCCGCAAAATCAGCGAACATCAGGAACTGGACCCCATCCTGCAATCTATTATTCAGACAGCTTCAGCACTGACCGGCAGTGAAAGCAGTTCGATCCTCATTTACGAACAGGGGACGCGCTCACTGCGTTTCCGTGCCATCCCCCTGCACCTGATGAAATCGGTCAAACTGATCAGCGTTCCGCTTGAGCGCAGTGTGGCGGGCTGGGTTTTCCGCAACCGCAAGCCGATGGTGCTGGGCAGACAGCGCCGCGCCGATGACCCAATTTACCGTGTCGTGGATCGTGAACTGAGCGCCGAAACGCGCACCCTGCTGGCGGTGCCGATGATCGTGCGAGACCGGACGATCGGCGTTCTGGAAGCGGTGAACAAACAAAACGACGCCGATTACACCGCCGAGGATGTCAAAGTGGTTGAGATTCTGGCGGCGCTGGCGGCAATCGCCATCGAAGGCTGGCGGCTGCAGGACGAAGCGGAGAAAGCACAGCAGGCAGTGCAGGAAGCCGAACAGATGAAAACCAACTTCGTCGCGGTTGCCTTTCACGAGTTACGCACGCCGCTGGGGGTGATTCTGGGGCAGGCGGCACTGCTGCAAGAGAGCCTGCCTCCCGAACAGCGCCAGAGCGCCGAAAGCATCCTGAACAGCGCCCTGCAATTGCGCGGCATCATCGAACAGTTTTCCACTGTCGAGGCGCTTGAACGGGGACTGCATCAGGTGCAGTATGAGCGCGTTGCCCCCGCCGAGCTGGCACGGCAGGTAATCGAATCCTTTGGTTTTCCGGCATCGGAAAAGGGAATACGGATCGCCCTGCGACCGTGCCGCACCGATTTGCTCATCGAATGCGACAGGCAGAAAATCCGCACGGTGCTGGAAAATCTGCTGAACAACGCCATTACCTATACCGACCCCGGCGGGCAGGTACTGGTCAAAATCGAAGAATTGCCTCAGTATGTGCGCGTCTCGGTAATGGATAACGGCATCGGCATTCCGGCAGGCGAGCGGGAAAAGGTCTTCCAGCGCTTTTATCAGGTAGAAAAACACCTCACCCGCCGGCACGGCGGCATGGGGCTGGGGCTGTCCATTGCCAAAGAAATGGTTGAACTGCATGGCGGCAGAATCTGGGTCGAAAGCGTAGAGGGCAAAGGCAGTAACTTCAGCTTTGAAATTCCGTACGCTCCCAGCCCCAGAGGCGGGGGCAAATAAAACAAGGTGCAGAAAGCACCCCCACAGAGCAAAAAATCAAAACTTCAGCCAGCACCCCCGCCCGCAACCGAGGGCGCAGTGCCAGCCGCGGCGAATACCCGCCCGGGACGCCATGGCGTGCCCAGCGCCGGCAGCAGCCAGCGGTCCAGCCCCCACCATCCGGCTGTCTTCCACGCCAGAATGAGGAAAATGGACAGCGTGAACAGAACCGGGTTGATGCTGGCAGTGCCCGCCATCATGAAATTCCAGTTCATGAAGCCGCCAAAGAAAGCGGCAACGCCCACAAACGCGCCCAGAATCAGCGCAATGCCGACCAGCAGTTCACCTGCCACAACCAGCTTGGCAAACCAGACATGATGCCCGCCGTCCAGCAATGCCTGAATGAACGCCCGGTACCAGTCAAAGGCAATCGCCGGACGGGCAGGCGGTTCCGGGATGACCACCGCACGCTGCCAGAAGCCCTTCAGGGCTTCCCCCGTCTGCACCCATGCCGGGTTGCCAATTTTGCCCAGCCCTGAGGTCAGCCATGTGTAGCCCACATACACGCGCACGATCAGCCAAAGCCACGCCCACGACGGCTTGCCGAACAGGCTGTGCACAAAGGGGGGATCGGTGATTTCGACAACTCGATTTTTATTGGACATTTTTTACCTCCTTTGTAGGATTATTATCTTTTATCTTATCACCGAATCCCCAGCCTGACAAGACGGCATTGACTCAGAAAAAAGACCTGCCCGGATGCTCTTCACAGGACTGCCTGCGCTTACCGAAACGGGCAGGGCGATTCAATATTTGGCACTCTGCATTGCAGAGTTCACCGGGCGTGCAACCAGCCAGTTTTGCCTCGAAGCCGGTCTCTCAACCGGACAAACTGCCGGCAGTCAACAAAATCGTGCGGGCAACGGGGCGGAAGCCGTTGTTGTTCCAGTTGTTGTTCGGGTGATTGTTGTTGCGGTTCGCCACGCGCGCGTTGTTCCAATTGTTGTTCCATGAACCGCCGCGCAAGCCCCCGGTTGACGCCCAATCCACGAGCCTCAGGCTCGTTTGATCCAGCCTCCTAACAGCCTCCCCATCTCGACCAGCATGCGGGCGGCATGTTCATACTGACCAGCGGTCAACAGTTCCAGCTCGCGTCCAAAGCGCAGCCAGAAACGCAACTGCTCCAGCGCCGTGTCCGCCTGCATGAGAAAAGCCTTGCGTTCTCCGCCCTGTGCTTTGCCCGCCGAGACGATCAAATCCTGAAAATCCATCGCTTTGCGCTGAATGCGCTCGGTGAGCGTAAAGCGGTACGGGCGGGGAAACTTCTGCACCTGCGGCAGCAGCCAGAGCAGAAAATCATGCGTGCGGACAAACAGCGGTGACTCTTCCATGCGCCTCCTGCGGGATACGAAAGCCCAGCATCCTGCGGCGCAATCCCCAGCTATCCGCATAGCGGACGTGGTTGATCCAGCCTCGGATGCTGGCGGTCAATTTTTCATAAGGGACGGGTTTCTTGAGCATGGATTTCAACCTGCGCCGAAAGGCAATTACCTTGCGCGCCTTGACCCGCCGGTGAGTCGGATACAGGCGGAAACCCAGAAACGGTATGCCGGTCCGCACCGGGAACACCTGCGCGCTTTCGGCGTGCAGGGTCAGCCGCAATACAGCCAGCCTTTCAATAATTGCCGTGCGCCAGTCATACAACTGCCGCACGTCATTGCCAAACAGCAGAAAGTCATCCACGTAACGCAGATACGCCGCGCACTTCAGCTCGCGCTTGATGAAGTGATCGAACGGGTTGAGATACACATTCGCCCAGAACTGACTGGTCAGATTACCAATCGGCAGTCCGCGCGGACGCGCCGCCGCCAGCAGGTTATCGCCGGGGAACCAGACCATTTCATACTCTTCGCTGAGCACGCCCGCCCCGCTGTGCAGGATGACCTCACACAGCCAGAGCACATCTTCATCGGCAATCAACCGCTCCAATTCAGCCTTCAGGATAGCATGGTCTATGGAGGGAAAGAACTGGCGCAGGTCGCACTGCAGAAAGTAGCGGTAGCGGCGGGCGTACTGCACGGCGCGGTCGAGGGCGCGGTGCGTGCCTTTGCCCAGCCGGTTGGCGTAACTGTCGAATATAAAGCGCCGCTCCCAGATCGGCTCAATGACCTGACACAGCGCATGGTGCACCACCCGGTCGCGGAACGGGGCAGCGGAGATCAGCCGGCGTTTCGGTTCATGGATGTAAAAACTGCGGTATTCGCCCGGAGTGTAGGTCCGGCGGAGCAGTTCGTTTTGCAGGATAAACAACTCTTCCTCATAACTGCGCTCAAAAGCCGCCACCTCGGCTTTGCCGCGTTTGCCCTTGCGTGCCCGGCGGTACGCCAGATAGAGGTTCTCGAAGTCATAGACCTGCGGGTAGAGATTGCGATAGGTTTTCAATATTCACTCCTTAAAAGGCTTTTAAAAAAATTTTAAGCCGGCAGAACGCAGAAAACACAAGCCCCCTCCGCTGCGCTGCGGGGGCTTGCACAGAAAACAAAAGCTTAAACCGGGCGGGCAACGGGGCGGAAGCCGCCGATGAGCCAGTAGCTGGACGGGGGATTGAAGTCGCGGTTCGCCACGCGCGCGCTGCTCCAATTGCCGCTCCACGAACCGCCGCGCAAGCTCAACATGTCATGATCTTTATCATAAAAGTTCGCCTGCCACTCCCACACGTTCCCGCTCAGGTCCATCACCCGGCGCGGGCTGGCACCCTGCGGGTACATCCACACCGGCGTCGTCCGCACGAGCCCGCTTTCCGCTGTGTTGGCATAGCGGACGATTTCCTCTTTTGGGTCTTTCAGCACGCCCCAGGCAAAGCGGTCATTCGCTTCACCCCCCGCCGCCTCCGCCCACTCCGCTTCGGCCGGCAGGCGGATCTCCAGAGTTCCCCCGCCGCGGTTCAGCCGCCCCAGCGAGCCCCATTCGGGCAGTCCGCGCTCCTGCGCCAGCCACCTGCAGTAGGCATTCGCCTCGTACCACGTGATGCCCACCACCGGCGCCGTCTTGCGGGCGATGCCGAAGCGCGGATCGTCCCAGTCGCGCGGGTACAGTACACCGTCCCGCACCGGGTTGTCTTCATCCTTGAGCGCCGTCTGCAGCCACTCCCAGCCCTGACTGCCCCAGCTTTTGCCCCTCATCCGCCGGCTCTTCTCATCGAACATTGGGAAATTCACCCACCACTGCCGTTCGGCAAACCGCCCGGATTTGAGGAAACGCTCGTACTGCAGGTTGGTCACCGGGTATTTGGCAATGAAGAACGCCGGCGCTTCATCACTCGGGATGGCGATGAAATCGTAGAGGTCTTCCGGCAGGTAGCCGAGCTCATCCAGCGCATCCGCGGCGGAAGCGCGCTCACGTGGCGAGAGCGCGACCCGAACCACCAATTCATATAAAAGCCTGCGAATGCGCTCATCGCTGGATGCAGGTTCGCCTGGAAAGGCACGCCGGTAGAGCGTCAGCAAATCTCCGGCATACCAGATAGGACGCCAGTCTGGGTCGTGGGATGTTGAGGGCGCATCTTGCGGCGCCAGCTTGTCCAGCAAACTTTCCATACGTTCTTGATCCTTCTGGAAAAAGCAAAGCGTCTCTCCCAGTAAAAGAATCACCTCCCGCCAGCGGTCGCTACTACGCGCCATATCGCGCACGGTCTTGCCAAAATTCGGGCGGATCAGGTAACGCGCCGCCAGATATTCCTCAAAGGTCGGGTGCGGAAAAGCATAGATACGCCGGGGCGGTGCCCCCGGAGGAGCATCAGGCGGCATTACACTGCCCTGCAGCATCAACAAACCGTTGGAACTCTGACAGTATTCCAGAAATATTTTGACTTTATCGAGGTCTTGAAAATGTGCCTGAAGCACACCACAGAGCAAATCTTCGGTGACCAAGGCTGCCCTGCGCTCGCCTTCGTCTTCCGCCGGGCGGCCTTGATGCGCTTTGTAAGCCACTTCCCAAAGCGCGCGGTCGAGCACTACTCTTGGAATGCCCAGTTCATCAATGATGGTTCGTTTACGGGTTTGATTAGGTTGGCCGACAATCGGGCGCTCCAGTTCCCAGCGCACCAGCAACAAATCTACGCAGCGCTCATACACCTCGGCGCGCGTATCCGGCAATTCGCCGTAATGCGTATGCACCATTGCCATCATGGTCAACAGGATGGGAAAAGGTGCAATTTCGTCGAGCCGGCGCCGGTCGTTCGGCTGAAGGGCTGCCAGCATGCTCTTGCGCTTACGCTCATAATCTTGCTCACGGCCCTTGTCAATACCGATATGTGCATCGTGCCATGCATTGATAAAGAAACGGATTTTTTTATCATCTAACAGCGCCAGCTCATGGGTCTCCCAGCCCGTCAATTGCCATTTCGGGTCATGAGTATAAGAATACGTACGACAGGTAACAAGAAAGCGGCTGGCAGGATGTTTTCCGTAACTCTGTACAAAATCTTCAATCGCCTGCACCACAATTGGTCGCAGTTTCAGGTCAGCCACCTCATCCAGCCCGTCAAAAAGCACCAGACCGCCAGATCGCTTCAGTTCGTCAAGAATGCAGCCGGCAAACGGCGCTGTTCGTTCATCCATCTGCAAGGATTCAATAAGATATGCTTCTATTAAACGGGCTCTGCCTTGCTTGCAGTCAGCCGGAATGGTTTCCGCCAGCCATCCCAGCGAGATCAGCACCGGCAACACAGCGCCTCCCTGCCAGCCGGGCAGTAAATCCTGCACACTGCGCGAACGGTCCATTTCCGCCTGCGCCATGCGCAACGCCAGGTAACGCACAAAAGTGGACTTGCCGGTACCGGGCTGTCCCAGCAGAACCATACGGCGGCTATCCGCCCCGGAAAGTGCCTCCAATGCGCCAAGCGGGTGTCGTCTTTTTTCCAAATAAAACAGCCAGTCAGGAATTCTTTCCTGTTTTTCAATGACTGCTTTCTCTTCACCAAGTTCAACCAGGGTGGTGGTATCCAATTGTGTATATACCGACTCAAGTGTCAAGCCGCCGCGCAGGGGGTCGGCCGCCTGCGGGTCAATACCTACCAGCCGCAAACTTCTACACTTCTCAATAATCACCTGCAGATACGCTGTGCGCGGATCTTCTTTCGGCGCTTTGGACGGCTCTTGAGGTTGGGTGAATTGGGAATCAGTCGGTTTCTCCGCGGGTGTTTCCAGACGGCCTTTCCTGATTAATAGTGCAATCTCAATCAAAGCCCACAGCACAGCCACCCCAAGGCTGAGAAGATACACCAGCGTGACATACTGCGCCGGGATGCGCTCGCCCAGCAGTCCCAGCACAATGATCACTATCACCGCGTACGCCAGCGGCGGGGTCATTTTTTTCGCCAGCTCGGAGAGCAATTTCTGCCAGTCATCCATAGCCCGCTCCTGCAGAAAAAATGTATCGCTATTAGTTTAGCATAAAGCGCGGCGAAAGGCGCAAAGCGGTCAGCCATCAGGCGGGCTGTGCGGCGGCGCGTTGTTTGACAATCCACCCCGTGAGGGGTATAATGTTCGTTTGCGGATTGAAATATTCTCCTGGAGAGTGGTACGATGGAATCACCAGTTGTGACACAAGATGAACAGCCGGTCGAAGTCAAGGCAAAAGCCCGCTTCACCGGCACTGTGGTCAAGACCAGTCTGGCGGGCGCGTTGATTGATATTGGTGTTGGGAAGCCTGCCGTCATTCATATTTCACAAATTGTCCCGCCCAATCAAAATGAACCGATTAAACGGGTTGAAGACGTACTGCATGTCGGGCAAAGCGTGGATGTCTGGGTGCGCCGCGCCAAACCGGAGCGCATCGAACTGACCATGGTCAAACCGCTTGATCTGGAATGGCGCGACATCAAAAAGGACATGGTGGTCAAAGGCACGGTGGTGCGTCTGGAGAAATTCGGCGCTTTCGTGGATATCGGCGCCGAGCGTCCGGCGCTGGTGCATGTCAGCGAGATGGCGCACGGGTTCGTGCGATCGCCAGCCGACGTTGTTAAGGAAGGCGATACGATCGAAGCGCAGGTGCTGGAAGTGGACCGCCGCAAGAAGCAGATCAAACTGAGCATGAAAGCCCTCCTGCCGGAGCCGCAAGCCGTCATGGCAGAGGTGAACAAGCCGGCGGAAACCGAGGCAAAAGAAAAACCCCGCCGCAGGAAGCCCGGCCGCAAAGCCAGAGAAAAAGCCCCCGCCGAGACCCATCACGAAGAAAAACAGCCCGAAGCCGAACCGACGGTCATGGAGCTGAAACTGCGCGAAGCCATGGCACGTGCAAAATCCCGCAAAGGGCGGCCGGAAACCAGAAGCAAAAAAGTGTCCCGGCCTGCCTTAGATGAACGGGAAGAAATCCTCGCCCGCACGCTGGAGCATAAAGTGCGCACCTCGTGATCCGCGGCAAACTCTCCGGGAAGACAGGAAAACCAGAGGGTCGCCGCGTCGGCGGCCCTTTTGATTTTCTCGTAAATTTTTGCGGCTAAAATCTTGACGAAAGAGCAAAATTCGGTTAATATAGAAACCGACAACAGCAAAATAACAGCTTTATCTCTGCGGGCATAGTTCAGTTGGTAGAACACCTCCTTGCCAAGGAGAAGGTCACGGGTTCGAGTCTCGTTGCCCGCTCTACGTTTAAGAAACTTTACGCGGCGACGTGGCCAAGCGGCTAAGGCAAGGGTCTGCAAAACCCTGATCATGGGTTCAAATCCCATCGTCGCCTTTTTCTTTTGCCAGGACGGTAATTCTCTCCCGCTTTTTATTCCCGATTTTGCCAAAAAACAGACTTCTTCCGGTATCCGCTTTCCGCTCCGCTGGATATAATCATTCTATAAATAAAACGGTTACTGAAAATCACTTCTTCACTGATCCGCGCAAGATGGGAGGGCGATATGAAACATCTGGCAATTCTGACCGGCGGCGGCGATGCGCCCGGCTTGAATGCTGTCATCCGGGCAGTCGTTAAAACTGCCATTCAGGAATACGGCTGTGAGATTCTGGGGGTGCGCAACGGCTTCGACGGATTTCTCGACCCCGGCGGCATCTTTCAACTGGATCTGGAAGCGGTGCGCGGCATTTTGCCGCGCGGCGGCACGATTCTGGGCACTGCTAACCGCGGCAACCCTTTCGCGCGCAAAGTGATTCGCAACGGCCAGGTGGTCATTGAGGACTACTCACAGCAAATCATTGACAACATCAAATCGCTTGAACTGGATGCGCTGATCGTGGTCGGCGGTGACGGCACGCTGCGGATTGCGCGGGATTTGTGGCATCTAGGCGTCCCCGTCGTCGGCGTGCCTAAAACGATTGACAATGACATCAACGGCACAGATTACACCTTCGGCTATGATACGGCGCTCAATGCCGCCATGGATGCCATTGACCGCCTGCACACCACCGCCGAAGCCCATCACCGGGTGATGATCCTTGAATTAATGGGGCGCGATGCAGGCTTCATCGCGCTCAATGCCGGGCTGGCGGGCGGCGCAGATGTCATCCTCATCCCGGAGATTCCCTTCCGCTTTGAGGCGATTGTGCGCAAAATCCGCCGGCGCGTGGCGCGCGGTACTTATTTCAGCATCCTTTCAGTCGCCGAAGGCGCCCGCCCGCAAGGGCAGGAACAGGTCTATGCCATTGAGGGGGATGCCGTCTATACACCGCGCCTGGGCGGCATCGGCAACGAAGTCGCCAGATACCTCACCGAACAGGGAGGATTTGAGACGCGCGTCACGGTTCTGGGGCATTTGCAGCGCGGCGGCAGCCCCACCGCATTCGACCGTGCCCTGGCAACGCGCTTCGGCGCGGCGGCTGTGCGGCTGGCAAAGCAGGGCGGCTTTGGGCGCATGGTTGCTTTACACGGCACAAGGGTGGAAGATATTTCTCTCGAAGAGGCGCTGGCAACACCAAGACGGGTGGATGTGAACGGGGATGCCGTGCTGACCGCCCGCGCCCTGGGAATTTCGTTCGGGGATGATTAAAGTGGAAACCGCCACTGCTGGCGGCTTCCATGGTTTGGCTGCGGCATCCTTTAACCAACTAACAGGAGGGATGCCGCAGCGCTACGTTGATAACTACTATCCATTTTCGACATCACCTCCTGTCCATAAAGATGGCAACAATCAGGGCGGTATGTACCGCTGATGTCAGTATCTCATATTTGATGACCAATGTCAAGCAAAATTGGAAATTGCTGTCCAATCTTCCTTGACCATCAGAACATATGTACTATAATAAGCGTATGTTCAAGAGCGGGTTTGCGATATATAATAAAATTATCAAACAATTTAGGAGACCATAATGGCGCGAAAAAGTCAACCAATTGTCAACCAGCCGCTTCCCCATGAACCCTCTGCAGGTATGAATGATGCCCGCCGGGCAATTCTGGAAAAGGCGGTTGGTGATATTATCAAACGCTACGGAGATGGCTCTATCATGCTGATGGGTGAAGCCCAGCATCTGGCTGTTGAAGTCATCCCGACCGGTTCATTATCGCTTGATCTGGCGTTGGGCGTCGGCGGCATACCCCGCGCCCGTATTACCGAGATTTATGGGCCCGAGTCTTCGGGAAAGACTACCATCTGTTTGCACATCGTTGCCGAAGCGCAAAAGATGGGCGGAATCGCCGCGTATGTGGATATGGAACATGCCCTTGACCCGGCTTATGCCTCCAGAGTGGGGGTTAACATCAACGATTTGCTGGTCTCTCAACCGGACACCGGGGAACAGGCGTTGGAAATTACCGAAACACTGGTCAGGTCTGGCGCGGTGGATGTAATCGTTATTGACTCGGTGGCGGCTCTGGTGCCCCGTTCCGAAATCGAAGGCGACATGGGCGATGCCACGATGGGTATGCAGGCGCGTTTGATGTCACAGGCTTTGCGCAAGCTTTCCGGCGCCATCAACCAAACCAAGACCGCCGTGGTATTCACCAATCAATTGCGGCAGAAAATCGGCGTCATGTTCGGCAATCCGGAAACCACCCCCGGGGGGCTGGCGCTCAAGTTCTACGCCTCGGTGCGGCTGGATGTGCGCCGTATTCAATCCATCAAGATGGGCGCCGAAATCATCGGCAACCGTGTACGGGTACGCGTGGTTAAAAATAAAGTGGCAGCACCCTTCCGCACTGCAGAATTTGACATCATGTACAACGAAGGCATTTCCAAAGTCGGCGATATTATTGATCTGGCAACCAGTTTGGAGATTGTTCAAAAACGCGGCGCATTCTACTCCTACGGCGACCTGCGGCTGGGACAAGGCCGCGAGAACGCCAAAGAGTTCCTGCGTCAGAATCCGGACATTGCTAACGAAATCGAATTGGCGATTCGCGAGCGGGCATCCGGCAGCGACCTCTTGCTCAATGTGTTGAGCACAGCGGAAGACAGCGAGGCATTACCGGAAGAGTAATCCGCCGCGGGCTGACCTGGTACATTACTTGCATCATTTCCGCCTGAGTTGAACCCAAAAGAAATCAGGAGGCTTGCGATGAAGCATAACATCCGGATTACCAGCCTGTTGCTGAGCATTCTGGGGATGGCAATAATGGCTGGATGTGTCCGGCAGTTATCTTCCCCTTCCGAGACGGAACAGCAAAAGCCTTTTGTGCCCGCCACACTTGCACCCACGCTCCCGCCCCCCACAGAGACACCCAAGCCCGTCATCCCTGTCACCGAAGCGACTCCGACCAGTTGTGTCGATTCGCTCTCATTTGTAGCGGATGTCACCATCCCGGATGGCACGGTGGTCTCACCGGGTTCAACCATGGATAAACGCTGGGAAGTAAAAAATACCGGCACGTGCAACTGGAATGAAAAATACACTCTGCGGTTCATCTCAGGCGACCAGATGGGTGCCGAACCCGAACAGGCGCTTTATCCTGCTCTCAGCGGCAGTCAGGCGGTGATTCGCATTGTATTCACCGCCCCCAGCGAACCAGGAACATATCGCAGCGCATGGCAGGCATACAATCCGGCTGGCCAACCTTTTGGAGACCCCTTTTATATCGAGATCATTGTTGAAGCACCAACGCCATGACCCTCATGGTATCCCGCCGCTTTTCCCGTTTCGTTTGGGCCGCGCTCATCACTGTTGCAGGGATGTCAGCCGGCTGTTTGCTGCTCGCCGGAATGGTTTGGGCATTCTATGATGATGGACAATGGGATGCCCTCATCAGCTCCGTCTGGTTTATCACTCCCGGCGGCGTAGGGGCATTAGGCGCCGGTAAGTCATTTACTGCAACCCCGACACCCTTTCAACCATTGCCGACAATTACTGCGACACCCACCGCTACCCCAACGGTTACAGCCACAGCCACCCCCACACCAACCCTGACACCCACTGCCAGCCAGACATCCACACCCACCGAAACATCCTTGCCAACCGCGACCAGCGAACCGCCCACTATGCCTCCTCCCACCGAAACGCCGGCGTTCCCTCCCACTGAGGCATACATCGGCGGGGTCATTGGCTATGCCCAGCTCTACACACTGGATTGTGAAGCACGCTCGGCGGTTGACCTGGCAGCTTTTCATGGCATCTATATTGATGAAAACGAATTTCTCAGCCGCCTCCCCCGTTCCGATGATCCGGATGAGGGCTTTGTCGGAAATTATTGGGACCCGCAGGGTCAGATTCCGCCCTCTTCTTATGGTGTTCATGCCGCACCCATTGCAGCTCTGTTAACCGAATATGGGCTACCGTCGCGAGGTGTAAAAGGACTGCTCTGGTCAGATCTTCAGGCTGAGATTGCCTCAGGACGCCCGGTGATCGCCTGGGTGATCTACAATTTGGCAGCGGGCACTCCAATCGCTTATACTGCATCAAACGGTAATACCACCCTTGTTGCCCGCTACGAACATACCATCATCTTGATCGGGTACAACGACCGCTACGTGCACTATATTGACGGCAATCAATACCTGGTACGACCTTTAGACCAGTTTCTTGCTTCGTGGAGCGTTTTAGGGAATATGGCAGTTCTCACCGAGCCATGAAAAAGCCCCCTTTACCAAAACGGCAAGGGGGCTTTGATTTACCAATTGACAGAAAAATTTATGTGCCTTCTTCCCATGAGTTTAAATAGGCAACCTGTTCAGGCGTCAGTGTATCAATGGTGATACCCATCGCTTGCAGTTTCAACCGGGCAATCTCGCGGTCAATTTCCTCTGGGACACTGTACACCTTGCGCTCAAGGTTAGCGGCGTTCTTAACCATATACTCCACACTCAACGCCTGATTGGCAAAGGACATGTCCATCACACTGGCGGGGTGACCTTCGGCAGCGGCAAGATTGATCAGGCGGCCCTCGCCGAGAACGTGGATACGCCGACCATCTTTCAACTCATACTGGTCAACAAACGGACGAACGAGGCGTTTTTCAACCGACATTTCCTCCAGCGCTGGAATGTTAATCTCAACGTTGAAGTGGCCGGAATTAGCAACAATTGCGCCATCTTTCATCACCTCAAAATGCTGGCGGTCAATCACATTAATATCGCCTGTCAGCGTGCAGAAGATATCACCGACCTTTGCCGCTTCGATCATCGGCATCACCCGGAAGCCGTCCATCACGGCTTCCAGTGCCGGCAGGGGGTCAACTTCGGTCACAATGACATTGGCACCCATGCCGCGCGCCCGCATTGCCAGCCCACGACCGCACCAGCCATACCCAGCCACCACAAAGTTTTTACCAGCCAGCAAAATATTGGTGGCGCGGATGATGCCGTCAATGGTGGATTGACCGGTTCCATAACGGTTATCGAAAAAGTGTTTGGTTTGCGCATCATTGACCGCAACGATGGGAAACATCAAAGCGCCATCTGCCGACATAGCGCGCAAACGGATCACGCCGGTGGTAGTCTCTTCTGTTCCGCCAATTACATTTGGCAATAACTCGCGGCGTTCTTTGTGCAGTGTACTGACCAGATCGGCGCCGTCGTCCATGGTCAAATGCGGCTTGTGATCCAGCGCAGCGTGGATATGTTTGTAATAAGTAGTGTTGCTCTCGCCTTTGATGGCGTACACGGGGATTTCATCGTTGCTCACCAGCGACGCAGCTACATCATCCTGCGTGGAAAGCGGGTTCGATGCGGTCAGTACAACATCTGCACCGCCCGCCTGAAGAGTCTTCATTAGGTTAGCTGTCTCTGTCGTGACATGCAAGCAAGCAGAGATTCGAATTCCCTTCAGCGGTTTCTCGCGGTCAAATCGCTCTCGGATCAAACGCAGCACAGGCATCTCCCGCTCTGCCCACTCGATTCGCCGCCGACCGCCTTCAGCCAGTTGAATATCCTTCACATCATAATTTGACATTTTCATCTCCTTTTATGGATTCACACCCATTTCGTTTTTTCAATAAAATGACGAAGCTTCACTAACGGGATGTTTGCAGTAACACATCCAGCGCGCCCCGATCGTCAAAATTTTCCCGATAGCGCGCCACAAATTCAGCCGGGGTATAGCTGTGGTTCTGCGGACCGCTTTGTTCCAGGCAGTATGTTGCCGCTAAAGCCCCCATCTGACCACAGGTCTGCCAGTCTAGCCCCAACCGAAAACCTCGTAGAAAACCGCCGCGGAATGCATCACCAACACCGGTTGGCTCAACAATGCGGTAAGGCTTGACCGCAGGAATCTGATATTCTTGATTTCTCACATAAATCAATGCACCATCTTCGCCGAGCGTGACCACCAGAAACTGCACTTGCTCCAGAATTTGCTTTCTTGTCATACCAGTACGTTTTTCAAATAACTCCAACTCATAACTGTTTACAAACAAGCTTTGCGCCCCCTGAACACCGCGGCGCAATTCTTCAGGATCAACGCGCACGATTTGCTGGCTTGGATCGTAAAGATAGGGGATGTGCAACGCCTTACATTCCTCTACATATTTTGCCATTGCTTCCGGATCATTAGGAGAGATGGTCACAATTTCCGGCTGCTCTTGTTGTAAGTCGTAGATAGAAAGCTCTTTGGCATGTGCCATTGCACCGGTATAAAAGCTGGCGATCTGAGCATTGGATAAATCCGTATTGGCAAAGAAAGACGCAGTATATTTCCCGGAAATGATCTTGACATACCGCGTATCTACCCCATGTTCTTCAAGCCACACGCGGTAATCATCAAAATCTTCGCCTGCCGTTCCCATCAGCAGAGGTTTTTCGCCCAGCAGTGCCAGCGTGTAGGCGATATTCGGCGCAGTTCCGCCTCGCTGTCGCACCATCGAGTCCACTAGAAAAGACAGGCTGACCTTTTCTAAACGATCCAGTAAGATATGGTCCTTAAAATAACCCGGAAAGGTCATTAAGTAATCATATGCAATTGAGCCGGTGCAAACAATGGACATGCTGAAACTCCTTCAACGCTGGAGAACTTCTGGAAGATGCTGGCGAAACGGCGGGTAAACAATACCCTTCTCAGTAACCAGAGCCGTGATCAATGTATGGGGAGTAACATCAAAAGCTGGATTCCGCGCCCTTGCGCCTGCCGGGGTAGCTGGCTGTCCTTGAACCTGAATGCCCAGCACTTCTTCCTCATCACGCTCTTCAATCGGAATCAGATCACCATTTTGAAGGCTGAGATCAACAGACGAAGTGGGAAACACAGAATAAACCGGGACATCGTTGATATGAGCAGCCAGCGCCAGCATGTATGTTCCTATTTTATTCGCCACATCGCCATTGGCCGCCACGCGATCTGCACCGAAGAAAACCTTTTGCACCTGGCCACTGCGCAAGAAATACCCGGCTGCGCCGTCACTGATAATCTCAAATGGGATGCCATACTGTTGTAATTCCCATGCAGTCAGACGCGCCCCCTGAAGGCGAGGGCGGGTTTCATCAACCAGGACATGCACCCGTTTTCCCTGCTCATGCGCCATGCGAATTGCCCCCAGCGCTGTACCCCAATCCACAGTCGCCAGAGCGCCAGTGTTACAGTGGTGCAGAATGGTATCGCCATCTTCAATCAAAGAAGCGCCATATTGCGCCAAACGCAGATTGACCTGAACATCTTCCTCAGCCATAGCATGCGCTAAGGACAGCAACTTTTCGCGCAGTTCCTCTGTAGAGCTGACCGGCTGATCAATTGCCTCTCGCGCACGCTGAATCGCCCAGGAAAGATTAACCGCCGTCGGACGAGCCGCTTGAAGTTTATCAGCCATCTGGTACAATTCGGCGCGCATCGTTGAGACATCCAAAAATGAAAGCTGGCGGGCTGCAAGCGCCATACCATAAGCCGCAGCAACGCCGATTGCCGGAGCGCCGCGCACCGTCATGTTGCGTATCGCTTCAATCACATCGGTTACACTTGCGCAGGTAACAATTTCAAAGCGACCAGGTAACAGCCGCTGGTCAATCAAGCGCAATTCGCCCTCTTTTTCATCCCATTCGAGTGTTCGCATATCGGACTGCACCAAAAGACGCCCTCACAAGAGAGCGTCATAACATCAAAGTAAAATAAGTTTAACATGCTATCCGCCATTTGTCGAGATATTGACACAAATCCCATCATCCGGTATAAGGCTGTCATGAATAAAAAAATCATCCTCGTAATGCTCTTAAGTCTGCTTGGTTTGAGTTGTTCACTGTCGGGCTTGCTCCATGATAATAATAACGGGCAGCCCCCGGTGCTTTTTGCCCCAGAAGAGACACCAACCCCAACCGAAACACCCCTCCCAACTGCGACTGCAACCCCTGAGCCCGCCGAACGTATTGAGGCGGGGGAGCGGGCAATATTTGAAGGCGATTATGCGCGCGCTTTACAGGAATTTGAACTTGTGCGTTCAGCCTCGCCAGATGCCAATATTCGCGCTGCTGCGTTGCTCGGCATCGGACGCGCTCATTACGAAAGCGGTAATTGCACTGCATCCATTCAAATCTTAACCGAACTGTTAAACACCTACCCAGACAGTTACTGGATTGCAAATGCGCAATTTTTTCTTGGAGAATGTTACCGCACCCAGCAACGATGGTCTGAAGCCGCACAGGCATATGCTGCTTATCTGCATCTGCGTCCTGGCTTTCTGGATGCGTATGTTCAGGAATTGCGCGGTGACGCATTAGCCGCTGCCGGCAGTTTCTCGGATGCCATCCAGGCATATCAGGCTGCAACGGAGGCACCCCAGCTGACCGACCCTGTCAACACTCACATCAAAATCGCCAAAACCTATGCGGCAATGGGTGACCATGAAAACGCCATTCGAAAATTACTGGCAATCTATGAGGCAACCAGCAATGATTACGTTAAAGCAACCGTGAACCTGCTGGCTGGTCAATCTTATTTGGCGATGGGGTTACCGGAACAGGCTTATGCCCGATTTCAGGATTCAGTAGACAACTTTCCGCGTTCTTATGATTCCCATTCAGCACTGGTTGCTCTGGTAGAAAACGGCATCCCGGTAAACGAACTGAATCGTGGCTTAGTGGACTACTTCGCCGGGCAATATGCCGTCGCTATCGAAGCTTTCAACCGCTACCTGAAAAACGACCCACAACATGATGGAACTGCCCATCATTACAAAGCCCTTAGCCTACGCGCAATTGGCGATTTTGAAGCTGCGATTGCCGAATGGGATGCTCTGATCGCCGATCACGTAGGCGACCGTTTTTATGCCGCTGCATACGATGAAAAGGCTTATACTCTGTGGGCTCATCTTAATCAACATGCCAGAGCAGCAGAAACGCTACGAGATTTCGTGGGAGCAAATCCCAGTGATCCGGAAGCTCCCAATATGCTTTACGAAGCAGCTCGAATTTATGAACGGAACAACCAGCTTCTCGAGGCTGCTGCGCTGTGGGAAAGGTTAATGAATGAATATCCGTCTGCTGAGCTGAGTTATCGCGGTCTCTTTCTAGCGGGTGTCAGTTACTACCGTCTGGGTAATCTTGATCAGGCACTGTTGGTCTTTCAGCGCGCGCTGGTCTTAGCTTCGTCTGGAGAAGACCAATCGGCAGCCCTATTCTGGATTGGGAAAACACAACAGGCAAAAGGCGACGCTGCTGCCGCGCAATCTTCTTGGGAACAGGCTGCCCAGCGAGACCCAACCGGTTATTATAGCGAGCGTGCCCGCGAAGTCTTAAACGGCCTGCCGCCTCTTACAGCCGCACCGCAATATGAACTGAACTATGACTTGAAACAAGAACGTTATCTGGCGGAGCTCTGGCTGCGAAATCATTTTAGCCTTGCGTCTGAAACCGATCTTGCCGGTTTAGGTCCGCTCGCAAATGATTTACGCATCAGACGCGGTAATGCTTTTTATGAACTGGGACTCTACTCTCAAGCTAGTGCCGAATTTGAGGCTGTTCGACAGGATGTCCAACAGGATGCAGTGAACACATTCCGCCTGCTCAATCATTTACTTGATCTAGGATTTTATCGTTCTGCTATCCTGGCAAGCCGGCAAATTCTTAATCTTGCCCAACTGAGTGATGTGGACACCTTTACCGCCCCGGATTATTTCAACCATATTCGTTTTGGCACTTATTACAAAAATCTCATTGTACCCGTCGCGCAATCCGAAAACTTCCACCCCCTCTTTCTCTATGCGGTCATCCGCCAGGAAAGTATGTTCGAGGGGCATGTACGGTCATCCGCTGGAGCGCGAGGGTTGATGCAAATTATGCCTGCCACGGGTCAGGAACTGGCTTCAGAGTTGAATTGGCCACCCAACTTCACTCCAAGCGATCTGTACCGTCCTGTAGTGAGCATAACGCTGGGAGCACGCTACCTGGCGCGCCAGCGCGATTACTTTGGCGGGGATCTTTACGCAGCGTTGGCAGCTTATAATGGTGGACCAGGCAATGCTTCGATTTGGAAAGCTCTATCCGGTGGCGACCCTGATCTATTTTTGGAAGTAATCCGTATTGCCGAGACTCGCACATACATCATGCAGGTGGCCGAATTCATGAATATTTACCGGCGTTTGTATGAGCGTTCGCCCTAACAAGTACATAAATTGACGGAAGGATTCGGCTAAAGCAACAGTTTCAGAGGTTGTTCAATCCATTCTGCCAGCGTTTTCAGGAATCTGGCTGCTTCAGCGCCATCAGTAACCCGATGATCTGCTGAAAGCGTAGCTTTCATGCGGGTTCGGGGCTGTACCTGACCATCCACAATCGCCGCCACCTGCCTGGCTGATCCAACTGCCAGAATTGCCGCCTCCGGGGGATTGATAATGGCAATGAAATGCTCAACATCATACATTCCCAGATTGCTAATCGAAAATGTTGAGCCCTCAATGTCTTCCGGTCGAACCTTGCCCTGCCGTGCCCGGTTGACCATCTCGCGAAGCTCACCGGAGATAACGCGCACCGGTTTAACGTCTGCCTGACGAACAACCACTGTCAACAAACCATTTTCAAGCGCAACCGCAACACCAATATTTATTGAACCATGACGAACGATTACATCACCCTGAAACGAGGCGTTCAGGTTCGGGAAATTCTGCAACGTCAATGCTACCGCTTTCACCAAAAAATCAGTGACAGAAATTTTTTGTTCTTCAGGCAATAGTTTATTGACTTCCTGACGCAGTGCCAACAGTGCATCCAATTCATATTCGTGGGTTACATAAAAATGCGGTACCTGCTGCTTGGCTTCGCTCATGCGACGGGCAATTGCAGCACGCAATTTGTCAATCGGAATACGCTGATCTGCAGGTGAGGGCACTACTTCAACAGGGCGCGGCTGTGCAACAGAAGGTATTACCGCAGCAGTATCAACAATAGATGGTTGTCGAACTTTTCTGTCGGTCAGCACCGCCTCAACATCTCGCCGAACAATTCGTCCGCCAGGCCCGCTGCCGCGAATCTTCCTCAAATCAATTCCTTGTTCTCGAGCAATTTTGCGTGCCAGTGGTGAGCTGAACACCCGTCCAGTGGACATTTCTTCCGCGGGGGAAAGGGGGAGAAAAGTTGAAGCAACAGCTGAAGGAGCTTCTGCGGCTACGGTCGGTTTTACTTCTGTCACGCTACTCGTCAGCACTTCATCTAATTTTTCACCCGGTGCCGCGATGATCGCTATTGGAGCACCCACTGGTACAACACTCCCCTGCTCTACTAGACACCGCGCCAGAATACCGGAAAAATTCGATTCGACTTCAACAGTGGCTTTATCAGTCTCGATTTCAGCAAGAACTTCTCCCTTATTGACTGTCTCACCTTCAGTTTTAATCCAGCGCACCAGCGTACCTTCTGCCATATCAAATCCGAGTTTGGGCATGGTAACTGTTTCAGCCATTACATCACCTCCTTGACTGCCGCAATCACATCTTCCACCTGCGGTAGCGCCATCTGTTCAAGCGTGCGGTTATAGGGTAAAGGTACTTCCTTTTGCGCCACCCGCCGAATAGGTGCATCAATGTAATCAAAAATCTGCTCATAAATACGAGCAGATACCTCAGCACCAACACCATAGGACTTCCAACCTTCTTCCACAATTACCGCGCGGTTGGTCTTTTTTATCGAGTCAAAGACAGGTTCCATATCTAACGGTCGTAGCGTTCGTAAATCGACAATCTCTGTCTCGATACCCTCTCTTGCCAGTTGGTCGGCAGCCTTCATAGAAATCTCAAGCATTTTGCTATAGGTGATAATCGTCACATCGCGCCCGGCTCGTTGAATAGCTGACTTTCCAATTGGTACGATGTAATCACCCTCTGGCACTTCGCCGCGCGTCTGGTAAAGCGTAGCGTGCTCAATGAACAACACCGGATCATTACTGCGAATCGAAGCCTTGAGCAACCCTTTGGCATCTGCCGGTGTACCCGGCGCAACGACTTTTAAGCCGGGGAAGTGAGCAAAAATGGCATCGGGGGTTTGCGAATGGGTTGCAGCAAGCTGACGACCTCCACCACTGGTAGTTCGAATAACTAACGGCAGTACCATTTGACCGCCAAACATATAGTGCAATTTCGCCGCTTCATTGACGATGTGATCCATAGCAACAAAAGCAAAATTAATGGTCATCAGCTCCGCCACCGGACGCAAACCGGTTAATGCCGCACCGATCGCGGCGCCAACAATCGCCGCCTCGGAAATCGGAGTATCACGCACCCGCTCAGCACCAAAATGATCATAAAACCCCTTGGTTACCGCATATGTTCCACCCCAAACACCAACTTCTTCGCCCAGAATAAAAACATCAGGATCGCGTTCCATCTCTTCCCAGAGCGCCTGTGAAATCGCCTCACGCATGGTTAACCTTGCCATAGTGTACCCTCCTATTCCTCAACATAAACATGGGCATAAAGCTCTTCGGGCGACGGTTCCGGGCTGGCTTCGGCAAACTCAACCGCTTTTTGCACGATCTGTTCGGCGAGGCCATCCTGTTCGTTCAACTCTGCTTCTGTGGCGACTTCTCTTCCAATTAGATAACGCCGATAAATTCCAATCGGATCATTTTCCTGCCATTGATGCACTTCCTCCGCCTTGCGATAGCGCTCTGGATCACCCATCGAATGCCCGCGAAAACGATAGGTATCAATTTCTAGTAATTGAGGTCCACTGCCATTCCGGATTTCCTCTAGAATGCGCAACGCGGTTTCACGCACCTCAATCACATCCATTCCATTAATTGCCTCGTTTTTCATACCATACCCACAGGCTTTCTGACGGATTTCAGAAACTGCCGAGGCACGCTCCACCGCTGTTCCCATACCATATTGATTATTTTCACAGACCCATAAAACCGGTAGATTCCAAACTTTGGAAAGATTCAATGCCTCATGGAGGAAACCTATGTTTGTTGCACCATCGCCAAACATACAGATTGTGACCGCCTTGCGATCCTTATAAACATCACCAAGCGCCAAACCTACTGCAATGGGCAAATGGGCGCCAACAATTGCATGACCGCCCCAGAAGTTCTTGCTGACATCCGCCAGATGCATCGAACCGCCTTTGCCGCGCGAGCAACCTGTGACTTTTCCAAGCAGTTCTGCCATGACTTCATTTGCAGAAATTCCACAATTAATAGCCACCCCATGGTCGCGATAGGCAGTAATCACCCGGTCTTCTGGTCGACGTGCGGAGATCAAACCGGTACTGACAGCTTCCTGCCCAATGTACAAATGGAGAAAACCGCCAATCTTTCCTTTTTGGTACAGCTCCGCAGCCACCTCTTCAAGCCGGCGAATCACTACCATCTGTTGATACAAATCGAGATATTCTAGCTTTTCCATAAAAGCAAATTGACCTCCCAAAATTAAGAAATCAATCACCCAACATAATTCCAGAAAAAATTATATCAGACCTGCTTGTTTTAAGCCCTTTAATGTAAAATGATAATTGGCTTATACGAAATTGTTTTTCCTGCCAACGGTCAAAAAGTGGGTCTGTCCAAGCAAAACCGCTCAGGACAGACCCACACACTACATATCAATCGTGAGATAGTCTCTTACTTTTTTGGTGCATGTTTGAGCGCCGCATGAGCTGCTGCCAAGCGCGCCACCGGCACGCGGAACGGTGAGCAGCTAACATAATTGTTACCGACCAGATGGCAGAACTCAATTGAAGCCGGATCACCACCGTGTTCACCGCAGATTCCCACTTCCAGGTTCAGTCTGGTTTTACGCCCATCCTCCACAGCGATTCTCATCAAACGCCCAACACCATCCCAGTCCAGTGTCTGGAAGGGATTTGCCGGCAAGATTCCATCCTCCACATATTTAACCAAGAAGTTACGCTCAGCATCGTCACGGCTGTAACCATAGGTCATTTGCGTCAGGTCATTGGTGCCAAACGAGAAGAACTCGGCAATGCTGGCAATCTCGGCGGCGGTCAGTGCCGCGCGCGGAATCTCAATCATTGTGCCGAATTTATATTCAAATTGTACTTTCTTCTCCTCCATGACCGTCTTGGCGATTTCTATCAGCCGCGGTTGGATGACTTTCAACTCGTTAACATGCCCGGTAAGCGGGATCATGACCTCAGGTTTCGGCTCAAAGCCGCGCAGTTTAACGTTCGCCGCCGCTTCAAAGATCGCCCGCACCTGCATCTCGACAATTTCGGGCATCACAATGCTCAGACGAACACCGCGCAGACCCATCATTGGATTGGATTCATGCATGGCGCGGATACTGGCAAGAAGTTTTTCTTTCTCCGCCAGCCCTTCGGTCTCACCCTTGACCCGCATAGTAATTACTTCTTCAAACAGTTTTTCTTCATCGGGCATGAACTCATGCAACGGCGGGTCAATCAAGCGGATGATCACCGGATAGCCGGTCATTGCCTCAAACAAGCCTTCAAAATCCGAGCGCTGATAAGGCAACAATTCGTCTAAGGCTTTCGTGCGTTCTTCAGAAGTCTCAGCCAGAATCATGCGCTGGACAATCGGCAACCTTTCTTCTTCAAAGAACATGTGCTCGGTACGGCACAAACCAATTCCGACTGCGCCAAACGCTCGAGCGCGCTGCGCGTCTTTGGGATAATCTGCATTCGCCCAAACCTGCAAACCTTGACTTGGCCATCCTTCAGGTGCCTGTCGGATACCCGGTCGAGCACAGATTTCGTCTGCCCAACTGAGCAAGGTCAGCAAATCCTTTTGCTGTTCCAAATCAGGTGAAGTCAACTCGATTTGCCCCAAATACACCTCACCTGTTCCACCATCTAAGGAAATCCAGTCACCCTCTTTGATCACGATCTCACCAACGGACATCTGGCGCTTGTCCAGGTCAATCCGAAAATCGGACGCGCCAACCACGCAAGGCACACCAAACTGACGGGCTACAACCGCAGCGTGAGAAGTAGCACCGCCCTCACTGGTCAGAATGCCTTTGGCTGCCAGCATACCATGGACGTCATCCGGTTTAGTGAAGGGACGCACCATAATAACAGGCTGCTTTTCTTCCTTGCCCATATGCTCAGCAGTATCCGCATCAAAGTACACCCGTCCAACCGCCGCGCCGGGGGATGCATTAACCCCACTGGCAAGATAGCGGCCACTCTTTTTGGCAGCCTTAATCGCTTCATCTTTGAACATGGGATGTAACAGTGCGTCAACCTGCTTCGGTTTGACGCGCTTCACCGCCTCTTCACGGCTGATCAATCCCTCATTTGCCATGTCCACGGCAATTTTGACCTCAGCCTGCGCTGTGCGTTTTCCGTTCCGCGTCTGCAACATCCACAATTTGCCGCGCTCGATGGTGAACTCGACATCCTGCATATCCCGGTAATGCGATTCCAGTTTCTGAGTGATTTCCATAAACTGGCGATAGACATCCGGCATTTCGCGCTCAAGATTCTCGATGTTTTCGGTATTACGAATGCCAGCGACAACGTCCTCGCCTTGCGCGTTGAGCAAATACTCACCCATCATTTTCTTTTCGCCAGTGGAGGGATTGCGGGTAAACGCAACACCCGTACCAGAGTCAAAGCCCATGTTGCCAAACACCATTGTCACAATATTGACCGCGGTGCCCAGATCATCGGGAATATTCTCAGCACGTCGGTAATCCACCGCGCGTTTGCCATTCCAGGACTTAAACACCGCCTCGGTTGCCAACCGCAACTGTTCAAATGGATCCTGCGGAAAATCGAAACCCTTCTCTTTTCGGACTACATCCTTAAAGATCGCAATCAATTCCTTCAAATCACTTGCGGTCAGGTCAGTATCCAGCTTGGCGCCTTTCTTTGCCTTGAACTCTTCCATTGGCTCCTCAAATGCCTCGTCTGGAATGCCCAGCACCACAGCGCCAAACATTTGAATCAGACGACGATAGGAATCGTTCACAAAGCGCTCATTTTGGGTAAGAGCAACCATACCCTTTGCCGTTTCGTCATTTAAGCCGATATTCAGCACTGTGTCCATCATGCCCGGCATCGAGAATTTGGCACCTGAACGGCACGAAACAAGCAGTGGATTTTTGGCATCGCCAAATGTCTTTCCAGATGCAGTTTCCACCACCCTCAAGGCATCCATCATTTGATCCCATAGCCCTTCAGGGAATTTGCCCGTTGCCGAATAGACATTGCACGCTTCGGTAGTCACCGTGAAAAACGGCGGCACCGGCAGCCCGATGCGCGTCATTTCCGCTAGATTAGCGCCTTTACCTCCCAGCAAACCGCGTACTTTGTCCCAGTCCCCGCCAACGTAGGCTTCAGCCTGGTCAATTTCGTTGAACAAATATACCCATTTCTTTGCTACCATGGTTTTACCTCCAGAGGAATGATTGATTTCAAAATTGACCCGCCAGGCGGGTCAAATATGGTTTGTCATAAACAATAAAATTCTACCACAAAGGCGAAATTTCACAAAGCATTCAATCCGCTTGTCTATACACCAGTTTGTAAGCAAGCTGCAAGGTTCATTTGCAACAAGATGCATCATAATTAAACAGGCTTATGGCAAAAACAACGGAGGAATTTCATGAGATTGCTCATTGCAGACGACGATCCTTCCACAGCCGAAATACTAACACCACTTTTGGGAGCTTCCGAAAGCACTATTTTTACTGCTTATTCCGCCCAAGAAACCATGCGTATACTGCAAACCGAATTGCCTGATGTGATTGTTTTGGATGTGATGTTGCCAGATATGTCAGGCATAAATCTATGTAGAACGATCCGAAGATTCTGTGATGCCCCTATTCTTATTCTTTCAGCTCTTGACAGCCCCAAGATGATTATTGCTGCTCTTCAGGCGGGAGCAGATGACTATTTAGTAAAACCCTGCTCCGCCAGTGTGATCGCTGCACATATCGCGAAGCTGGCTCGACGCGCGGGGGTAAACCTCTCCAAGGAAACAAATTTTGGTTATTGTCCACAAATCTACCATAATAGAACCTAGCCTTCTAACTTTCTGCGAAGCAACTATCTTCCCAACGAATTTCGTTGTAGTCAACTCCACTACCTCTGTAAGAAATTCGTTATAATAAAAACAACTTGAAGAAATTAGGAGATAGAGCCTTGCAGACCTGTTCCCTTTGTCATAGCCAATCCCCAGACACCGCAAAATATTGCCTGAACTGTCAGGCGGACCTCTCTGAATTCTCAACAGCCAATGTAGCGCTGAAGCGATTCCGGGAAAACCCGCGCGTAACGCGCGTCTATCTTTCTGTCGCAGCAGATGCCTGCCCAGCCTGTCAGCAAATGCAGGGCGCTTATCCCAAGAACAAAGCTCCCAAACTACCTGTCCCCGGATGTTCTCATAGCGAGGGCTGTCGTTGCTTTTACGAGCCAATGCTGGATGAAATTTATCCATAAAGAAAAAGCCTTAAAAGAATCAGAACCATAAGCTTTATGTAATCCCAAGGTTTGAAATCTTCATCCTGGCATTCAGTGAACAAACTCAAGCAAATAGTTTTATAACAGTAAAAACAAAGGGGGCGAAAAATAGTTTCTTAAACCAACACCGCCGCATAAAAGCCTGGGATACCGGCTTTCCGTCTTTATGTATGAGCCAAAAAGGAGAAAATTTGTGACCAAAAGTATGATCCCCCCTAAAAACTTTTTTAAAAGCTGGGACATAAAAAGTATCCTTTTATGGGGTGCTTTACCTCTTATCACAGGTATTCTGCTTTCTTTCTTTATCAAACAGCCGTTGATTGGTGTGATTCGTCTAACCGATGCCATTTATAACCTCTCTGCCCGAGATATGATCACCCAGATCCACTACGCAAGCCAACACCCGGAAATCAAAGCAATAGTTCTGGTGATGGATAGTCCGGGCGGGACAGTCGCCGACACGGAAGCTGTTTACATGGAACTTGCCCGACTGCGTCAATCTAAACCTGTCATTACTGTTATAGAAGGAATGGCTGCCAGCGGCGCTTACTACCTTGCCGCCGGCACAGATTATATTTTTGCAAAACCAAATTCTACAGTTGGTAGCATCGGGGTGTATTCTTCCCTGCCCAAATATCCTCTGGTCGTTGATGATGTATATTCAACCGGACCTTATAAACTTTGGGGCAGCTCGCGGGATGCGACGATGCGTGAAATCGAGATTGCCAAACAAGGCTTTCTACAGGCAGTCAAATTGGGCAGAGCAAAAGCGCTGAAAACATCAGATGAGATTATTCTGAGCGGTCAGGTCTGGAATGGAAGCGAAAGCTTAAAACTGGGTTTGGTAGATGAAATTGGCTCACTGAGCCAGGCCTATGAGAAAGCCGCAAAGATGGCGCACATCGCTCATTACCGTGTAGAAGACCTACGGGTATTGGCAGGTTTACCGGAATATACCCCTGATCAATTCTTCCTCACATCTTCTGAAGGTATTCTAACGCCTTACCCGGCAAAGGCTGGCATCTATTACTTATATGTTCCGCCAGCAGAGAGGTTGCCATGAAAACCAACCGGATGATTATTGCACTGATATGCCTGGTTCTCCCTGCTTTGATTCGCACCCTTTGGTTTTTTCAGGGCAGTTACACCAGAAGCGAACCCGTAGCCACACCAGATTATTCCCAGATTGAACTTCAAACCCTGCCGCTATCTACGCCAGTTGTCCTAGAGATAACAGCAAGCAGAGCAGATTCGAGTCGCCCGGTTGTGTTGCTGGACATTGGTCACGATAACATGTTTTCGGTATCTGAAATTGAACCGTTCATAGAAGCTGTAACAGATTTGAAAGCCGAAATACGCGTCAATGACGATCCTACTATGCTCGCCCAGATGCTTAAAGACGTAGATGCTTATGTGGTAATTGCACCCACTTTACCTTTTGAGATTGAAGAACGTGATGCTATTAATAAATTTGTGGCGCGCGGCGGGCGACTGTTGGTGATTACCGATCCAACGCGAGATATGAGCTACTACGGTTATGTATTCGGTGATACTGCTGCCAAACTACAAAGCGTCAATATTGCCAATACGCTTCTAGAAGCGTATCAAATCGCTTTTGCCGAAGACTATTTATATGACATGGTTGAAAATGAAGCGAACTTCCGGAATATTATCCTGACCGATTTTGCACAGGATGTGCTTACGAAAAACCTAAACCAAGTGATATTTTACAGTGCCCATTCTATTCGAACCCAAGCAAAAGCTTTGATCACCGTATCAGAAACTACATATTCTTCATTAACGGATGTGGGCAGTAACCATCCAGTCTCTGCCCGAGCTGCGGATGAGCAGGTGGTTGCTCTTGGCGACATGACATTCATGACGCGCCCTTATGTTCAGGTGGCTGATAACCAACTGCTGGTACGAAACCTGGCTCGGTGGTTGAGCGGCGAAAAACGCCAGCGCAACCTGCACGATTTTCCTTATTTATTCACCCGCCCCGTGGTCTTGTTGCTGCCAAAAGATGTTACGCTGGATCAGGATATGTTAGGAATGGTTAACACCGCTCAAAAATTTCTGAACGCCTCAAATCTCTCACTTCGGCTGAACGACAAACCACTGGAGGGATATGATCTGTTGATTGCCAGTACTTATCAACAGTCACAAGCCAAAGAACTTCAACTCTATTTAGGGGCGTTCGCTCTGGAGTTTTCAGCGGGAAAAGGCGCCCAAGATTCAAACCGTGAAGCGATGGCTTTAACTGCCACGCCGCAGTCAACACCAGAAACTGTAAACCCTGCTCTGACACCAACGCCGGCAATTGAGACAGAAGAAGCAACGGATACTCTCAGAGATAAAACAGGCATAAAACAAACAGTTACGATACCGGGAATGGGCAGGTTCTCGCTAAATGGCATCGGCCTGATACTTTTTAGTCCTGGCAACGAGCAAAACACATTGATCTTGCTGGCGAGTTCAGAGGAGTCACTGAACGATCTATCACTTCTCCTGATTGAAGAAGATTTATCAGACTGCTTGATCCAGGAAAATATCGCCGTATGCCCGGTTACCAGAGAAAGCAAAAATAATAGTTCCGGCGATTAAACTGCAAACCTCATTAGATTTTCTCAAGTAGCCGAAATAGCGCTTCAGCGACCATTTCAGGAGCTTCCATCATCGGCATGTGTCCCGCATTTGGAATTTCAACCAGCCAGCCGCGCGGCAATAATCGTTCCATCTCTCTGGATTTTTCTAGCGGAATGAGGCTATCCTGCGCTCCTGCAATAATCAATGTCGGGACATTAATTTCTGACAGGCGTCTGGTCATATCCTCCCGATCCGCCATCCCCTTTAGGGCACCTGCCACACCTGCAGGATTTGCCTGCAAAATGAGTTGGCGCAAGGGCTCAACCAAATCAGGATGTGTGGTCAGCTTTTCAGGCATGGTCTTGGCAAGGGATTTTACACCGCGGCGTTCAACTTCACCAGCAGTTTGTAAACGACCCTGACGCCGTTCAGGTGTATCAGCAGCTGCCTGACTAGCAACTAAAGCCAATCCCAATAATCGCTCTGGATAGCATCGGGCAAATGCCAGGCTAACATAACCACCCATCGAGTGACCTACCAGAACAGCCTGTCTGATATTTAACCCATCCAGCATCTCTTTAATATCATCTGCCAGCAAGCCCATGTCATAAGTTCCCCTGGTCACCGGGGACTTGCCATATCCGCGCAAATCAGGCAAAATCAAGCGGGCTTTCCCCTCCAGCAGCGGCACAAGGGGATTCCAGATTGTATGGTCAAGCGGAAACCCATGGATTAGCACTACAGGGGTCCCATGACCATGCTCTTCAAAATATAAAGACACCTTTTCATCCATCTTTCAAGTGCTCTCATTGTAATCCATCAGGCGGTTTCTGGCAAACTCTAAAGCCTGTTGGCGATTGGTGATTTCACCGGCTGCCTGTGCCTCCTGGATTTCCATCAATAGTTTTCCAACCAATGGTCCTGGCTGTAAGGAAAATGCTTCCATCAGTTCGTCACCGTTCAGTAGACGAGCCGGAACAACAATCTCATCTTTTTTGTCCCACCATGCTTCAAGCAAGGTCCTGCAAATATCCAATTCGGTCAGCCAGATATCCTGCGGTAATGCGGTTTGGTAAGTAGCCAGAAGATCAGCGAGCGATAAAAGACATATATCTACCCCTGCTTCACCTGTGGCACGAAAATAGCGAAAAATTGCCCGGCGAGTGGGCGGGCTTGCGTTTTCTGCCAGGTGATGAATGCGCATGTGTCCGTATGTAACCAGAGCCAAGTATTCCCATTCCTGGGCACTTAATGCCAGCGCCTTGCCGCGTTCGACAATCGTACTTCGGCTATAACGCTCATGCCGGTAGAAATGTCGCCGCCCATTATCGTTATCGGTTACTGCCACCGGCTTACCGGCATCATGATATAAGGCGGCAAGGTGAAGCAATCCTCGCCGGCTACGCTCCGGTACCATTCGCCTTGCAAAATGCTCTGCCAGTTTGTGGCGAAAACGGCCCAAGCGAAGTACAGCGGTACCCATTGTAAGGTTGTTGGATTCCTCTCGATATTCTCCAACCAGAACACCAAACAGATTTTCCAGTGCTTGAACAACCGCCAGCGTATGCTCCCAGACATCCAACGTGTGGGGCGGCGGCTGAACTACCTGTTTGAGCGCTGTCAGTTCGGGCAATACTATGCTTAGAATACCCACTTTATCCAGCAGACGTACCGCCGTAGCAATCTGATTGCCATCAAGAATGCGAAACAGTTCATCTCGCTGTCGTTCTGCTGAAACACGGGGCAGTAAAGTTACAGCTTCACGCATTAACGATAATGTTTCTTTGTCCAGCTTAAGGTTCAATTGCACTGCAAAACGCACCGCTCGCATAAGCCGAACAGGGTCATCAAGAAATGAGCTGGCTGAACAGGGACACAGCACCTTATCCTTAAGGTGTTTTGCACCCCCTAATGGGTCAATCAGTTTTTGAGGATCATGAACATTGATAGCCATCGCATTGATGGTAAAATCTCTGGTGCGTAAATCCTCTTCGAGATTGCTGCCGCGCATCACGGCAAAATCCAGCATCAGCCGATCCTTATAACCGGGATAATAAATGACCCGGGCAGTGTTACGATCATCATCCAACATGTAGAAATGCCCATTAAGCGCATTTGCAACGCTACGTGCCAGCGGACGAACATCGCCATTTATGACAAAATCCAGATCGTGACTGGTTTGTCCCAGTAGCAGATCGCGGACTCCTCCCCCCACCATATAAAGTTGCTCGCCCTGTTTCAGGTGATTACATAACAGCTCGAAAAGCCCAGAATCAGCAAGCACAGGCAAGGCATTCATCCCAATTACCCAAGTGGATTCCCTTTATATTTGTCCAAATCAACCACGCCAACAAAGGGAAGGTTGCGATAATACTCATCCAGGTCCAACCCATAACCAAAAACAAACTTGTCCGGGATCACAAAACCGCAATAACGGATCGGAACCTGAACCTCTCGCCGTGAGGCTTTGTCCAGAAGGGTACAAACCGATAAGCTCTTTGGCTTGCGGGTAGAGAGCAGTTCCAGCACAGAAGCAAGTGTATGACCACTGTCAATAATATCCTCAACGAGCAAGACGTGTTGATCCATGATGTTTGTATTTAAGTCCAGCGTAATCCGTGCCTGCCCATTGGATTCCCGCCGGCCAACTCCGTACGAAGAGACCGCCATGAACTCGATTGAATGGGGAACGGTGATATGTCGCATCAGATCGGTCAAGAACATTACCCCACCGCGCAAAATACAAACCAGCAATAACGTTTGCCCCGCAAAATCCCGACTGATTTCAGCACCCAATTCAGCAATGCGTTTTTGCAAATCCTCTTCAGTGATCAGAATTTCTTTGAGATATTTTTCATAAGGTTGCATCAAAAGTTCCTCCAATTTTTGAACAACCAATTATTCACGTGGCACCTGATGATGGCTTCGACATCGTGCTTCATACAACTCCGCCGCACCAACAATGACCACCGGATCATCATAGCGGGCTGGCTTGCCATTGACCAATCGCTGTGTTCGGCTCGCAGGTTCACCACACACCATACAGATCGCCTGCAACTTATCTACACGTTCTGCCCTTGCCATTAGAACAGGCATACTGCCAAAAGGTTCACCGCGGAAATCCATATCCAATCCTGCCAAAATAACGCGTACTCCGCGATTAGCCAGCGTTTCTACAATGTCAACAATCTGGGCATCAATAAACTGTGCCTCATCTATACCAACCACCGTAGTATCTGTTTCCAGGTGACTCAGAATATCCGCCGCTTTTTCAATAGGAATGGCATCGAATGCCATCCCCGCATGAGAAGTGACCCTTAACTCGTCATAACGACGATCAATAGCTGGTTTGAATACCTGAACTTTTTGGCGAGCAATCTGGGCTCTTCTCAACCGGCGAATTAACTCCTCTGTCTTTCCGCAAAACATTGAGCCACAGATTACCTCTATTGAGCCGCTATGATGTTTCATGGAACACTCCCAAAAATGGAATATGTGCTGATTTTACCCCAACTTTTTCAAAGAAAACCTCTCCTTTCCATAAAAAGAAAGGAGAGGTGGTCGTGAGAGGCTGGAGGAAAACCTTATACGGAAACTTCCGTGGCGGCAGCCGGCAACTCATAGCCAAGCTGGCGCAGCTTCTTTTTCAGGTCAATTAATGACTTGCGCCCAAAACCTTCAATCTCCAGAAGAGCCTGTTCACCTTGAGCGAGTTTTTCCAGTGCTTGACCAACTTTTGTTATACCCGCTTTTGCCAATGCTTCCGTCGGGCGATTGCCCAGTTCCAGTTCAGCAATTGGACGTTCTGGAGAAGTGCGGGCTGCTTCACGCGCTTTTTGCTCTTCAATATACTCCTGTCGAGCCTGCAATCGGCGATAAAAACGATCTACCTGACCCTCAATATCAATCAAGCGCTGTTGCTGACCGGTAAAGAACGGGTGGCACTTTGAACATACCTCAGTATGAATTACTTTTTTAGTTGACCCAGTCGTCCAGGTATTTCCGCAAGCGCAAATGACCTGGGCATCGGGATAAAATGTCGGATGAATATCCTTTTTCATAGAGAAACTACCCTTTCGTTTTTCCTGCATCCGGCAGTCTTGTTTAGACTGGCGCTGCAAGTTTAGATTATGCTGTTTGCTCCTGTGGCATTACGCTGACACGTTTACGTCCACCCGGAAGGGGTTCATACACAACCACGCCATCCACAGTTGCAAACAGGGTATCGTCTTTGCCTACACCGACGTTCAAGCCGGGTTTGATACGGGTACCACGCTGACGCACCAGGATATTACCTGAAAGAACAAATTGCCCAGCATAGCGTTTTACACCCAAACGCTGCGCGTTGCTGTCACGTCCGTTTCGGCTGGAACCACCACCTTTTTTGTGTGCCATAGGTCCTACTCCATTTCAATCGAATGAACTTTCAGCTGGGTGTACTGCTGGCGATGACCGGTTTTTACACGATAGCGCTTTTTGGGGCGATAGCGAAACACGACAATTTTGGGCCCCTTGACATGAGCAACCACGGTGGTTTTTACCCTTGCACCTTTCACGGTGGGTGTACCAACTGACACCTTTTCTTCGTCAGCAAGCAGGAGTACACGGTCCAGCATGACTTCCTGCCCGGCTTCTACAGGTAGCCGGTCCACTTCAAGGCTAGCGCCTTCGACGGCTCGATACTGTTTACCGCCACTTTCAACGATCGCAAATTTCATTCCTTTTCTCCAATCTTCACTTCACCGTCAGCCCTGCGCAGCTTTCACGACGCCTGGCTGTGGGGAAGTTGGGGATACATATATACACCCCAGCATTTTCGCCGGGGTAAGGCAACACATAATTATAAAGGCGGCGTCTTTGCCTGTCAACTATTTCAAGGGAAATTTGAATAATTTTAAGCTTTCATATCCTACCAACAGAAACTTACACCCCATAACTCAAAAGATTCGGGGTGGGATTTCTTAGCCAAAGACACCTTGAAAATCCAAAGAAAATCTACTCAGGCGCATTGAGTTTTTCAAAACACCCGTCGCAACATAATACCGACCCACATTATTCCTGAGCAGAGCGCTCTTTCCTGAGTTCTTCTATCTTTTTGTTCAATTCAGCAATTTTGGCATTCAAGGCTTCTATATCAGCTTTGGTCACACCGCCAGAGCGGCGCTCTCGTTCCATCCGGCGCTCCCGCTCCAATTTTTCGCGGCGCTCCAGAACCTCCTGCGCCAACTTGCGGGCTTCCTTCTCTGCCATTTCGCCATGTTCCACCAGACGCTCGACAAAATTCTCTATCTCGTCTTGGGCGATCACGGCTGCTCCTACCGCAGCCAACAATACTTTTCGTGAAACCTCGTAAAGTGGCGAACGCGCCTCTTTCTGTTTTTCTCTCTCAGTGCTTTTACCTTCAGCGGTCATTTCAACCTCCACATATATCAAAATTGACAAAATAAATTATAACGCGGTGCGTTATTCATATTATAACGCACCGCGTTATTTTGTCAAGATGAACAATTCTTTGATTCGTGTTGCGTCTAGGTGTCGCCCGTGTTAGAATAAAAACACCAGCACGATGCAGCCTCGTTCTTTTAAGATCAGGAAGGTGTTTATGCCCAGAATGATAGAAGTTGTGATTGATAGTGTCCGAGTGAGTCTGACAAATCAACAACGGATTGTTGTATTGCGAGAGCTGAATGCAGAGCGGTATCTTCCCATCTGGATTGGTCCGTATGAAGCCGAAGCGATTACAATTTCCCTTCAAGAAGTTGAAGTGGCAAGACCACAAACACATGATTTACTCAAAAATGTCATCCACGCCTTGAATGCCCGCTTAGTTCGGGTTGAAATTATCGCCTTGCGCGATGATGTTTTCTATGGGAATCTGGTTCTGGAAGTAAACGGGCAGACACTTGACGTTGATTCACGCCCCTCGGATGCATTAGCTTTAGCGGTTCGTTTCCATGTACCGGTATATGTTGCTCAGGATGTACTGGATGTCGCCGGTATCGTTCCGGAACGTGATATCGCCGAACAACCTCAGCAACAACCCCTGGTTCCCCCGCCACCTGAACCGGTTGAAGAATTACCGGAAGAAAGCGAAGATCGTCTTTCTATATTTGAGGACTTTCTGCAAAACTTGAACCTTGATGAAGACAACCCGGATAAAAAAGAAGGTGACAGCGATACAGACAAAGACAAACCCGACCCCCAAAAATAATAAACATTGCAACCGGGGCGGTATGGATGCTCCGGTTTTTTATCCATGGCTAATCGTATGAGCGAACAATTTTCCTTGAGTGATGTTCAGTCTCAGGCAATACAGGTTCAGCCTCACAGTCGTGAAGCGGAAGAGGCTGTACTGGGGGCAATCTTGATAAATCCTGAAACATACTACGAAGTTGCCCAATTTCTTCAGGCAGACGATTTTTACATTGTGCGTAACCGCTGGATATGGGAAACTTTCAACTATTTACACGAACACCGCATTCCCATTGACTTCTTAACAGTCTGCGAAACCCTGGAGCAAAAGAATCAGCTCGATGAAGTGGGCGGCAGCGCATATATCATGTCCCTGATTAACCAGACTCCCACTTCGCTTCATGCAGAGGCATACGGTCGTATCATTGAAGAGACCGCCATCCGCCGCCGGATGCTATCCTCGGCTAATGAACTGGCAAAGCTGGCTTATGACCAACAAAAATCCATTGATACCGTTCTCGGCGAAGCAGAAAAGGCAATCTTTGGCATCAGCGAACGACGCATCCGCCACGACTTGCAGCCCATCCAGCAGGTATTGAGCGATGTCTATGACCGCATTAGTCTTCTTTCCCGGCGCGCTGAAGAAATTTACGGTGTCCCAACCGGACTGATCGACCTAGATCGGTTGCTAGGAGGCTTGCAAAAATCCGATTTACTAATTGTTGCTGGACGTCCCGGCTCTGGTAAAACTGGCTTTTTGCTATCTGTTGCCAAAAATGCCGCCCAGAAGCATAAGAAACATGTTGCAATTTTCTCGCTGGAAATGTCGAATGAGCAACTGGTGCAGCGTCTGATTGCTCAGGAAACCGGGATTGATACACAACGTCTGCGCAGTGGCAAGCTCTCTGAAGAAGATTTACCCCTCTTCACCCATGCGATCGAGGTACTGGGAGATACGCAGATTTTCCTGGACGATACACCTGCCATTACACCGCTACAATTGCGCACCAAGTGCCGCCGCCTGCATTTGGAATATCAGCTGGATTTGATTATTGTGGACTATTTGCAACTCATGAGTGGAGATATACGCACAGAAAATCGCGTCCAGGAAGTTTCATACATCTCACGGAACCTAAAAGTTTTGGCACGCGAGCTGAATGTACCCGTTCTGGCAGCAGCCCAACTCTCCCGCGCTGTCGAACAGCGCGCAGATAAAAAACCAGTGCTGTCCGATTTGCGCGAGTCAGGCAGTCTGGAACAAGACGCAGATGTCGTCATGTTTATCCATCGCCCAGATATGTTGGATCGAGATAGCCCACGTCAGAATATCGCCGAAATCATCGTTGCCAAACACCGGAACGGTCCAACGCACCCCGGCATTGAGCTGGTGTTTCTGCACAATCTGGCGCGTTTTGACAACGCTGCTACCGCGAGCATACCGGTTCGAAGTTGAAAGAGGATAGATGAGTTCATTCAAAGGTTTTCCGGCAGGAAAAATACGCATGGTTTCGCTGCCGGCTCAGTTTTTCAGTGAACTATTGCCAGCCATTGATCATCTGGCAGAACTCAAAATCACCCTTTATGCTTTCTGGTTTCTGGGACAGCAAGAAGGCAGCATCCGCTACATCACCTGGCAGGATTTCGTCAATGACAGGTCATTTATGGAAGGATTGGGTACAACAAGCACTGCTGCCGAAGCCGCACTTCAGGAAGGCTTAGAACGCGCCGTGTTACGCGGCACCCTGCTTAAAGGACAGCCCCTTGGCGGTAGCACTCAACAAGCAGTATATGTACTGAATTCAGCGCGCGGGCGAGCTGCCATCCAGGCACTTGAACTCGGCGAATGGACACCGGAACAAGTCAGCCGTTTACCTGTTACTCTGCAACAGGAGCGACCAAACATCTTCCGGCTCTACGAAGAAAACTTTGGTCCACTTACGCCCATGGTTGCTGATGTCCTGCGAGATGCCGAGCAAAAGTATCCCGCTGATTGGATTGAAGATGCCATGCGCATCGCTGTAGCCAACAACATTCGCCGCTGGCGTTATGTGGAAGCCATTTTGAATTCATGGCAAGAAAGAGGACGACATGCCAAAGATCGCTCAAACACTGAAGCAAGTCGCCGACGCTACCTTGAAGGCGAGTTTGCAGAATTCATCGAACGTTGAACCCAAACAGTCAGCCACATTCGGTGACCCAAACTGTCCAATTTGCAAAGGGGTTGGTTTCATCCGCCAGGATTTACCAATTGACCATCCGGATTTCGGTAAACTCCAGATTTGCACATGTCGTCATAGCCAGGTTAACCAGATCATGCAACAAAGACTATTTCGGCTGAGCAATCTGGACTCGTTTCGACACATGACATTTGAGACTTTCAATCCACAGGGGCTGGTCAATCTGGGTGCAGAACAGACCCGTACACTGGAAATGGCATTAAATCAGGCAACTCAGTTCGCCCGTCGGCTGGAAGGCTGGTTATTGTTGATGGGGGGGTATGGCTGTGGCAAAACTCACCTTGCAGCAGCAATCGCAAACCATGCCGTCTCATTGGGTGTGCCAACGCTATTCTTGACGGTTCCGGATCTTCTCGACTGGCTACGTTTTTCATTCGACTCGGCGGACACTACCTTTGAAGAACGCTTTAATGAAATACGCAACATCCAATTGCTCGTTCTGGATGATTTGGGAACCCAAAATACCACTGCTTGGGCAGCAGAAAAGTTATTCCAGATTATCAATCATCGTTATATAAACCGTCTACCGACGGTCATTACTACCAATCAGGATTTGAAAGAAATTGACGGACGTATTGTGTCCCGTTTGCTGGATACCGAGCTAGTTAGCAAGGTTAAAATCACTGCCCCAGATTACCGGCGCAAAGCAGAAGACCTCAGCCACCCCCCACTCTCGGTGTTGCACCTCCATCAGGAACAAACTTTTGGAAATTTCAGCTTGCGTGAGCAGGAAAAATTAACACCTGATCAGCAACAGATGATCGAAAAAGCCTTCAAGACGGCACACCAATTTGCTGAAAACCCACGCGGCTGGTTGGTGATTCTGGGCGCCTATGGAGTAGGCAAAACACACCTGGCTGCCGCAATTGGAAACTATCGCCATTCGCTGGGAGAATCCCCAATGTTTGTTGTTGTACCAGATTTGTTAGATCACCTGCGCGCCACGTTTGGGCCCAGCAGCAATATATCCTATGATCATTTGTTTGATCAAGTGCGCATGTCGCCACTCTTGATTCTGGATGATTTAGGAACACAAAGCGCAACCCCCTGGGCGCGTGAAAAACTGTATCAGATCTTTAATTACCGGTACATCGCCCGACTGTCAACCGTCATTACCTCGAGCAGCACGCTGGAAGAACTGGACCCGCGCATCCGCAGCCGAATGTTAGATAAGCGGATTTGCACAATTGTTGCAATGGATATACCCTCCTATCGCGTCGGGACAGGGACTCTGCGTACTGAAAAAAGCCGACGAAAAAGGGGCGAAAGAGAATCTGACTGACCATGAGAATACGAAAAACCACCTGCAAACTTTGACAATAATAACAACTTCCCTTAAAATAGGGTGTCTGCAATTTTTATGTAAAGAAGGGTTATCTGTCCATGAAAGAATATACGGCTGAGCATATTCGCAATGTCGCATTAGTATCTCATAGCAGCGCCGGCAAGACCATGCTCACGGAGGCTTTTCTCCATTGCACAGGTGTCACCACGCGCCTGGGAAAAATAGAAGACGGGAGCACAGTATCCGACTATGATGAAGAAGAAATCCGACGAGGGATTTCGCTTTATTCAACAGTCATCCCCATTGAGTACCGCGATGTCAAGATCAACTTGCTTGACACTCCCGGGTACAATGATTTCATCGGCGAAGTTATCTCTGCCCTGCGTGTTGCCGACAGTGCGATTGTTGTCATTGACTCAGTCTCCGGGCGCGAGGTGGGAACTGAAATCGCCTGGGATTACTGTAATAAATTTAAGCTGCCGCGTTTTGTGCTCATCAACAAAATGAATCGTGAAAATGCCAATTTCCAAAAAGCGCTGGCATCTATCCAGGAATATTCCGAAACTCGATTGATTCCCGTTCAGCTTCCCTGGGGCGAAAGGACTGATTTTCAGGGTGTGATTGACCTCCTAACCATGAAAGCTTATCCTGGTGATGGGAAAAAGGCTGTGGATATCCCCGCAGAGTTTAAAGCTGCCGCCGAAAGTGCCTACCAGCAACTTGTAGAAGCCGCCGCTGAAGGCGAGGATGCGCTGATGGAAAAATACCTGGAAACTCTTCAGCTCTCGCCAGAAGAAATTTTGCGCGGGCTGCGTAAAGTCGTCATGCAGGGCAATTTCATCCCGGTATTTGTAGCCGCAGGCGGCGCCGAAATGGGTATCTTCCCATTGCTGGATGCCATTGTTGATCTGTTACCCGCTCCTAGTGATGTTACTACCACTGCCAGCGGGAAAGACGGCAATGAAGAACTCAATGCTTCGGATGCTGGTCCCCTAGCCGCTTATGTATGGAAAACCACTGCCGACCCTTATGTTGGCAAACAAACCTATTTCCGGGTTTATTCCGGAATGATTGCCTCTGATAGCCGCGTTTGGAACCAAACAAAAGGGCTAGAAGAACGCCTCGGCACCCTGTATGTGCCGCGGGGTAAGGAAACCATCGCAGTAAAAACCATCCATGCCGGCGATATTGGAATGGTGCCAAAATTGAGCGAAACCTCAACCGGGAATACCTTCTGTGACCGGGGGCATCCGCTCACCCTGCCCGTGCCTGAATACCCACACGCCCTCTACCGCGTGGCAATCATGCCCAAGACTCAAGCTGACTCGGCTAAAATCACGCCTACATTAACTCGTTTGTGTGAGGAAGACCTGACCCTTACTTGGTACAACGAAGCAGCAACCAACCAGACCATTCTGCAGGGTATGGGTGACCAACACATTGAAGTTGCCATTCGTCGTGCTGAGAGTAAATTCCAGGTTAATCTCCTGATTGACGTGCCAAAAGTTCCCTATCTGGAAGCCATCACCAAAAAAGCTCAGGCGATGTACCGTCACAAAAAACAGACCGGCGGCGCCGGGCAATTCGGTGAAGTTCACCTGCGTATTGAACCCCTGCAGGAAAGTGATTTTGAAATTGTCAACGACATTTTCGGCGGCGCCATATCCTCAAGCTACATTCCAGCAATTGAAAAAGGCATCCGTAATACAATGAAAGAGGGCATCCTTGCAGGTTATCCGGTGCATGGCATCCGTGTTTCCGTATTTGATGGCAAAGAACATCCGGTGGATTCCAAGCCCATTGCCTTTGAAATCGCCGGACGTGAAGCCTTCAAGCTGGCGTTCAAAGATGCCGGACCGGTACTGGAAGAACCTATTATGAACGTCAAAATCATTGTTCCTGAAGCCAACATGGGCGATGTGCTTGGCGATCTGAACACCCGCCGGGCGCGCGTGCAGGGCATGGAAACCGAAAAAGGTCGCTCGACCATCTCAGCCCAGGTACCGCTGGCTGAAATGCTGCGCTATACTACGCAGTTGCGTTCCATCACCGGTGGTCGTGGCATCTTTACGATGGAGTTTTCGCACTATGAGACTGTGCCGGCTCACATCACTGGCGAAATTGTTGCTGCACGACAGAAGGAAATTCAGCAGGCAAAAGAGGACTAGCCTGCACTCGGACCACGTATCAAAGCTGGAAGCTCACACCTTCCAGCTTTTTTACATTTTCAGATGAAAAAATTATCACTCGTCCTTAAATTTTCCAATCCTGACAACCAACGCTTTCTGCTGGCACTTCTCTTCACATTGTTCATGTACGTTGTTGAACACTTTGTATCTTCTCAACAGGGGTATTTTTTATTCCTCGTGGAAAGGAGACAGGGTATAGAGCCTCTTACAGGACTACTGACTACTGCAATGACATTTCTGGCGTTTGCGGTGTTCACCTGGTTTTCATTCCACCTCCCGCTTTGGGGACGTTTTATTTGGGCAGGATTGCTCTCAATCGCAACCCTCGTACAATACGGCTACTGGAAAGCTTTTCACCGCTTCATCTCCGAGATTGACCTGGACACCGTTTTAACGGCGCCACTGCGGATGTGGAATGATGCTGCAAACATTTTCTTGAATGCCTTTGCTTTGCTTCCAATTGGTGCTTACGTCATCTGTGCTATTTTAGCTGGAAAGAAAAAATCAAGCCGCAACTGGTGGCTTTTATTTCCTGTTGCCTTTGTTTTGTGGGGAACTGTACTGATCTCACAATACAACGGTTGGTTAACCAATCCCGGCCTGTCTTCGTTTCAGTTTTATCAGACGGTAACACAATGGGCATTAAGCGGCTCTCGTCATACAACCCGGCAGACGGTTGAGCCAATCCAACAAAATCCGCCAGTCAACAACATAGTTTTTATCATTGATGAAAGCATTCGTGGCGATCATCTTCAAGTCAACGGATATGAGCGGAATACCACACCCTACCTGGCTTCGCTTTACAATAACGGCTACATGTATAACTGGGGGATAGCAGTTGCCGGCGGCACTTGCAGTCAGATTGCTAACAGTCTGCTAATTACCGGTGTTCAAATTGCAGACAACATCAACAATGTAAAAAAGCAAACCATAGAATATCCCACTGTGTTTCATTATGCAAGAGCAGCAGGATATAAAACCTACTATCTTGACGCTCAAACCGATTATCTCTGGAATGGATTGACCTTTAACGATCTGGCTTATATTGATAATTGGCTGAATATTCACCAAATGGGCACAGATGTTCATGCAGATCAGAGAGCGGCTGACATCATTCGCAATATCCTGGACACCTCAACAGGCAACTTTATCGTTTTGAACAAGAGAGGCGTACACTTCCTGTATGAGCATTCCTACCCGCCTGAAGCAAAGCTCTGGGGACCTATTCCAACGGATTATATGGAAGAACCTGATTTGGTTAAAAATCCTTATGATAATGGCGTTTATTTCAATGTGAATGAGTTTTTTAAGCAACTTTTGCCAGATCCCCAAAGACAACTACAACATACCATTATTCTCTACACCTCTGACCACGCACAAACGCTTTTTGAAGAAGGTGCCACCTGGTTGCACTGCAACTTCACCCACGCCGAAGCCAGTGTTCCGCTTTTTATTTTGGGGAAATTGCCTGTTCAGCCTGACACCGCTTACCCTGCCAGTCACAGTAACATCTTACCAACTCTACTTGACCTGATGTCAATCCCGCTGGAACATCGTCGGCAGAATTATGCGCCCTCTTTACTCAAGGCAACTACACTCGATCGTCAAAACCGTTGTTTCATCTCTGGCAACATGCAAGTCATCCGCTATGACAGCGAGAAAAGCTGTGGATCTCCCCTGCCCTGAATAAACAACGAAATTATCTAAAAGCCAAGTTTTTGGCAGTTCATCTCAGCCCTAGTTTGGTGAATCTGCTCCATCCACTGTAAGTTTCCTTCCATCCCTTCCCCCATCTGTTCCCACACCCGGCATAACCACACCAGATAACGCTCCCCTTTTTCGGCCGCCTGGAGAGTCAATTGACGCGCCTCATCCCAACGGCCAACATGTGCATATCCCTCGATAAACGGCCGCCATTCATGCGGCGCATTGGAAGATGTATTGGACGGTGAAAGTCCAGCTTGCCGCGCCTGATCCCCTAGCTCTGCCACTCTTTCCCAATTCTCAAATTGACGCGCCAGATCAGCCTTTTGAAAAAAGTAACACCAGTTGTGTTCCGGCTCTGAACCGAAGAGATCACGAGGGGGATAATCATCAGACACAGGCTGGGGGAAAATGAGCGCAGGGTTGGCAGCTCGGATCGCTTCTGCGGTGATGCGCGGCAGTTCTGGGTCACCGGCATCATCGGGGCGAAGTACCCAAAGGCAGTTTGTCTTGCTCAGGTCATAGAAAATCAGCAATGTGTTGGGAGAACCACCCTCAAATTTGAGTGTTCGAAACTGGGTACGAAAACTAAATCGCAAATCCTCAGGCAAGCCGCTGGCATAACGGGGGTAAAACGAATAAAGCCAGTAAGCCAATCTTCCATGTTCTTCAAACTCCGGTGGTTGCGGATATAACAGGTTGATCGCCGCCGAAGTGGAAAATAGTCCCTGGTCCGCCAGCGGTTCTTTTTCATTGATAATCGCAGTATTTGGTTGAATATATGGCGCACGCCAGTAAAGCTGCCAGTAAAAACGGGTCTGCTCCACCCACTGCCAGCGGTAATCATTGGTCAAACGCATATTAAACCCAACCGCCAGCGCAATCAGGATGCTTAACAAAACGCTTCTTTGCAGTCGCCTTTGAGAAATCCAATTAAAAAAGCCAACCGATAAAAGGCTGATACCGAACATTGCCGGTTGGGCATAACGGTCGGAATGATAATCAAAAACCACCTGCCGCCCGGTGATCCAGGCAGGCAACATGCCCAGTAATGATGCCGCCAGCCCTAACAAAATCATTTGCCTGGTTTTACCCGTCTGCCCTCTGCTTTGTTCATCATCCATTCTCAAGCGATAAAAATAAAAAGTCAGCCCCAATGCAATTGCAATCGCCGCCAGCCAGGAAACCACCGCAAAAGGTTGCATTTTTTCATCAAACAAGTGCACATCAAACGTCCGATACCAGTGGGTGACCAACACATATAGGGTATCTTTCCAAACAACCAGCCACAGACGACTCAACGTATCCATGGGCGCATTGAAAAAATCATATAAAGTCTGTGCCTTATAAGGATCTTCATTGGGCAGTTGAATGAAAAACAATCGCCAGAGGATATACCCCGTTGCAATCAACAAATATGGGCTGTACTGCCTGATCCAACTACGAAACCTTTTTTGCCACGGTTGTGCGGCAAGCAAATACCACAGCACCAGCGGGCGGATAAGCTCCACACCGATAAAATATTCGGTGATCAATAACTGCATCATTAATGTAATCACCGATAAAACAGTCCATAACCAAAACCGCCTGATGCTTCGATTTGCCTGTACCATAGCGGCAAACGAAACAAAACACAGCACATATTGCAGCCATTGTTGGTGGAATGTTACGGCAATCGCCTGATGAGTAAAAACCGGACAAACAGAAAACAGTGCCGCTGTCAAAACAGCCTGCCATTCGGCATCCCGCCATAAACCGCGCAAAAACCACCAGATCGCCACCGCCGTTAACCAGCGCAATACCAGCACAAAAATTTGCCAGTTCACTGGCGAATCGCCCAGAAGCGGAATAAAGAGAATATGCGTCCAGGATGAATACGGGCGGTCTTCAGCGTAATACGACCAGTATCCGTTCAAGCCAAACAAACGATGTACCAGCGTCTTTGCCCAGTCATCCCAGTAAAACCCCAAATGATTGACGAGCAAACCATAACTGACTGTTACCAGCCCCAGAAGACAGAGAGGTACGCTCCAGGCTGGAAAACGAATTCGCCGAAAATTGGACACAACCTTTGAGCCCCACATACTGGTAAGTATAGCATGACTGCAGGTTGGTTTTTCCCTCGTGACAATTTGCAGGTATAATTGAAACCTGTCAGACAAAACTCAAGGTACAGAGTTGCTTATGAAGGTAACTGTTTTTGGAAGCGCACGGCCTCAACCCGGTGAATCCGCTTATGAAGAAGCCCTGCAACTTGGCAAACTGCTGGCTATAGCAGGCCACACCGTTATCACCGGCGGTTACATGGGTACGATGGAAGCTGTATCCCGCGGCGCCGCGGAAGCCGGCGGCCATGTCATCGGGGTAACATGTGAAGAGGTGGAGAACTGGCGTCGGCGTGCCGCCAATCCCTGGGTACTTGAGGAATGGCGCCGTCCAACACTGATGGAGCGATTGGACACCCTGGTCAGCAGTGCCGATGCGGCACTGGCTTTACCGGGCGGTCCGGGAACGTTTACTGAAATTCTTCTCTTCTGGAACCGCCTGCTGATTCAATCTATCCCGCCGTGTCCTTTAATCCTGATTGGTGATGCCTGGAAAACGGTATTTAACACTTTTTACAGGGAAATGGGCAACGCAGTTTCCGAACAGGAAAAAGCCTTGCTCTCATTTGCCGAAAATGTTCATCAAGCTGTTGCCATGTTGTCTAAGCAAACCCATTCTTAAAACCATCCTGTTGCCATTAAGAGGTTCTTATGTCGGAGGAAAAACTACCCGCTCGAGCGGAAAATTTTTCAGAGTGGTACAACCAGGTTGTCCAGCGCGCCGAGCTGGCGGACTATGCTCCTGTGCGCGGTTGCATGGTCGTGAGGCCCTATGGATGGTCCTTGTGGGAAAATATTCAAGCTGCACTTGACCGGCGCTTTAAAGCCACCGGCCATGTCAACGCTGCCTTTCCATTATTTATTCCGATGTCTTTTCTTGAAAAGGAAAAAGAACATGTGGAAGGTTTTTCGCCGGAGCTTGCAGTGGTCACCATCGGCGGCGGTGAGAAATTGGAAGAACCGCTGGTCGTCCGTCCTACCTCTGAAACCATCATCGGCTACATGTATTCCAAGTGGATTAAGTCCTACCGCGATCTACCTGTGCTGATCAATCAATGGGGCAATGTTGTCCGCTGGGAGATGCGCACGCGGCTGTTCCTGCGTACACTGGAATTTTACTGGCAGGAAGGACACACTGCTCACGCCACAGAAAAAGAAGCGGAAGAAGAAACCCTGCGCATGCTCAATATTTACACTCGTTTTGCAGTGGACGACGCGGCAGTTCCGGTGATTCCCGGACGCAAGAGCAACACGGAAAAATTCGCAGGTGCCGTGCGGTCTTACACTATTGAAGCTATGATGGGCGATACGCGCGCATTGCAAGCGGGCACTTCTCACAATTTAGGGCAAAACTTCGCTCAGGCATTCGACATTCGCTATCTGGATGTGAACAACCAGCTTCAATACTGCTGGACCACCTCCTGGGGGCTTTCAACACGCTTTATCGGTGCGATTATCATGACGCACGGCGATGATCAGGGACTGGTTTTGCCCCCCCGTTTGGCACCGATACAAATTGTCATTGTGCCAATTTACCGAAACGACGCGGAGAAAGCACAGGTGATGCCGGTCGTTGAACGGATCAGCCGGGAACTGACTGAATCAAATTTCCGTGTCAAAGTAGACGACCGCACAGAAGTCACTCCCGGTTTTAAGTTCAACGATTGGGAAATGCGCGGCGTCCCTCTGCGCTTGGAAATCGGTCCCAAAGACGTCCAAAACAACAGTGTGATGTCGGCGCGTCGTGATCAACCCGGTAAAGAGGGTAAAAAGTCACTCAGCCAGGATCAGCTTCCCGGACAGATTGCCGAGCTGTTAACCGACATTCAGGCTTCATTATTTGACCGTGCCCTTGCCTTCCGAGACGCTCATATTTTTGACCCCCATGATTACGAGGAACTGAAAGAAATCGTTCAAAACGGCTGGGCATTCTCCTGGTGGTGCGGCAGTGATGAATGCGAGGCGAAAGTCAAAGAGGATACCAAAGCCACTACACGTTGTATTCCCCTGGACCAGCCAGGAGGTAAAGGGACGTGTATCGTATGCGGCAAACCAGCAGAGGAAAAGGTGTATTTCGCCCGGGCTTACTGAAATATGCCTGCTGTACAGCTTAATCGTCTGAAAGCACAAGTCAACAGCCTCGCGTGGAAATTTACCCGCCCGCAGGAATTCCAAACTGAACTACGCGAGTTGCTGGAGTTTTACAGCGACCGGACATTTCGTCCCGGCAAGGAATCGCCTTCCGCCAGACTTCCAGCCAGTTATCGCGTGCCTGCGCTCGTCATTCACCAGGTCGAACAGGGATTGGCTCCGCTCTGCCGGGAAAACCCACAGGCAGCACTGATATTGATTGAGACCCTTTGGAGCGATCCCTATCTGGAGCCACGTCTTTTGGCTGCGCTGCTACTTGGAAAAATTGACCCCAAACCGCCCGAGATGATTACCGGCTATTTGCAACGCTGGTGCCGGCCGGAATGTGAGGCGGTCAGTCTGAGCGCATTACTTGAGCATGGAGCACACCGCATGCGGCGTGAACAATCCGAGCACTGGTTTGAACTTCTGCATTTATGGCTGGCAGATAAAAATACCGCGGTTCAAAAAATCGCCCTGCGGGCAATGCTGCCTGCCATACAGGATCGGGAATTTGAGAACCTGCCGCCATTGTTTCGAATGATCGAACCGCTTCTCAAATCGCCGCTTCCCATTTTGCAAACCGAACTGGTTGAAATCTTACAGGCTCTTGCCAAACGCTCACCAGTTGAAGCTGCTTATCTGCTGCGTCAGACATTGGTTGGCAGTACCCACCCGCTCACGGTACGCATTGTTCGCCGTCTTTTGCCTTTATTCCCTCCTGAAGAGCAAAACCGGCTGCGTAGTTTAATGAGCAATATACCAACAATGCCAATCAAAAATTAAGAAGCCTTCGCTGAAACACCGTTCGGTTACATGCCCAATAGAAAGCCATTACAAAATCGGTTTGTTCAGGGGAATAAAAAATGAAAACACATCCGGCTAAGTTCTACCTAAATAAATATTACAATTCCGCAATAAACACAAACTTAACTTGACAAACAAATAATAATTTTGTATTATATTCTCGTTGACAGAACACTTTACGGGTTAGATGCTTACTGTATTCAGGAGCACGAAAGAGCTAACCCATAGTAATATGGGGGCGCAAAGCCGCGAGTCTCTCTAACGAGATTGTCGGGTTGCCGAAGCTTCACCTAATCAATCTCTACAATTCAGTGGGGCTTTCTTGTGCTTTTAACACCAAGCGCCACTTGAATTTAAGTTCATTGTCAGAAGGACAGGGAGGCTCGAATGACTAGTCAAAAGTATTTCTACAATAAACACGTCCATCATCACCGCACCGATAACTATTTTAGGATAACTGGACAGATTTTGCTCATCCTCATGATCGTATTTTCATTGCTCGGTGCAAAACCGCTCACTGAGGTTCATGCAGCCGATTTTGCCTGGGTAGCATATAACGACTGTTCGGGCGTCACCGGAGGCAACACCACAGCCTATACGGTCACAGCGGGAAGCACAAGCGGTGTGTTGAAAAACTACGCTACCGGTGCTTCCACTGGTGTTACAGTGACATTTACATCCTCGGGTAACCCATCTGTGAACACATCATCGGGAACATATCCTAGCTCGGGAACAGATGCATATAATACTTTCTACAGCAAAGCCAATATGGCAGGCGTAATCCAGTATGGCAACTCGGGGTATTACATTGACATGACATTTACAGGACTTAACCCAGCTAAGACGTACACCTTCGCCACTACCGCCAACAGAAATGATGCATCTTACGGAGATCGTATCTCCAGGTTCACTATCTCTGACATTGACGGAGCAACCAATGCCAGCACTTCAGGTGTCAATGTCATTGACAATTACTCCGTTTACTTTAGCACCGGATATAACACTACAAATGGCTATGTTGCGCGCTGGACAGGCATTCAACCCGGCACTGATGGAGATTTTACAGTCCGAGTGCAAGAGCAGACAGCAGGTAATAAAGGATATGGACCTAGTGTTTTCATGCTTGCAGAAGAGGCCAGCAGCATCCCGACCATCACGACTACAGGCACATTAACGACTTTCACCAGCCCGGTAGGAGTTCCCTCTGCTGAACAGAGTTACACAGTTTCTGGAAACAATTTGACAGACAACATTGTCGTTACCGCCCCTGCCGATTTTGAAATCTCCACCACCAGCGGAAGTGGTTTTACTTCTTCCCTTACACTGATGCCAACAGGCGGTGTGGTTTCGCCTACAACCATCTATGTAAGGTTTAATCGTTCTACTGAGGGTACCTCCAGCGGTAACATCACCCACGAGAGTACCGGCGCCACTCGCAAGGAAGTTGCTGTCAGCGGCACGGCAACCCAATTTTATACCTTGACAGTGAATTCGAGTGCAGGCGGTAGTGTAACACTCAATCCGGCTGGCGGCAGCTATACTTCTGGTACGGTTGTCACCTTGACTGCGGTGCCAGATTTGGGATATGCGTTTGATTCCTGGTCCGGTGATCTGACCGGAAATACCAACCCTGCTACTATCACGATGGATGGGGACAAGACAATCATAGCGAACTTTGTCGTGTCACCGTGCACTAATGTTTCACTGGTCGCAACCGCAGATACCAGGATGAGATCCTCCCAGCCTTCAACAAACTACGGTTCCGAGACCACAGTCACAATGAGTCCTTACCAAAGCTACCCACAGGGCGGTTTGTTCAAATGGGACACGAGCGTTATCCCTTCTGGCGCCATCGTGAATGCTGCCAGTCTCTCATTCTATGTAACGGACAGTTCAACCTACACATTTAGCCTGTATAACTTGAGACGGGCGTGGAGCGAGAGCACCGCCACATGGAATACTTACGACGGTACCAACTCGTGGGGCACTGCCGGTGCAGCCAATACCTCAACAGACCGCTATAATACCAACCTTTGGAACGTTACATCAAGTACCTTTAGTGCCTCTGGTAATGTTACCATTGATCTTAACGCCAGCGGCGTCGCTGTCATTCAGGACTGGATTGACGGCGTCCTGCCAAATTATGGCTTAACAGTGCAAAACTATAATGCAGGCTCCAGCAGCACCCAAGATTACTGGATCGTTGCCTCCAAAGAAAATACTTCCGGGTACACGAAACCAACACTTAACATTACTTACTGTAGTGGACCCAAAATCACTACCGCCGGTACCCTGACAACCTTTTCCACCCAGCCGGGTGTTCCCTCTGCCGCACAAACTTATACCGTCTCAGGCAAAAACCTGACAGCAGATATCAACATCAGCGCACCCTCCGGGTTTGAGCTTTCAACCGATGGCAGCAGTTTCAACTCCTCATTGACACTGCCCCAAACAGGCGGTGTGGTGAACCCAACTACAATTTATGTGCGTTTGAATAGCGCAACCGAGGGGACCTTCAGCGGCGATATTGTCCACTCCAGCGATGGCGCTTCGGATGTATATGTTGCCGTCGCCGGGACGGTGGGATATGAAATTACAGTCACCTTCCAATATGGCGTCTCGGGCTATACTGGAACAGATGATACGTTCATTCGTGGATCAACCGAGGGTGACACAAATTTCGGTTCAAATACTGCTCTGGAATGGGACGATAATACCGGTACAACCACAGATGAATTTGCCTTAATTCGCTTCACACAACTATTCACTTCTGAAGGTGGTCCCATCCCGGATGGCGCAACGATAATATCCGCTGCGTTAGCTTACAGAACGGTTGACTCAACTCCTACAGGAACCCCGGAGGGAGATCCAGCAAATGTGTATGAAGTGCTCGTTTCATGGGCTGGTTCGACAGTTACTTATAACAACTTTGGCGGAGATCAGGGTGTTCAAAGCGATGAGTACCGGGCCACACCAGTCGTTCAAGCACCCGCCTCTTCTGCCGACACAAATTATTCGATTGATGTTACAGCAAGCCTTCAACGCTGGTCCGCCAACCCCAGCGATAATTTGGGCTGGATCTTTTACCCAACCGGAACCGATGGCGTTACCATATATTCCAGTGAAGCGGCAACTGTAGCTTACCGTCCATACCTGACAGTTACTTATGCAGGTTCGGTAACCCGTTACACCCTGTCAGCAGGCAATGACGGACACGGAACAGTTACACTCAACCCGGCAGGAGGCACTTATAACGAGGGTACTGTTGTAACACTAACCCCCGTCCCCAACAGCGGCTACGCGTTTGCCAGCTGGAGCGGTCCAAATGCTTCTGACCTTGTAGACAATGGCAACGGCACCTGGTCAATCACCATGAATGGTAATAAATCGGTCACTGCAAACTTTAGCATCATACCGGTAAACGCCCCCCCTAACCAGCCGGTGCTGGTCCAGCCTGCAGATGCTGCTACAAACGTTTACATCCCTCCGACATTGGAAGTTACAGTTAGTGACAACGACCCAGAAGACACACTTGATGTCAGTTTCTACGGACGCGAAAAGGGAGAGGCCGGACCTATAACTGGTGAAGATTTCACCCTAGTGGTAATCCCAGATACCCAGAACATGTCTCAGTCTTATCCGGCAGTATTCACCTCCATGACACAATGGATTGTAGACAATAAAACGAGCAGCAATATCGTGTTTGTCACACATGTCGGCGATATTGTCAACACATCCACCAGCACAACACAGTGGCAGAATGCAGACGCAGCGATGGATTTACTAGATGCAGCTAGTATTCCCTACAGTGTAGGACCCGGTAATCATGATCTTTACGGTTCATACAGTACCTATTTTGGCACATCCCGTTTCAGCGGCAAATCTTGGTACGGCGGCTCTTATGACAGCAACAACTACAACAATTACTCGCTGTTTAGCGCATCGGGTATGGATTTCATCCTCATCAATCTGCAATATAGCGCTTCATCGGATATCCTGAATTGGGCAGATGGGTTGCTGAAAACTTACTCTAACCGACGTGGCATTGTTGTCCAACATGACATTCTGAATACTGACAATACTTGGAGCAACCAGACCACCTACAACGCTCTCAAGGATAATCCCAACCTATTCTTGATGTTATGCGGGCACATGCACAGCACCAATGACGGTGCGGCTTATCGCCAGGAAACAGGAGATGATGGACATACCATCCACATCATGATGGCTGATTATCAGGATTACCCCAATGGTGGCAATGGTTACATGCGCATATTACGATTCTCGCCATCAAATGACACAATCTATGCCACCACCTATTCACCCTATGTGAATACGTTTATCACCTCCTCTCCGGATCAGATGAATATGGCTTATGACATGATATACCAGACACCGGTACCGTATTCTCTGATCGGTACAGTAGAGAATGTCGCAAATGGCGCCAACGCCTCTGTTTCCTGGACAGGTCTTTCGGAGAACACCGAATACGAATGGTATGCCACTGTATCAGATGACATAGATACAGTAACCGGTGTCACCTGGTCATTTACCACCGCTGCTGTATCTCCAACCTGCTACACCCTCACCCTCAGCCACACCGGCAACGGCAGTGACCCGACCGCCTCCCCAGCCAAGTCCGCTGCTTGCAGCACCAACGGTCAGTTCGTCGCCGGCGAAGTTATCACCCTCTCCGCTGTCCCCGACCCCGGCTGGCAGATCGCTTCCTGGACCGGCACCAGCGCACCCAGCAGTAACACCCTGACCATGCCCGCCAGCAACCATACCGCCTCCGTCGCCTACTCCCAAATCCCTTACACCCTCACCGTCAACATCGTCGGTAACGGCACGGTCACCAAGAACCCCAACCAGGCCTCCTACCACTACGGCGATGTCGTCCAGTTGACCGCCACCCCGGCCGCCGGCTGGTCCTTCTCCG